>NZ_VDGT01000020.1 GCF_006335015.1 Streptomyces sedi
GCGCTGATCCAGGGGCAGCGCGACTTCTTCGGGGCGCACACCTACCGGCGGGTCGACCGGGAGGGCGACTTCCACACGCTCTGGGGCGAGGACCGCTCGGAGCGGCGGGGCTGAACGCGGAACGGGGCACGGTGCCCGTCGGGCCAGGGTGCCGTGTCGGGCACTAGCCTCCGCGGGTGAGCCGCACGGTGTCCCGGTACCAGGCGCCGCTCTCCTTGACGGTGCGCCGCTGGGTGTCGTAGTCCACCCGCACGATGCCGAACCGCTTGTCGTACCCGAAAGCCCATTCGAAATTGTCGAAGAGAGACCAGGAAAAATAGCCGCGCACGTCGGCCCCCTGGGCCCTGGCCTCGGCGACGGCCGCCAGATGGCCGGCGAGATAGGCGACGCGGTCCTCGTCGCGCACCTCGCCGTCCGCCGCGACGGTGTCGTCGAAGGCGGCGCCGTTCTCCGTGATCACCAGCGGCACCCCGTACTCGCGGTCTAGGCGCAGCAGCAGCTTGGTGAGTCCGGCGGGCACGATCTCCCAGTCCATGGCGGTGCGCGGCAGCCCGAACGGCACGGTGCGCACGACCGGCAGGCCCCGTTCGTCCGTGGTCGCGCCGTGCTCGTCGGTGCCGCTGAACTGGTGGCTGGTGTAGTAGTTGACGCCGAGCAGGTCCAGCGGCTGGGCGATGGTGGCCATGTCGCCGTCGCGCACCGGCAGGGTGACGCCGGCGGAGGGCAGCTCGGCCAGCAGGTCCTCCGGGTAGCGGCCGTGCACCAGGGCGTCCAGGTAGAGCCGGGAGCCCAGGGCGTCGGCGCGGCGGGCCGCCTCGCGGTCCTGCTCGCTGTCGCTGGCCGGGGAGCCGTGGCCGAGGTTGAGCACGATGCCCAGGTTCAGCTCGTCGCCGGCCTCGGCCGCCGCCGCCCGCATCCGCTGGGCGGCCATGCCGTGGCCGAGCAGCAGGTGGTGGGCGGCGTGCAGGGCGTCGGAGAAGTCCTTCCGCCCCGGGGCGTGGACGCCCTCGTGGTAGCCGAGCATCGCCGAGCACCAGGGTTCGTTCAGCGTCGTCCAGTTGACCACCCGGTCGCCCAGCGCGCGGTAGGTCAGCTCCGCGTACTCGGCGAAGCGGTGGGCGGTGTCCCGCTCCGGCCAGCCGCCGGCGTCCTCCAGCTCCTGGGGCAGATCCCAGTGGTAGAGGGTCGCCCAGGGCGTGATGCCGTGCTCCAGCAGGGTGTCGACCAGCCGGTCGTAGAACGCGATGCCCTTGGCGTTGACCGGTCCCCTGCCGCCCGGCTGGATGCGGGGCCAGGCCAGCGAGAAGCGGTAGCTGTCCACGCCGAGGCCGGCGATCAGCTTCACGTCCTCGGGCATCAGCCGGTAGTGGTCGCAGGCGGTGTCGCCGTTCTCGGCGCCCGCGACGGCGCCCGGCACGCGGCAGAAGGTGTCCCAGATGGAGTCGGTGCGGCCGTCGGCTCCGGTGGCGCCCTCGATCTGGTAGGCGGAGGTGGCGACGCCCCAGGTGAAGTTCTCCGCCAGCTCGGGGAAGGCGCGGGGCGCGCCGAGGGGTGTGGTCGTGGTGGCGTGGATCGTCATGGTGCTCGTGGTCACTCCTGTCAGTGGTCGGCGTGCAGCTCAGTGGTCGGCGTGCAGCCAGCAGGCGACGGTGCGGCCCTCGTCCAGCGGAACCGGTGCCAGCGTCGGCACCCGCTGGTCGCAGGGCTCGAACGCCTTGGGGCAGCGCGGGTGGAAAGCGCAGCCCGGAGGCATCGCCGTCAGGTCGGGGGGCGATCCGGGGATGCCGGTGAGTTCCCTGCGCGGCCCGTGGAGCGCGGGGAAGGAGTGCAACAGGCCGTGGCTGTAGGGGTGGTGGGCGGCCTGGTAGATCTCCTTGGCCGCCGCCTCCTCCACGATCCGGCCCCCATACATGATCGCGATCCGGTCGGAGAACTCGATCAGCAGCGAGATGTCGTGGGTGATGAAGACCACGGAGAAGTCCAGCTCGTTGCGGAGCCGCGTCAGCTGCTTGAGGATCTGGCGCTGCATCACCACGTCCAGCGCGGTGGTGGGCTCGTCGAGGATGACGATCTCGGGGTCCAGGGCGAGCGCCATGGCGATCATCACGCGCTGCCGCATCCCGCCCGACAGCTGGTGCGGGTAGCTGCCGAGCCGGTCGGCCGAGATGCCGACCAGGGAGAGCAACGAGGCCGCGCGCTCCTGGCGTTCGGCCGCCGTCATGTCGGGGCGGTGTGCCCTGAGCACGTCGGTGAGCTGGGAGCGGACGGTGTGCACCGGGTTGAGCGAGTTCATCGCGCCCTGGAAGACCAGCGAGATCTCGGACCAGCGGAACGCCCGCAGCTGCTCGGGCTCCAGGTCCAGGATGTCGAGGGAGGCACCCTCGCGCGGGTGGTAGGTGACCTCTCCCCCGGTGATCACGCCGGGTGGGGAGAGCAGCCGGGTGACGGCGTAGGCCAGCGTCGACTTGCCGGAGCCGGACTCGCCGGCCAGGCCGAGCACCTCGCCGCGGTGCAGGGTGAGGTTGATGTCGCGCACCGCGTGCACGGCCTTCGCGCCCAGCCCGTAGTTGACGTTCAGCCCTGAGATCTCCAGGACGGGTGGGGTGCTGGTCATGCCGGGTTGTCCTTCCGGGGAGAACGGTCCGGAGCGGCCTTTGTCGACTCGTCCGGGGCCGGCTCGTCCGGGACCGTCTCGTCCGGGGCCGGCCGTGCCTGCGCCGGCACCGCGGCGGCGGCGTCGCGGGCGACCGCCGTCACCGGCTGGTCGCGCAGCACCGGGGTGAAGCCGACGCGCATCCGCACGGAGCGGTCCGCCTTGTCGTTGCGCAGCCTGGGGTTGATGAACTCGTCGATGCCGTAGTTGATCAGCGCCAGCGAGGTGCCGAGCAGCGCGATACACAGCCCGGCGGGGACGAACCACCACCAGGCGTCCTGTGCCAGGGCCTGGTTGCTCTGCGCCCAGAACAGGACCGTGCCCCAGTTCCACTCGGAGATGTCGGCGATCCCTATGAAGGCGAGGGTGATGTTGGAGAGCACCGCGAAGATGACCGTGCCGATGAAGCCGGTGGCGATGACCGGCGTCAGGTTCGGCAGCAGTTCGAAGACGATGATCCGCCACGTCGACTCGCCGGTGGCGCGTGCGGCCTGGACGTAGTCGCGCCCGCGCAGCGAGAGCGTCTGCGCCCGCAGCACCCGCGCGCCCCAGGCCCAGGAGGTCAGGCCGATCACGGCCGCTATGGTCAGGTCGTTGGTCTCGGGCAGGAAGCTGGTGATGATGATGATCAGCGGCAGCCCGGGGATGACCAGGAAGATGTTGCTCAACGAGGAGAGCGCGTCGTCGCCGAAGCCGCCGAGATAGCCGGCGGTCACCCCGATGAGCACGCCCAGCACCGTGGCCAGGATCGCGGCGACGAAGCCCACCACCAGCACGCCCCTGGTGCCCACCAGGATCTGGGAGAAGATGTCCTGCCCGGTCTGGGTGGTGCCGAAGGGGTGGTCCCACGACGGCGAGGCCATGATCTCCTCTCCGCGCGCCGAGGGGTCGTAGGGGGCCAGCATCTCGCCGAAGATGCCCAGGAGCACGAAGACCCCGAGGATGGACAGGCCGACGATCGTCTTGCCGTTGCGCAGGAAGCGCAGCCGGTCGCGGCGCGGGGCCGCGTCGGTCTCGGCCGCGGCGACGACGGCCGATTCGGTTGCCTGGAGCGCCATGACCGTCACGCCTCCCTTCGGGTTCGGGGGTCGAGCAGCAGATAGATGAGGTCGGCCACCAGGTTGGCGGCCAACACGGCCAGGGTGATGATCAGGAAGACGCCCTGCATCAGCGGGTAGTCCTTGGCGCCGACGCCCTGGAAGAGGATGTAGCCGATGCCGGGATAGGAGAAGACCATCTCGACGAGCAGCGTGCCGCCCACGATGAAGCCCAGCGAGAGCGCGAAGTTGGAGATGCTCGGCAGGATCGCGTTCCTGGCGGCGTAGGAGAACATCACGCGCCGCTCGGGCAGCCCCTTGGCCTGGGCGACCAGCACGTAGTCCTCGGCCGAGACGGAGACCATCATGTTCCGCATCCCCAGGATCCAGCCGGCGATGGCGCTGACGATGATGGTCAGGGCGGGCAGCGTGCCGTGGTAGATGGTGCTGGAGATGAACGGCCAGTCGAAGGCCGGCACCAGGCTGTTGTCGTAGCCGCCGGAGGCCGGGAAGATCGACCACTGCACGGCGAACAGCGCGATGGCGATGAGCCCGAGCCAGAAGTACGGGATGGCCGACAGGAACGTGGTGACGGGCAGCATGTTGTCCACCCACGAGCCGCGCTTCCAGCCGGCGTAGACGCCGATCGCGGTGCCCAGCAGGAAGCTGAGGACCGTCGTCAGGCCCATCAGTCCCAGCGTCCACGGGAGGCTCTGGCTGATGATCTCGGAGACCCCGGTGGGGAAGTAGGTGAACGAGGTCCCCAGGTCGCCGTCGAGCAGGTTGCCCCAGTAGTCGAGGTACTGCCGCCAGACGGACGCCTCGTTGTCCAGGCCGAAGAGGGTGCGCAGCGAGTCGATCGCCTTGCTGTCCAACTGGCCCTGGTAGCGGGTGATCAGGGACTGCACCGGGTCGCCCGGCATCATCCGGGGGATGAAGAAGTTGATGGTGATGGCGGCCCAGGCGGTGAAGAGGTAGAAGCCGAGGCGCTGGATCAGATACCTCACGCCGAAGCCTCCTGGGGCGCGGCCTGCTTCGGGGCGTCCTCGGCGTAGAGCCAGCAGGCCGCCCACTGGCCGTCGGCCAGGTCGAAGCGGGGCGGCACCTCGCTGGCGCAGCGCTCCATCGCCTTGGGGCAGCGCGGGTGGAAGCGGCAGCCGGAGGGCGGGGAGATCAGGCTCGGCGGCTCGCCGGCGGTCTCGCTCTCCTCCTCCTCGACGACGACCTCGCCGCCGGCCGGGTCGGTGGCGGCCTCGGCCCTGGCCTTGGCGTCGGCGACGATCCGGTCGGGGTCGGGCGCGGAGGAGGTCAGCAGCTGGGTGTAGGGGTGCGCGGGGCGCTGGGTGACGGTCTCGCTGTCGCCGCCCTCGACCATCCGGCCCGCGTACATGACGAGTGTCTCGTCCGCGAAGTACCGGGCGGAGGCGATGTCGTGGGTGATGTAGAGGATGGCGAGGTCGAGCCGTTCCTTCAGGTCGCGCAGCAGGTTGAGGATGCCGAGCCGGATGGAGACGTCCAGCATCGACACCGGCTCGTCGGCCAGCAGCACGGCCGGGTCGGCGGCCATCGCCCGGGCGATGGCGACGCGTTGGCGCTGCCCGCCGGACAACTCGTGCGGGAAGGAGTCGAGATAGCGCTCGGGCGGGGTGAGGTGGACCCGTTCCAGCAGCGCGGCCAGCGCCTTCTCCAGGTCGTCGGCGGTGCGCCCGGCGCGGTCGTGGATGCGCAGCGCGCGGGTGAGGTGGTAGCGCACGGTGTGCGTGGGGTTCAGCGAGCCGAACGGGTCCTGGAAGATCAGCTGGACCTGGCGGCAGTAGGCGCGGAACGCGCGGCCCTGGCCGACCCTGGTGGGCTTGCCGTGCAGCAGCAGCTCACCGGAGGTGGTCGGGTAGAGCTGCGCCAGCAGCCGGGCGATGGTGGACTTGCCCGAGCCGGACTCGCCCACCACCGCGGTCACCGAGCCGCGGCGGAGCTTCAGGGAGACGTCGTCCACCGCGTGCACGACCGGGCGGTTGCGGTCGGCGAAGTTGCGCAACGTGCGGCGGACCGCGAAGTGCTTGCTGATGGCGCGTGCTTCGAGCACCACCTCGCCGTCCGGCGGCGGGCCGGTGGTGGTGCTGGGGGGATCGGGGCTCTTGGGCATGACGGTGGGTTCCTGTCGTACGTCGGCTGGTGCCCGCCCCCGCCTTCCGGGGCGTCGGTTGCGGCGGGGGCGGGCGGGCTGGGTGGCCTTCCGGTGCCGGGGCGTCAGCCGTCGGCGGGCTCCAGGTTGAGCACGACCTCCAGGGCGTTGCGCTGGGTGGGCTGCGGCGGAGCGTAGGGGTCCTCCTCCGAGGGCCAGCCGACCCAGTGGCGCGTGCTGTACTCGGCGCCCACGGGGGAGGCGACGGTCGGGATCATCGGCACCTCCTCGACGAAGATGCGCTGGATCTCGTCCATGGCCTCGGTGCGGCTCGCGTCGTCCGTGGCGTCGGCGTAGGCGCGCAGGGCCTCACCGGCGTCCTCGCTGGCGAAGCGGCCGAAGTTGCCGCCGGGGGACGCCTCTCCGATCGGCTTGAGCAGCGCGTCGTCCATCACGTGCTGGTAGCCGTCGTAGGGGGTGGCGCCGCCGTTGGTCCAGTGCAGGGTGGCGTCGAAGCCGCCGGCGTCGACGGAGGTGCGCCAGCCGTCGACGGTCGCGGTCTCGACGGACGCGTCGATGCCGATCTCCGCCAGATTGTCGGAGATCACCGACAGCGAGGTCAGATAGTCCGACCAGCCGGCCGGGTCGACCAGGGTCATGGTGACCGGATCGCCGTCGGGCGTGCGCAGGGTGTCGCCCTGGAAGGTGTAGCCGTTCTCCTCCAGCAGGGCGCGGGCGCCCTCGACGTCGCGCTCGACGGTCGCGCCCTGGTACTCGGGCGCCAGGAAGGAGTCGCCGGCCGGCAGCGGCAGGCCCGTCGGGCTCTCCACGACGGGGAACGCGCCGGCGTGGCCCTGCTCGTGGATGGCCTGCCGGTCGACGACCATGTTCATCGCCTGACGCAGCACCACGTCGTCGAAGGGCTCGCGCTCGGTGTTGATCCACAGTCCGTGGATGCCGAGGCCGGTGGGGAACCAGAGGTTGTGGTTCTCCGGGTCGTGGGAGAGGTAGACGTCCTCGAAGTTCGGGATGAAGACGTAGGACCACTCCAGCTCGCCGTTGGCCAGGGCGGTGGTCGCCGCGTTGTTGTCGTTGTAGCCCGTGTAGCGCAGCTCCTCGACCTCGGGCAGCTCCTGCCAGTACTCGTCGCGCCGGGTGAGGGTGACCGTCTGCGGGGTGAAGGTCTTGAGGGTGTAGGGGCCCGTGCCCACGGGGTCCTGGTTCTCGAAGGTCTCCGGGTTGTCGACCTCGGACCATATGTGTTCGGGAACGATGTAGGTCTGGTAGATCTTGACCTGGTTGACGAACTGAGGGGCCGAGAAGGTCAGGGTGACCTGGTTGCCGTCCTGGGTGATCTCCTCGAACGGGATCGCGCCCGCGTTCAGGCCCGCGTGATCCTTCAACAACTGAAAGGTGAACGCCACGTCCTCGGCGTCGAACGTCTCGCCGTCGGACCAGGTCGCGCCCTCACGGACGGTCAGGACCAGCTCGGTGTACTCCTCGTTCCAGGACCACTCCTCCGCGAGCCAGGGCTTGCCCTCCTCCTCGGGGGCGATGCCGTTGGTCATCACCAGCGGCTCGTAGACCATGGCGCGGTAGCCGAGCGAGGCGCCGGCCGAGGTCTCCAGCAGCGGGTTGCTGTTGTTGGCCTGGGGCCCGTTGGGCATCCCGACGGTCAGCACCCCGTCGCCGTTGCCGCCGCCCTTGTTGTCGCGGTTGCTGTTGGCGTCGGAGCAGGCGGCCAGCAGCGAGAGCGACAGTACGACTCCGGTCGCCAGTGCGAGGTTTCTGCGGGCTCGTGGTTGGACTCTCACGGAAGGCTCCCAGGGTGGTCTCTTGACGGGGTGGTGGAACGGTGCGGAGAACGGGGGCGTCAGCCGGGTGCCGAGGACCGGATGACGAGTTCGGTGGGCAGCACGAGGGGGTCGGGGCGCAGGGCCGTGGTGCCGCTGAGGTGGTCGAGCATCCGCCGGGCCGCGGCCTCGCCCATCGCCTGCATGGGCTGGCGGACGGTGGTGAGCGAGGGCTCGGTGTAGGCGGCGATGGGGATGTCGTCGAAGCCGATGACGGCCACGTCGTCGGGGACCCGCCGGCCGGCGGCGCGCAGCGCGTGCAGCACGCCGGTGGCGCTGAGGTCGTTGTGGCAGAAGACGGAGTCGAACGCGAGGCCGTCGGCGAGCGCGCGCTCGATCACCCGCTGACCGCAGCGGACGGTGAAGTCGCCCTCGAAGGTGCGGGAGGCGGGCTGTCCCACGCCGTGTTCGGTGAGCACCTCGGCGAAGCCGCCGAGCCGGTCCCGCACGCAGCCGAAGTGGGCGGGGCCGGTCACCACCAGCGGTGCGCGGCGCCCGGAGGTGAGCAGGTGCTGGGCGGCCGAGGCGCCGCCGGCGCGGTTGGTGGTGGAGACCGAGGGGAACGCGGCGCCCTGGCCGCGGTCGTCGACCAGGACCAGCGGCAGCCCCTGGTGGTGGAGGGCGGCGATGGAACCCCTGGTGTTCTCCGGCTCGATCACCAGCACCCCGTCGAAGGCGCGGGCCGAGACCTGGCTGGTGAACTGGGTCATCGACTCCTCACCGCGGTTGCAGGTGAAGAGCAGCAGGCCGTAGCCGGCGGCCTCCAGCGTGTCCGCGACGCCCTGGAGCACCTCGGCCGACCAGGGCCAGGTCAGGGAAGGGACGAGCATGGCCAACGTGCGGCTGTTCCCCCGGGCGAGGCCGACCGCGCGGGCGGAGGGCACATAGCCCAGCTCGGCGATGACGGTGCGCACCCGTTCCGCCGTCCCGGAGTCCACCTCGCCCTTGCCGTTGAGCACGCGCGAGACCGTGGTCTTGCTGACGGCCGCGTTGCGGGCGACATCGGCGATGGTGACACGCATGGGGGAGGCTCCTCGGCACGCTGAGCAGGGGGCTGCCGCGGGGCTTTCGGCGGCAGCGCCGACACCGGTCCCGGAACCGGTTCCGGCGATGTTGCGTGGGAGTTAATCGCGGGGGCGGGATGACGTCAATATGTCGCGCCACTTTTCTTTTGACAGGCGCTCAAGGCCCCTTATGCCTTCAAGAGGTGTACCTGGAAAACGTTTCACCCTCGCTGACCAGGCCCGGACGCGTCATGGTCACATAACCAGCACCCGCTCCCACGGGTCGGCCATCCGACGGACTCCGCACCGACGGCGGCCCCGTCAACGCGCGCCCCGTCGCCCGGACTGGCAGCGTGCCAGTCCGGGGGACCGACCCGCCAGGCCCAGGGAGCACGATGCAGATCGGTTACAAACTGGCCGCCGAGGCCTTCGGCCCGAACGAGTTGGTGCGGCAGGCCGTGCTCGCGGAGCGCGCCGGCTTCGACTTCGCCGAGATCAGCGACCACTACCACCCCTGGCTCGACGTCCAGGGCCACTCCCCCTTCGCCTGGTCGGTGCTCGGCACCATCGCCGCCAGGACCGAACGGCTCGGGCTCGCCACCGGGGTGACCTGCCCGACCGTGCGCTACCACCCGGCGGTGATCGCCCAGGCGGCGGCGACCCTCGCACTGCTCTCCGACGGGCGGTTCACCCTCGGCGTCGGCTCGGGCGAACGTCTCAACGAGCACGTCGTGGGCCTGGAGTTCCCCGACTCGGTGCAGGTGCGCCAGCAGCTGCTGCGCGAGGCCCTGGAGATCATCGGCCTCCTCTGGCAGGGCGGGTACCGCTCCTACGAGGGCGAGCACCTGCGGCTGGAGGACGCCAGGATCTTCGACCTGCCGCCCACCCCGCCGGCGCTCGCGGTCGCGGCCGGCGGCCCGGACGCGGCGCGGCTCGCCGCGGAGCTCGGCTCGGCGCTCTTCGCCACCGAGCCGCGGCCCGAGCTGGTGAACGCCTACCGCGAGGCGGGGGGCGACGGGCCGCGCTACGTGGAGATGCCGGTCTCCTACGCGGCGGACGAACACGAGGCGGCGCGTGCCGCGTTGACCACCAACCGCTGGGCGGTCACCGGCTGGAAGGTGATGAGCGAACTGCCCAACCCGGTCAACTTCGACGCGGCGACCACCACCGTCCGGGAGAGCGACATCCGTGAGAGCTTCGCCTGCGGCTCGGACGTGTCCCGCTATCTGGAGGTGGCCCAGCCCTTCGTCGACGCCGGCTTCGACCGGCTGGTGCTGATGAACGCCGGGCCCGACGCGGACGCCTTCCTCGACTTCTACCAGCGGGAGTTGGAGGGGCCGCTGCGCGAGCTGGCGCCGCGGCGGGGCTGACCGCCCCGGGCCCCGGGCGGCGCCCGGGGCCCGGCGCCGGCTCAGCCGCCCGTGCCCGTGCGCCACAGCACCTCGCCGTCGGCCGACCTGATCCGCGCCTCGCCGTCCGCGGCCACCACCAGCACGGCGCCCGGGTTCCCCTCGGTGGGCGTGGACCACAGCGCCCCGCCGTCCGCACCCACCAGGACCAGCCGCCCGTCCTCCAGGAACTCCGCGCGCCCCGCCTCACCCCCGGCCTCGCCCGCCTCCCAGAGGACCTCCTCGTGCTCGTCGCGCACCCGCAGGTCGGCGTCGTCCTCGAAGCGCAGCCTGGCCCGGCCCGAGCTGATCACCTCGCCCCTGCGCAGCACCACCGGCGCGGCCAACTCCCGGTCCTCCGGCGGCTCGCCGGCCGTGATCTCGCCGGCGGCCAGCAGCCGCAGCGCCGTGAGCGAGGGGGTGAACGCGTAGAGCGTGCCCTCGGTCCGCACGAACGAGCGCAGCGTCAGCGACACCTGCTCCTCGCTCCCCCGCACCGGGAACGCCGCGGAGCCGCCGCTGCCGATCACCGCGTCCCTGCCCACCGCCTGATCACGCTCCGGGAAGTTCTCCGCCTCCACCCAGGAGCGCTGGACGAACTCGAACTGCGCCACCAGATCGCCCTGGTAGGCGACGAAGACCAGACCGCGCGGCGCGTCGGGGCCGTTCTCCGCGCCGCCGGTCGGGTCGAAACGCGCCCCGAACGGCACCCCGCGCCGCATCAGCCGGCGGCCGTCCAACGCGCCCTTGAGCGCGACCGGTTCGGGGTCGGTGACGCGCGCCAGCAGCCCGTCGCGCGGGTTGGTCTTGCGCAGGTGGGAGCAGAGCGGCACGGCGCGGCCCAGCAGGTCATCGCCGTAGGTGACGTCGTTGTCGGCGTCGGTCTCGGGGTCGGGGTGCGGGTCGGCGTCCGGGTACTTCGTCAGCGGGGCGCCGGAGCGCCAGCGGCCCATCAGCCGGGCGGCCAGCCACTCGCTGCCGGCCTCCGACGGAATCGCGTCCCGCTCGCGCAACTCGCCGACCGCGTCGGCCACCTGGGCCCACCAGCCGGGAACGTCCTGGGCGAGGCGGCGCACCACCTGGAAGGAGCCGTCCCGCATCCACTCGGGCAGCCAGTCGGGCAGCCGGTGGTCCTTGGGGTGGCCGACCAGGAACTCGCCGGCCGCCACGATCCGGGTGCCGGGCCGGCCCAGCTGCTGATCGGGGTCGTCCGGGTCCGGCTCGTCGAAGTCCCGCACGCCGGGCTGGCTGACGCCGTCCTTGAAGCCGAAGTGCTCCCGGCCCCGGAGGCTGCCCGCGAGGGTGCCGGCCGGCTGCTCGAAGACGAGGCTCAGCCCGGCCTCCTCGGCCTCCCGGCGCTCCTCCGCCAGCGCGCGCCCCAGGTCCTCGGGGTCGTCGGCGGCGAGGGTGAGCACCGCGTGCACCGGAGACTGGTCGTCCGCGCCGAAGAGCCAGTGCTCGGGGGCGCTCTCCCCCGTGTCGCCGAGCAGCGCGGCGCGCCGGGCCGGCCCCTGGAGGAACGCCTCCCGCGTGGTGCCCCGGGGCACGTCCGCGTAGGGGACTCCGCCGATCAGCGTCTCCAGGCCGGCGTGGGTGAGCCCGACCGAGCGCCAGGTGGCGCGCTGGCGCTGCGGGTCGACGCCGGAGCGGGCCCGCCTGGCGCGGCTGAACTGGCGGTTGAAGTCGGCCACCTCGCGGGTGGTGGCGACCCGGTGGCGCAGCCCGTCCAGCCACCCCCTGGCCGCCTCCGGCGTGCCGAACGCGAGCAGCAGCAGATGGACGTGGTCCTTGCGGAAGCCGGCGAGCACGTCGCCCTGGATCTCGGTGCTCTGCCGCAGCGGCGGCTCCGCCGAGCGGGGCGCGGTGCCCGGCGCCGGCACCCGCGCGGTCGGCGCGGCCCGCTCGGTGGCTGTCGTGGGAACGGTCGACTCGGGTGGCTGGGGCATCGGCTCTCCGGAGCGTTCGGTCGGTGGGAGCGGCTGGCCCGCGCGGACGACCCATCCGTCACCATCCGTAGCCATCCGTCACGTCGGGGCGAAGCTACCGACCCCACGGGCGGAACACTCCCTTCCGCGGGGGAGTCCACTCCTTCGAGGGGGCACGCGCGCGGCTCACATTGACGCGTCGGCGCGCGCCGGGTGTTTTCCGCGCGCTCCGGCCGGTTACTCGCGTGGGGCCGGCCGCCGCACCGGCGACCGCACACGTCGATCGAAGGAAACGGTGGACCAGACGATGCGTATCGCGTTTCTCACCGCGCACGAGGGTGTCGAGCAGGTGGAGCTGACCGAGCCGTGGGAGGCGGTCGCGGCCACCGGGGAGACCCCGCAGCTGATCTCGACCCGCCGGGGGGAGGTGCAGGCATTCCGTCACCTCGACAAGGCCGACACCTTCCCGGTGGACGGCACGGTGGCGGAGACCTCCCCCGACGAGTTCGACGCGCTGGTGCTGCCGGGCGGCGTGGCCAACCCGGACGCGCTGCGCGTGGACCGCCAGGCCGTGGCCTTCGTCCGCTCCTTCTTCGACGCGGGCAAGCCGGTCGCCGCGATCTGCCACGCCCCGTGGACGCTGATCGAGGCGGATGTCGTCGCCGACCGGACCATGACCTCCTGGCCGAGCCTGCGGACCGACCTGACCAACGCCGGCGCCCACTGGGTGGACGAGCCGGTCCAGGTCTGCCGCGCCGGCCGCAGCACGCTGGTGACCAGCCGCAAGCCCGACGACCTGCCGCACTTCGACGAGGCGATGCTCCGCGAGTTCGGCAAGGTCGCCGCCTGAGCGGCACCGACCGAGCCCGCACCGCCGACGGAGGGCATCATGCATCTCGGATTTCTCAGCCCACTGCTCCAGCGCCCCGGCCCCTGGGCCTCGGCGTACGTCAACACCTCCCAGGTCGCGGCGGACGCGGAGGAGCAGATCGCGCTCCAGGCCCGCGCGGCGGGCGACCAGCTCGCCGGGCAGGGCGCCGACGAGGCGACCTGCCGGGCGGTGCACGCCGCCTGCGCCGGCCTGGACCGCGCGGAGGCGGGCCACGCGCTCTTCGCCACCGAGGGGGAGGTGGTCCTCGACGTCCCGCTGACCTCTCCCCCGCCCTCCCCGCCGCTCACGGCCTGGGCTCCGCTGCCCCGGCTCGGCCCGATGCTGGACTACGGCGAGCGGCGCCCGCCGACGCTGGTGGCCTTCGTCGACCGGGAGGGAGCCGACATCAGGTACCTGGGTACCCATGGCGGCTCGCGGCCGGTGGAACGAGTGGCGGGCCAGGAGTGGCCGATCCACCGCACCGGACGGGCCGACTGGTCCGAGCGCCACTTCCAGCTGGCCGTCGAGAACACCTGGGAGGAGAACGCGCGGCTGATCGCCGAGCACCTGGCGGACGACGCGTCCGAGGCCGGGGCCGAGCTGCTCGTCGTCGCGGGCGAGCCCCGGGAACGCGTCTCCGTCATCGAGCAACTCCCGGAGCCGTTGCGGGAGTCGGCCGTCGAGAGCGAGTTCGGCGGACGCGCGCCCGGCGCCGACGAGGACCGGCTGGACGCGCGGGTCGCCGAGGCCAGGACCGCGCTGGGTGAACGGCGGGCCGCGCGGCGGTACGACCGTTTCCTGGCCGGACGGGTCGACACCGACGAGCGCGGGGTCGACGCCGTCGAGGGCGTCCCCGCCCTGCTCGACGCGGCCCGCGAGCACCGGATCGACACCCTGCTCGTCCGGCTGGACGGCCCCGACCTGCACCGGGACGTGTGGGTCGGCGCGGAGCCCGACCAACTGGCCACGCGCCGCTCGGAGTCGGCCTATCTGGGCGAGCCCGAACCGCGGCCGGCGCGCGCCGACGACGCGCTGCTGCGCTCGGCGGCGGCCCACGAGGCCGAGGTGGTCGTGGTGGCCGGGCCCGTCCCCGAGGAGGGCCCGTTCGTGGCGCGCGACGGGCTGCCGGCCGGCGGCCTCGGGGCGTTGCTGCGCTGGCCGTACCGGGACGGCGTCCCGGACGGCGGCCACCGGCCGCCCGGGGACATCCCCAGCGGCGGGCCCCGTGCACCGGGGTGAACGGAGCGCACGCGGGGCATCGCGCGGGCGCTCGTTTAGCGCGCCCGCGCGCCGGGGTACCCGGGGGCGCGTGCGGACCGCCGCCCGCCGGGGGCGGCGCCGCCGCTTCGGGCGGAGACCGCAGGACCAGGGGCGATTCCCGGGAGGCAGCGCAGATGACGTCAGCGGACCAGTACCTGGCCGAGCTGGGCCAGCAGCTGAGGGTGGACGCGGTGCGCGCCACCTCGAAGGCCGGCTCCGGGCACCCCACCTCCTCGATGTCGGCGGCCGACCTGATGGCCGTGCTGCTCGCCCGCCATCTGCGCTACGACTTCGACTGGCCCGACCACCCGGGCAACGACCGGCTGATCCTCTCCAAGGGGCACGCCTCCCCGCTGCTGTACGCGGCGTACAAGGCGGCCGGCGCGATCACCGACGAGGAGCTGGGGACCTACCGCACCCTCGGCAGCCGGCTGGAGGGCCACCCCACCCCGCGGCTGCCGTGGGTGGACGTGGCGACGGGGTCGCTGGGGCAGGGGCTGCCGATCGGCGCCGGGGTCGCCCTGGCCGGGCAGCGGCTCCAGGAGGCCGAATCCCGCGTGTGGGTCCTCACCGGCGACAGCGAGCTGGCCGAGGGCTCGGTCTGGGAGGCGTTCGAGCACGCGGGGTACGAGCGGCTCGCCAGCCTGACCGCGATCCTCGACATCAACCGCCTCGGCCAGCGCGGCCCGACCCGCCACGAGTGGGACCTGGACGCGTACGCCCGGCGGATCGCGGCGTTCGACTGGCACACCATCGAGGTCGACGGCCACGACCTGGCCGCGATCGACGCGGCCTACAGGGAGGCCGCGAGCGTCACCGACCGGCCCACCGCGATCCTGGCGCGCACCCAGAAGGGGCGCGGGGTCGCGGCGGTCGCCGACCAGGAGGGCAAGCACGGCAAGCCGATGCCGGACGAGGCGGAGGCCGTCGAGGAGCTGGGCGGGGTGCGCGACCTGCGGGTCGACGTGCGCCGCCCGGAGGCCACGACCGTGCCGCCGAGGCCCGGCGGCGGGCGGGTGGAGCTGCCCCGCTACGAGGTGGGCGAGAAGGTCGCGACCAGGAACGCGTTCGGCGAGGCGCTGGCCGCGCTGGGCGCGGCGAGGCCCGAGGTCGTGGCGTTGGACGGTGAGGTGGGCGACTCGACCCGCGCGGAGTTCTTCGCGAAGCGCCACCCGGACCGCTACTTCGAGTGCTACATCGCCGAGCAGGAGCTGGTGGCCACGGCCGTCGGCATGGCGGTGCGCGGCTGGCTGCCGTTCGCCGCGACGTTCGCCGCGTTCCTCACCCGGGCGCACGACTTCCTGCGGATGGCCACGGTGAGCCGCGTGGGGCTCTGCGTCTCCGGCTCGCACGCCGGCGTGGCGATCGGCGAGGACGGCCCCTCCCAGATGGGTCTTGAGGACCTGGCGATGTTCCGGGCGCTCCACGAGTCGACGGTGCTCTATCCGTGCGACGCCAACCAGGCGGCCCAACTGGTCGCCGAGATGGCCGAGGAGAGCGGCGTGCGCTATCTGCGCACCTCGCGCGGCGCCGATCCGGTGATCTACGGCGAGGACGAACGTTTCCCCGTGGGCGGCAGCAAGCTGCTGCGCTCCTCGGCCGAGGACCGGCTGACCGTGGTGGCCGCCGGGGTGACCGTGCACGAGGCGCTGCGCGCGGCGGACGAACTGGCCGAGGAGGGCGTCCCCGTGCGCGTGGTCGACCTGTACTCGGTGAAGCCGGTGGACGCGGCGGCGCTGCGGGAGGCCGCGGAGTTGACGGGCTGCCTGCTCACCGTGGAGGACCACCGGCACGCCGGCGGCCTGGGCGACGCGGTGCTCGACGCGTTCTCCGACGGCCGGCCGGTGCCCCGGCTGCTGCGGCTCGCCGTCGACACGATGCCGGGCTCGGCGACCCCGGACGAGCAGCTGCGCGCCGCCGGCATCGACGCGGGCGCGATCGCGACGGCGGCGCGGAGGTATCTGGCGGGGTACGGCTGACCCGTTCGGTGAACCGCTCGGCGACGGTGGCCCGCAGCCCCCTCACGGGCCGGCGTGCGCGTCCAGCAGGGTCTCGCAGGTCTCCGTCAGGGAGGGGAACGTGCGCAGCGTGTGCCGGGAGCGGGCCGCGAGGGCGGCCGTGCTGGGGACGCCGAGGTCGGCCAGGAGCGCGGCGAACCCGGGGGTGTGGCGCTCGCTCCGCTCCGGCGGGGCGTCCGCCGCGAGGATCATCTGGCAGCGTGCGTACGTCGCCACCAGCCAGAACAGCACCTCACGCTGACGGCCGGCCCGGATCAGCTCGCGGGTGGCGTCGAGGGCGATCGGCCGCGCCGCCGGGCTGATGTCCGAGCGGAAGGGGAAGGGCGTGCCCGAGACGGCGCACGCCGCGTCGAACGCGTCGGTGAGCGGCGCCAGATGGGCCTCGGCGCTCCGGGCGTCCAGCTCGGCGCAGCCGAGGGCGTCGAGCAGCGGCGGGTAGGCGGTCGACAGGCCGTGCTCGGCGAGCAGTTCGCGCACCCGGAGATAGCGCAGGCGGACGGTGGGGTTGCGCAGCCCCGCGACGAGCAGCGCGTGGGTGGTGATCCCGGTCGGGAAGAGCCAGCCGATCACGGCGCCGGGGTCGGGCGCCGTCGGGCCGGCGGGCAGCGCGGCGGAGCGGGTGAGCCCCTCCGCGGCGCGACCCAGCGCGTGCCGGTAGCGGCGCCGCACCCACGCCCGTTCGGTGAACCGCTCGGCGACGGTGGCCCGCAGCCGGGCCAACTGCCCGGTGGGGTCGGCGATCAGGGTGTCGGCGCGGAACGGGCCGGCCAGGTGGTAGTCGCCGAGGACCGCCTCCGGGTTCTCCAGGGCCGCCGACGCCACCAGGCTGATCTCGACCAGCGCGCCCCGGTGGATGAACTTCCCGGGCTTGGTCGGGGGTTCGGGGTCGGTGGTGACCACCATGACGTCGGTGTCGGAACCGAGCGGCACCTCGGCGGTGTCCGGAAGCCCCACCGTCGAGCCGGTGAAGTAGGCCCCGGCGAACCAGTGTTCCCGCGAGGCGCGCGTGGCCACCCACTCGCGCGCGGCGGCGCGCGCCTCCCCGATCAGCATCGGGCCATTGTGCCCGTCCGGGACCCCGACCCCCGCGCGGGGCCCCGGACGGTGGTACGGCGGGGTGTTCCCCCGCCGTCGGCCGGTGTCGCGCCGTCAGTCGTACTGCCCGAAGCGGGCGGCGGCCAGGTAGTCGGGCTTGGGGTCCAGCGCGGCGGCCAGCCGGAAGTGGCGCAGCGCCTCGTCGCCGCGCGCCGCGCGCTGGAGCGTGCGCGCCAGCGCGAAGTGCGCGAAGGCGTTGTCCGGCTCGCGCTCCAACACCACCAGGAACTCGCGCTCCGCCCTGCGCAGCTGCGCGCCCAGGAAGAACGCGCGGGCGCGCAGCAGCCGGGCCGACGTGTTCTCCGGGTGGGCCTCCACCACTCCGTCCAGCAGCTTGACGGCGCCGCGCGGGTCGCCGGCGTCCAGGAGCTGTTCGGCGGCGCGGTAGGAGATGACGTGGGTGGCGGGTGAGGTCTGGTGCACGGTGCCCTCCCTGAGTGGTGTGAGGAGCGCTGCTTCCGTGGCGGCAACACACTCCCCGACCGGGGTATTCCCAGGATCCGCCAGGCGCACCGTTCACCCGACCCCCGGACAGGGGCTACGCTGAGTGATCGTGGCTGAGAACGAGACCCTCCCCCGCCGTCGCCGTCTGCTGATCCTCGCCATCTGTTGCATGAGCCTGCTGATCGTCAGCCTCGACGTGACCGCGCTCAACGTCGCGCTGCCCGACCTCGGGCGGGAGTTGGACGCCGATGTCTCCGGGCTTCAGTGGACGATGGACGTCTACACGGTGGTGCTGGCGTCCTTCCTGCTGCTGTCCGGTTCGATGGCGGACCGGCTGGGGCGGCGGCTGGTCTTCCGGATCGGGCTGGTCGTCTTCACTGCGGGCTCGCTGCTGTGCGCGCTGGCGCCGGGGCTGGAGTGGCTGATCGTCTTCCGCGGGATGCAGGCCGTCGGCGGTTCGATGCTCAACCCGGTGGCGATGTCCATCATCACCAACACCTTCACCGACCGGCGGGAGTTGGCCCGGGCGATCGGCGCCTGGGGCGGGGTGGTGGGCATCTCGATGGCGATCGGGCCGATCGTGGGGGGCGCCCTGGTGCACTCCTTCGGCTGGCGCGCGATCTTCTGGCTCAACCTGCCGATCGGGCTGGCCGCCCTCGTTCTCACCACGCTCTTCGTGCCGGAGTCCCGCGCGCCCCGCCCGCGACGGCTGGACCCGGTGGGACAGGCGCTGGTGATCACGCTGCTCGGCGCGTTGACGTTCGGCATCATCGAGGGCGGCAAGGAGGGCTGGTCCTCGCCCCTGCTGCTGGCGGGGGTCGGGGTGGCGGCGCTCGCGCTGGTCGGGCTGCTGCGCTACGAGCCGAGGCGGCGGGAGCCGCTGCTGGAGCTGGACTTCTTCCGCAGCGTGCCGTTCAGCGGGGCGTTCGCGATCGCCATCGCCTCCTTCGCGGCGCTGGCCGGCTTCCTCTTCCTCAACACGCTCTACCTCCAGGACCAGCGCGGGCTGAGCCCGTGGGAGGCGGGGCTCTATCTGCTGCCGATGGCGGCGACCACGCTCGTCTTCTCACCGCTGTCGGGGCAGCTGCTCGGGCTGGTCGGCGAGCGGGTGCCGCTGGTGGTCGCGGGGATCGCGATCACCTTCAGCGGGGCGTGGCTGTCCGGAGTGGGGAACGCGACCCCGCTGTGGGTGCTGTTCACCGGCTATGTCGTCTTCGGTATCGGCTTCGGTCTTGTCAACGCGCCCATCACGCACACCGCGGTGACCGGGATGCCGAAGACGCAGGCCGGTGTCGCCGCGGGGGTGGCGTCGACCGGGCGACAGGTCGGCTCGGCGCTGGGCATCGCGGTGGTGGGCACCGCGCTGGCCGCCGGGTCACGCACCGCGGGATGGTGGATCATCTGCGGCTGCGGCGCGTTGGTGCTGCTGCTGGGCGCGGCGACCACGGGCGCGCGGGCCCGCCGCACGGCCGAACGGCTCGGGCGGCGGGACTGACCGGCTGGTTCTCCCGCTTCCTCCGGCCCTCCGCTCAGCGGAACGTGCGGGCCGCCTCCTCCACCCGCTCCCGGTAGGCGCCCCACCAGTCGGTGTCCCGCTCCGGCAGGTTGTTCCCCCGGGAGCGCAGCCCGACCTCCCCGTCGACCAGCTCGCGCACGATGTCCGCGTGTCCGGCGTGGCGGTGCAGCTCGGCGACCAGGTGGAGGGCGATCTGGTGGACGGTGACCTCGGCCTTCTCGGCCGGCCACCAGGGGACCCTGCCACGGGTCGTGAGCGGCGCCGTCCCGACGAACCGGTCGGTGTGGGCGGCCACCCGGCGCAGGTCGGTGACGAGCGCCTCGCGCGACTGCTCGGGGGTGGCCCACATGTCGATGTTGTCCTCCTCGAAGTCGAAGCCCCAGGAGAGCGGCTCGACCCGCTGGTCGAAGACGACGCCGAAGTAGCCGTGCTCGGTGAAGGCGGCGTGCTTGACCAGGCCGAGGACGTTGGTACCGGTGGGGGTGAGGGGGCGGCGGGCGTCGTACTCGGAGAGTCCGTCGAGCTTGAGGAGGAGCGACTCCCTCGCCTCGCGCAGATAGCGCAGCAGATGTGTGCGGGGGTCGGCCGGGTCGGCGCTGGTGGTCGTCATGCGCGCCACTCTCTCAGCCGCCACTGACAATCCGGTCCGACGCCCGCGAGTTGGGGCGTCGGAACCGGCTGTCCCGGGGCTCAGCCGTCCGCCCGAGCCGTCGTCCCCCGCGCCTCGAAGCGCGGCGCCGGGGACCAGCGGGGCGTGACCGGGCCGCCGTCGATGAGCTCCACCACCGACTCGGCGACCGAGACGCCGAACTGGTGGACGTCCACGCTCATCGTGGTGAGGGCAGGCGAGGCGAGCCGGCACATCGTGGAGTCGTCCCAGGCGATCAGGGACAGTTCCTCGGGCACCCGGAGGCCGGCCGCCTTGGCGGCGCCGAGGCCCGCGACGGCCATCACGTCGTTGTCGTAGAGGATCGCGGTGGGCCGCTCGGCGCGGCGCAGCAGCCGCTCCGTCAACTCGGCGCCCGACTCGGCCGAGTAGTCGCCCTCCACGATCACCGGCTCTATCCCGGCGGCCCGGCAGCCGTCGACCAGGGCGGCCGTCCTGGCCCTGGTGTGCACCAGGGCGCTCGGCCCCGTGACCCGCGCGACGCGCCGGTGGCCCAGCTCCAGCAGCCGGCCCAGGGCCTCGCGCACCGGCCCCGTGTTGTCGGTGACGACGGCGGGCACATCCGGGTCGCCGTCCCAGGCCCCCACCATGACGGCGGGGAGCCCGAGAGCGGCGAGGACGTCGGGGCGGCGGTCGGCGACCGTCAGGTTGACGACGATGACGGCCTCGACGAGGTCCCGCTCGGCCCACCTGCGGTGGGTGGCGATCTCCTCGTCCTGGGTCGCGACCACGTGGAGCAGCACGGACAGGCCGCGTTCCGCCAGCCTCTCCTCGATGCCGGCGATGAACTCCATGAAGAACGGCTCGACACCCAGCAGCCTGGCCGGCCTGGCGAGCACCAGGCCGACGGCCTCCGACCGCCCCATCTCAGTCCCGCGGGGCGGTGTGCAGCGAGTTGACGGAGCGCAGCACCAGCGGCGCGGTCAGCTCGGCGGGGTCGACCTCGGCCGTGGTGCGCACCTGGAAGGTGTGGCGCTCCCCGGCGAGCAGGCTGACCAGGGCCTCGTCGACGACGGCGTCCGGCGCGACCCGGTCGGCGAGCAGCGTGACATCCCGCGCGAACGACGAGGCGGTGACCTCGACGCGGTAGCCGTCGGCGACACGCGTCACCTCGGCGGCGAGCGCGGCCGGGTCGTACGCCAGGTCGCGGTCCTCCTCGAACAGATGGAAGGAGCGGGTCTCGCCCACCGTCGCCACCAGTACCTCCCGTCGCGCGTCGGCCGGCTCCAGCAGCGGGTCGGCCACGTCCAACTCGGCGGCCCCACGGGCCGCCACGTCGAGGGAGATGGTAGCGGTCGCACGCACCTCGCCGTCGAACGAGACGCGTTCCAGGCGGAGTTCACCCGTCCACGGCGCGTCCGTGTCGTTGACGGCGACCAGCGCGGTCCGCCCCGACCTGGGCTGGAAGGTGAGCAGCCGGGGCGCGTAGGCGTGGCGCAGCCCGTAGTACAGCGGCTTGGGCCGCTCGTCGCCGTCGACGGCCGCCCAGGAGGTCACCGGCCAGCAGTCGTTGAGCTGCCAGACCAGCGAACCGGTGGTGCGCGGCCAGTGCGACCTGAAGTGCTCGACGCCGAAGGCCACCGCGCGCGACTGGTTGAGCTGGGTGGCCCAGTGCCAGTCCTCGAAGGTGCTGGTCTCGGGCAGGTGGGGCGCCATGCCGCGCTCCAGCTTGTCGTTGCCGTCGTTGGCCTTCTGGTGGAGCAGGAAGGCGGGCGAGGTGGAGCTCAGCGGGCGCTCGGTGATCCAGTCGGTGAGGGTGGCCCAGGTGGGCGGGCCCTGGTAGCCGAACTCCGAGCAGAAGCGGGGGGTGTGGTCGCGGTAGGCGGTGTAGTCGACGCGGTTCCACACCTGCCACTCGTGGCGGGTGCCGTGGTCCTCGTCGTTGGGGTGGACGACGTCGAGGGCGAAGCCCGGGCTGTAGGGGCTGCCGTCGGCGTAGGGGCGGTCGGGGTCCAGCTCGGCGACGACGCGCGGGAAGAGGTCGGTGTAGTAGCCCAGGCCCCAGGTCGCGCCGTCCAGCTCCGGCTGCCAGCCCCAGTCCATGAAGGCCCACAGGTTCTCGTTGCCGCCGTTCCACAGCGCCAGCGAGGGGTGGGGGGTGAGGCGGGCGACGTTCTCCCGTGCCTCGGCCTCGAACTCGGCCCACAGCTCCTCGTCCTCGGCGTAGGCGGCGCAGGCCAGCAGGAAGTCCTGCCAGACCAGCACGCCGCGCTCGTCGCAGAGTTCGTAGAAGTCGTCCGACTCGTAGATCCCCCCGCCCCAGACGCGGAGCATGTTCATGTGGGCGTCGACGGCCTGGTCGATGCGGCGGGCGAGCCGCTCGCGGGTGATCCGGGTCAGGAAGTGGTCGTCGGGGATCCAGTTGGCGCCCTTGGCGAAGATCCGGCGGCCGTTGACGACGAAGGTGAACGGGGTGCCGTGCTCGTCCGGGGTGGTGTCCACGGTGAGGGTGCGGAAGCCGACGCGGCGCGC
Organism: Streptomyces sedi; assembly: GCF_006335015.1. GTDB lineage: Bacteria > Actinomycetota > Actinomycetes > Streptomycetales > Streptomycetaceae > Streptomyces > Streptomyces sedi. The sequence goes on from NZ_VDGT01000020.1 coordinate 22,326, forward strand.
GTAGCTGTCCAGCTCGGTCGCGCCGAAGGTCAACGTGACCTTGGCGTCGTAGAGCGGCTGGGCGCCGTGGCCGACGGGCCACCACAGCTCGGCGTCGGGGACCTCGACGGTGACGGTCGCGGTGTCCGCGTCGGCCGGGACGGTGACGGTCGCGGTGCGCCCGCCGACGGCGGCGCTCAGGGTCAGCTCGCCGGCCGTGCCGAGGCCGGAGCGCTCGATGTCGGCGTGGACCGTCAGACGGCCGGCGCCGTCCTCGGTGACGGAGGCCAGGGGGCGCACGCCGGCGAGGCGCGCGACGCGCCAGCGCTCCAGGCGCACGGGCTTCCAGATGCCGGCGGTCTGGAGGTCGGGGCCCCAGTCCCAGCCGAAGCTGCAGGCCATCTTGCGGACGGCGTTCATCGGGTGCGGGTAGGCGCGCGGGCGGCGGCCCATGCGCTGCTCGGCCTCCTCGGCGAAGGCCAGCGCGGAGCGGAAGGTGACGGACAGCTCGGCCGGGGAGCCGTCCAGCAGCTCGCGCACGTCGTAGCGGTAGGAACGGAACATGTTCGCGGTCGAGCCCAGGGCGCGGCCGGCGAACTCGACGGTGGCCACGGTGTCCAGGCCATCGAAGACCAGGTCGACCCGCTCGTCGTCGGCGGGCGCGGCGGCCTCGACGGTGGTGGCGTAACGCCAGTCGGCGCGGTGGAGCCAGACCAGGTCCTCCTCGACCCGGTCCCGGTAGGGCTCCTCGATCAGGCCGGCGGCGAGCAGGTCCAGATGGGTGCTGCCCGGCACCTGGGCCGGCAGGACGCGGTCGGCGACGTGCTCAGGAACGGGACCTGCGATCGCCGTCAACTGCCAACCGTCGTGCAGGGCATGGCGGATCATCGTGATTACTCCCAGGTGGTGGCGGGCTCAGGCCCCGAGATTCTTATGGCGCCGAATTAAGTAAGTCAACAGCACTCCCACCCCTACCCCGCCCCGGGCGCCCCCAACACCCCGCTATGGGCGGGCATGTCGCCCACTCTTCTCGAACTACCCGTGATCCAGGTCACGTTGGCGAAGCGGCGTCCTGGTTGGGATCGCGAAAGGCCCGGTGGAGCGACGGCCTGTCGCCGCCCCACCGGACCGGTACGCGCGGAACCTTCCCGCTTCCTCAGGAGCGGGCGACCTCGGGCCCCGCCCCCTGGAGCGGAACAGAGACCGGGCGGTCGAACTCGTACCAGGAGCCCGAGGCGTGGTCGTAGCCGCGCCCCAGGTCCTCCCGCGTGATCGCACCCGGCGAGTCGGCCAGCGAACGGCCGCGCTCGTCGGGGTTGGGCGCCGCCTTCGCCAGCAACTGGGTGTAGGAGTGGCGCGGGTTGAGGATCACCTCGTCGGCGGGACCGCGTTCCACGACCCGCCCCCGGTACATCACCAGGATGTCGTCGGAGAAGTGCCGCGCGGTGGCCAGGTCGTGGGTGATGTAGAGCACCGCGAGGTTGTCCTCGCGCTGCAACCTGGCCAGCAGGTTCAACACCCCGAGCCGGATCGAGACGTCCAGCATGGAGACCGGCTCGTCCGCGATCACCACCTGCGCGCCCGGTGCCAACGCCCGTGCGATGGCGACTCGTTGGCGCTGGCCTCCCGACAGCTCGTGCGGCCTGCGGGGCGCCATCTCCTCGGCCGGGGTCAGGTTGACCCGCTCCAGCAGCTGCGCCACGCCCCGCCGGACCTCCTCCGCCCCCCTGGCCCGACCGTGCAGCTTCAGCGGCCTGGCCAGGTGGTGCTCGATGGAGTGGAACGGGTTGAGCGAGGCGAACGGGTCCTGGAAGACCATCTGCACATGGTCGCGGTACTCCCGGTCGCGGACCGGGGCGCCGTCGTCCTTGGTCGCCACGATGCTGCCGCCCGTGGGCCGCTCCAGCCGCGCGATGGTCTTGGCCACCGTCGACTTCCCGGAGCCCGACTCCCCCACCAGCGCCACGGTGCGGCCCGGGGTGAGGGTGAACGAGACGTGGTTGACCGCGCGCAGCGTGGAACGACGCAGCCCGTTGCGGATCGGGTAGTCCTTGACCAGGTCGCGGACTTCGAGTGTCGTCATCACTGCGCCCTTTCGTTCGCGCCGGCCGCCGGCCGCCCGGACCGCGCCGACGACTCGCCGGTGCGGATGAAGGAGCCACGCTCGCCCGTCAGGCTCGGGAAGGACTCCAGCAGCTTGCGGGTGTACTCGTGCCGCGGGTTCGCGTAGATCTCCTCGGCCGGCGCGTACTCGACGATCTCGCCGGCGCGCATCACGGCGATGCGGTCGGTGAGTTCGAGGAGCAGCGGCAGGTCGTGGGTGATGAAGATGACCGCGAAGCCCAGCTCGTCCCGCAGCCGGATGATCTCCCGCAGGATGCCCCGCTGGACGACCACGTCGAGCGCCGTGGTGGGCTCGTCCATGATCATGACCTGCGGGTTCAGCAGCATCGCCATGGCGATCATGACCCGCTGCCGCATCCCGCCCGACAGCTCGTGCGGGAAGGAGTGCAGCCGCTGCGGATCCACGCCGACCAGCGTGAGCACCTCGGCGCAGCGTTCCCGCCGCTCCGCCTTGCCCATGTCGGGACGGTGGGTCAGCAGGACGTCGTCCAGCTGCTCGTGGATGGAGATGACCGGGTTGAGCGAGTTCATCGCGCCCTGGAAGACCATGGAGAGCTTGGACCAGCGGAATGCCCGCAGCTCCTCCCTCTCCAGCGCCAGCAGGTCGATGTCCTGGCCCTCGCGGTCGTGGAAGACGGCGGTGCCCTCGGTGACCTCGGCCGGCGGACGGTGCAGCCGGTTGATCGCGTAGGCGAGGGTGGTCTTGCCACAGCCGGACTCGCCGGCCAGGCCCAGGATCTCGCCGCGCCGCAGCGTGAGGGAGACGTCCTTCACCGCGTGCACCGGACGCTCCGTCTGGTAGACCACGTTGAGCCCCTCGACCGTGAGGACCAGGTCCTCGCGGCGCTCGGCGGGGGCCGGCTCGGTCACCGCGACGTGCCCGGCCACGGCGGCCTGGGCGACGTCGCCGACGGCCTTGACCTTGCGGGGCTGGCGCAGCTTGGGGTTGATGATCTCGTCGATGCTGAAGTTGATCAGCGCGAGACCGCAGCCGAAGAGCGCGATGATCAGGCCCGGCGGAACGAACCACCACCACGCCTCGTACTGGAGCGCGAAGCCGTTCTGGGCGAAGTACAGCATGGTGCCCAGCGTGTGGCTGTTGGACGCGCCCAGGCCGAGGAAGGAGAGGCCGGCCTCGGCGAGGATCGCCGCGATCACGGCGAAGACGAACTGCGAGGCGAGCAGCGGCAGCAGGTTCGGCAGGATCTCCACCGAGACGATGCGCCAGGGCCGTTCGCCCGCGACCTTCGCCGCCGCCACGTAGTCGCGGTTGCGCAGCGAGAGCGTCTGGGCGCGCAGCACCCGCGCCGCCGCGGCCCAGCCGGTGACGGCCAGCACCAGGGCGACGGTCCACCAGCCGCGGTCCTCGGGCGGCACGAAGCCGGCGACGACGATCACCAGCGGCAGGCCGGGGATCACCAGCATGACGTTGGTCAGCAGCGAGAAGCCCTCGTCGAGCGCCCCACCGACATAGCCGCCGATGATGCCGAAGATCGCCGAGAGCACGGTGGCCAGCACGCCGACCAGCAGGCCGATCTGCAGCGACCCCCGGGTGGAGTGCGTCAGTTGGGCCAGGACGTCCTGGCCGGTCTGGGTGGTGCCCAGCAGGTACTCGCCGCTGGGCTCGGTCATGCCGATCGGGTCGATCGCGTTGGGGTTGGAGAAGAACGGCGGGCCGATCAGCCCGAAGAGCGCGATCCCCAACACCAGGAAGAGGCCGATACCGAGCTTGGGAGACCAGCTCGGGAGCAGCGCGCGCAGACCGCTCTTGCCGCGGCGCGGTGCCGAGGCGATCGGGTCGGTCGTGCCCCCAACGGGCGGCGCGCTGTCCTCGGCGCCACCGGGGAGCGGACTGAGATTGGTCACGATGCCGCTCCTGATCAGTTCTCGACTCGGGTACGGGGGTCGATGACGCCGTACAGGAGGTCAACGACCAGGTTCGCGGCGAGCACCGCCAGCGTGATGACCAGGAAGATCCCCTGCATCAGGGCGTAGTCGCTGTTCTGCACGGCCGACAGCAGCTGCGAACCGATGCCCGGGTAGGAGAAGACCTGTTCGGTGATGATCGATCCGGAGACGACGAAGCCCAGCGAGATGGCGAACCCCGCCACCGAGGGCAGCACCGCGTTCCGCGCCGCGTAGCGGCTGAGGATCCTGCGGTCCCGCAGCCCCTTGGCCTGGGCGGTCAGGACGTAGTCCTCGGAGACCGTGGAGACCATCATGTTGCGCATCCCCAGCAGCCAACCGCCGACCGAGGAGACCACGATGGTCAGCGCCGGCAGGGTGCCGTGCTCGACCACCGAGCTGATGAACTCCCAGTTCCAGCCGGTCGCCAGCGCCACGTCGTAGCCCTGGTTGAGCGGGAACCAGCCGAGGTTGGTGGAGAAGACCAGCACGAAGATCAGCGCCAGCCAGAAGTAGGGCACCGCCGAGAGCACGGTGGTGGCCGGAACCAGGGAGTCGAGCCAGGTGCCCCGCTTCCAGCCGACCACCGCGCCGAGCACCACGCCCAGCACGAACGACAGCAGGGTGGCGATGCCCACCAGGCCGATGGTCCAGGGCAGGGCCTGCCCGATCACGTCGGTGACCGGCGTGGGGAACGCACTGGTCGCGACTCCCAGCTCACCTCTGGCCAGGTTCCCCAGATAGGTGAAGTACTGGTTCCACAGGGGCTCACCGGTGTCGGAGCCAAGCAGGGCCTCGTAGGCCTCGCGTGCCTCGGGGCCGACCTGGCCGCCGCGCTGCTGGAGCTTGCCCAGCAGCGCGTCGACCGGGTTGCCCGGCATCATTCGTGGGATGAAGAAGTTCAGAGTCAACGCCGCCCAGAAAGCGACGAGATAGAACCCCAACTTCCGGGCGTAGTACCTCATGGAGCAGCGTCACTCACCGGCGGGCTTCAGGTTGCGGAAGATCTCGGACTGGTCGGGGTGCGACCACACCGCCGGGAAGGCGTACATGTTCACGTCCGTCGGCCAGCCGGAGAACTTCGCCGCGTTGAACTGGCTGGTGGTACCACCGGTCATGATCGGGATGTACGGCATGTCCTCCTCGATCTGCGCCTGGATGGTGTCGTAGTACGGCTGCCGCGCGTCCTGGCCCGCGTCGGGGTCCATCTGGGTGAGCGCCTCAAGGGCCTCGTCCACCTCGGGGTTGGAGTAGCGCGCCCACCCCGGGTTGGTGCTCTCGCCGACCTCCACGGTGCTGGAGGAGTGGAAGAACTGGTAGTAGACGTAGTACGGGTCGGGGGAGGCACCCGGGTAGAGCGAGTCGATGGCCAGCTCGAAGTTGCCGGAGTTCCGGGCGTCGGTGGTCTCGTTGAACGAGGCCTGGTTGACGTTGACCTTGATGCCGGCCTCGTTGAGCTGCTCGGCCATGGTGTTGACCGCGGTGATGTAGTCGGTCCAGCCGGCGGTGACGCGCAGGCTCATCTCCAGCTTGACGTCGTCCTTGGCGTAGATGCCGTCGCTGCCGCGGGTGTAGCCGGCGGCCTCCAGGATCTCCTCGGCCTGGGCGACGTCCGCCGTCATGCTGGCGGTGCGGTTCTCCAGCTGCGCGGAGGCGTAGGCCGCGTCACGTTCGGGCAGGGTGTATCCGGGAGAGATCTCGCTCGCGGTGTCCTGGAAGGCGAGGGAGTTGAGGGTGTCGCGGTCCATGGCGTGGAAGATCGCGTGCCGCACGGCCGGGTCGGTCTGCGGCCCCTCGCAGCCCAGGTCGGTGTTGGCGCAGGTCACCAACGCCATCTGGTTCATCGGGGTCGTGATGATCTTGTAACCGTCGTGGTTCTTCTCGAAGTTCTCCATGTCCGGCACCGGGCCGGTGAAGAAGTCGATCTCACCGGCGGACAGGGCGTCGGCGGCGGCCTGGTTGCCGGAGAGCGACACGAAGCGGACCTTCTTCAGCTCCGGCTCGCCGTCCCAGTACTCGGGGTTGGAGGCGAAGGTGTACGCCTGCGGCTTGAACTCGTGCATCACGAAGGCACCGGTGCCGACCGGCTCCTCCATGATGTCCGTCTCCGGGTCCTCGATGCCCGACCAGATGTGCTCGGGCACGATCCAGGTCTTGCCGAGGAGCTGCGGCACGTCCATGTAGGCCGCCTCCTCGAAGGTGACCTTGACCTGGGTGGGGCTCACTATCTCGGTGTCGCCGTCGAAGCCGAAGCTGTTGAACGACGCGGTGTCCCGGACCAGGTTGAAGGTGAAGGCCACGTCCTCGGCGTCGAACGCCTCGCCGTCGGACCAGGTGACGCCCTCGCGGAGGTCGATGGTCAGCTCGGTGCCGTCGTCGTTCCAGCTGTACTCGGTGCCGAGTCGGCTGGCCGGCTCGTCCTGGCGCGCGACGTTGAAGAAGAACAACGTCTCGTAGATGGTGCCCTTGCCCCCGATCGCGTCCGGCGAGTAGGGGTTGTAGTTGCGCTGCCAGTCACCGGCCTGGCCGGTGTAGGCGATCAACGTGTCGGGGTCGGTGGACGACCCCCCACTCGATCCGCCACAACCGGTCGCGATCAGGCCGAGGCTTACCGCCCCGATCGCCGCCGCTCGCGCGCGCCGCCACCTTGCGTGCAAGGACATTCTTGTTCCTCTCTTAGCCTGCCCCGAGATTGGGGCATGGGCGGAGTCTCCCAGGGGTATGTGATTGTTAAGCCGCCGAATTAACAAAGTCAACCCTCCAAAGAACACGAACAGGCAACGACGTGTCCGCACTTCGGAGGAGCGTCTCCGCGTCGGCGTCCCCACGATGAGCCATCGGTCCCCACACGTCCCCTGCCTGACGGTCCATACTGGCCAAAAGCTTCGTCAGCCAAATAAACTAAGAGTCGCGCAGTGTCACCTGCGCGCCACCTAACGAAGTGGTCAACTCCCGTGCGGGGTGCGAAGGATGGGGATGCAGTGAACGGACCGGCCGGAGCGACCCCCCACGCCAGCAGCAGAGCCGCCGTGCTCGACGTCATCCGCGCCGCCGGCACCATCAGCAGGGTCGGCCTCGTGAAGGCGACCGGGTTCACCGGCGCCACCATCTCCACCGTGGTCCGGCGCCTGATCGACGACGGCCTGGTGTGGGAGTCCGGGCGGGCGGAGTCCACGGGCGGCAAGCGCCGAGTGCTGCTCCAGCTCAACCAGTCCTCCCGGTTCGCCGTGGGTGTCCATCTGGACCATGCCGGCATCACGTACGTGCTCACCAACCTGGGGGGTTCGGTGGTCGCCCGGATGTCCCGGGCTGGGGTGGGCACCGACGATCCGCCGGTCATCATGGAGCGCATGGCGACGGAGGTCGACGCGCTGATCGACGGCGCCGGGGTCGACCGGAGCAGGATACTGGGCCTCGGTCTCGTTGCTCCCGGCCCCATGAACCAGATCAGCGGAGTGCGTCTGAGTCCACCGGCCATGCGGCACTGGGAAGACTACCCACTGGCCGGAGTGCTGGAGACCGCCACCCACCTCCCGGTGGTGCTGGACAACGATGCCACGGCCGCCGCGCTGGGGGAACACTGGTCCGGCGACGTGGGCGGTACCTCCACGTTCGCCGCGATCTACATGGGTACCGGGGTCGGTGCCGGCCTGGTGGTCAACGGCATCACCTACCGCGGTGTCAGCGGCAACGCCGGGGAGATCGGGCACATCTGCCTCGACGTCAACGGCCCCGAGTGCTGGTGCGGGGCCCGCGGCTGCACCGAGACGCTCGCCGGCCCCGGCGCCGTGGTGGCCGCGGCGCGCGCCGACGCGGAGCTGGCGCGGACGGCCGGCCTCACGGACTCGCCCGAACGCCCGCGCTGGCTCGCGGACTTCGCCGCCGTCACCAGGGCGGCGCTGCGCGGGGACGCCCGCGCCAAGCTGCTGCTTGAGGGCTCCGCCCGCCATCTGGCGGTGGCCGCCCGCACCCTGGCCAACGTGATGGACCTGGAGCAGCTGGTGCTGACCGGGCCGAGCCTGGCGATCGCCGGCTCCATCTATCTACCCGTTGTTCAGGCGGAGTTGGACCGTTCGTTCTTCTCCAGGGCCACCCACTCGGTGACCGTGCGGCTCTCCCACTCTGCGGCCACGGCACCCGCCATCGGGGCCGCGGCGCTGGTGCTCCAGTCCGAGCTGGTCCCGCTGCGCGAGGGCTCCCGGCTGCCGGACAACCTGGGCGAGGCAGAGCCGACGGCCCAGCCCGCGGGGAGATGACCCGCGCGGGGGCGCGCGCCGTGCACCCCCCGCGACCTTTCGGGATCGCACCACCCTAAGTAAAGAAAAATCGCGGTATCTCTTCTCTAACGGGTTAATTCCGCGAACGGGGCACATGACCGGGGTTCGTCGCGGGGACAGAACGATTCGTCCCCGTGATCCCGACGAACTGGAGAGCCTCCGTTGGCCACCTCCGACACCGTCCACCACTGCCCGTTCGACTTCTCCGAAGGGCTGGAATTCGACCCCACCCTGAGAAAACTCATGACCGAGGAGCCGGTCGCGCGCGTCACCCTCTCCTACGGCGAGGGCACGGCCTGGCTGGTCACCCGCTACGAGGACGTCCGGCTGGTCACCACCGACCGCAGGTTCAGCCGGGCCGCCGTCGCCGGACGGAACTTCCCCCGGATGACGCCGGCGCCCATCGTCCAGTCCGAGTCGATCAACCTGCTCGACCCGCCCACCAGCAGCCGACTGCGCCGCCTGGTGGCCCAGGCGTTCACCGCGCCCAGGGTCGCGGCCATGCGGCCGGCCACCCAGCGGATCGTGGACCGGCTGCTGGACGAGATGGCCGACCACGGGCCGCCGGCCGACCTGGTCGCGCATCTCTCCTCCCAGCTGCCGATGACCACCATCTGCGAGGTCCTCGACATCCCCGAGGAGGACCGTCCCGAGCTGCGCCGGCGGGCGATGGCCATGATGGCCACGGGTCCCGCCACCAAGGAGGCCGCCGTCCAGGCCAAGGCCGAGCTGCGTTCCTACTTCGGCGAGCTGACCCGGGCCCGCCGGGCCGCGCCGGGCGAAGACCTGGTCAGCCACCTGGCGACCGCGCGTGACGGCGAGGAGCGGCTGGGCGACGACGAACTGACCGTGATGGCCATGGTCCTGATGATGACCGGCCACGACACCAGCACCTACCAGCTGAGCAACATCACCTACACCCTGCTCACCCAGCCCGAGGCACTGGCCAAGCTCCGCGCGGAGCCGGACCGGCTGCCGAACGCGCTGGAGGAGCTGTTCCGGTACATCCCCTTCCGCAAGGGCGTCGGGATCCCCAGGATCGCGCTGGAGGACGTGCGGCTGGGCGACGTCACCGTGCGCGCCGGCGACACGGTGCACGTCTCCTATCTGGCGGCCAACCGCGACCCGGCCCGCTTCCCGCACCCGGACGAGCTGGACATCGACCGGCCGCCGTCGCCGCACATGACCTTCGGCTGGGGGGCCCACCACTGCATCGGCGCGCCGCTGGCGGTGATGGAGATCCGGGCGGCCATCGGCACGCTGCTGGCCCGGTTCCCCGGACTGCGGCTCGCCGTCCCGCCGGAGGAGGTGCGGTGGAACGACGAGTCCATCTGGCGCTATCCGTATGAGCTCCCGGTCGCTTGGTGACCGGCTCGGCCGAAGCGAACACCGTCAAGAAAGCCATCGATACCGCGCCTGGCACCCCGTGCCCGGCGGCGGCAAGGGGAGGGGATCATGGCCGTCCTGTGCAGACCAGCGATCGCGGTACCTGAGCACGTTCTCACCCTGGAGCAGACCCTCCAGCTGGCGCGCGACATGCACGCCGACCATCCGCAACTGGGCCTGGCGCTACGCCTGATCGAGAACACCGGGGTCCGCACCCGGTATCTGGTGCAGCCGATCGAGGACACCCTGCGGCATCCGGGCTTCGAGGAGCGCAACCGGATCTACGAGGCGGAGGCCAAGCGCCGGGTGCCGCAGGTCGTGTACCAGGCGCTGGACAACGCCGACCTGACCGTTCGGGACATCGACCTGATCGTCTATGTCTCCTGCACGGGCTTCATGATGCCGTCGATGACCGCCTGGTTGATCAACACGCTCGGTTTTCGGCCGGAAACCCGTCAGTTGCCGATCGCCCAGCTCGGCTGCGCGGCGGGCGGCGCGGCGATCAACAGGGCGCACGACTTCTGCCAGGCGTACCCGGAGGCCAACGCCCTCATCGTGGCCTGCGAGTTCTGCTCGCTCTGCTACCAGCCGACCGACCTCGGCGTGGGCCAGCTGCTCTCCAACGGCCTCTTCGGCGACGCCGTGGCCGCCGCCGCGGTGCGCGGGCGGGGCGGGAGCGGGGTGTCGCTGGAGCGGAACGCCTCGCACCTGGTGCCGGACACGGAGGACTGGATCTCCTACGGGGTGCGGGCCACCGGCTTCCACTTCCAGCTGGACAAGCGGGTGCCCACCACCATGAAGATGCTGGCGCCCGCGCTGCGCACGCTCGCCGACGCACACCAGTGGGACGTCTCCGGGCTCGACTTCCACATCGTGCACGCAGGCGGCCCGCGCATCCTGGACGACCTGTGCCACTTCCTGGACGTGGACCCGGAGATGTTCCGCTTCAGCCGGGCCACCCTGACCGAACGGGGGAACATCGCCAGCTGCGTGGTCTTCGACGCGCTGGAACGGCTCTTCGCCGAGGGCGGCGCCGAGCAGGGTGCCAGGGGGCAGATCGCGGGCTTCGGGCCCGGCATCACCGCCGAGATGGCGCTCGGTAGTTGGGAGACCGGGGAACGGCCGGCCGTGGCAGGGCAGACCCGGCGGTCCGCCCCGCGCGCCACCGTCGTCTGAGCGGAGGCTCGCGGCGGCAGGCCGCGAGCCGAGAGTGGCGAGCGGCGGGCGGGGGCCGGGGGTCAGCGGGCGGCGGTCGCCAGATAGGCGGCGGAGATGTCCGTGTGCGTGGGGAAGGCCAACCGGGCCGGGCGGTTGAGAACCAACCACTCGGTGGCCTCGGAGGTCGGTCGGGACGGCGGCAGCCCGGCGGCGTCCACGGGCGGGAAGAGCGCGAAGACGTTCAGATTCCGTTCGGTGCTGTGCACGTCGAAGAGGGTGGCATCCTTCGCCGGCGCGGTCAGGCCGGTCTCCTCCCACAACTCCCGGGCCGCCGCCTCCCGCCAGTCCTCGCCGATCTCCATGTAGCCGCCGGGCAGAGCCAGTTCACCACGACAGGGCTCGATGTCCCGGCGCACCACCACCAGCCCCCGGTCGCCGTCCGTCGCCACCACCGGCAGCAGGGCGACGGCCACCGGCAGCGGGTTGGCCCACAGCGTCTCGCCGCAGCGCGGGCAGTCCCTGGGCCAGCCCGCGACGGCGGCGTACCCGGCCCCGCAGTAGGGGCAGTGCGTCACGGTGCGGCCATAGGTGTAAGCCATCGGGCGTCGCTCCGCCTTTCGCTCTCTCGCATCGGTCGGACGTCGTGCGCGTGGCCCCGCGGGGCGCACGACGTCCGACGCTCCTCGTTCCGCTCGAAGTCGACATGTCCCCCGGCCCGTGGTCGGTCACGACACGTCGACTTGTCCATGAGTGCCCTCGTCTCCTCGACGAGCGCGCGCTCGCACCGAGGCTACGCTGCCCGACCGCCGTCGCCGGTCAGGGGGCCGGGCCGCCGTTTGAGCCCGACGCCGCCCACGATCTCCAGGTCCAGGGGGCCGGGGTCGACGTCAGCCGTCGGGCGCCACAGGGGGCAGGAGACCACCCCGGGGTCGATCAGCTCCAGCCCGTCGAAGAAGCCGACGATCTCGTCGTGGCCGCGCAGGTGGTACGGGACGGCGCCGGTCCTGTTGTAGCGGCCCTGCGCCTCCGCGAAGGCGAGGCGGCCCGTGACGCCGTCGTTGAGCGACAGCCCGCTGCCGGGAGCCAGCGCGTCCACCAGCGTGCCGACGGCGGCGCGGGCCCGCGCGTAGTCGTCGACATGCCCCAGGACACCGTTGAGAATCAGCCCCACGGGGCGTCCCAGGTCCAGCCGTTGGTTGACGGCGGCCAGCACGGCCTCGGGTTCCCGCAGGTCGGCGTGGACGTAGTCGGTGGCGCCTTCGGGGCCGCTGGCCATCAGGGCCCGGGCGTGGGCGAGGACCAGCGGGTCGTTGTCGACGTAGACGATCCGCGCGTCGGGGCGGTGGCGCTGGGCGATCTGGTGGGTGTTCTCCGCCGTGGGCAGCCCGGTGCCGATGTCGACGAACTGCCGGATGCCGCCCTCGACGGCGAGGTGCCGGACGGTGCGGCCGAGGAACTCCCGTGAGGCGCGGGCGACCTGGCGCACCTCGGGGAAGATCCGGCAGTACTCCTCCCCCGCGCTCCGGTCCACCGCGTAGTGGTCGCGACCGCCCAGCCAGTAGTTCCAGATCCTCGCCGAGTGCGGCACCGTCGTGTCGATCATGGTCGCCTCTTCGGTCACGGCGCGGTTTCTCCAGGTGGTGCACGATGCTGCGGAGCGGGTGGGGCGGGGCCGCGACCGGGAGGGCGCGCGGGGCGGACGACGGTGGACGACAGCAACGCATCATAGAGGCGCCGTGTCGACGCGTCGACAAAAAGCGGGCGCGGGCGCGTGGTTGGGAGCACGCCGGCCGCGCTCGCGCCCGCGCCGGCCGCCCTTCGGGGTCAGTCGCCGCGCGTGGTCAGCACCCGCTCCAGGTCGTAGCCGACGGGCTCCTCCAGCTGCGCGTAGGTGCACTCCTCGGGCAGCCGGTCGGGGCGCCAGCGGCGGAACCTGGTGGTGTGCCGGAAACGGTCCCCCTGCATGTGGTCGTAGGCGACCTCGCAGACCCGCTCGGGGCGCAACGGGAGCCAGCTGAGGTCCTTCCCCGCGCTCCACCGGCTGGGTCCGCCCGGCATCCGGTCATGCGCGTGCGCCTCCTCGTGGCCCCAGTCCGCCCAGGGGTGCCCCTCGGCCGAGTCCATCAGCAGCGGCGTCAGCTCCTCCATCAGCTCGGCGCGCCGCTTGGCGGTGAACGAGGCGCTGACGCCGACGTGTTGGAGCCGGCCCTCGGCGTCGTAGAGGCCGAGCAGCAGCGAGCCGACGACCGGGCCGCTCTTGTGGTGGCGCAGGCCGGCCAGCACGCAGTCGGCGGTGCGCTCGTGCTTGACCTTGACCATGGTCCGCTCGTTCGGCGTGTAGGGCTGGTCGACGCGCTTGGCGACGACGCCGTCCAGGCCGGCGCCCTCGTACCGCTCGTACCAGTCCCTGGCGACGGCGAGGTCGGTGGTGGCGGGCGCGAGGAAGAGCGGCCGGCCGGCGCCCGACACCGCCTCGACCAGCAGCCGGCGCCGCTCGGACAGCGGCTCACGCAGCAGCGGCCTGTCCCCGAGGGCCAGCAGGTCGAACGCGACGAACCCCGAGGGGTGCCGCTCCGCGAGCATCCGCACCCGGGAGTCGGCAGGGTGGATGCGCTCCAGCAGGGCGTCGAAGTCCAGCCGGCCGTCGCGGGCGATCACGATCTCGCCGTCCACCACGCAGCGGGACGGAAGCCGCTCCAGCAGCCCCTCGGCCAGCTCGGGGAAGTACCGCGTCAGCGGCTTGGTCGAACGGCTGTGGATCTCGATCTCGGGACCGTCCCGGAAGACGATCGCCCGGAAGCCGTCCCACTTCGCCTCGTAGTGCAGCCCGGAGGGGATGCGCGCGGCCGGCTTGGCGAGCATGGGCTTGACGGGGGGCATCACGGGCAGCTCCATGCCGCCGATGCTCCCCGCCCACCCGCGTCCGCCGCCCGCGATGCGCCGCCGTTCGGGGGCGTCGGTCCCCGCGGCGGCGGCTCAGGACGCGTGCCGTGCGCGCCGGGACGCGTGCCGTGGGCGTCAGGACACGTACTGCGTGAGTATCGCCTGCACCTCGTAGATGTCGACGCCCTTGGTGAAGGTCTTCTCCAGCGGCGTCGGGTTGCTGGAGATCCAGATCTTCAGCTCGGCGTCCAGGTCGAAGTGGCCCGCGGTCTCGACCGCGAAGTGCGAGATGCTGCGGTAGGGGATCGAGTGGTACTCGACCTTCTTGCCCGTGAGCCCCTGCTTGTCGATCATGATCAGCCGGCGGTCGGTGAAGAGCATCGTGTCGCGGATCAGCAGGAACGCGGCCTGCACCCGCTCCCCCTGCCCGAGCAGCCGACCGTACTCCTGGTGCGCCTGCCCAGGGTCGATCGCGTGTGCGTTGCCGAACAGCGCCATAACTGGCCCCCCACCGTGCGAAGTTACCTGTTTGGCACTGTACCCCGCCCCACTGACGGCGAACGGGGGCGCCGGACCGCGGCCCGCCCGGACTGCGCGTCGGGGCCCCGGCCCCTACCGTGGGAGGCATGGCTGAGGCGACGGAGGTCACGGTCGGCGGACGCGCGGTGCGCGTGTCGAACCCGAACAAGGTGTACTTCCCCGAGCGCGGCTTCACCAAGCTGGACGTGGTGGAGTACTACCGCTCCGTCGCCGAGGGAGCCCTGCGCGCGCTGCGGGACCGGCCCACCACGCTCCAGCGCTTCCCCGACGGGGTGAACGGGGAGTCGTTCTTCCAGAAGCGCGCCCCCCGCAACCTTCCCGACTGGATCCCCACCGGCCGCATCTCGTTCCCCAGCGGCCGGCACGCCGACGAGATCGCGCCGAGCGAGCCGGCCGCCGTGGTGTGGGCGGCCAACCTGGGCTGTCTGACCTTCCACCCCTGGCCGGTGCGCCGGAACGACACCGAGCACCCGGACGAGCTGCGGATCGACCTCGACCCCCAGCCCGGCACCGACTACGCGGACGCCGCCCGGGTCGCCCTGGAACTGCGGGAGCTGCTGGACGAGTTGGGGCTGACCGGCTGGCCGAAGACCTCCGGCGGGCGGGGCATCCACGTTTTCGTGCCGATCGTTCCCGAGTGGTCGTTCCCCCAGGTGCGCCGGGCGGCGATCGCGCTGGGCCGGGAGCTGGAGCGGCGCACGCCGAAGCGGGTCACCACCGCGTGGTGGAAGGAGGAACGCGGCGAGCGGATCTTCGTCGACTACAACCAGATGGCCAGGGACCGCACCATCGCCAGCGCCTACTCGGTCAGGCCGCGCCGCGAGGCCACGGTCTCGGCGCCGCTGACCTGGGACGAGGTCCCCCACGCCCGGCCCGAGGACTTCGACCTCGTCTCCATGCCGGGGCGGTTCGAGGAGATCGGCGACCTCCACGCGGGGATGGCCGACCACCCGTGCCGGCTGGAGCGGGTGCTGGAGCTGGCCGAACGGGACGAGCACGACCACGGCCTGGGCGACCTGCCCTACCCGCCGGACCACCCCAAGGCCGAGGGCGAACCCACCCGCGTCCAGCCGAGCCGCGCCCGCGGCAAGCCGCGGGGCTCCTGACCGGTTCGCCTCACGGCTTGCGCGCGACCCCGCCGGCCTGGCCGATGTCCTGCGGCCCCTGGCCCGCCGCGGGGTCGGGCCGCCAGCGCGGCACCGGGACCACGCCGGGCTCCACCAGTTCCAGGCCGTCGAAGTAGCCCCGGATCTCGTCCATGGTTCGCAGCCGGTAGGGAACGGCCCCCGAGGCGTTGTACTCGGCCTGGGCCGCGCAGTAGGTCGGATCGGTGTCGGTGCCCTCGTTGATCGACACGTGGCTGCCGGGCGCGAGCGGGGCCGTCAGCCGGCGCACGAGCGCACAGGCCTCCTCGTGGGTGGCCACATGGCCGAGGATGCCGCTGAGGATGAGCCCGACCGGCTCGCCGAGGTCGAGGTGCTCGGCGGCGGCCTCCACGATGCGCTCGGGATCGTGGAGGTCGGCCTCCAGATAGGCGGTGTGCCCCTCGGGCGTCGAGGTCAGCAGCGCGTTGGCGTGCAACAGGATCAACGGGTCGTTGTCGACATAGGCGATCCTGGCCTCGGGGTTGACCCGCTGGGCGACCTGGTGCGTGTTGTCGACCGTGGGCAGCCCGGTGCCGACGTCGAGGAACTGCGCGACCTCCGCGTCGCGGACCATGTACCGGATGGAACGGACCAGAAACTGCCGGGAGCCGCGGGCGACGTCCACGATCCCGGGGAACGCCTCCCGGTACTGGTCGCCGGCGATCCGGTCGACCTCGTAGTTGTCGCCGCCGCCCAGCCAGTAGTTCCAGATCCGCGCCGAGTGCGGCACGGAGGTGTCGATCTTGGAAACCGGCACGGGCCGGGGGGTCGAGCCGTCGTCGGTCACGGGCGCTTCTCCCTGTGGTGCGGCGGATCTGCCACGCCCCAACGTAACCCTCGGGGCGGGCCGACCGGGCCAGGCTCACCACACCGGTGAACACCCGGACCGGCCGACCCTCCGCGCGACGGCGCCGGTTCAGGCGATGCGGCCCAGCTCCTCGGCGTGCACCGGATGGGCCAGCGGTTCACCGGCCACGTGGTGGGCCAGCTCCTCCAGCACCACGTCGGCGAGCCGGTGCAGTTCGGTGCCCTGGGCGCCGGCCAGGTGCGGGGTGAGCCAGACGTTCTCCAGCGACCACAGCGGCGAGTCGGCGGCCGGCGGCTCCGGCTCGGTCACGTCGAGCACGGCGGTGAGCCGGCCGCTGACCAGCTCCGGCTCCAGCGCCGCGTGATCGATCAGCGCGCCGCGCGCGGTGTTGAGCAGCACCGCGCCGTCCCGCATCAGGGCCAGCCGCGAGGCGTCCAGCATGTGGCGGGTCTCGGCGATGGACGGCGCGTGCAGGCTGACGATGTCGCTGGTGGCCAGCAACTCGTCGAGCGGCAGCGCAACAGCGCCCAACGCGGCGGCGTCCTCCGGGGCCAGATAGGGATCGGCGATGACCACCTCCAGGTCGAAGGGGCGCAGCGCCTCCGCGACCAGCCGGCCGATGCGGGAGGCACCCACCAGGCCGACGCGGCGCCCGTGGTTGCCGACCGCCGGGAACCGACGCAGCAGGTCGACGCGGCGGCGCTCCTCACGGAACGTGCTCATGGCGGCCGGCACGCCCTTGAGGGTCAGCAGGATCATCGCCAGCGTGTACTCGGCGACGGGCTGGGCGTTGGCCTGCGCGGCGGTGGAGACCTTCACGCCGCGGTCCCAACAGGCCGGCGACAGGTGCCCCTTGACCGTGCCCGCCGAGTGCAGCACGGCACGCAGTCCGGGGGCGGCGGCCAGCGCCTCCTCGTCGACGGCGGGGCTGCCCCAGCCGGTGATCAGCACCTCGATCTCGGCGAGCCGCGCCCGGGCGGCCGGCGAGGTGAACTCGGTGAGCACCCGGCCGTCCCCCAGGTCGGCCAGCTCCCGCAGTCGGGACCACTGGGACGGGGTGAAGAGGCGGTCCGGGAGATCGGGGATCATGGCAAGGGCGACCTGCGGCAGTCGGGACTGCACTAGCTCCTCCGGAGGTGGGGCTGCTGTTGCGGGGCGGAGGTAAGCGATTACCGAGCCCCGTGCATGGTATGCGAAGCCCCCGCGGGGGCGGTTGCCCGCGAACGACCACGGTCCGGGACACACCCGTGCGTCGTCGACCGCACCCCGGTGGGCGGTTGCCCGCGAACGACCACGGTCCGGGGCACACCCGTGCGTCGTCGACCGCACACGCGCGGGCGGTTGCCCGCGAACGACCACGGTCCGGGACACACCCGTGCGTCGTCGACCGCACCCCGGTGGGCGGTTGCCCGCGCAGTTCCCCGCGCCCCTTCTCGGCCGGTGGGCGGCTTGGGGACGCGAGAAACCGCGCGAACACCGAGTGACGGGCCACGAACGACCACCGCACAGGACCGGCCAGGTCACTCGTCGACCACGCCCCGGTGGGCGGTTACTCGCGCAGTTCCCCGCGCCCCTTCTCGGCCGGTGGGCGGCTTGGGGACGCGAGAAACCGCGCGAACACCGAGTGACGAGCCACAAACGACCACCGCACCGGACCGGCCAGGTCGCTCGTCGACCGCACCCCGGTGGGCGGTTACCCGCGCAGTTCCCCGCGCCCCTTCTCGGCCGGTGGGCGGCTTGGGGGCGCGGGGAACTGCGCGAATGCTTCGTGGCGGGGTGAGGGCGACCGCGCAACGGCCAGGCCCAGGACCGTCAGGGCCGCGTCGCGGTCACCGTGGTCACCGCGTGGTCGAGTTGGGTCGGGGTGAGGTCGGCGCGGGCGGTGAGGCGGAGGCGGGAGACGCCGTCGGGGACGGACGGCGGGCGGAAGCAGCCGACCCGCAGGCCACGTTCCCGGCAGTCCTCGGCCCAGGCGACGGCGGTCTCCGGCGAGGGGGCGCGGACGGAGAGCACGGCGGCGTCCGGAGCCCGGGCGGTCAGCCCGGCCGCGGTGAGCCGGTCGTGCAGGGTCCGGGTGGCGGCAAGGGCGCGCGCGGCCATGGCGGGCTCGGCGCGCAGCAGCCGCAGCGCGGCCAGGGCCGCGGCGACGGCGGGCGGGGCGAGACCGGTGTCGAAGATCATGGTCCGCGCGGTCTCCACCAGCTGCCGGATCACGCGGGCCGGCCCCAGCACCGCGCCGCCCTGGCTGCCGAGCGCCTTGGAGAGGGTCACGGTCGCCACCACGTCCGGCGCGCCGGCGAGTCCGGCGCCGGCGACGGCGCCCCGCCCGCCGGGCCCGACGACGCCCAGCCCGTGTGCGTCGTCGACCAGCAGCGCCGCCCCGTGGGCGCGGCAGGCCTCGGCCCACGCGGCCAGCGGTGCCGCGTCGCCGTCGACCGAGAACACCCCGTCGGTCACGCCCCACGCCGGCCCCTCGTGGCCGGCGAGCGCGTCGGCGACGGCCTCGGGCGCGGCGTGCGGCACCACGGTGGTGGCGGCGCGTGCGAGCCGGCAGCCGTCGATCAGCGAGGCGTGGTTGCCCGCGTCCGAGACCAGCAGGGTGCCGGCGGGGGCGAGCGCGGTGAGGGCCGCCAGGTTGGCCGCGTAGCCGGAGGAGAAGACCAGCGCGGCCTCGAAGCCGCAGAAGGCGGCGAGTTCCGCCTCCAGCAGGGCGTGTGCCTCGGTGGTCCCGGTGACCAGCCGGGAGCCGGTGGCGCCGGCGCCCCAGCGGCGGGCCGCCTCGGCCGCCGCGGCGGTCACCTCGGGGTGGCGGGTCAGGCCGAGGTAGTCGTTGCCGGCCAGGTCCAGGTCGCGCGCGTCGGCGGGGCGGGGGCGCAGCCGACGGGTGAGTCCGGCCTTGGCGCGCCGCTTCGCGGCCTCGTCGAGCCAGTCCAGCACCCGTTCCGGGCGCTCCGGGCGCCGGGGCGCGGTCACGCTCGGTGCCGTTCGCGTCGTTCGCGTTGTTGAGTCCACATAACTCCGCTCCACGTTAGTGTCCCGGTCGGGTCGCGCAACATGGAGAGATGGACAGACGGGGGCCAAGTCCTCTTGTGGGGTTCCGCCTTGGACCTGGGGCTTCGGGTGCGCGAGGATCGAGAGCCATGGACCTCTTGGACCGGCTGGTGGACAAGGGGCTGCGCGGCGCGCGGCCCACCCGCGAGGAGGCGCTGGCCGTGTTGGCCACCTCCGACGACGAGCTGCTGGACGTGGTGGCCGCCGCCGGCCGGGTGCGCCGACACTGGTTCGGCCGGCGGGTGAAGCTCAACTACCTGGTGAACCTCAAGTCCGGTCGCTGCCCCGAGGACTGTTTCTACTGCTCGCAGCGGCTGGGGTCGAAGGCCGAGGTGCTGAAGTACACCTGGCTGCGCCCCGAGGAGGCGGCCGAGGCGGCCGGCGCCGGGGTGGCGGGCGGGGCCAAGCGGGTCTGTCTGGTCGCCAGCGGGCGGGGGCCGACCGACCGGGACGTGGACCGGGTGTCGCGGACCATCGAGGCGGTGCGGGACAAGCACCCCGAGGTGGAGGTCTGCGCCTGCCTGGGGCTGCTCTCCGACGGGCAGGCGACGCGCCTGCGCGAGGCGGGGGCGGACGCCTACAACCACAACCTCAACACCTCCGAGGCCACCTACGGCGACATCTGCACCACCCACGGGTACGAGGACCGGGTGGCCACGGTCGAGGAGGCCAGGTCGGCGGGGCTTTCGGCGTGCTCCGGGCTGATCGCGGGAATGGGCGAGGGCGACGGGGACCTGGTGGATGTGGTCTTCGCGCTGCGCGACCTGGACCCGGACTCGGTGCCGGTCAACTTCCTGATGCCGTTCGACGGCACGCCGTTGGAGGGAACGTGGGAGCTGACGCCGGCGCGGGCGCTGCGCATCCTGGCGATGGTGCGGTTCGTCTGCCCGGACGTGGAGGTGCGGCTGGCCGGCGGGCGGGAGACGCATCTGCGGTCGCTCCAGCCGCTGGCGCTGCACGTCGCGAACTCGATCTTCCTCGGCGACTACCTGACCAGTGAGGGGCAGGCCGGCCAGGAGGATCTGGCCATGATCGCGGACGCCGGGTTCGAGGTGGAGGGCGCGGAGACCGACACGTTGCCCGACCACCGCGAAGGGCTGGTGACGGTGCGTCAACGCGGCGCCGGCACGGACCTTCCGCCCAACGCCTGAGAGGAGCCGCTTTGTTGACGCCGGGTCACCTGGTGCGGAGCCCCGCCGATCTGCTGGCGCTGGACCGGGAGCACGTGTGGCATCCCTACGGGCCGATGCCGGCCGCCAGCAGTCCGCTGCTGGTCGAGTCGGCGCGCGGGGTGCGGCTGCGGCTGGCCGAACCCGTCTTCGGGCAGCGGGAGTTGGTCGACGGCATGGCGTCCTGGTGGTCGGCGGTGCACGGGTACCGGCATCCGGTGCTCGACGCGGCGGCCGGTGAGCAGCTGGGGCGGATGAGCCATGTGATGTTCGGCGGGCTGACCCATCGGCCGGCCGTCGAACTCGCCACCAGGCTGGCGGAGGTGACGCCCGGTCAGTTGCGTCATGTCTTTCTGGCCGACTCGGGTTCGGTGGCCGTCGAGGTGGCGCTCAAGATGTGCCTCCAGCACTGGGTCTCGCTCGGGCAGCCGGCGAAGCGGCGGGTGTTGACCTGGCGCGGCGGCTACCACGGCGACACCTGGCACGCCATGTCGGTGTGCGACCCCGAGGGCGGGATGCACCGGCTGTGGTCGGGGGCGCTGCCCCGGCAGGTCTTCGCGGACGCGCCGCCGCCCGGCTTCGACGCCTCCGCCGACGCGGCCTATGTCGAGCGGCTGCGGGCGCTGGTCGCCGAGCACGCGGCGGAGTTGGCGGCCGTGGTGGTGGAGCCCGTGGTGCAGGGCGCGGGCGGGATGACGTTCCACTCCCCCGCCTATCTGCGGGCGCTGCGCGAGATCTGCGACGAGCACGACGTGCTGCTGGTCTTCGACGAGATCGCCACCGGTTTCGGCCGCACCGGGCGGCTGTTCGCGGCGGAGCACGCGGGGGTGGTGCCCGATGTGCTGTGTCTGGGCAAGGCGTTGACGGGCGGCTATCTGACGTTGGCGGCGACGTTGTGCACGCCCCGGGTGGCCGAGGGCATCTCCCGCGGGGAGGTGCCGGTGCTCGCCCACGGCCCGACCTACATGGGCAACCCGCTGGCCTGCGCCGTCGCGCTGGCCTCGGTCGATCTGCTGCTGGCCGGCGACTGGGCGGGCGACGTGGCGAGGATCGAGGGCGGGCTGCGGGAGGGGCTCGCCCCGGCGGCCGAGCTGCCGGGGGTGCGCGAGGTGCGGGTGCTGGGCGCGATAGGCGTGGTGCGGCTGGACCACGGGGTCGACATGGCCGCCGCCACGGAGGCGGCGGTGCGCGCGGGGGTGTGGCTGCGGCCGTTCCGCGACCTCATCTACACGATGCCGCCCTATGTGACGGAGGACGCCGACGTGGCCCGGATCTGCGCCGCCGCGGTGGCCGCCGCGCGGGCCGGGTGAGCGCGGTGGCGACACGGCGTGAACGGCCCTCGCCCGGCCGGGTGTTGGTGGTCAGCGGCACCGGGACCGAGGTGGGCAAGACGGTGGTGACGGCGGCCGTGGCGGCGGTCGCGCTGGCCGGGGGGCAGCGGGTCGCGGTGCTCAAGCCGGCGCAGACCGGGCTGGCGCCCGATGAGCCCGGCGACGCGGCCGAGGTGGCGCGGCTCGCCGGCCCGTTGACCGCGCGGGAGCTGGCGCGCTTCCCCGAGCCGTTGGCCCCGGCGACGGCCGCCGCCAGGTGCGGGCTGCCGCCGGTGGGGCCGGCGGAGGTGGCCAAGGCCGCCGAGGAGCTGGCGTGGGAGCACGATCTGGTGCTGGTCGAGGGCGCCGGCGGGCTGCTGGTCAGGTTCGACGAGACGGGCGCCACGCTGGCCGAGGCGGCGGAGCTGCTGGAAGCGCCGGTGCTGGTGGTGGCGGCGGCCGGTCTCGGCACGCTCAACGTGACGGCGTTGACCGCCGAGGCGCTGGCCGCCAGGGGCCTCGCGTTGGCCGGGGTGGTCATCGGCAGTTGGCCGGCCGCGCCCGACCTCGCCGCGCGGTGCAACGTGGCCGACCTGCCGGCGGTGGCCGGCGGCCCGCTGCTCGGCGCGGTCCCGGCCGGCGCCGGGGCGCTGCCGCCCGCCGCCTTCCGCCGGCGCGCCGCCGACTGGCTGGCCCCGGCGTTAAACGGTCGCTGGCGGGCGGCCTCGCTGACTACCGTGCCCTGATGCACGAGCCACCACCCGAACTGGACCCGTCCGCCCTGGCCGCCCTGCTGCGGGAGCGCTGGGGTCTGACGCCGGCCTCCCTGGAGCACTCCCCCGTCGGCTTCGGCGGCTACCACTGGACCGCCGCGGAGGAGGGCGGCCGGCGGTGGTTCGTCACCGCCTGGGACCTCGACGCCGGACAGGCCCGGCTGCCGACGCTGACGGCGGCCCTGGACGCGACGGCCGTCCTGGCGGGCGGGATCGACGGCGTCGTGGGGCCGGTGCCCGACCGCGAGGGGGCGACGACGCGCACGCTGGGCACGCGCTACGCGGTGGCCGTCTTCCCCTGGGCGACGGGCACGGGCGGTGCCCACGGCCAGGAGTACTCGCCTGAGCGGCGCCGGGCGCTGCTGGGCCTGCTGGCCTCGGTGCACGGCTCGTCCCGGCTCGTTCCCGACGCCCCGCGCCTCGCCCCCGAGCTGGGCCAACGCGCCGTGCTGGAGCGGGCGTTGGACGAGCTGTCGACGCCCTGGACGGGCGGGCCCTACGCCGAGCCGGCGCGCGCGGCGCTGAGGGAGCGTCAGCCGGACGCGGTGCGCGCGACGTTGGACCTCTTCGACGCGCTGCTCGCCCGGACGCGCGCGGAGGGCGTGCCGTCGGTGCTCACCCACGGAGAGCCGCACCCGGGCAACGTGCTGTGGAGCGAGGGGCGTCCGGCGCTGATCGACTGGGACACCGTCGGGCTCGCCCCGGCCGAACGCGACCTGTGGCAGGTCACGGAGGACCCCGCCGAACTGGCCGCCTACACCGGGGCCGGCGGCGGCCCGGTCTCCCCCACCGCGCTGCGGCTCTACCGGCTGCGCTGGGACCTGGACGAGATCACGCTCTATCTGGGCCAGTTCCGCGCCCCGCACGGCGGGGGCCGGGACAGCGCGGTGGCGTTCGACGGGCTCGTCGAGTCCCTGGACCGGGCGTTGGCGGAGCGGGAACGCGGCGGACCGGGGACCTGACCACGGCCCGGGCCGGCGGGGGCCGGGCCGTGGTCGGTGTCCCGTGCGCGACGTCCCGCCGGCTGACCCGGCCCCCGCCGTTCCGTCAGGAGGCGCGGGTCGACGCGTCGAGCCCGAAGAAGCGGATCGTCTCGGCGGCCATCCCGGACCGCGGCAGGTCGTGGCCGGCGCCGGCGAGGCTGATCGCCTCCACCGGCGCGCGCTCACCGGCGTCGCCGTAGCGGGTCCTGGTCCAGTTCGGCTGCGGGCTGTCGGTGAGCGCCGGCGTCTGGCCGACGCCCAGCACGTCGGTCCACTGCTTGACCTCCTCGGCGAGGTTGTTGTGGTGGAGTATCGCGTCCTCCGTGCCGTGCCACAGCTGCATCCTGGGGCGTTCCCCCGCGTATCCCGGGTAGGCGGCGCGCGCGAGGTCGCCCCACTCCGCCGGGCCGCGGCTGATCTGTCCGTTGGCGCACTGGCTGTTCCACTCCGAGCCGTCGGTGGTCGCGAAGCAGCCGAACGGCACGCCCATGTACGCGGCGCCCGCCCGGAACACGTCCGGGTAGTTGCCGAGCAGCACGTTGGTCATCATGGCGCCGGACGAGGCGCCGGCGACGAACACCCGCTCGCTGTCCGCGCCGTGATGGTTCGTCACATAGTCGACCATGGAGCGGATACCGACGGGGTCGCTGCCGCCTCCCCTGGTCAGGGCCTGCGGCGAGGAGACGTCGAAGCACTGCCCCGAGCGGGTCGCGGACGGGTAGACGACGAGGAAGCCGTGGCGGTCGGCGAGCGAGGCGAACTCGGTGCCGGAGTGGAACGCGGGCCCCGAGCCCGTGCAGTAGTGCACGGCCACCAACACCGCGGGGTTCTCCGGGGCGTTGTCCGGAACGTAGAGGTGCATCCGCAGCCCGCTCGGGTTCTCCCCGAAGTCCGCGATCTCGGTCAGCTCGGCCGCCCGCGCCGGTGGCGCGACGACCAACAGCGTTGCCAGCAGCGGGAGTACGGCCGTCAGCAGCGCCCGCGCGACGGAGCGCCGCCGACGGGTTCCGGTGGGGGGTGACGCGACTCTGGTGAACATGTTTCCGCCCTTTCTAGACTGCGGATCGTGAAGGGTCTGTTACAGCGGTTGAACGTGCTCGACGCCGACGCGGCAGCGGCCGTTCGGGTCATCGCCCACTACCAGGCGCTGTTGAACGCCGGTCCGGTCGATCCGACGGCGCTGACGCGCGCGACGGCGGGGCTGCTGGGCTGCCCGGCCGGGATGGAGCTGGCCGACGGCGGGCGACTGCGGTTCGGTCCCGACGGCCGGGAGCTGCCGGGGGCGGCCGGCCGGGCCTCGGGCCAGGTGAAGCTGTCCCCCACCGGGCGCGTCTGGCTTGAACGGGCAGAGGGTGCGGGCCCGTTGGACGCCCTCGCGCTGGAGTGGATGGCCCTCGCCGCCCGGGTCGGAGGCCCGGCCGGGACCGTCGCGCCGCCGAGTGCGGCCGACCCGACGCTGGTGGAACGGGTGCTCTCGGCTGGGGAGAGCGCGCGGGAACGGGCCGACGCCGTACGCCTGTTGGGGTTGCGGCCCGAGGTTCCGCTGCGGGTGCTGGCCGTGGCGGCGGGGCCGGAAGACGACCCCGGGGTCGTGGCGGTGACGCTGCTGGCCCGCTGCGGCCTGGCGACGTCGGCGCGGGTGGCCGCGGTGGGGCCGTTGGCCGCCGCGTTCGTGCAGCCGGGGGCGTCGGACGGCGGGGAGTCACCGGCCGCCGCGGTGCGGGCGGCCCTGACCGGGCGCGGCGGGGAGCGGGCCGTGCGCTGCGGCGTGGGTGGTACGGCGTCGCCGGCCACGGCCGCCGTCTCCTGGGCGCAGGCCACCACGGCGCTGCGCTTCACCGACACCGACGATCCCGACGAACAGGTCGCGGACCACGCGGCGTTGGGCCCGTTGGCACTGTTGGCCGAGGTGCCGCGGGAGCGGCTGCGCGCCGAGCCCGGGGTGCGGGCGCTGGCCGCGCTCGCCGAACGGGAGGGCGGCCGACCGGTGTTGGCGGCGCTCTCCGCGTACTGCCGCACCGGTTCGCTGCGCCGCGCCGCGGCCTCCCTCCATCTGCACCACAGCTCGGTGGCCGACCGGCTGTCGACGGTCGAGGAGGCCCTGGGCTGGCGGCTGCACCGGCCCGAGGGGCTGCTCACCGCGCAACTCGCCCTGTATGCCCGGCGCTTGTCCGAGCGCGAGAACCCCGCACCGGAGTGAGGCCCCGTCATGCCGCGAGTCCCGCGCGGAGCGCGGCCAAGGCGTCCGCCTGGATACGCCGGGCCACCCCCGAGTGGGTGACCGCGGCGCACCCGTGGAACGTCCCCGGGTAGAGCCGCGCCTCGGTCGGCACCCCGGCCGCGCGCAGCCCCTCGGCGAACGCCAACGCCTCGTCGCGCAGCGGGTCGAACTCCATGACCGCCACGAACGTCGGCGGCAGCCCCGCGAGTCGGCGGGCACGCGCGGGCGCCGCGTACGCCGGCACCCGCGCGCCGCCGCGCACGCCGGGCCCCAGATACGCCTCCCAACTCAGGCGCGCGTTACGGCGGTTCCACACCGGCGTGTCGGTGAAGACCCGCGCGCTCCCGGTGGCGAGCCGGTCGTCGAGCGCGGGGCTGTGCAGGTGGAGATGGCGCGGCAGCCGGCCGCCGAGATCGCGCAGGAGCAGCGCGGCCCCGGCCGCCAGCCCCGCCCCCGCGCTGTCCCCCCACAGCGCGATCCGTCCCGGGTCGACGCCCAGCGCGCCGGCGTGCTCCCCCAGCCAGCGCAGCCCGGCACACACGTCGTCCAGCGGCGCCGGATAGGGATGCTCGGGCGCCAGCCGGTAGTCGACGACGGCCACCACCGCCGGCAGCTCCCGCGCGAGCCGGACGTTCCACTCGTGGTCCACGTCGGGCGAGCCGAGGACGAAGCCCCCGCCGTGCACGCCGTACACGGCGGGCAGCGGACCCCGTCGCCCCTCGGGCCGGTAGACGCGCAACGGCACCTTCGGGTCGCCCGGCGCACGGCCGGGGACCAGGACCTCCCGCACCTCGACCCCGCGGGTGTCGACGGTCGCCGTCGCCACCGCCAGCTCGGCCGCCTGCGCGGCCCGGGCCGCGGCCAGGTCCGTGAGGTCGACCTCCGCCAACAGCGGTACCACGGCGGCCAGTTCGGGATCGAAGCGATAGTCCACGCGGCCCGCACCTCCGCTCTCGACGGCGGCGCCGTGCCGCACGCGGGAAACATCCCACGCCGGGCCGCCGCCGGAAAGCAGACACCCGTCGGGAAAACCGCGCCCGGGGCCCGACAAACGTGCGCGCCGCAGCTCGGAGGGGCGGCGACGGAACGAGGCGGGGCCCGCCGGCCGCCGCTCATCGAAACGGCCCGCCGGAAGTTCTCGGACACCTACCGGAAGTCTTGACGCGCTCACCCCCCGTCCCTACGTTCACCGCGTTCGCACCGCCGCCGAGCCGAGGGGAGGACGCGGCGCCGCCCCCGAGAGCCGGCCGGGCCGGCTCCGCGTGGGACGGAGGGCACCCGCGCCCCACGGCCCCCTCCAGGCGGCCGGACCGGCCCGGTTCGCCTTCGGAGATCCGATCCCTCCGATCCCTTGTGCGAAGCCCGACGGATGTCTACGATTCCGGACGAACCCCAGTCGAATCGATTCGACTGGCTTCGACCCGCATCGATCGCGACGTCGCGATCCAGCCGTTCGAGAGGGGCGCCCCATGGTGACCATCAAGGACGTCGCCCGGCACGCCGGGGTGGCTCCCAGCACGGTCTCCTACGTGCTCAGCGGCTCCCGCAAGATCTCCGACGAGACCCGTGCCGCCGTCCGCGCCGCCATCGACGAGCTGGGCTACCACCCGCGCGCCTCGGCCCGCACGCTGCGGCGCGCGCGCAGCGAGGTGCTGGTGCTGGCGGTACCCCGTGAGCCGGGGAAGTACCGGGCGGTCGACGGCAGGTTCGCGATCGACATCGGCGACACCGCCCGGGACCTCGGCTACGACCTGCTGTTGATGACCGACCCCGACGGGGTGCGCGGACTGACCCGGGTGGCCCGCAGCGGGCTGGCGGACGGCGCCGTGCTGATGGCCGTGCGCGAGAGCGACCCGCGCGTCGCCGCGCTGCGGAAGCACGGCTTCCCGGCAGCGCTGGTCGGGCACGGCGACGAGAGCGAAACGGACTCCCCTCCCTGGGTCGACCTGGACTGGGCCGCGGCGGCCGGCCTCGCGGTGCGGGAGGCGGTGGCGGCCGGCCACCGGCGGATCGCCTACTGGGCCTCGGCCGACCACGAGTTCGCCGCCCGGAACGGCTACGCGCTGCGCGGTCTGGCCGGCGCGGAGACCGCCGCGCGGACGTCCGGCGCCGCGTTGGTGGTGCGGCGATCGACCGTCGACCCGACGGCGCTGCGGGCGCGGCTGGCCGAGGTGCTCACCGCGCGCCCCCGCCCGACCGCGCTGCTGGTCCAGCATCTGATCCCGCTGCCCCTGCTGCTGGACGAGATCGCCGCGCTGGGGCTGCGGGTGCCGGACGACCTGGCGGTGGTGCTGGTCGGCAGCCTGCCGGACGAGCCGGCGCCCCGGCTGCTGCCGCGCATCGAACTGCCGGTGGGGCGGATGGCCGAGGCCGCGGTGCGGCTGGTGGTCAGCGCCGTCGAGGGCGGTGAACGGGCGGCCGGTGACCACGAGTTGATCGCCCCCCGGATGGCCGAGGGGCCGCCGGTCGCGGCACCGGGCGGGTGAGGTGACCCCCCACGAACCCCCACGAAGGGGCGCGCCGGGAACGACGCGCCCGAGGAGCGAACGGACCTGCGAACGAGAGACTGATGTCAGCTAGCAACGGAAGGACCCGCCGTTCGGCGGCGGCCGTCGGCCTGACGGCGGCCACACTCGCGGTCGGGCTCACCGGCTGCGCCGCCGAGCCCGACCCGGACACGGTGACGGTGCTCAACTCGGCGACGGACACGGCCGAACACGAGGCGAACCAGGACTTCTTCGACCGCTGCGCCGAGCCCCTGGGGCTGCGGGTGGAGCAGATCAGCGTGCCCGCCGACCAGGTGGCGTCCAAGGCGCTGCGGATGGCGTCGTCCGACTCGCTCACCGACATCCTGGAGCTGGACGGCTCCGAGCTGCCGCAGTTCGCGGAGACGGACGGCCTGCGGCCGATCGGTGAGGTCGGCGTGGAGACCGAGGGGCTCTCGGACAGCTCGATCTCGTTGGGCTCCTTCGAGGACACCCAGTACGGGGTGGCGCGCTCGGTGAACTCCCTGGCGTTGATCTACAACACCGAGCTGCTGGCCGAGGCCGGCCTCGAACCACCCACGACCTGGGACGAACTCCGCTCGGCGGCGGCGGAGTTGACAGGGGGCGACACCTACGGGATGGCGTTCAGCGCCAGTCCGGACGCGGACGGTGTCTACCAGTTCCTGCCGTTCTTCTGGTCAGCGGGCGGCGACGAGTCGCGGCTGGCCGAGGGCGGGGGCGGCGCGTCCGCGCTGGCGCTCTGGAAGGAACTGGTCGACTCGGGCTCGACCTCGCGCTCGGTGGTCAACTGGAACCAGCAGGATGTCAACGACCAGTTCGTCTCGGGCCGCGCGGCGATGATGATCAACGGTCCCTGGCAGGTGCCGGTGCTGGACGCGCAGGACGACGTGGACTGGGCGGTGGCCTCGATACCGGTGCCCGAGGAGGGCGTCGACCCGCTGCCGCCGATCGGCGGCACCGTGATGACCGTGCCGAAGAACGACGACCGGGAGCGGGAGCGCAACGCGGGCCGGGTGCTCGACTGCCTCAACTCGCGGGAGAACCAGTTGGCCTGGGGCGAGCGCGTGAACAACGTGCCGACCAGGGCCGAGGCCGCCGCGACCTATCGGGAGCAGAACCCGAAGCTGGCGCCGTTCGCCGACCTGGTGGAGACCGCGCGCTCGCGCACGGCGGTGGTCGGCACCCGGTGGCCGGTGGTCGGCGACGCGCTGGCCGGTGCCTTCCAGTCGGTACTGACCGGACGCTCCTCCCCCGAGGACGCGCTGCGGAACGCCCAGCGGCAGGCGGGTGAGGACGGATGAGCCGGACGACCGAGCGGAGCCGGGCGCGAAGCCCGCGCGTGCGGGCGCTGTACCGCTGGCTGTTCGTGCTGCCGGCCCTGCTCTACATGCTGGCGTTCTTCGGCTATCCGCTGGTGCGGAACGTGCTGATGAGCTTCCAGGAGTTCACCCCGCGCACGTACTTCACCGGTGAGGCACCCTTCAACGGACTGGAGAACTGGCGGGCGGTCTTCGACGACCCGCTGTTGAAGGACGCGTTCTGGCAGACGATGGTCTTCACCGTCGGCTCGCTGGTCGGCCAGTTCACCCTCGGCATGGCGCTGGCGGTCTTCTTCTCGCGGCGGTTCCGGCTCTCCGGGCCGGTCCGGGCCGTCCTTCTGCTGCCGTGGCTGGTCCCGATGGTGGTCTCCGCAGTGGTCTGGCGACGGATCATGGACGAGGACCACGGGGTGCTCAACAGCTTCCTGGAGACGGTGGGGCTGAGCTCCGACGGGGTGCCGTGGCTGTCCAGTCCGAGCGTCGCGCTGCTCTCGGTGATCCTGGTCAACGTCTGGATCGGCATCCCGTTCAACATGGTGATCCTGTACGGCGGACTTCAGGAGATCCCCGAGGAGCTGTACGAGGCAGCCGCGCTGGACGGCGCCGGGCCGTGGCGGACGTTCTGGCGGATCACGCTGCCGATGCTGCGCCCGGTGGTCACGGTGGTGCTGGTTCTGGGCTTCATGTCCACCGTGAAGATCCTGGACCTGGTGCTGGCGCTGACCGGCGGCGGCCCGGCCGACTCGACCCAGACCCTGGGCACGCTCACCTACCAACTCTCCTTCCTGCGCCTGGACTTCGGCCAGGGCGCCGTGGTGGGCAACATTCTGATCGTGATCAGCGCGGTCTTCGCCGTGCTCTATCTGCGCGCCAACCGGGCCGACCAGGGCTCGGGGAGGTGAGGTGACGATGCGACAGCGGACAAGCCGTTCCCCGGTGGCCCGTTGGGGCAGCACGGTGGTGGCGCTGCTGGTACTGGCCGTGATGCTCTTCCCGGTGTACTGGATGGTCTCGACGGCCCTCCAGCCGCACTCCTCGATCGCCTCGGCCGACCTGATCCCGACCTCGCCGAGCCTGGACAACTTCCGCACCGCACTGGACAGTCAGGGTGGTTCACTGGTCACCAGTCTGGTGGTGGCCCTGGGCGCCGTGGTGGTCTGTCTGGCACTGGCTGCGCCCGCGGCCTACGGGCTGGCCCAGTTCGGTCTGCGCGGCGGGCGTTCGATCGTCTTCGGCACGCTGATCACGCAGATGGTGCCGGGGATCGTGGTGGCCAACGCGCTCTACAGCGCCTACGCCGAGCTGGGACTGGTCAACTCCTATCTCGGGCTGATCCTGGCGGACGCCTCGCTGGGGCTGCCGTTCGCGATCGTGCTGCTGCGGGCGTTCATGGTCTCCATCCCCTCGGAGGTGGTGGAGGCCGCGATGGTGGACGGCGCCAACCGGTTCACCGCGTTCGTGCGGATCGTGCTCCCGATGAGCCGGAACGCGCTGATCACCTCGGGGCTCTTCGCCTTCCTCTTCGCGTGGGCGGACTTCGTCTTCGCGCTGACCCTCAACACGACGGACGACGTCCGGCCGGTCACGCTCGGGCTCTACCAGTTCATCGGGGCCCATGTGAGCGACTGGGGAGCGGTGATGGCCACCGCCGTGCTGTCCGCCATCCCGGCGGCGATCCTGCTGGTCGTCGCGCAGAAGTACATCGCCGCCGGGATCGCCGGCGGCTCCATCAAGTAGACGGGGCCCTCCGGGGCCGACCAGCCCACCGGGGCGGGCGTTCGCGGCCCGTCCCGGTGGAACCACGAGTGGAACCACGATCCTGACGAGGGCCGAGAGCACTATGAGCAAGACTGGTTCATCCGATTCCTTCCCCACCGACGGCTTCCCCGAGTTTCCCGCCGACTTCGCCTTCGGCGCGGCCACGGCGAGCTACCAGGTCGAGGGCGCCCACGACGTAGGCGGGCGCGGCCCGTCGATCTGGGACACGTACTGCCGCACCCCCGGCAAGGTCGCCGGCGGCGCGACCGGCGACGTGGCCTGCGACCACTACCACCGCTACCGGGAGGACGTGGCGCTGCTGCGCGACCTGGGCGTGGACGACTACCGCTTCTCCGTCGCCTGGCCGCGGGTGCAGCCCACGGGCTCGGGTCCGGCCAACGCGGAGGGGCTGGCGTTCTACGACAGGCTCGTCGACGAGCTGCTGGAGGCGGGGGTGCGCCCTGCGGCCACCCTTTACCACTGGGACCTGCCGCAGGCGCTGGAGGATCTCGGCGGCTGGCGGGTGCGGGACACCGCGGAGCGGTTCGCCGAGTACACGGCGCTGGTCGCCGACCGGCTGGGTGACCGGGTCACCCGCTGGATCACCCTCAACGAGCCGTTCTGCGCCGCGTTCGTCGGCTACGCGATCGGCCGGCACGCCCCGGGCGCCAAGGAGGGCAGGGGCGCGCTGGCGGCGGCCCACCACCTGCTGGTCGGTCACGGTCTCGCGGTGCGGGCGCTGCGCGCGGCCGGCGAGAGCGAGGTGGGGATCACCCTCAACCCCGACCGGCTGCTGCCGGCGACCGACTCGGCGGCCGACCTGGCCGCCGTGTGCCGGGCCGACACCCTGCACAACGCGGTCTGGTTCGACCCGATCCTCGCCGGGCGCTACCCGGAGAACGAGCGGGAGACCTGGGGCGAGTTGGCCGACGGCTCCTACCGGCGGGAGGGCGATCTCGAACTGATAGGCGCCCCGCTGGACTTCGTCGGCGTCAACTACTACCGCCCGATCACCATCGCCGACGCCCCGCGCCGCGAGGCCGACCCCGCGCTGCGGACGGCGGTCGACATCGGCGTCCAGGAGAGCTGGCGGGACGACGTCCGGCACACCACCATGGGCTGGCCCGTGGTGCCCGAGGCGTTCACCGAGCTTCTGGTGGACCTCCACCGGCGGTATCCGAACCTGCCGCCGCTGTACATCACCGAGAACGGCTCGGCCGAGGCGGACACCGTCGCCGAGGACGGGCAGGTGCACGACGCCGACCGGGTCGCCTATCTGCGGGACCACCTGGCGGCGCTGGCCGAGGCGGTGCGCGCGGGCGTGGACGTCCGCGGCTACTACGTCTGGTCGCTACTGGACAACTTCGAGTGGGCGTTCGGCTACGACAAGCGCTTCGGCATCGTGCGGGTGGACTACGACACCCAGACCCGCCTGCCCAAGGACAGCTACCGCTGGTACCAATCCATGATCGGTCACCACCGGCAGCGGCACGACCGGCCCTCGACGGCCGACTGACGACAGGAATAGGGAGAACCGAGCACCGTGAAGTTCACCGACGGCTACTGGCTGATGAGAGAAGGGGTGGCGGCCTCGTTCGCCACCTGGGTCGCCGACGCCCGGGTGGAGAGCGACCGGCTCACCCTGTGGGGCGCCACCGACCGGCGCAGGGGGCGTGGCGCGACGTTGAACAGCCCCCTGATGACGGTGGAGTGCTTCTCCCCCGCCGAGGGGGTGATCGGCGTGCGCTCCACCCACCACGGCGGGCTGCGCGACCGGGGTCCGCACTTCGGTCTGACCCCCGAGGAGGGCCACGAGGCGAAGACCCGCGCCGACGGCTCCACGCTGGAGTTGACCAGTGGTCCACTGTCCCTGCGGGTGGACACCGAGGAGCCGTGGCGGCTCGACTTCCTGGCCGAGGGGCGCGTGCTCACCTCGGCCGGCAAGCGTGGCACCGGCTTCGCGACCTCGGAGGGCAAGCACCACAGCCTGACGCAACTATCCCTCGGCGTAGGCGAGTTGGTCTACGGCCTCGGCGAGCGCTTCACGCCGTTCGTCAAGAACGGCCAGACGGTCGACGTCTGGCAGGCCGACGGCGGCACGGCGAGCGAGCAGGCTTACAAGAACGTCCCCTTCTACCTGACCAATCGCGGCTACGGCGTCTTCGTCAACCACCCGGGGCAGGTCTCCTACGAGATCGCCTCGGAAGCCGTCGGCAAGGTGCAGTTCAGCGTCGAGGACCAGTCGGTCGAGTACTACGTGGTCTACGGTCCGACGCCGAAGGAGATCCTGGAGCGCTACACCGCGCTGACCGGGCGGCCCGCGCTGCCGCCCGCGTGGTCGTTCGGACTGTGGCTGTCCACCTCCTTTACCACCGACTACGACGAGCAGACGGTCAACAGCTTCGTGAACGGCATGGCCGAGCGCGAGATCCCGCTGAGCGTCTTCCACTTCGACTGCTTCTGGATGCGGGCTTACCAGTGGTGCGACTTCACCTGGGACCCCGCGGTCTTCCCCGACCCGGAGGGGATGCTGACCCGGCTGAAGGAACGCGGGCTGCGGGTCACGGTGTGGATCAACCCCTACATCGGGCAGAAGTCCCCGCTCTTCGAGGAGGGCAAGCGCCTGGGTCATCTGGTCCACACCGCCGAGGGCGACGTCTGGCAGTGGGACATGTGGCAGGCCGGCATGGCACTGGTGGACTTCAGCAGTCCGGAGGCCAGGGAGTGGTACGCGGAGAAGCTGCGGGCGCTGCTGCGGCAGGGCGTGGACGGCTTCAAGACGGACTTCGGCGAGCGGGTGCCGACGGACGTGGTCTGGGCCGACGGCTCCGACCCGGCGCGGATGCACAACTACTACGCGCAGCTGTACAACGAGACGGTCTTCCAGGTGCTGAAGGAGGAGCGCGGCGAGGGCGAGGCCGTGGTCTTCGCCCGCTCCGCCACCACCGGCGGGCAGCAGTTCCCCGTCCACTGGGGCGGTGACTGCGAGTCCACCTTCGAGGCGATGGCCGAGTCGCTGCGCGGCGGCCTCTCCCTCGGTCTCGGCGGCTTCGGCTTCTGGAGCCACGACATCGGCGGCTTCGAGGGCGTCCCGACCCCCGCGGTCTTCAAGCGGTGGGTGCAGTTCGGCCTGCTCTCCTCGCACAGCCGGCTGCACGGCTCCTACTCCTACCGCGTGCCGTGGGAGTACGACGAGGAGGCGGTCGACGTCACCCGGGACTTCACCCGGCTCAAGAACCGGCTCGCGCCCTACCTGCTGCGCGCCGCCGAGCAGGCCGGGGAGCGGGGCACGCCGATGATGCGTGCCATGCTGCTGGAGTTCCCCGACGACCCGTCCGCCCACACCCTGGACCGCCAGTACATGCTCGGCGAGAACCTGCTGGTCGCGCCCGTCTTCAGCGAGGACGGCGAGGTCGAGTACTACGTTCCGGAGGGCGACTGGACCCACCTGCTGACCGGTGAACGGGTCTCCGGGCCCGGCTGGCGGCGGGAGCGGTACGGCTTCGACAGCCTGCCGCTGCTGGCCAGGCCCGGGTCGGTCATCCCGTTCGGGGCGCACGACGACGGCCCCGAGTACGACTGGGCCGACGCGGTGACCCTCCGGGTGCACGCGCCCAAGGACGGTACCGAGGTTGTCACCCGGGTGCCGGCGCCGGGGGACAACGAGCCGGCCGTCTTCCGCACGGTGCGCGACGGCGCGACGCTGACCGTGACGGCGGAGGGTGCGCGTGGCCGTTGGTCGGTCGTGCTGGCCGGCCCCGACGGGTACGCCGAGCCGGTGACGGTCGCGGCGGGCGCCAACGCGGTCACCTTGCCGGTGTAGCGGACGGCCTCGCCGGCCAGGCCACGGACGACCACCCGCCTGGCCGGCGCGGACCGTAGTCGCCAAGCCGCCCACCGGGCGAGAAGGGGCGCGGGGAACTGCGCGAGCAACCACGCACCGGGCTCACGCCGACAACCCACCCAGACCGGCAAGGTCAGTAGTCGACCAACCCCCGCCACAAATGCACCGCGCAGTTCCCCGCGCCCCCAGACAGGCCGCCATCTGCCGAACGCCAGCCCGCACCCGACCCGACCACGCCCACCACACCAGGGGCGCGGGGAACTGCGCGAGCAACCACACACCGGGCTGCGGACGACAACCCACCCACCCACGAAGCTCCATAGTCGACCAACCCCCGCCACCCAGCATTCGCGCAGTTCCCCGCGCCCCCAAACAAGCCGCCCACGGCAGGACAGGGGCGCGGGGAACTGCGCGAGCAACCACACACCGGAAGGCAGACGACAACCCACCCCAACCAGCACGGACCGTAGTCGCTCCGCCACCCCCTCCCCCCGGCAGGGGCACGTTTGAGCCGGACTCGACCGGGAACCCGCCGTTGTCGAGGTGATAAGACATGCCGGAATCGAGCCGGACGCTCACGAACTCGCCCGCTCACCCCACCCACGAGCCCCCCGGCCACCAGGAGTGGCGGCCGGTGTTGGAGGGGCGCGCCGCCGAGCGTGCCCTCGGCTCCGTGCCCGAACGGGCCGTCTTCGGGGAGCAGCTGCCGGAGACCGACTGACCCGTGGGGCGGCGCGGAGCGCGGGCCCCACCGCGGCGGGAGGAGAAGCGGGATGACCGCACAGACGAAACGCACGGCGCGGGCGCTGCTCGACCGCTGCGGCCAGACCTACGCCGCGCAGGCCGGCATCCGGTTGCGGGACACCCCGGCGCCGCTGTACCAGACGCTGGTCCTCGCCCATCTGCTGTCGGCCAGGATCAAGGCCGACGTGGCGGTGGCCGCGGCCCGGGCGCTCTTCGACGCGGGGATGCGCACGCCGCGCGCGATGGCGGACGCCAGCTGGCAGCGGCGGGTCGACGCGCTCGGCGTGGGGCACTACCGCCGTTACGACGAACGGACCGCGACCCAGCTCGGCGACGGGGCCCGGCTGCTGCTGGACCGCTACGGCGGCGACGTGCGGCGGATGCGTGAGGACGCGCCGTCCCGGCTGCGGGAGTACCCGGGCATCGGCGCGATGGGCGTGGACATCTTCCTGCGCGAGGTGCAGGCGGTGTGGCCCGAGTTCGCCCCCTACGTCGACGACAGGACCAGGGAGGGCGCCGGCCGGGTCGGGCTGCCGCGTTCGCCGAAGGCCCTGTCCGGATTGGTACGGCGCGCGGATGTCGCCCGACTCACCGCCGGCCTTGTCCGGGTATCCCTGGACAAGAGGTTGGCCAGGGACGTGACCGACCTGGCCCGCGCCTGAACCGTGCACCACCGGTCCTGGAGGCGGATGATGACCGACGCCGAGGCTTTCGAGATGGACGCGCTGTGGGCGGACTTCCACCGCGCGGTGAACATGACCTCGCAGGAGCTGGCCGCCTGGCTGCGGGTCAGCGGCGCGGGCGAGGAGGCCGAGCGCCTGCCGGACCGTGCCGGGCCCGCGCAGGGCCGCGGCGTCCTCGCGATCCTGCGGAAACGCCAGATGGATCTCACCGAGTCCGACATCGACCTGATGCGCGAGGTCGTGGACACCGTCAACAGCGAACGGGCGGCCGGCCCCCGGGAGGACCGGCCCGAGCCCGACTGGCGCTACCAGTTGATGTCGCTGGGGCACGACCCGCTGCGCGCCGGCTGACCGGCGTTGACCGGCGCCGGCGCGGCCCGTTCAACCACCCGTTTCGGTCAACCGTCGGCGGGGCGCGGCCCCAGCCGGGCCCGGCCCGCCCGCGCGGCGCGCGCCGGGCGGGCGACCGCCCGCCACCACGGGTCGGAGGGCGGCGGCGCCGCCGGCTCGACGGAACCGCCGGGCCGGGGCGCCGTGACCGGCACGCCCGCCTTCTCGGCGGCGGCGAGCGTCAGCTCCACCGGCTCGTCCCAGGAGTGCGGCCCCAGGTTGAACGTCCCCCAGTGCACCGGCATCAGCAGCCCGGCCTCCCCCTCCCCCGCGAGGTCGAGGTGGGCGCGGACGCCCTGCTCGGGCGTCATGTGGATGTCGGGCCAGAACCGCTCGCTGTAGGCGCCTATCTGGATCATCGTCGCGTCGAACGGGCCGTGCTCCCGCCCGGTCTCCGCGAAGCCGGGGAAGTAGCCGGTGTCCCCGCTGTGGTAGATCCGGTGCTCGGGGCCCGCGACCACCCACGACGCCCAGAGCGTCTGCCAGCGGTCGAAGAGGCCGCGCCCGCAGAAGTGCTGTCCGGGGGCGGCCGTCAGCGTCAGCGCGCCGACGCGGGTCGACTCGTGCCAGTCCAGCTCGGCTATCCGCTCGGCGGGCACGCCCCAGCGCTCCAGGTGCGCGCCGACGCCCAGCGGCACGGCGAAGACGGCGTCCCCGGCGACCAGCGCGCGGACCGTCGCCATGTCGAGATGGTCGTAGTGGTCGTGCGAGATCACGACCGCGTCCACGGCTCCCAGCTCGGACGGCAGGATCGGCAGCGGGTGCAGCCGCTTGGGGCCTACGAAGCCGAACGGGGAGCAGCGCTCGCCGAAGACGGGGTCGAAGAGCACCCGGTGGCCGTCGATCTCGGCGAGCACACTGGCGTGGCCCAGCCAGGTCAGCCGCAGCCCGGAGGCGGGCGGGCCGGCCTCGTCGCCCAGCCACGCCGGCCTGGCCAGCGGCGGCTGGCGCAGCGGGGTGCGCCGGCCGCGGGCGTCGTCCCCCGCCATCTGGCGCAGCACGCCCGGCATGTCACGGAGGCCGGTCATCCGGATCGGCCGGTCGTTGCGGAAGGCGCCGTCGCGGTACTGCGGCGAGCGGCGGATACGCTCCAGCCGCTCCCCGGTCGGCCGGGCGCCGAACGAGGCGGGGCGGAGTCGCGCCAGCGCGCCGGTCAGGGGCGCGCGGCGGGCGGGGGGCGTGCGGGGCTGGGACAACGCGACCTCCGGAACGCGGGTACCCGGAACGGGTATGTCCGTCAGCGTAGTTGATCGCTCCGACATTCCCCGGAGGGGTCCCTTCCGCTCGCTGTCCGGACGGTGTTTGCCGTGCGTCCCGGGGGCGGGCGATAGTGGGGGCATGACTGTAACCACCGTGGTCGTGATGGGTGTGTCCGGTGTGGGGAAGACCACGGTGGCACGGCCGTTGGCCGAGCGCCTCGGGGTGCCGTTCGCGGAGGCGGACGAGTTCCACTCGCCGGGGAACATCGCCAAGATGTCGGCCGGCACCCCGCTCACCGACGAGGACCGCCGGCCCTGGCTGGAGGCGATCGGCGACTGGCTGCGGGAGCGTCGCCGCACGGGCGAGGGCGGCGTGGTGACCTGCTCGGCGCTGAAACGTTCCTACCGTGAACTGCTGCGCGCGCGGGCCGGCGGGGAGGTCTTCTTCCTGCACCTGTCGGGCTCGCCCGAGCTGGTGGGCGAGCGGATGGCGCACCGCACCGACCACTTCATGCCGACGTCGCTGCTGCGCAGCCAGTTGGCGACGCTGGAGCCGCTGGGTTCCGACGAGCACGGGGTGGTGCTGGACGTCTCCCCCGGCGCGGACACGCTGGTCGACGAGGCGGCGCTGGCAGTCGGCCGGGGAGACTGAGCCGGCGGGCGAACGATGACGCCCGCGCGGCGGCCCCGGGTGCAGCGGGGCACGCCACGCGGGCGGACGGTCGCCTCGCGTCAGTCGCCGCCTCCGAAGGCGGCGTCGAACGAGGCGGTGGGCGGGGGATAGTCGTAGGCGCGCAGCCTGGCGAGCGCCTCGGGCGCGCCGGCCAGCCGGTCCATGCCGGCGTCCTCCCACTCCACGGAGATGGGGCCCTGGTAGTCGATGGACCGCAGCAGCCGGAAGACGTCCTCCCAGGCCACGTCGCCGTGGCCGGCGGAGACGAAGTCCCAGCCGCGCCGCGGGTCGCCCCACGGCAGGTGCGAGCCGAGGCGCCCGTTGCGGCCGTCGAGCCGGCGGCGGGCCTCCTTGCAGTCGACGTGGTAGATCCGGTCCCGGAAGTCGTAGAGGAAGCCGGCCGGGTCGAGGTCCTGCCAGACGAAGTGGCTGGGGTCGAAGTTCAGGCCGAAGGCCGGCCGGTGGTCGACCGCTTCGAGGGCCTGCTTGGTCGTCCAGTAGTCGTAGGCGATCTCACCCGGGTGCACCTCGTGCGCGAACCGGACGCCCTCGGCGTCGAAGACGTCGAGGATCGGGTTCCAGCGGGTGGCGAAGTCCTCGTAGCCGCGCTCGATCATCCCGGGCGGGACGGGCGGGAACATGGCGACCAGGTGCCAGATCGAGGAGCCGGTGAAGCCGAT
The DNA here is from genome assembly GCF_006335015.1 of Streptomyces sedi. Classification (GTDB taxonomy): domain Bacteria; phylum Actinomycetota; class Actinomycetes; order Streptomycetales; family Streptomycetaceae; genus Streptomyces; species Streptomyces sedi. The sequence goes on from NZ_VDGT01000020.1 coordinate 61,835, forward strand.
CACCGTGTCGACGCCGAACTTGGCGGCTGCCCGCGCGGTGTCCTTGATCTCCTCGGCGGCGCGGGTGCGCACGCCCTCGGGGTCCCCGTCGCCGAAGATGCGGGCCGGCAGGATGCCCTCGTGGCGCTCGTCGATGATGAGGTCGCAGACGGCCTGGCCCACCAGGTGGTTGGAAATGGCCCAGCACTCCAGGCCGTACTTCTCCAGCAGCGCCTTGCGGCCGGCCACGTAGTCGGGCTCGTTCAGGGCCCGGTCGACCTCGAAGTGGTCGCCCCAGGCGGCCAGTTCGAGACCGTCGTAGCCGAAGTCACGGGCCAGGCGGCAGACCTCCTCCAGGGGGAGGTCGGCCCACTGGCCGGTGAACAGGGTGAACTTACGGGACATGGGGTGCGTCTCCTTCCGTTGTGCGGCGGCGCTCACTCGGCGGCCGGGACGGGGGTGTGCACGGCGTTCTTCTCCGCGCTCTCCTCGATGGCGGCGAGCACCCGCTGCACCTGGAGGCCGTCGGCGAACGAGGGCCTGGGCTGGGTGCCGTCGGCGATCGCCTGCACCAGGTCCCTCGCCTGGTGGGCGAAGGTGTGCTCGTAGCCGAGCCCGTGACCCGGGGGCCACCAGCCCTCAAGGAACGGGTGGTCCGGCTCGGTCACCAGGATCCGCCGGAAACCGCCCTCGCTGGCCGGCTGGTCGTTGTCGTAGAACTCCAGCTCGTTCAGCCGCTCCAGGTCGAACGCCAACGCGCCGCGAGAGCCGTTGAGTTCGACGCGCAGCGCGTTCTTGCGGCCGGTGGCGAACCGGCTGACCTCGAAGGAAGCCAGCGCCCCCGAGGTCAGCCGGCCGCTGAACAGAGCGGCGTCGTCGACCGTGACCTGGCCGACCCCGCTGCCGTCCGGCAGCTCCCGCTCCTTGACGAAGGTCTCGGTGTGCGCCGAGACGCCGGTGATCAGCTCGCCGGTGAGGTGCTGCGTCAGGTCGACGACATGCGCGCCGAGGTCGCCGAGCGCGCCGGAGCCGGCCAGCTCCTTGCGGAGCCGCCAGACCAGCTTCAGCTCGGGGTCGGCTCCCCAGTCCTGGAGGTAGACGGCGCGGACGTGGCGCAGTTCGCCGATCCGGCCGTCGGCGACCAGCTTGCGCGCGAGCGCCAGCGCCGGCACGCGGCGGTAGTTGAAGCCGACCATCGTCAACTGGCCGCGTTCGCGCGCGGCTTCGGCGGCGGCGACCATGGCCTCGGCCTCGGCGACCGTGTTGGCCAGCGGCTTCTCGCACAGCACGTGCTTGCCGGCCTCCAGCGCGGCGATGGCGATCTCCGCGTGGCTGTCGCCGGGTGAGCAGATGTCGACCAGCTGGACGTCGTCCCTGGCGATCAGCGCGCGCCAGTCGGTCTCGGTGGCTGCCCAGCCGAGCTTGTCGGCTGCCGCGGTGGCCTTCGCCTGGTCACGGCCGCACACCGCGGCCATGACCGGCGAGAGGGGAAGGTCGAAGGCACGCCCGACGGTGCGCCACCCCTGGGAGTGCGCGGCGCCCATGAAGGCGTAGCCGACCATGCCCACACCGAGGGTCGGGCTTGTGGAGGGGTTTGGCATGGAGGAATCCCTGTCAGTTGAAACCGGTCGGCAGGTACTGCTCGACGTTGTCCTTGGTCACGACCGCCGAGTAGAGCTGGATGAAGGACGGGATCTCGAACTCGGCGAGCCCGCCGATCCCCTTCGCCTGGGCGCAGGCCCGCGCCAGGTCGATCGCCGATGCGGCCATCGTCGGCGGGTAGAGCACCGTGGCCTTGAGCACGGTGTTGTCCGCCTGGATGGCCTCCATCACGTGCTGGGAGCCGGCTCCGCCCACCATGAAGAACTCGTCGCGGCCGGCCTGGTCGATGGCGCGCTCGGCGCCCACGCCCTGGTCGTCGTCGTGGTTCCACAGGGCGTCGAACTCGGGGACGGCCTGGAGCAGGCCGGACATGACGTCCTGGCCGGACTCGACGGTGAACTCCGCCGCCTGGCGGGCGACCTTCTCGATGTTCGGGTAGTTCGCGAGCGCGTCGTCGAAGCCCTGGGTGCGCTGCACGGTGAGTTCGAGGTTGTCCGGGCCCGAGAGTTCGACGACCCTCGCCCCCTCCACGTCCTTGAGCTGCTCGCCGATGTAGTGGCCGGCGTTCAACCCCATACCGTAGTTGTCGCCGCCGACCCAGCAGCGGTAGGCCTGGGGCGTGTCGAAGACGCGGTCGAGGTTGATCACCGGGATGCCGGCGTTCATCGCGGAGAGCGCGACCTGGGTCAGCGAACGGCCGTCGGCCGGGAGGATCACCAGGACGTCGACCTGGCTGTTGATCAGGCTCTCTATCTGGCCGATCTGCTGCGCCGTGTCGTTGGAGCCCTCGGTGATCTCCAGGGTGACGTCGTCGTACTCCTCGGCGCGGCTCCTGGCGTGCTCGTTGATCGCGCTGAGCCAGCCGTGGTCGGCCTGCGGGCCGGCGAAGCCGATGGTGACGTCCGGTCCGGACTCCTCGTTGGAGGCGGCCTGGTTCCGCTCCGCGCCGTCGCTGTCGTCGTCGTTGCTCTCGTTGCTCGTACAGCCGGCGAGGAAGACCCCCGCGCCGGCGGCGGCTCCGCCGAAGAGGAGGCCTCTGCGGCCCAGTCCTGAGGGCATGTTCATGAGGAGAAACCTTCCGTGGTCAAAGGGAGCGGTCAGTCAGGGTGGTGCGGGTGCCTAGGTGGTGTGACTGGCGGATCGACGCTGGAGCAGCACGGCGGCCACGATGATGGCGCCGGTGGCGATCTGCTGGAAGGCGCTCTCCAGGTTGTTCAGCACGAACAGGTTGGTGATCAGCGTGAAGACGAGGACACCGAGCACGGAGCCGATGATGGTGCCGCGACCGCCGGTGAGGAGGGTTCCGCCGATGATGGCGGCGGCGATGGAGTTCAGCTCGTAGAGGTTGCCGTTGGTGTTCTGGCCGGAGCCGGAGAGCACGACGAGCATGAACGCGGCGATCCCGCAGCAGAGCCCGGACAGGGCGTAGAGCATCAGCCGCTGGCGCTTGACCGCGATGCCGGCGAGCCGGGCCGCCTCGGCGTTGCCGCCGATGGCCACGGTGCGGCGCCCGAAGGTCGTGCGGTTGAGCAGCACCCAGCCGAGGGCGGTGATCACGGCGAAGATGATGACCAGCGGGGGTATGCCCAGGATGTAGGAGTCGCGCCGGCCGAGGTCGAGCACCGAGTCGACGGTGACCATCTGGGTGGAGCCGCCGGTGATCTCCAGGGAGAGACCGCGCGCCGAGACCATCATGGCGAGGGTGGCGACGAAGGGCACCATCGGCCCGTAGGCGATCAGCACTCCGTTGACCAGTCCGCAGCCGACGCCGACGGCGAGGGCGCAGAAGATCATGCCGCCCATGCCGAACTCCTGGGTGGCGACCGTGGTGCACCACACCGAGGCGAGGGCGACGATGGCGCCGACGGAGAGGTCGATCCCGCCGCCGATCATCACGAAGGTCATGCCGACGGTGACGACACCGATCACGGAAGCCTGGGTGAGCACCAGTTGGAGATTGTTGGTGTCCAGGAACTGATCGCCCGCGGTGATCGCGCCGATCACGCAGAGGATGGCCAGCACGCCGAGCAGCGACAGGGTGTGCAGGTCGAAGAGCTTGCCGAGGACCAGCCTCGGCCCCTGGCCCGGTCCCTTGTCCCCGGTGGCGGCGGCCGGGGGCGGGCCCGGTGGCGCCGGCTTGTCGAGCGAGGCGGTCGCGGACGGTTCTGGGGTGGCGCCAGTGGTCACGCCTGGCTCCCTTCCATGACGAGGTCGAGAACCCGGTGCTCGTCGAGCTCCCGGGCCGGTGCGGTGTGCACCACCTGGCCCTCCCGCAGCACCAGCACCCGGTCGGCGAGCCCGAGGACCTCGGGTATCTCGCTGGAGACCAGCAGGACGGCGACGCCGTCGTCTGCCAGGCGGCGGATCAGGGTGTACAGCTCGGACCTGGCGCCGACGTCCACCCCTCGGGTGGGCTCGTCGAGCAGCAGGACCTTGCAGCGGCGGAGCAGCCAGCGGGCCAGCACGGCCTTCTGCTGGTTGCCGCCGGAGAGGGTGCGGATGGCCGCGTCCGGGTTGTCCGGCCGCAGCGACAGCTCCCTGATGTTGTCGTGCGCGGCGGCGCGTTCGCCGGAGCGGTCGAGCCAGCCGCCCCTGGAGAAGCGGGGCAGCGAGGAGATCGAGACGTTGCGGGTCACCGACTCCAGCATGAACAGCGCCTGCGCCTTGCGTTCCTCGGGCGCGAGCCCGAGGCCGGCGCGGACGGCGGAGATGACGCTGCCGGGGCGCAGCCTCTTGCCCTCGACGCGCACCGTTCCGCCGGTGGGTGTCCTGGCGCCGTAGAGCGTCTCCAGGATCTCGGAGCGGCCCGAGCCGACGAGGCCGGCGAGGCCGACGATCTCGCCGGGCCGGATCTCCAGGTCGAGAGGGTCGAACTCCCCCGCGCGGGAGAGCCCTTCGGCGACGAGCACGGGCTCGCCGCCCTCCGCGTCGTCGAACGGCGTGGCGCGCCGCGGGAAGGAGTGCTCGACGTCGCGGCCGGTCATCAGGGCCACGATGTCCTTGGTCGCGGTCTCCTTGGCGGGCAGTCCCCGCGCGACGGCGCGGCCGTCCTTCAGCACGGTGACCCGGTCGCCGATGCGGCGGATCTCCTCCAGCCGGTGCGAGATGTAGACGACGGCCACGTTGTCGGCCGTCAGGTTCTCCACGATGCGGAAGAGGTTGCCGACCTCGTCGGGGTCGAGCACGGCCGACGGCTCGTCCATCACGATGAGTTGGGTGTCGTGGGAGAGCGCCCTGGCCATGCTGACGATCTGCTGGCCGGCGGATGAGAGGTCGCCGACGATGGTGTCGGGGTGGATCTCCGGGTGGCCGAGCCTGGTGAGGAGTTCGGAGGTGCGGGTCCTGGCCTCGCCCCGGCGCACGAAGCCGGCGGTCGCCCTCTCGTGGCCCAGGTGCACGTTCTCGGCGACCGAGAGGTGCAGCACCAGGTCGAGTTCCTGGTAGATGGTCGAGATGCCCAGGCGCATCGCCGAGACCGGGTTGGAGAGGGTGACCTGCTCCCCCTGCCAGGTGATCTCGCCGGTGTCCGGCTGGTGGGCACCGGCGACGACCTTGATCAGCGTGGACTTGCCCGCGCCGTTCTGGCCCAGCAGGCAGTGCACCTCGCCCGGCAGCACCTCCAGGTCCACCCCGTCCAGGGCACGGACCCCGGGGAAGGACTTGGTGATGCCGGAGAGGGTGAGTATCGGTGGTGGCGCGCTTGCCATGCTGGTCTCCTGGGCAACGGTGCCGGTGCGCGGACATGCGGGGGTAGGGCTGCGGCGGTGCTGGTGGTGCGCCGGCCGTCAGGGGCCGACCGGGCCCGCGTGCGGCCCGGGGTGAGTCGGTGCGGCTCAGGTCGGGGTGTAGCTGAACAGGTGGTCGCTGATCAGGCGGGCGGCGCCGGTCACCCCGGCGACGGGCCCGAGTTCGCCGAGGACGATGGGCAGGTTGCCGGTGGCCAGCGGCAGGGACTGCCGGTAGACCTGGGTGCGGATGCTGGCGAGCAGGGTGTGGCCGAGGCCGGTCACTCCGCCGCCGATCACCACGAGCGCGGGGTTGAAGAAGCTGACCAGGGCCGCGATCACCTGTCCGGTGCGCGCGCCGCCCTGGCGAATGAGGTCGAGCGAGGCGACGTCGCCCGCGGCGGCGGCCCCGGCGACGTCGGAGGCGGTCAGCGTGCCGGCCGCCTCCAGCCGCGAGGCCAGCTCGACGGAACGGCCGTCCCTCGCCGCCTGTTCGGCGTCCCTGGCGAGCGCGGCGCCGCCGAAGTACGCCTCCAGGCAGCCCCGGTTGCCGCAGGGGCACTGCCGCCCGTCGGACTCGACCTGGATGTGTCCGATGTCGCCGGCGCTGCCGGTGGCGCCGCGGTGGACCTTGCCGTCGGCCACGACACCGCAGCCGATGCCGGTGCCGATCTTGACGCAGATGAAGTCCTGGACGGAGTGGGCGACTCCGGCGTGCCGCTCGCCCAGCGCCATCAGGTTCACGTCGTTGTCGACCATGATGGGGCAGCCCAGCTCCTGGCTGAGCACCTCGCGGACGGGGAAGCCGTCCCACCCGGGCATGATCGGGGGCGCGACCGGCACCCCGTCGGGGAAGCGCACCGGCCCCGGGACGCCGATGCCGGCGCCGTCGAAGTGCTCGGCGAGGCCGGCGTTCCGCAGCTTCCCCGCCATGGACAGGACCTGCTCGAAGACCGCGACGGGCCCCTCGCGGACGTCCATCCGCTCGGTGAGGTGGCCGAGGATCTCCAACTCCGGCCCGGTGACGGCCACGTCGAGGGACGTGGCGCCGATGTCCACGCCCAGGAAGCGCAGTTCGGGCGCGAGCCGCACGTTGTGCGAGCGGCGTCCGCCCCTGGAGGCGGCGAAGCCGTCGCCGACCACGAGTCCCGTCTGGAGCAGGCGGTCGATCTCCACGGCCAGCTTGGAACGCGACAGCTCGATCTGGTCGCCGAGCTGCGCCCTGGAACTGGGGCCCGCGTCCCGCAGCAGCCGAAGCAGCCGCGCCTGGTGCGCGTTCGCGGGCCGAGCCGTCATGCGCCTCACGCTGCCCCTCCCGCCACCGTCGGCATCGATCCCCGACACGAGGTCCGTACCGGGCTTGCCGAGGGAATGTAGCAGCGTGAAGGCGGGCAGGGAAGAAGTTCTGCATGAATCACTGAAACTTCTTCCTCGTTGAGGACAAAGCCTCCGAGGTCACCCTTCTGACCTGCGAAGATCTTCACCCTCCGCGCGTCGCCCCGCCGCCGCCCTCCGCCCCGTTCCGTTTTCCCCGCCTCCGCGCCCCGCCGGGCCGACGCCCGTCCGGGCGCGACCGGGACGAACGGGCACCCGGCCGGGCGTGAGCAGCCTGGTCCGCGCCCGAATCACCCGAACGGTGGGGGGCGCGTCGACGCCTTGAGGAGCGCAGGAGCGCGCGAGGGGGCTTCCGCTTAGGCGCGGAACCGGTCGTGAACGCCCCGTGCGCTCCACGTGCGGCCCTCGTGTGCTCCGGTCACCCGGGGGCGTCGAACAGGGGGAGCGCCGTAAACTCACCGAGGGGGAACCGAGGACCACGGGGGAGAGTAAGGGCGGGTTCCCTCGCGCCGCGCCAGACCGCGACCATCTCCTGCGTTCGGGAACACTGCCTATGCCTCGTAACGGAACGTCCCAGCTGATCCGCCGAATGCGGACGCCCCAGAGACCCGAGCAGAGCCGGCGCCCGCCGCTGGTCAGGGAACTCCTGCTCGTCAGCGTCCTCTACCTCGCCTACAAGCTGGGCAGACGTGTGGCCAACGGGCAGTTCGACGACGCCTACGCGAACGCCGAACGCGTCTGGGACCTGGAGCGGGCGCTCTTCCTGCCCAGCGAGGCATGGGTGCAGGAGATGGTGCTGCACAGCGAGCCGCTGATCCGCTTCATCAACGTCTACTACGCGACCGTGCACTTCCCGGCGACGGTGGCGTTCCTGATCTGGATGTACTGGCGGCGTCCGGGCTTCTACGTCTGGATCCGCTGGGTGATCACCTGGCTGACCGCCGGCGGCCTGGTGCTGCACCTGCTGGTGCCGCTCGCGCCGCCCCGGCTCTTCGACCGGGTGGACATGATAGACACCGGCGTCGTCTACGGCCCCGCCGTCTACGACAAGCCGGACCCGGACTCGATGGCCAACCAGTTCGCGGCCATGCCCTCCCTCCACGTGGGCTGGTCGGTGCTGGTCGCGGTCGGGCTGATCGTCGCCACCCGCAGCCGGTGGCGCTGGCTGTGGCTGGCGCACCCGCTGATCACGGTCACCGCCGTGGTCTCCACCGCGCACCACTACTGGATGGACGGCCTGGTGGCCTGCGCGATCCTCGCCGTGGTCGTCTACTTCCTGCGCCCCCCGCGCCGCACCCCGCTTCCGGTGGGGTCCGAGTCGGCCGCCCGCCGAGGGCTGAGCGCCGACGGCAGCCCGGTGGCGGCCGTTCCGACCACCGAGGTCACCGACGCGCACACGGCTCCCGAGGTCGGGGCCGCCGGCCCCTCGCTGACCAAGGAGAGACAGGAGTTGACCGGTCCCGACGCGGAGCTGTCCCCCAGGGACGGCTGAAAGGATCGAGAGGAAACAGCAGGTGGCGGGCGCCGGCGGGGCGCCCGCCACTTCGTTTTCCCCGCGGGATCCCCGGGGAGAACGAGGCCGGGAAAGGCCCGGTGGGCTCGTTCAACTTCGATCATTCCATCGTTGTTTATCGCTCAGAATCCGGCGGTCAACGCAGCGTTCAACGGGGTCGCCGACAAAAGTCGACCAGTACCGGACGAGAGCGTTCCCCGTGCCGGCCAACGCGTCACGTTCCGCTTTCACTCCCTTGCCCACGGCATTGTCGCGCCATATCGTGGTGCCCAACTTCCGTGTCCCAGAGGAGAACTGACGCGGATCACGGGTTTTCTCCGGGGAGGGGACGAGGAATGTCCGGACGTGGCCGCCACCGCCGCTATCGGCCCAGCGCGGTCTCCCGCGCCTCACTGACCGTGACGGCGGGCGGAGCGGGGTTGGCCCTTCCGCTGGTGAACGCCGGCGGCGCCGCCGCGGCCCCGGTGGAGACCTGGGAGATGGTCGCCGAGTGCGAGAGCAGCGGCGACTGGTCCATCGACACGGGCAACGGCTTCTTCGGCGGCCTGCAGTTCCAGCAGAGCACCTGGGAGGCGTACGGCGGCACGGAGTACGCGCCCCGCGCCGACCAGGCGACCAAGGACCAGCAGATAGCGGTGGCCGAGGCCGTGCTGCGCGGGCAGGGCCCGCAGGCGTGGCCGACCTGCTCCGTCGAGGCCGGGCTGACCAGGGACGGCGCCCCGCCCGAGATCACCCCGGAGGCCCGGCCGGCCACCGAGGCCGAGCCGGCGGCGGAGGAGGCCGCGGACGCGCGCCCCGCCTCGGCGAGCGTCGAGGCCCCCGAGCGCCACGAAGTCATCAGCGGCGACACCCTCTCCGGCATCGCCGACCAGCACCGGGTCGCCGGCGGCTGGCGCTCCCTCTACGAGCTGAACCGCGGCACCGTCGGGGGGAACCCGGACCTGATCTTCCCCGGGCAGCGGCTCACCCTCCAGCCGGGCGAGGCCGCCGAGGAGCCGGAGGACCGGTCCGACGAGGTCCAGGGCGACCGAGCCGAGGAGCCGACGCCCGACCCTGAGCCGGAACCGGAGCCCGAACCGGAGCCCGAGCCCGAACCGGAGCCGGAACCCGAACCCGAACCCGAACCCGCGGCGACCTTCCACTCCCCCGTCGACGCGGGCACCGGCACCGCCTACCGCGCCTCCGGAAGCTCGTGGTCACAGGGCTACCACACGGGCGTCGACTTCCCGGTCGCCACCGGCACCACGGTGAAGTCCGTGACCGAGGGCCAGGTCGTCTCCGCCGGCTGGGCCGGCTCCTTCGGGTACGAGGTGATCGTCCGGCACGCCGACGGCAACTACAGCCAGTACGCCCACCTCTCGGCGATCTCGGTCTCCGACGGCCAGCCGGTCAGCGCCGGCCAGCGCCTGGGCCGGGCCGGCTCCACGGGGAACTCCTCGGGCCCGCACCTGCACTTCGAGATCCGCACCGGCGAGTCGTTCGGCACCGACATCGACCCGGTCGCCTATCTCCGGACGAACGGGGTCAGCCTCTGACTGGCCGGCGCGGCGGCGAGGGGCCGGGAGGGGTGGCACGTACGTTCCTCCCGACAGGTTGGCCGAACTCGCCCCCGTGCGACACGAACTGACCGGCCGTGACCTCCCGGTTTCCGGATTCCCGCGGATCGCGGTCGTCCGGAATGCCCTCGGGATTCACCGGGAAGAGCTCCACGGTCGCACCCGCCAATCGGGACAGATGCTCCACTAACCCCCCAGCAGGGGGAGGTTGCCCTTCCGTTTCCTTCCCTGAACTGGCACTCGGTCAGTACTCTCGACCGTCGGGGCCAATGAGCGCGTATGCAGGGGACATTGGAGACGTCGATGGAACGACCCACCTGGGCGCCGCAGGGCATTGACCTGTCGGTGCCGAGCGTGTCGCGCGTGTACGACTATTACCTCGGTGGCTCGCACAATTTCGAGGTGGACCGGATCACCGCCCGCAGGGCCCTGGAGGCGTTCCCCGGCATCCCCAAGATCGTGCAGGCCAACCGCGCGTTCATGCGCCGCGCGGTGCGCTATGCCGTGGAGTGCGGTGTCACCCAGTTCCTCGACATCGGTTCGGGCATACCGACCTTCGGCAGCGTGCACGAGGTGGCCCGGCAGGCCGCCCCCGACGCCCGGGTGCTGTACGTGGACAACGACCCGGTCGCCGTCGCGCACAGCCGCGCCGTGCTCAGAGGAGTGCCGGGCACCGGCATCCTGACGGCCGACCTCCGCGAGCCGGAGGCCATCCTCGCCAGCCGGGAGGCCAGGGAGCTGCTGGACCCGAGACGGCCCACGGCGCTGCTGCTGGTCGCCGTGCTGCACTACCTCGACGACGAGGAGAAGCCGCACGAACGGGTGGCGGCCCTGCGCGACGCGCTGGCCCCCGGCAGCCTCCTGGTGCTCTCCCACGCCTCCGCCGACAACGGCCCGGGCACCGCGGAGCAGTGCGGCCAGGTCGTCGAGGTGTACCGGGACGGCGGCAGCCGCCTGGTGCTGCGCGCGGAGTCCGAGGTCGCGCGCTTCTTCGAGGGGTTCGAGCCCGTCGACCCGGGGCTCGTGCCGATGGGGCGCTGGCGCCCGGACGGACAGATCGAGGACGAGGATCCGATGGCGTTCAGCGGCATCGTCGGGGTGGGGCGCAAGGCGTGAGCGAGACCACCCCGACCCATCACCTCCCGCCGGACGGGCTGCGGCGGTTCGCCACCATCTGGTGCCGCGCGCTCTACCCGGCCACCGCCACCTCCATGACCAAGCGCGAGTTCGAGGACCTGCTGGTCGCCCTGAGCGAACGGCTGGCGATCGCGCTGCGCGCCAGGTCGTTCGACCCGAGCCCCGGCGTCTCCGTCGGCGAGGCGCTGGTCACCGCGCACTGCACCGCGCCCGAGGCGCTGACCCGCGCGCTCGGCGTGATCGACGCCTATCTGCTGCTCTACTGCGCCGACCCGGCCGTTCTCGGCCCGGACGAGGGCCGCAGCCGCTGCGCCAAGCTCCAGCACGCCATCGCGGCGGGCTTCGCCCGCGCGCTCCAGGAGCGCACCCGCAGTGAGCAGGAGGCGCTGTCGGTCGCGGCGCTCACCGCGCAGACGGAGATCGCCAACGCGCTCCACGAGAGCGAGACCCGCTTCCGCGCGGTCTTCCGTGACGCGGCACTCGGCATCGCCATCGCCGGCATAGACGGCGAGATCATCGACACCAACGAGTCGTTCGCCCGCATGATGGGCTCCGCCTCGCCCCCGCGCCGGCGCAACGTCCTGGACTGGACCCACCCCGACGACTCCCCCGAGGTCTGGCGGCTCCAGCGGGAGCTGATGCGGGGCGAGCGCGAGCACTACCAGGTCGAGAAGCCGTACGGCCGCACGGACGGCACGGTGCTGTGGACCAATCTCACGGTCTCGCTGCTGCGTGACGCCGAGGGCGAGCCGCGGTACATGCTGGTGATGGTGGAGGACGTCTCCGAGCGCCGGCTGCTGAACCTGCGGCTGCGCTACCAGGCGACCCACGACGCGCTGACCGACCTGCCCAACCGTTCGATGTTCTTCGAGCGGTTGGAGCAGGCGCTGGCCGCCGGCTCCTCGCAGAGCAGGGTCGGTCTGTGCTATCTCGACCTCGACGGCTTCAAGGCGGTCAACGACAGCCTCGGGCACGCCGTCGGCGACCAGCTGCTGATCGCGGTGGCCGAGCGGCTCCAGCCGTGCGCCTCGGGACCTGGCCAGATGCTGGCGAGGATCGGCGGCGACGAGTTCGTGGCGCTCTTCGTCGACCCGCCGACGGTGGACTCCGTGGCCGAGCTGGCCCGCAGGGCGCTGGACGCGCTGGCCACCCCGGTGACCGTCGGCGACCGCGAGCTGATGGTGCGGGCGAGCATCGGCGTCGTCGAGGGCCCCACCCGCCATCTCACCTCGGCCGAGGTGCTGCGCAGCGCCGACATCACCATGTACCGGGCCAAGGCGGAGGGCGGCAACCGCTACGCGCTGGCCGACCCGGACTCCGACGCGCGCGCCATCAGCCGCCACCACCTCACCCACCACCTCCCTGCGGCGTTGAAGGGCTGCGAGTTCTTCATCGAGTACCAGCCGCTGGTGCGGATGGAGGACGGCAGCCTGGAGGGCGCCGAGGCGCTGGTCCGCTGGAGCCATCCGCGGCACGGGGTGCTGGGGCCCGACCGGTTCATCCCGCTGGCCGAACACACCGGCCTGATCGTGCCGTTGGGCCGCTGGGTGCTCCAGGAGGCGGTGCGCCAGGCGTGCCAGTGGCAGGTCAGGGGCATCGGCGGGCCGCGACCGCTGCGGGTGAACGTGAACCTCTCCCCGCGCCAGCTGCACCACCCCGAGCTGGTCGAGGACACGGTCGCGGTGCTGGAGGAGGCCGGGCTGCCGCCCAGCGCGCTGTGCCTTGAGGTGACCGAGACGGCGATGATAAGAGCCGACGAGAACGAGCTGCGGCCGTTGCGGGAGCTGGCGGAGCTGGGTGTGGGGATCGCGCTGGACGACTTCGGCACCGGCTACTCCAACCTGGCCAACCTGCGGCGGCTGCCGGCCAACACCCTGAAGCTGGACCGCTCCTTCACCCAGGGGCTCCAGCGCGATCCGGCCGACCCGGTGGACCTGAAGATCGTGGAGGGCATCGTCTCGCTCGCGCACGCGCTGCGGCTTTCGGTGACGGTGGAGGGCGTGGAGACCTCGACCCAGGCCGAGCAGCTGCGGGAGTTGGGGTGCGACTCGGCGCAGGGCTGGTTCTACGCGAGGCCGGGCCCGCCGGAGCGGCTGCCCGAGGCGGTCTGAGCCGGGGCGTCAGCGGCGGGCGGGCACCGGCGGGCGCGGCGGGGTCCGGTGGGGCAAACTCCGTACGGTCGGCCGGTCGCGGCTCGGTAGGATGAACGCTGTCCATGGTGGTGTTTCGTCACCCTCGGTGACTCTTCATCGCCCGCTGATCCCTCTCACCATTGGAGCATCCGAGGATGGCCCGACACCTCATCACCAGTGCGTTGCCCTATATCAACGGGATCAAGCACCTGGGGAACATGGTGGGCTCGATGCTCCCCGCCGACGTCTACTCCCGCTATCTGCGCCAACGCGGCCACGACGTGCTCTACATCTGCGCCACGGACGAGCACGGCACGCCGGCCGAGCTGGCGGCCAAGGCCGCCGGGCTGCCGGTCGAGGAGTTCTGCGCCCAGCAGCACGCGGTGCAGAAGGGCGTCTACGACGGCTTCGGCCTGGCCTTCGACTACTTCGGGCGCACCTCCTCCCCGCAGAACATCGAGATCACCCAGCACTTCGCGCGGCGCCTGGCCGAGCACGGCTTCATCGAGGAGCGCTCCACCCGCCAGGTCTTCTCGGTCGCCGACGACCGTTTCCTGCCCGACCGCTACATCGTCGGCACCTGTCCCTACTGCGGCTACGAGGCCGCCAGGGGCGACCAGTGCGAGAACTGCACCCGGGTGCTCGACCCGACGGACCTGCTGGAAGCCCGTTCGGCGGTCAGCGGCAGCACCGATCTTGAGGTGCGGGAGACCACGCACCTCTTCCTGCTCCAGTCCACGCTGGAGCCCGAGGTCGAGGCGTTCGTCGAGCGGCACGCGACGGAGTGGCCGACGCTGGCCTCCTCCATCGCCCGCAAGTGGCTGACCGAGGGGCTGCACGACCGGGCGATCACCAGGGACCTGGAGTGGGGCGTGCCGGTGCCCGCCGACGTCTGGCCCGAACTGGCCGCCGAGGGCAAGGTGTTCTACGTCTGGTTCGACGCGCCGATCGGCTATGTCGGCGCCACCAAGGAGTGGGCCGACGCGGCGCCCGAGGGCGAGGAGCGCGACTGGCGCTCCTGGTGGTTCGAGGCCGACGACGTCCGGCACACGGAGTTCATGGCCAAGGACAACGTGCCCTTCCACACGGTGATGTTCCCCGCCACGCTGCTGGGCACCAGGGAGCCGTGGAAGCAGGTCGACTACGTCAAGGCGCTCAACTGGCTGACCTACTACGGCGGGAAGTTCTCCACCTCGCAGAACCGCGGCATCTTCACCGACCAGGCGCTGGAGCTGCTGCCCGCCGACTACTGGCGCTACTTCCTGATGGCGGCGGCCCCGGAGTCGGACGACTCGGCGTTCTCCTGGGAGCTGTTCTCCTCGGTGGTCAACAAGGACCTGGCCGACACCCTGGGGAACTTCGTCAACCGCGTGCTGTCCTTCTCCCGCAAGCGCTTCGGCGACGCGGTGCCCGCCGGCCACGAGCCGGGCGAGGCGGAGCGCGCGCTGGGCGAGGAGATCGCGGGGCTGCTGGCCGAGTACGAACGGCAGCTGGAGGCGCTCCAGTTCCGCAAGGCGGCGTTCGCGCTGCGCGCGCTGTGGAGCGCGGGCAACGTCTATCTGGAGTCGAAGGCCCCCTGGAAGGAGATCAAGGCCGATCCGGAGGCCGCGGCGCTGACGCTGCGCACCGCGATCAACCTGATCCATCTCTACGCCGTGGTCTCCGAGCCCTTCGTCCCGTTCACCGCCGCCGCGCTGCGGGGGGTCTTCTCCCCGGAGGACCCGGCGGTGGCGGAGCGCCTGGCCGAGCGCTGGGTGGACGCCGAGGCGGCCGGGGCGCTGGACGCGGTGCCGGCGGGGACGCCGTTCACCGTTCCGGACGTGCTCTTCGCCAAGCTGACCGACGAGGACCTGGACGGTTTCCGGGAGCGTTTCGGCGGCGCCGAGGAGGAGTGAGGCGGCGGTCCGCCTCCGCCGGCCGGGGTCAGCCTCGTCCGGCGGAGGTGGGCGGCTTCCGGTCCTCCGTCCCGCCCTCCCTGGCCTCGATCAGGTGGCGCACCAGGGAGACCAGCACCCGGGTCGCCGAGGCCGCCTTGCGCGCGTCGCAGGCGACGACGGGCACCCGTGAGTCCAGGTCGAGGGCGGCCCTGACCTCGTCGGCCGAGTAACGCACGGCGTGGTCGAACTCGTTGACCGCGACCACGAAGCCGAGCCCCCGCCGCTCGAAGAAGTCCACGGCGGGGAAGCAGTGTTCGAGCCGGCGGGTGTCGGCGAGCACCACCGCGCCCAGCGCGCCGTGGCACAGCTCGTCCCAGACGAACCAGAACCGTTCCTGCCCGGGGGTGCCGAAGAGGTACAGGACATGCTGGTTGTCCAGGGTGATCCGGCCGAAGTCCATGGCCACCGTGGTGGTCGCCTTGCGCTCGACGCCCTGGAGGCTGTCGGTGTCCGCGCTGAGCTGGGTCAGCAGCTCCTCCGTGCTCAGCGGCTCGATCTCGCTCACCGCCCCGACCAGCGTGGTCTTGCCGACGCCGAAGCCGCCGGCGACCAGGATCTTGGCCGTGGTGGGGAACGGGTCGGGACCGGCGGCGCCCTCGTCCCCTGGGCGTTCCCCCCGGCCCTTGTCGCAGCGGTTCTCGGAGCCGTTCTCAGAGCCGTTCGCGGAGTCCACGCAGGACCGCCTCCAGCAGGTCTCGGTCGGTATGGGGCGCGCCGGGGGCCTCCGGCGCGTTGACGGTGACGGCGCCGCAGGCCAGCAGGTCGCTGACGAGGACCTTGGTGACGGCCGCCGGCAGCCGCACCTGGGCGGCGAGTTCGGCCACGGAGACCGGGCCCGGGCAGAGCGCGAGCAGTTGGCCGTGCTCGGGGCCGACCGCGCCGCGTCGCGCCGGCCGGCCGGTGGCCCGCACCAGGGTCATCAGGTCGAGTGCGGTGGCCGGGCGGGTGCGCCCGCCGCTCGCCGTGTAGGGCCGCATCAGGCGCCCGGCCGCCTCGTCGAGCCAGGCGCCGGTGCCGGCGTCGCGCAGCTGGTCCATGGCGGCGCCTCAACGCCCGGCCGGCAGCCGCAGCGGGCTTTCCAGCACCGACCGCACGCTTCTGACCAGGAGGGTCATCTCGTATCCGAGCACGGCGGCGTCGGCGTCGCGGTCGGCGAGTGCCGCCAGACACGAGCCGTTGCCCGCCGCGCGGACGCTGAGCAGCGCCGCGTCCCACTCGACCACCACCTGGCGCACCGGCCCGCCGTCGGCGAACCTGGCGCCGGCGCCCCTGGCCAGCGCGTGCAGCCCGGAGGCGAGCGCGGCCAGCTGGTCGGCGGTCTCCCCGTCGAGCCCGTGTGCGGCTCTGACCATGCCGTCTACGGTCAGCAGCAGCGCGCTGCGGGTGTGCGGCACCCGCTCCACGAGGCCGGTCAGCAGCCTTTCGAGTGTGGGGCGTTGGTCGCTCGGCGAGTCGTTGGGGGAAGCGTTGTCCATCGTCTCCTGGTCTCCTCGGGCGGGTCGTCGGGGCGGGCGGGCGGCGGTCAGGTGCCGCGCGCCTCGGCCTCCTCGGCCAGGGTGGCGCCGCGCCGGAAGGCGGCCATCAGGCCGGGGTCGGGCGGCTCGACCTCCTCCTCGGCGGCCGGCGCGGGGTGCCGCGGCACGCCGTCCCGCAGCTGCGGGACCAGGTGCTGCTGGCGCACCCGCCGGGGCAGTGGCGGCCGGTGGTCGTGTCCGGTGCCAGCGGCCGGCGGCGGGGGCGGGTCGGCGGCGCCGACGACCGGGGGCAGCGGCACCGGTTCGCTGGCCTCGGCGGAGCTGGGCGCGGCGGGGAACCGCGCCGACGTCAGCGAGGGGCCCAGCGCGCGTCCGGGGGTGAAGTGGCCCTCGGCCTCGTCGCCGAGCAGCTCGTGCGGCAGGACCAGCACCGCCTGGACCCCGCCGTAGATGTTGCTCTGGAGGCGCACGCCGATCCGGTGCCGGCGGGCGAGGGTGGCCACGACGAAGAGCCCGACCCTGCCGTCCTCCAGCAGCGTGGCGACGGGGTGGCGCTCGGTGCCGGCGAGCACCGCGTTCATCTGGCCCTGCTCGGCGGGGGTCATGCCGAGGCCGCGGTCCTCGACCTCGATGGCCAGCCCCGCCGTGACGCGTTCGACGCGGAGCAGGACCTGGGTGCCGGGGGCGGAGAACTCGGTGGCGTTCTCCACCAGTTCGGCCAGCAGGTGGACGACGTCGGCGACCGCGTGGCCGCGCACCGTGCCCTCGACCGGGGGCACCAGCTTGACCCGGGAGTACTGCTCGACCTCGGCGAGGCAGGAGCGCAGCACCTCGGACATCCGCACCGGGCGGCTCCACTGGCGGCGGGAGATGGCGCCGCCGAGCACGGCGAGGTTCTCCGCGTGGCGCCTGATCCGGGTGGCCAGGTGGTCGAGGTGGAAGAGCCCCTTCAGCAGCTCGGGGTCCTCCACGTCGTGTTCCAGCTCGTCGAGGTACTCGATCTGGCGGTGCACGAAGGACTGCATCCGCCGGGCCAGGTTGACGAAGACCTCGACGCGCTCGTCGGAGCCGACGCGCTCGTCGGCGAGCGCCACGGCCTGGGCGACGGCGCACTGGGCGGCGTGCCTGCTGGCGGCGATCTCGTGGCGCAGCAGTTCGAGCGGGGCCTCCCCCGGCTCGGTCGGCGCCGGCACCTCGGGCGGCCTGACGCGCTCGCCGCGCTCCAACTGGTCGACCAGCGCCTGGAGTTCGACCCGCCCCCTGGCGGCCTGGCGGCGCAGGGTGTGGATCCGGCCGGCCTGCCGGGCGGCCTCGGCGCCTGCCAGCAGGGCGGCGCCGGCCAGCAGCGCGCAGGTCAGCAGCGCGCCGGCGGTGAGCGCGGGCCACAGTGTTCCCCCGGCGCCCGTGCCGTCGGCCGGTCGACTCCGTAACACGTGGCCGACCACCAGCACGGCGAGCGACGCGACCGCGACCGCCGGCAGAACCGTCAGCGCGAGCAGTCGGCGCCGGAACCCCGGCTCGCGGAGCGCCGAGCCACGGCCGGAGGGCCGGCCGTGGCGGGCGGTGCGGGCCACCTGGCGGAGCGGTACTGGCATGGGTGTCCTTATCGGCCGGTCATATCTGCCGAAGCAACGCTAGGCAGCAACAGGCGGGCGACCAGGCGCACTTCCGGCATTCGCCACCCCTCGCCAGCTCCCATCGGGTGAATTCCGCGAAGCCGCTTGACCGGGGGTGCCCCGACGGCGTTCAACCGCCCCCGCCGAAACCCGAGGCGCGGAGGGTCACGTTCAGCCGCCCGCGCACGCCCAGCGCGGGGGGCCCGCTGCCGGGGACGGTGCGCGGCACCCCGTGGTAGGCCAGCCGCGCCGGCCCGCCGAAGACGAACGCGTCGCCCGAGCCGAGCGTCACGTCCGTCCAGGGGCGGCCCCTGCCCTCCGCGTTCCCGAAGCGGAAGACGCAGGAGTCGCCCAGGCTGAACGAGACGACCGGGGCCGGCGAGCGCTCGTCGCCGTCCCGGTGCATCCCCATCCGGGCGCCGTCCGGGTAGTGGTTGACCAGCGCGATGTCGTAGGGCTCGGCCGGGGGCGGCTCCCCGGGCAGCGCCTCGGCCACGGCGGCGAGCGCCCACTCCCCCAGCCAGGCGGGGAACGGCTTGACCGGCGCGCCGTCCCCGTCGACCGCGGTGCGGGAGTAGCCGTAGGGGTACCAGTGCCATCCGAGGCTGAGCTGCCGCGCCGACATCGTGCCGTTCCCGATGCGCACCACCCGCAGCCCGGCCGGCGGCGCGGCCCACTCGCGGCAGGACTCCAGCAGGGCGCGTTGGCGCGCCTCGCCCAGCCAGTCGGGGAGGTGGACCGCGCCGGGCGCGACCGCGCGCGCGGGGCGGGCGAACAGGTCGGGCTGGTCGGGCGGACCGGGCGGGTCACGGGGGTCGGAGGGGTCGGGAGGCGGTCGCTCGCTCATGGCCCCATCATGCGGGCGCGGTCTGACATCGCGGCCGGCCGGTGCCGTAGGGTCGCCTGCGGTTCGGCCCCAGGGCGGGGCCTGCCGGGAGGAGGAGCGTTGACCGAGGTGCCGACGGAGCCGACGCTGGTGGCGGTGCGGAACTTCCGCGACGTGGGTGGGCTTCCCACCGGGGAGGGGCGCACGGTGCGCCGGGGCCGGCTGTTCCGCAGCGGACATCTGGCGCACGCGACCGAGGAGGACCGGGCCTTTCTCGGCTCGCTCGGTCTGCGCACCGTCTTCGACTTCCGCAACGAGGCCGACCTGGAGACGGACGGCCGCGACGTGGAGCTGCCGGGCGTGCGCAACGTGAACATACCGCTGGACGACCCGGCCGAGGGCGCCGCGTTCTGGGAGCTGGTGCACAGCGGCGACCTGGCGCGGCTGCGGCGGGAGTTCGGCGCGGGCGGCGGCGCCACGCGGATGCGGAGCAGCTACCGGACGATGGTCACCACCCGCACCGCGGAGCACGGCCGGGTGCTGGCCGCGCTCGCCGACGGCGACACCCCGGCCCTGCTGCACTGCGCGGCGGGCAAGGACCGCGCCGGGCTGACGGTGGCCGTGGTGCTGATGGCGCTCGGCGTGGAGCGCGAGACCATAGCCGAGGACTATCTCAAGTCGAACGTGGCGCACCGCCGTTACCGGCTGCGCCGGGAGGCGGCGGCGGACGCGGCCGTGGAGGCCCGGGTCGCGGAGCTGCTGGCGCCGGTGTTCGACGCCAGGATCGAGTATCTGACGACGGCCTTCGAGACCATCGACGCCGAGTGGGGCGGCACCGAGCGCTATCTGTCCCACGGGCTGGGGCTCACCGGGCCGGCCAGGGAGCGGCTGCGCGCCGCGCTGCTGGACTGACCGCCCGGAGCGGCGGCGGACGGTCGCCGGGACCTACTTGCTGCGCACGACCACGAAGTCGGCGAGCGCGGTGAGCCGTTCCCTGGTGTCCAGCGGCAGCGGGACGGCGTCCAGGGCGCCGATCGCCGTCTCGTACTGGCGTCTGGCCTCGTCGGCCGTCCACTGCCGGCCGCCCGCCTCCTCGATCAGCGCGGCCCTGGCGGCGAACTCCTCCTCGTCGAAGTCCTCGAACTCCTCGCGGCTCTTCTTCGCGTCGGCGGTCAGCAGCGCCGTCAGCCGGGCGGCGGCCGGTCCCTCGGCCGCCATCGCGGCGACCACGGGCAGCGACTTCTTGCGCTGCCTGAGGTCGCTCCAGGTCAGCTTGCCGGTGGAGCGCGGGTCGCCCCAGATGCCCAGCAGGTCGTCCACGGCCTGGAACGCCAGGCCCAGGTGACGGCCGTAGGTGTCCAACGCGTCGGCCAGGGGGTCGTCCGCGCCGCCGAGGACCGCGCCGATGGAGGCGGCGAACGCCAGGAGCGCGCCGGTCTTGTTGCCCTCCATCGTCAGGCACTCGTCGACCGAGACCCGCTCGCGGTGCTCGAAGGCGATGTCCTGGGCCTGGCCGTCGATCAGCCGGCGGCTGGCCGAGGCGAGCCGGCGGGCGCCGCGGGCGGCGATGGAGTCGTCGCCGTCCAGGATGATCTCGCCGGCCAGCGCGAAGAGCGCGTCGCCGACGAGGATCGCCTGGGCGGGACCGTGCACCTTCCAGACGGTGTCCCGGTGGCGGCGCTGCTCGTCGCCGTCCATCAGGTCGTCGTGGAGCAGCGAGAAGTTGTGCACCAGCTCCACGGCGACGGCGCCCGGCACACCCACCTCGGGCGCGGCGCCCGCGGCCTCGGCCGACAGCAGCGCGAGCGCGGGCCGGACGGCCTTGCCGCTGTCGCCGTCGGCGGGGCGTCCTTCGGCGTCGATCCAGCCGAAGTGGTAGGCGCCCACGGTGTCCATGGGCGGGGCCAGCCTGGCCACCGCGGCACGCAGCGCGGGAGTGGTCAACTCCCGGCTGCGTTCCAGTAGTTCGGCGACGGCATGGGGACGGGGGGCGTCCGGGTTCACGCGGGCTCCTTAGCCGGTCGGTGGGGGGTGGGCGCTCCCTGGACCGCCGCGCGTGCCGCCGTCAGGCCGCTGCGCACCGCGCTCTCCATGGTCGCTGGCCAGCCGGTGGCGGTCCACGCCCCGGCGAGGTAGAGGCCCTCGGCGCCGGTCACGGGACCGGGCCTGAGCCGGCCGACGCCCGGGGTGGGCGCGAAGGTGGCGGTGCGCTCGCGGGTCACGAAGAAGTCGAGCAGCCGGGCCTCGGCCGCCCTCGGCAGCAGCCGTTCCAGCTCGGGGACGTAGCGCTTGCGCAGCACCTCGGCCGGTTCCTGGATCTCCGCGCCGACCGCCGACTGGGAGAGCGCCAGGTACTGGCCGCCCCTGGCCGCCGGCAGCGTGTCCAGTCCTGAGGGCCCGGTGCGGTCGAAGACCCACTGCACGGGGCTGTTGACCGCGGCGACGAACGGGCGGTCCAGTACCGGCCGGTCGTAGATCACGTGCACGTTGAGGATGGGCGCGGTGTCGATGGCCAGCAGCCGGTCGGCGTCGGGCAGCGCGCCCGGCGGCAGCAGCCGGTGGGCCGCCTGCTGCGGAACGGCCAGCACCACGGTCTCGGCCGCCAGCTCCTGATCGGGCCGGTGCCCCTGGCCCGGCCTGCTGCTGACGCCCAGCCGCCAGCCGCCGCCGGGGGCGGCGCGCAGCGACCTGGCCCTGGTGGCCAGCAGCACCCGCACGCCGGCGCGGGCCAGCGCGGCGCGGGTCAGCTCGTCGTGGAGGGTGCCGAGCGGCACCCTCGGCAGTCCGATGTCGGCGGCACCGTTGCCGCTGAGCAGCCCGGTGCGGAACACCTTGGCGGCCAACGCGAGCGAGGTGTCCTCGGCCCTGGCGTTGAGCGTCGCGACGCCGATGAGGTCCCAGAGCGCGGCGACGGCGCCGGGGCTCTGGCCGCTCTCGCGCAGCCAGTCGGCGAACGAGCGGTCGTCGAGCCCCGGGTCGTCCGGGTCGAGCCGGCGCAGGCCGAGCGCCGCGCGC
Source organism: Streptomyces sedi (assembly GCF_006335015.1). Lineage (GTDB taxonomy): Bacteria > Actinomycetota > Actinomycetes > Streptomycetales > Streptomycetaceae > Streptomyces > Streptomyces sedi. The sequence continues at coordinate 83,683 of NZ_VDGT01000020.1, forward strand.
GCGACGGAGGCGCGCTCGGCGAGCCCGAGGTGCGGGTAGCGGGCCAGCCCGCCCGCGAGATGCAGCGGGACGGGCAGCGCGTTGCGGGTGATCCGCCCGAGCCGGCGGCTCTCGGCGTCCAGCACCGGCACGTCGAGGCGGCGCTGCACCGGCGCCAGCCGGGCGCCGCCGATCCGGTCCAGCAGGCCCCGGTAGGCGGAGCAGCAACGCAGGTAGACATGCTGGCCGTTGTCCACGGTCAGCTCGCCGACGGTCGACTCGCGGCGGAAGGAGAACGCGAGGCCGCCCAGGCGTGGCCGGGTCTCGACCAGGGTGACCCGCCGGCCGCGGGCCGCCAGCACCAGGGCGGCCGTCGTGCCGGCGAGGCCGCCGCCGACCACCAGGGCGCGGCGGCGTTCGCCGCTCACCCGCGCTCCCGCAGCGCGGCCCTGCGGGCGTCGAGCCCGGCGAGGCCGCGGACGGCGACCAGCGCCTTCTGCGCGGTCGGCAGCGCGACCCGGCCGCGCAGCACGGCGTGCGGGTCGGCGGCGATGCGGTCGAGCAGGCGGTGGTAGATGCCGGCCATGGCCGCGACACAGGCGCCGGAGCGGCGGTCCAGCATGGGCAGCAGCCGGAAGCCGTCGGCGAACAGCTCGCGGGCGCGCCGCACCTGGAAGCGGACCAGGCCGCCGAAGTCGGCGTCCTCGCGCGGCGGGTCGTGGTGGGCGCCCTCGGCGAGGCCGAACTTGCGCAGCTCCTCGTCGGGCAGGTAGCTGCGTCCGTTGCCGGCGTCCTCCCGGATGTCGCGGAGGATGTTGGTGAGTTGCAGGGCCAGCCCCAGGGTGTCGGCGTACTCCGGCGCCCGGTCGGCGTCCCGTACGCCCGGCACGGTACCGAAGACCCCGAGGGAGAGGCGCCCCACCGCGCCGGCCACGCAGCGGCAGTAGGTGCGCAGTTCGTCCCAGGTCTCGTAGCGGCGGCCGTGGACGTCCATCAGCACGCCGTCGATCAGCTCGTCCAGCGCCTCCAGCGGCACCGGGTAGCGCCGCGCGGTGTCGGCGAGGGCCACGGCCACGGGGTCGGTGTCGTCCTCGGCGACCCGGTCGGTCCGCACCCGCTCCAGCAGCTCGCGGGTGGCGCCGAGACGTTCCTCCTTCTCCGCGGCGGGCAGCGTGCCGTCGCCGATGTCGTCGACGCGGCGGGAGAAGGCGTAGAGCGCGGAGAGCGCCCTGCGGCGGGGTACGGTCAGCAGCCGGATGCCGTAGGCGAAGTTCTTGGCCTGGTGGCCGGTGACCGCCTCGCAGTACTGGTAGGCGGCGAGCACGGGCGCGGGCGCGGCGGGGCTCTTGGTCACGGGCTGGCGCCTCACGTTCCTCGTTGTCGCAGTGCGGTCGCCGCCGCGTACGCCAGGCGGGTCCGGCTCGCGCGGGGCGGGCCGGCCAACACGTCGTAGCCGGCCTGGGCGATGGCGTGTGCCGCAGCGTAACCCCCGCCGAGGAAACCCGCGAGCAGCAGCCTCAGCCGCCCGTTGACGCTTCCCACCAGGGGGGCTCCCTCGTCGAGCAGCCTACGTGCTCGGTCGGTCTGGTAGGCGACCAGGGTCCTGACGGAGGCGTTGGCCGTGGGCTGGGCCAGGTCGCGTTCCGTCACGCGGAATCGGCGCAGGGCGGTGGCCGGCAGGTAGACCCGGCCGTTGGCGAGGTCCTCGGCGACGTCCTGGAGATGCTCGACCAGCTGGAGCGCGGTGCATATGGCGTCGGAACGGCGGATCCGCTCGGGCGTCGCGGTGCCGGTGACGGAGAGCACGAGGCGGCCGACCGGGTTGGCCGACAACTCGCAGTAGCCGAGGAGTTGGCTCTGGGTCTCGTAGCGGCGCACCCGCTGGTCGACGCGGTTGGCCTCGATGAGCGCGCGGAAGGGCTCGGGGGTGAGGTCGGTGCGGCGCACGGTGGGGACCAGGGCGGCCAGCAGCGGATGGCCGGGGCCGGGGCCCGTGGCGGCGAAGACGCGGTCGAGGTCGGCGGAGAGCGCGTCCAGCAGGGCCAGCCGGTCGTCGGAGTGGTCGCGGTCCACGCCCAGCAGCGTGGCGTCCGCCCCGCCGGGCGGGAGGTCGCCGTCGCCGATGTCGTCCACCAGGCGCGCGAAGCCGTAGACGGCCATCAGGTCGTCCCGCCAGGCGCGGGGCAGGAAGCGGGGGGCGACCGGGAAGTTCTCGTGGGCGGCCTTGGCCAGCGTCGCCGCCGCCGACCGGTCCCCGGCGGCGGTCACCACGCCGGTCCCGTTCTCACCATTGCCGTCATGCTCGTATTTCTACCTCGGGTCGCGGAGCCTTCCGTCTCCGGACACGCTACCCCGACCGGCGAGGGGGCCGGCGTGGTGCGCCGGCGTGTGGCGGGCGGAGGCCGGGGCGAGGCCGGCCATCCGCCCGTGGCCGCCTACTTGTTGGTCTCTTCCTCGTAGGCCTTCAGCACCTGCTCGGTGGGGCCGTCCATCATCAGCACGCCCCGCTCCAGCCAGAGCACCCGGTCGCAAGTGTCCCTGATGGTCTTGTTGTTGTGGCTGACGAGGAAGACGGTGCCGGCCTCGGCGCGCAGCTCGCGGATGCGCTCCTCGGAGCGGCGGCGGAACTTCTTGTCCCCGGTGGCCAGCGCCTCGTCGATCATCAGGACGTCGTGGTCCTTGGCAGCCGCGATGGAGAACCGCAGCCTGGCCTGCATCCCCGAGGAGTAGGTGCGCATGGGCAGGGTTATGAAGTCGCCCTTCTCCTGGATGCCGGAGAAGTCGACGATGTCCTCGTAGCGGTCGCGGATCTGTTGCCTGGTCATGCCCATCGCCAGGCCGCCCAGGATCACGTTCCGCTCGCCCGTCAGGTCGTTCATCAGGGCCGCGTTGACGCCGAGGAGCGAGGGCTGACCGTCCGTGTAGACCTTGCCGGTCTCGGGCGGGAGCAGGCCGGCGATGGCCCGCAACAGGGTCGACTTGCCCGAGCCGTTGGTGCCGATCAGTCCGATCGCCTCGCCGCGGTAGGCGACGAAGCTGACGCCGCGTACGGCGTGCACCTCGCGGACGCGGGCGTTGGGTTCGCGGCGGACGATCCTGCGCAGCGCGGCCGTCGCGTTGCCGCGCTTGGCGGCGCCGTTGACGCGGTAGACGATGTGCAGGTCGTCGGCGATCACGGTGGGGACGCGGCCGTCGTCGACGACCTTGATGGGGGCGGGGATGTTCCAGTCAGCCACGGCCGTACCGCTCCTCCGCCTTCCAGAAGTACATGAAGCCGCCGACGCCGACGACGACGGCCCAGCCGAGCGCCCACCACCAGGTGGTCATCGGGATGCTGTCATGGTAGTCACCGTCGATCATCGCGTAGCGCATGAGATCCATGTAGACGGCGGCGGGGTTGGCCTCCATCACGCTGGCCACCCAGGAGGGCCAGTCGGCGCGGGTCTCCACCATGTAGCGCAGCGGGAACATCACGCCCGAGGCGTACATCCAGGTGCGCAGCACGAACGGCATCAGCTGCACCAGGTCGGGGGTGGAGGCGCCGAGCCGCGCCATGATCAGCGCCAGGCCGGCGTTGAAGACCAGCTGGAGCGCCAGGACGGGGATCACCGTGAACCAGCCCCAGTCGGGGAAGTGGCCGAAGCCGATCACGATGACGACCAACACGATCATGGAGTACAGCAGTTGCTGGAGCTGCTGGAGCGAGAAGGAGATCGGCAGCGAGGCCCGGGGGAAGTGCAGGGCGCGCACCAGCCCCAGGTTGCCCGAGATCGACTTGACCCCGGAGAGCACCGACTGCTGGGTGAAGGTGAAGATGAAGACGCCGATGACCAGGAACGGGATGTACTCCTGGTTGTCCATCCCGCCCCGCCCGCCGATCAGCAGGCCGAAGATCAGAAAGTAGACGAAGGCGTTCAGCAGCGGGGTGAAGACCTGCCACAGCTGGCCCAGCTTCGCCTGGCTGTACTGCGCCATGAGCTTCGCCTGCGAGAAGGCGAGGATGAAGTAACGACGACCCCAGAGCTGCCGCGTGTACTGCGGCAGCGAAGGTCGAGCACCACTGACGGACAGACCATGACGGGCCGCGAGTTCTGATAGTGGCACTTCGCGGGGGGACGCACTGTCGTGCGTGGTCTCACTCACCTTGGGAAACTTTCGTCCTCGCAGGGCAAAGGGCGGTAGGGGCCGCGCGAACTCTTCGGCCCCAGGATGGTCTCAGACCCGAGCTTGTCAGATAACAGGAGGTCGTCCCAGCCGGGTCAGCCGCCATACCGTACGCCAACGCATCGCCCTGCGTTGACCACACGGGGTGCGCCAGCCCTCGGCGAAACCGCCGAACCATGCCTTCAGTGCCGTCCAGGAGGGGCGTCTGACCAGGGTGAGCAGCATCCAGACGCCGAGATAGACCGGTACCAGGGGAATCGGCAGGTTCCTACGGGCCAGCCAGACGCGGTTCCTGGCGACCATGCGGTGGTACATCGCGTGCCGGGAGGGCGCGGTGGTGGGGTGGTGCAGCAGCAGATCCGCGCGGTAGTCGATCGCCCAGCCCGCGTCGAGGGCGCGCCAGGCCAGGTCGGTCTCCTCGTGCGCGTAGAAGAAGTTGTCCGGGAGGCCGCCGACGTCCCGGAAGACGTCGGTGCGCACCGCGTTGGCGCCGCCGAGGAAGGTGGTGACCCGCGAGGAGCGCATCGGGTCGGAGGCGCGCAGGCGGGGGACGTGGCGGCGCTGGGTGACCCCGGTGTCGGGGTCGGCGATCCGGAAGCTGACGATGCCGAGACCGGGATCGGCGGCGAACGCCTCCCGCACCAGGCGGACCGTTTCTTTGTCCGGAAGCAGCCCGTCGTCGTCCAAAAACAGCAGCACGTCGACATCGGAACCCGCGGGTCCGAACGCCTCGATGCCGACGTTCCGACCTCCGGGAATGCCCAGATTCTCCGGGAGTTCGACGCCGCGGACCCCCTCGGGGAGCGGGGGCAGTCCGGCGCCGTTCCCCACCACGACGACGTCGACGGCCTTGCCCTCCTGGGCCGCCACCGAGTCGAGCAGGGCGCCCAGCTCCGCCGGGCGGTCCCCCATCGTCAGCACCACGGCGCCGACGGTGAGGGACGCCGGGTCCGTCTCCGGGGCGCTCACCGCAGCCTGCTGGAGGCGAGGATGGAGACCAGGTGCAGCAGCGTCTGGAGCACGGCGACCGCCGCCAGGAACGCCACCCCGAGCCGGGTGAAGAACAGCTCGCCGCCGACGACGTCGGCCACCGCGACCACCAGGATCAGCAGCGAGGCCTCGACGCCGCCGACCAGCCGGTGGAACTTGAGCGCCGCCGCCGCCCTGCGGGCCAGCGCGAGGCCGGAGGATCGCGGCGTGGCCGCCTCGTCCTTGACCGCGGGCAGCCCGCTGCGCGCCCTGGCGACGTCGACCAGGTCGGTCTCGGCCTTGATCAGGATGGCGCCGAGCGCGGCCAGCGCGCCGAGGAACGCCCACAGCCAGTTCGCCGACTCCTCGTGCTGGCCGAAGAGGTCGGCGGCCCGCATCCCGAACCCGACGAGCAGCGCCGCCTCGGAGAGGTAGTGGCCGACCCGGTCCAGGTAGACACCCGTGATCGAGGTCTGGCCGCGCCAGCGGGCGACCTCGCCGTCGACGCAGTCCAGCAGCAGGTAGAGCTGTATCAGCAGGGCGGCCAGGACCGCGCCCGTCAGCCCCGGGATCAGCAGGGCGGCGCCGGCTGCCACCCCGGCGACGACCATCAGATAGGTGAGCTGGTTGGGCGTGACGCGGGTGTTGACCAGGTGCCTGGTCCAGCGCAGGGAGATCTCCCGCATGTACAGCCGCCCGGCCCAGTGCTCACCACTGCGGCGGTCCTTGACGCCGGCGGGGTGCACCACGGGGCGGAGTTCAGCTACCGATGGCTTTGACATAGTCCGCGTACGCGTCCCTGATTTCGTCGGTGGTCAGGTCGAGGTGTTCGAGAATGGTGTAGCGCCCGGGGCGGGTCTGCGGGGCGAACGCCACGGCGGTGACGAACTCCTCGGTGGAGAAGCCGATCTCGTCCGGCCGCACGGGCAGCCCGTGCCGCGCCAGCACCTCGGCGAAGAGCCCGCAGGACTCCCCGTCGCCCCGCAGGTGCATGGCGAAGGCGGCGCCGAGGCCGACCTGCTCGCCGTGCGGGGCCGAGCGGCGCGGATAGAGGATGTCCAGCGCGTGCGAGATCTCGTGGCAGGCGCCGGACGACGGGCGGCTGTGCCCGGCGATGGACATGGCGATGCCGCCCAGCACCAGTGCCTCGGCCAGCACCGTCAGGAACTGGTCGTCGTCGCAGTCCCCCGGGTGCCGCAGGACGGCCTCGCCGGCCTGACGGGCGATGGCGGCGGCCAGCCCGTCGATCTGCTCGCCGGTCTCCCGGTGGGACAGCTCCCAGTCGGCGATGGCGGAGATGTTGGAGACCGCGTCGCCGATGCCGGAGCGGACGTAGCGCCGCGGGGCGTCCCTGATGACCTCCAGGTCGACGACGAGCGCGATGGGCGCGGGCACCCCGTAGGAGCCGCGCCCCGCGTCGTTGTCGAGGGTGGAGATCGGGGAGCAGATGCCGTCGTGGGCGAGGTTGGTGGCGACCGCGACCATCGGCAGGCCGACGCGCGCGGAGGCGTACTTGGCGGCGTCGATGATCTTGCCGCCGCCGAGGCCGACCACGGCGTCGTAGTGGCCGGAACGCATCGCGTCGGCCAGCTGGACGGCCGCGTCGATGGTCCCGCCGGCGACCTCGTACCAGTCGGCGCCCGGCAGCGCGGGGCTCAGCCGCTCGCGGAGCGTGGCGCCCGAGCCCTTGCTGATGGCGACGGCCAGCCGGCCGGAGGACGAGATCCGCTGGTCGGCCAGGAGCCCCGCCAGGTTGTCCAGAGCCCCCGCCGCGATGTCGACCGAGACCGGGGACGGGATGAGGCGGGTCAGTACTGGCACGCGATCTCCCTGCCCCGGGCGAGGTCGTCGTGGTTGTCGATCTCGACCCAGCTGACCTCGCCGATCGGCGCGGTGTCGATGTGGAAGCCGCGGTGGACCAGCTCCTGGTAGCCGTCCTCGTAGTAGAGCTGGGGGTCGCGCTCGTAGGTGGTGCGCAGCGCGTCGGCCAGCTCGGCGGCGGCCTCCGGCTCGATGAGGGTGACACCGATGTACTCGCCGGTGGCCTCGGAGGGGTCCATCAGCTTGGTGATCCGGCGCACGCCCTTCTCCGGGTCGGCGACGACCTTCATCTCCTCGTCGGCCAGGTTCTTGACCGTGTCCAGGGCGAGGATGATCCGGCGGCCCTCGCCCCTGGCGGCGAGCAGGGTGCGCTCGACGGAGGGCGGGTGCACGGTGTCGCCGTTGGCCAGGATCACGCCCTCGGCGATCACCTCGCGGGCGCACCAGAGGGAGTAGGCGTTGTTCCACTCCTCGGCCTTGTCGTTCTCCACGAGGGTGAGCTTCACTCCGTAGCGGCGCTCCAGGTCGGCGCGGCGCTCCTCGATGGCCTCCTTGCGGTAGCCGACCACGATGGCCGCCTCGCTGAGGCCGACCTCGGCGAAGTTGGCCAGGGTGAGGTCGAGCACGGTCCTGGCTTCGCCGCCCTCCGGCTCGATCACCGGGACCAGTGCCTTGGGCAGGGTGTCGGTGTAGGGCCGAAGACGCCTTCCGGCGCCGGCGGCCAGCACGAGGCCGATCATGCGGGTTCTCCTGTTTCGTCGTGTACGGCTGGTGCCTGGGAGGAGACCCAGAAGCGGATGCTCTCCGCCAGCACCAGGAGCGCCAGGACCCCGGCGAGGGTCGCGAGCGCGAGAGTGAAGCCCTGGCCGCCGGCCCACAGGGCGGCGGCGACCGTGACCACCAGGGCACGGCCCTCGTGGCCGCCGGTGGCGGTGACCAGCCAGCGGGGAGGCGCCCCGGCGCCGCCGCGAAGGCGGTACACCGTGTCGTAGTGATGGTAGGCGCTGGCGGCCACCAGGCAGAAAGCCGCCGGCAACGCACCGTTCACCTCGCTGTGGGCGGCCAGCAGCAGGATGGTCAGATACTCGCCGGCCCGGAAGAGCGGCGGGAGCAGCCAGTCGAGGCGGCCCGCCAGCGGGAGCGCGGCGGCCCGGCCAGCGAGCAGCGCGTAGCCCGCCGCGCCGAGCACGGCGAGCCAGCTGCCCTCCCCCACCGTCGGGGGCAGGGTGAGCGACAACACGGCCACCGCCAGCAGCGCGAGGGCGGGGGCCGGCACGGGCAGCGGCAGTCGGGGGCGGGCGGCCAGCGCCGCGAGCGGGCCGTTGTCGGCGAGGCCGGCCAGCGCCTCGGGCGCCGAGGCCGCCGAGCCGCGGCTCCGCAGCGAGCGCAGCAGCCGGCCGGCGGTGGTGTAGCAGGCGGCGAAGCCGCTGGCGACCAGCAGCACCACCAGCGTGGTCCTGGGGGTGGTCAGTGCCGTCAACACGGCGATCAGCAGCCAGCGTTCACCGATCGGCAGCACGATCATGCGGCGGGCCCAGACGGTCCAGCCGATGCGGTCCAGCCGGCCGGAGAGGGCGTTGGCCGCGCCGCCGCCCGAGGGGGCGGGCGGATGGGACTCGTTGAAGGCGAAGTCCACGATATGGCGGCAGGTGCCCAGGATCATCGCGCCAAGCGCCAGCGCCCAGACGTCGTCGTCGGAACGGGCGGCGCCCAGCGCGAGGCCCGCGTAGAACGCGTACTCCTTGGCGCGGTCGAAGGTGGCGTCCAACCACGCGCCGAGCGTGGAGTACTTGAGCGCGTAGCGCGCCAACTGGCCGTCGGCGCAGTCGAGTACGAACGAGGCGAGCAGCAGCACGCCGGCGGCGACGAAGCCCCAGCGCTCGCCGGTGGCGGCGCAGCCGGCGGCGATCAGCGCGGTGAGCAGTGAGGCGGTGGTGACCTGGTTGGGCGTCAGGCCGCGCCGGGCGCACCAGCGGGCCACATAGCGGGAGTAGGGGCTGACGAGGTGGGTGGTGGTGAACCCGTCGCGCGACTTCACGGCGGTGCGCAGCCGGACGGCCTCGTCGTCGACGGCGGCGACGCGCTCGGCGGCCCGCGCGCGGGCGGGTCCGTCGGCCGGGACCTCGGCGACGAGGGTGCCGAGCTCCGGCCGGTGCGGCTCGGCACCGGCCTCGGCCAGCAGCGCGGCGAGCCGGTCCACCGTGCGGTCCGCCTCCGGGGGCGCGGCGAGCCCGCCGGCGCCGGCCTCGCGGTCGGCGCCGTCGCCGGCGAGGGCGGCGAGCGCGGCGGCGAGCGCCGCGCGGCCGGCCGGGGCGGCCGTCAGGGCACCGGGGACGGCGGCGGTCGGGAAGCGCGGGTCGGTGAGGCCGAGGCGCAGGCTGTGCCGGTGGCCGACGAAGCGGGGGTCGACGAGGGCGACCCGCCGGCCGGCGGGAACGGCCGCCACCGCCTCCGCCAACTCGCCCGGCGACCGGACCGTCGAGACGGTGAATCCCAACGCCCGCAACTCGTCCTCGATCAAGGACCCGGGATCGGGTGGTCCGGTCAGGATGGCGCTGGACAGCTGACTCACTCCTCGCGACAACTCCGCGCTCTGCGGCGGCATGTCGGCAGAGATTATCTGATGACCACCGCGCGGCAAGAACGGCGTTGGGGTGGGGAAACCCACGGTTCATTTAGGGCGTCCGACGAACACCGAATGTGACCCTACGCGATGCCGCCGACACTCAGCGAAGTCGCCCTGTCCGAGGCGGCCGTTAGGGTTTCCGCATGAGTTGGCTGATCACCGGCGGCGCCGGTTACATCGGGGCCCACGTGGCGCGGGCGATGGTCGAGGCCGGCGAGCGCGTGGTGGTACTGGACGACCTGTCCTCCGGCGCCGCCGAGCGACTGCCGGACGGGGTGGAGCTGGTGCGCGGCTCCGTCGCCGACGCGGACACGGTCGCCGGAGCGCTCACGGAGCACGGGGTGACGGGCGTGGTCCATCTCGCGGCGCGCAAGCGGGTGCCCGAGTCGGTGGCCGACCCGCTCCTCTACTACCGGGAGAACGTGGGCGGCCTCGGCGAGCTGCTGGAGGCGATGGTGGGCGCCGGGGTGCGCCGGCTGGTCTTCTCCTCCTCGGCCGCGGTCTACGGCTCCCCCGACGTGCCGCTGGTCACGGAGGAGACGCCCTGCCTCCCCGTGAACCCGTACGGCGAGACCAAGCTGGCCGGCGAGTGGCTGGTGCGCGCGGTCGGCCGGGCGCACGGGCTGCGTTCGGTGTGCCTGCGGTACTTCAACGTGGCGGGCGCCGCCTCCCCCGAGCTGGCCGACCGGGGCGCGGCCAACGTCGTCCCCCTGTTCTTCGAGCGGATCGACGCGGGGCTGCCGCCGGTGATCTTCGGCGACGACTACCCGACGCCGGACGGCACCTGTGTGCGGGACTACGTCCATGTCGCGGACCTGGCGCGGGCGCATCTCGCGGCGGCCCGGGAGCTGGCGCGCGGGGGCCCGCCGGAGGGCGACCTGACGGTGAACGTGGGGACCGGCGCGGGCGTCTCCGTGCGGGAGATGGCGGCGGCGGTCGCCGAGGCGACGGGCCGGCCGCTGACGCCGGTGGTCGAGGCCCGGCGCGCGGGCGATCCGCCGCGGGTGGTGGCCTCGGCGGCGCTGGCCGCCGAGCGGCTGGGCTTCACGGCGCGGCACGGGCTCGCGGAGATGGTCTCCTCGGCCTGGGAGGGCTGGCGGGCGACCCGACCGTGACACGCCGCGCTCCGTTCCGCGACGCCTGCGGCGCGCGGTGGGGACGCTGTGTGGACCCACCAGTGCCGCAGGTCGGGGCCCCTCTCCGCCGGACCGATGAACGCGCAGGTCAGAGCACATGACAACGGTGTTCAGTGCCGCGTTGCCCGATACCCCCCGCCCGTAGTTCACTGGTCGGGAGCCTACGAAGAGGGGGCGGCGCGCATGGGCGCGGGACACGATCACGGCCGGCTGGGCCACGGCCACGGCCACGGCCACGGGCACGGTGCCCGGGAGACCAGGGGCGCGGCCTATCGGGGGCGCCTGTGGGTGGCCCTCGGCATAGCGGCGCTGCTGCTGGTGGGGCAGATGGTGGGGGCGTGGGTCACCGGCTCGCTGGCGCTGCTGGCGGACGCGGGGCATGTCGCGACGGACGCCGTCGGGATCGGGATGGCACTGGCCGCGATCCACTTCGCCAACCGGCCGGCCGACAGCGAGCGGCGCACGTTCGGGATGGCGCGGTTGGAGATCCTCGCCGCGCTGGTCAACTGCCTGCTGCTGCTGGGGGTGGGCGGCTACATCCTGGTCGAGTCGATCAGCAGGCTGCGCGAGCCGACGGAGGTGCCGGGGGCGACGACGATCGTCTTCGGCGTGGTGGGTCTCGCGTTGAACTGCCTCTCGCTGGCGCTGCTGATGCGCGGCCAGCGGGAGAACCTGAACGTCAGGGGCGCCTTCCTTGAGGTGCTGGCGGACGCGTTGGGCTCGGTCGCGGTGATCGCGGCGGCGCTGGTCATCCTGCTGACCGGCTGGCAGCGCGCCGACCCGGTGGCCTCGCTGCTGATCGCCCTGATGATCGTGCCGCGCACGGTGAAGCTGGCGCGGGAGGCGCTTGAGGTGCTGCTGGAGTCGGCGCCGCGGGACGTGCGGGTGGCCGAGGTGCGTGACCACATCCTTGAGCTGCCGGGCGTCGAGGGCGTGCACGACCTGCACGTGTGGACGATCACCTCGGGGATGCCCGTGCTGACGGCGCACGTCGTGGTCAGCCCCGAGCTCCTCGACGAGGTCGGGCACGAGCAGACCCTCCACGAGTTGCAGGCGTGCCTGGGCGGCCACTTCGAGGTGGCGCACTGCACGTTCCAGCTGGAGCCCTCCGGGCACGCCGCCCACGAGTCGGGGCTCTGCCACTGAGCCGCCGGCCCGGCGCGTGGCCGCGTGAGCGGCGGTCACGCGGCGGGCGGGGGCGTGCCGCCGGCGACGCCGTCCAGGGGCAGGACGGCCCAGACGACCTTGCCTCCGCCGCTCGCCGCCCGCACCCCGCAGGAGCCGCCGGCCTCCTGGGCGGTGGCCTGCACGAGCAGCAGCCCGCGCCCGCCGGTGCGGTGCCGCTCCGGGCTGGCGGCCAGCGCGTGCGGTCGGTACGGGTGCCCGTCCTCGACGCGCAGCCAGATCCAGCGGCCGTCCACGACGATCTCGACGCCTATCGCCGGGGTCAGCAGCGCGGCGTGCCGCACGACGTTGGTGACCAGCTCGGTCAGGACGAGTAACAGCCCGTGCAGTCGGTCCCCGGTCAGCGGGGCACCCCGGTGGCGCAGCAGGTCGCGGACCGCGTGCCTCGCCCGCGGCACCGACGCCTCGACGGGAGGGAGGGTGAACGCCCAGGTCCCCTGCCAGTCGGGGGTCGGCGGGTGCCCGGCCGTGTCGGCGGCGGGCGGGGCTGGTGACGATCTGTCCACGATGTTCGACACGGCCTTGCTCCTCGTCCTCGAAGTCTTCGAAGTCCTGGGAAAAACGACCCCGAAACGTGCGCTTCCGGTTCCGTCGCCGCTCACTCCCGACCGCTCGGGGGCGGGAACACCGGCTCCGGAGGGCATGTCGGCGGCGTCGCCGTCGACAACCCCCTGTGTCGAGTGTTGGCATGTGCCAGCGCAACATGACCGGGTGCACGAAATTCACGAGAAAGCGGTCGTTCTCCGATCAACAGGCTTCGTTTTAGACCTACTTGAAGGCCGATACGATCGTTTGCCCCCGGCGCAACGTTTCACTCCGGGGAGCGTCACGGACTCCGGCCGCTCGGGCGGGCGTTCGCGAGGACCGCGCGGCGCTCACCCGTCCGGACGGGCGCACGGTGGTGAAAACGCCGAGAAGCAACGCACCGGCGTGAGCGCCGGCATAGAAGCACCACCGTGTCGCGAATATACGGAAGTTGAGAAATCGGACTGCCGGACGGCGACCACCTGGTACCTTTCGGTACAGGCACTCCCATACATGCCTACTATCACGAAGTATAGGAATTGCCGCGAACCATAAGGAATGGGGCAGAGCCCTCTTCCAGGCGTCATTTCGGAGAGTGTTCGAGACGCTTCAGGGGCAAGGTCATCCCGACTTGATTCCCTGGACGTTGGAGTGCTGCTGTCATGGCTCTTCCGCAAGGTCCCCTGGAGCATCGCTACCGGGGGGAACACCCGGTGCGGACCCTCGCCTACCTCTTCCGGGACGACCGCCTCCGGCTCCTGGTCGCCTTCTTAGCGTTCGTGGTCAAGCACAGCCCCGTGTGGCTGCTGCCCCTGGTCACGGCGAACATCATCGACATCGTGGTGGAGCATCGCCCTATCGACCAACTCGGCGGCAACACCCTGGTGTTGCTGATCGTCCTGATGCTCAACTACCCCACCCACCTGCTCTATGTCCGGTGCATGCACGGCAGCGTCCGGCGGGTGGGCACCGGGCTGCGGTCCGCGCTCTGCCGCAGGATGCAGGAGCTGTCGATCGGCTACCACTCCCGCGTCAGCGCCAGCGCGCTCCAGACCAAGGTCATCAGGGACGTGGAGAACATCGAGGTCTCCGCCCAGCAGAGCGCCGACACGGGTCTGGCCGCCCTCATCACGCTGACCGGTGGCCTCGCGGTGATCGCCTTCCGGGTGCCGACCGCGCTGCCCGCGTTCATCGTGATCGTGCCGGCCGCCGCCTGGCTGATCCGCCGGCTGCGCACCCGGCTGCGCAGCAAGAACGAGCAGTACCGCAGGCAGGTCGAGCAACTCTCCACGCGCGTCGGCGAGATGACCAGCCTGATCCCCGTCACTCGCGCGCACGGGCTGGAGCGGACGGCCATCGGCCGGGTCGAGCGCTCGCTCAGCCAGGTGCTCCGCGCCGGCATACGGCTCGACCTGCTCAACGGCCACTTCGGCGCGCTCGCGTGGATCCTGCTCAACGCGATCGGCATCGGCTTCCTGGCGGGTGCCGCGTTGATCTCCTACTACGCCTGGCTGCCGATCACCGCCGGTGACGTCGTGATGCTCAGCACGTTCTTCACCACCCTCACCGGGTCGATGACCATGCTGATGGGTCTGGCCCCGATCATCACCAAGGGCCTGGAGTCGGTGCGTTCGGCCGGCGAGGTCCTCCAGGCCCCCGACCTGGAGGAGAACACGGGCAAGGCCCAGGTCGACGAGGTCAAGGGCGGCCTGCGGTTCGAGGGCGTCACCCACCGCTACGACGGGGACGGGCCGGCCGCCGTGGTCGACTTCGACCTGTCGGTGCCGCCGGGCGAGACCGTCGCGCTGGTCGGCGCCTCCGGCGCCGGGAAGTCCACGGTGCTCAACCTGCTGATCGGCTTCATCCGCCCCTCCTCGGGGCGCATCCTGCTGGACGGCGCCGACATGAGCACCCTGGACCTGCGCAGCTATCGCCGCTTCCTGTCGGTCGTCCCCCAGGAGTCGGTGCTCTTCGAGGGCACCATCCGGGAGAACGTCGGCTACGGGATGCCCGACGTGGACACCGCCACCGTCCGCGCCGCGCTGCGGGACGCCAACGCGCTGGAGTTCGTCGAGCGGCTCCCCGAGGGGCTGGAGACCATCGTGGGCGAGCGCGGGGCGCGGCTCTCCGGCGGCCAGCGGCAACGCATCGCCATCGCCAGGGCGTTGATCCGCGACCCCCGCATCCTGGTGCTGGACGAGGCCACCTCGGCGCTCGACACCCGCTCGGAGGCGCTGGTGCAGGAGGCGATGGACCGGCTGATGCGCGGACGGACGGTCTTCGTCGTGGCGCACCGCCTGTCCACGGTGCGGAACGCCGACCGGATCGTGGTCATGGAGCACGGCCGGATCTCGGAGGTCGGCCCGCACGCCGAGCTGCTGCGGCGCGGCGGGGCCTACTCCCGGTTGCAGGCGGGCCAGATCACCTGAGGGGTGCCCGACCCGCCCGCGGGGGCCGAGGCCGGCTCAGCCGGGCTCGGCCCCCTCCGGCGCGCCCTCGGTCACCTCCCCCTCGTCGAGGGAGAGCCACCTGGTCAGCCCCAGCTCCCGCAGGAACGGCAGGTCGTGGCTGGCCACCAGCAGCGCGCCCCGGTAGGCGGCGAGCGCCGAGGTGAGCTGACGGACGCTGGCCAGGTCCAGGTTGTTGGTCGGCTCGTCCAACAGCAGCAGCTGCGGCGCCGGGTCGGCCAGCATCAGCGCGGCCAGCGTGGCGCGGAACCGCTCCCCGCCCGACAGCGTGCCGACCCGCTGGTCGGGCGCGTCCTTGCGGAAGAGGAAGCGCGCCAACTGGGCCCGCACCCGCTGCGGTTCGGCCGTCGGGGCCAGCGCCCGCACGTTCTCGGCGAGGGTGAGCGCGCCGTCCAGGACGTCCAGCCGCTGCGGCAGGTAGCGCAGCGGCACGTGCGCCAGGGCCTGCCCCCCGGCCGGCGCCAGCAGCCCCGCCACGGTGTGGAGCAGCGTGGTCTTGCCCGCGCCGTTCGGCCCGACCAGGCCGATCCGCTCCGGGCCGACGACCGCCAGGTCGGCGCGGGCGCCGTTGCGCAGCTCCAGCTCCCGCAGGGTGAGCACCCGGCGCCTGGCCGGCACGGCGGTGTGCGGCAGGTCGACGCGGATCTCGTCGTCGTCGCGGACGGCCGACTCGGCCTCGGTGAGCCGGTCCCTCGCCTCGGAGAGGCGTTCCTCGTGGAGGATGCGGTGCTTGCCGGCCGAGACCTCGGCGGCCCGTTTGCGCGCGCCGGCGACGATCTTCGGCAGCCCGCCCGTCTCGGCGGCCCGCTTGCCGGCCCTCGCCCGTCCGGCGAGCTTGTCGTGTGCCTCGATCAACTCCCGCTTCTGCCGGCGCACATCGGCCTCGGCGGCACGCACGCCCCGTTCGGCGGCCTCTTGTTCGACGGCGAGCGCCTCCTGGTAGGCGGTAAGCGTCCCGCCGTAACGGACCACCCGCCCCTCGCGCAGGTCGGCGATCTGGTCGACGCGTTCCAGCAGCTCGCGGTCGTGGCTGACCACGACCAGCACGCCGCGCCAGGCGCGCACCGCCGCGTTGAGCCGTTCCCTGGCGCGCAGGTCCAGGTTGTTGGTCGGCTCGTCGAGCAGCAGCACGTCGGGGCGGCGCAGCAGCAGCGCGGCCAGCCGCAGCAGCACGCCCTCGCCGCCGGAGACCCGGCCGACGGTGGCGTCCAGGTCGATGTGGGAGAGCCCGAGCTGGTCGAGGACGGCGCGGGTGCGCTCCTCGACGTCCCAGTCGTCGCCGACGGCGGCGAAGTGCGCCTCCGAGCCGTCGCCCGCCTCGATGGCGTGCAGCGCGGCGCGGGCCCTCGCGATGCCCAGCAGCCGGTCGACGGGCTGCTCCGTGTCGAGGGTGAGGGTCTGCGCCAGATAGCCGACCTCGCCCTCGACACGGACGGAGCCGGCGGCCGGGGTCAGCTCGCCGGCGATCAGCTTGAGCAGGGTGGACTTCCCGCTGCCGTTGAGGCCGACGAGCCCGGTCCTTCCGGGACCGAAGGCGAGTTCGAGGCCGTCGAAGACGCGGGTTCCGTCGGGCCAGTCGTAGACCAGGCGGTGGCAGGAGATATGGGTGGTACCGGTGGACATGAGCGCCTTCCGGGGTGCGTACCGGGCGTCGCCGACGCGGCGACGGGCCGAGGGTGGTCAACGGAACGCGAGAAGACACCGGGCCCGAAGGGACGCCGAGTGACGGGGAAGGCGGGGAACAGAAACGGGAACTGCCGGGAACGGGCAGGGGCGACGTCTCTCGTGGCCTCCGAGGTCAACCGCGGAGAAGCGTGGCGCTCGTGTCGCCGCGTGACACGCGGCGAGGAACACGAACCGACCGGGCTCGCGGTGTCATGGACCTCAGAACCTCAACGAAGCTCCCGACATCGACGACAGAGACGCGGAGAAGTCTAACGAGCGGACCGGGGGCGGGCAATCGCGTTCCGCCGCCGGAACGCGGCGGCGCCGTCCCCCGGACCCCTGCCCGGGAGACGGCGCCGCTCGGTGAGCCGGCCCTCAGCTCTCGCGCGCCTTGCGCGCCTCCAGCCGGGCGCGACGGGCGGCGAGCCGCTCGTCGAAGATCCGCGCCTCGGAGTCCAGCCCCCCGAGGAACGTGCCCAGCTCCTCCTGCGCCTTCTGCCCCTCGGGGCTCAGCCCGGCGATCTCCATCACGCCGAGGTACCGCAGCACCGGCTGGAGAACGTCGTCCATGTGGATACGCAGGTTGTAGATCCCGCCGATGGCCATCCGCGCGGCGGCCCGCTCGAAGCCGGGGATGCCGTGCCCCGGCATCCGGAAGCCGACCACCACGTCGCGCACGGCCCGCATCGTCTGGTCCGGCGCGATCTCGAAGGCCGCGCGCAGCAGGTTGCGGTAGAAGACCATGTGCAGGTTCTCGTCGGTCGCGATGCGCGCCAGCAGCTTCTCGCAGACCGGGTCTCCGGACTCACGGCCCGTGTTGCGGTGCGATATACGCGTCGCCAGCTCCTGGAAGGCGACGTAGGCCACGGAGTGCAGCATCGAGTGCGCGTTGTCCGACTCGAAGCCCTCGGACATGTGGGCCATCCGGAAGTTCTCCAGCTGGACCGGGTCCACCGCCCGCGTGGTGAGCAGGTAGTCCCGCAGCACGATCCCGTGGCGGCCCTCCTCGGCCGTCCAGCGGTGCACCCAGGTACCCCAGGCGCCCTCGCGACCGAAGATGGTGGCGATCTCGTGGTGGTAGCTGGGGAGGTTGTCCTCGGTCAGCAGGTTGACCACGAGCGCGGTGCGCCCGACGTCGGTCACCTTGGACTGCTCCAGGGACCAGGGCTCGCCGCCCATCAGGCCGTCGAAGTCACGCCCCTGGCTCCAGGGCACGTACTCGTGCGGCATCCAGTCCTTGGCCGCCTTGAGATGGCGGTTCAACTCGGTCTCGACGACCTCCTCCAACGCATAGATCAGCTTGGCGTCCGTCCAGTCGCCCGATCTACCGGTGGGGTGGGCTGGGTCGAGGGTCACATGATCTCCCGCGCGGTTCCAAAGATACTTACGACACCGTAGGTTACGGTACCGTAGGTTGTTACTCGCCAGTCTGGCAAGGAACTGCGGGACAACTCACAACGGAAACGGCCGGGACCCGAAGGTCCCGGCCGTGTGGATGCCCGTCAACCGCCGTGCGGCGCGGGTGTGTCGTCAGCGGCGCCCCCGCTCGGGACGCACCAGGCCCGCCCGGCGCAGCGCGTCGGCCATCGCGCTGTTCGACGGCTGGCCGCCACCGGAACGCTGGCCACCGCCGCCACCGCCGCCACCGGAACGCTGACCGCCGCCGCGGCGCCCCCCGCCACCGCCGTTGCCGCCACCGCCGCCGTCGCGCCGGTCGCGCTGCCGGGGCGCGCCCCCGCGCTCCCCGCGCTCGCCCCGCTCCCGGCCGGCGCCCGGCTCGTCGTCCAGCCGCAGCGTCAACGAGATGCGCTTGCGCGGCACGTCCACGTCCAGCACCTTGACCTTGACGATGTCCCCCGGCTTGACGACCTCGCGCGGGTCGGAGACGAACTTCCGCGACATCGCCGAGACATGGACCAGGCCGTCCTGGTGGACCCCGACGTCGACGAACGCGCCGAAGGCCGCCACGTTCGAGACCACGCCCTCCAGCGTCATCCCCGGCTCCAGGTCCCCGAGCTTCTCCACGCCCTCCTTGAACCGGGCGGTGCGGAACGCGGGCCTGGGGTCACGACCGGGCTTCTCCAGCTCCCCGATGATGTCGGTGACCGTCGGCAGCCCGAAGGTGTCGTCCACGAAGTCGGCCGGGCGCAGCGCCCGCAGCGCCGAGCCGTTCCCCACCAGGGAGGCCACGTCGCCGCCCGTCGCCTTCACCATGCGGCGCACCACCGGGTAGGCCTCCGGGTGGACGGCCGAGGAGTCCAGCGGGTCCTCGCCGTCCCTGATCCGCAGGAAGCCGGCGCACTGCTCGAACGCCTTCGGCCCCAGCCTGGGCACCTGCCGCAGCGCGACGCGGCCCGTGAAGGGGCCGTTGCCGTCGCGGTGGGCCACGATGTTCTCCGCGAGGGTGGTGCCGATGCCGGAGACCCGGGCCAGCAGCGGCACGGACGCCGTGTTGACGTCGACGCCCACGCCGTTGACGCAGTCCTCGACCACCGCGTCCAGCGAGCGGGAGAGCTTCACCTCGGACAGGTCGTGCTGGTACTGACCGACCCCGATCGAACGGGGATCGATCTTGACCAGCTCGGCCAGCGGGTCCTGGAGTCGACGGGCGATGGAGACCGCGCCGCGCAGCGACACGTCCAGCTCCGGCAGCTCCCTCGCCGCGTAGGCGGAGGCCGAGTAGACCGAGGCCCCGGCCTCGGAGACCATCATCCGGGTGACGCCCGTCTCCCCGAGCCTGGCGATCAACTCGCCGGCCAGCTTGTCCGTCTCGCGGGACGCCGTGCCGTTGCCGATGGCGATCAGCTCCACGCCGTGCGCCGTGACCAGCGCGGCCAGCGTGTCCAGGGCGTCGGCCCAGCGGCGCTGCGGCGCGTGCGGGTAGACCGTCTCGGTCGCCGCGACCTTGCCCGTGGCGTCGACCACCGCGACCTTGACGCCGGTGCGCAGCCCCGGGTCGAGCCCCATCGTGGCGCGGGTGCCGGCGGGGGCGGCCAGCAGCAGGTCGCGCAGGTTGGCGGCGAAGACGCCGACCGCGTCGTCCTCCGCCGCGGTGCGCAGCCGGGAACGCAGGTCGATGCCCAGATGCACCAGGATGCGGGTGCGCCACGCCCAGCGGACCGTCTCCGCCAGCCAGGCGTCGGCCGGCCGGCCCCGGTCGGCGACGCCGAAGCGGTGCGCGATGGCCCGCTCGAACGCCGAGGGCCCCTCGCTCTCCTCCCCCGCCGGCTCCGGCTCCAGGACCAGCTCCAGGGTCTCCTCCTTCTCGCCCCGGAACATGGCCAGCACGCGGTGCGAGGGCAGCTCGGTGAACGGCTCGGAGAAGTCGAAGTAGTCGGAGAACTTGGCGCCCTCCGCCTCCTTGCCTTCCTTGACCCGGGAGACCAACCGGCCGCCGGTCCACATCCGTTCGCGCAGCTCCCCGATGAGGTCCGCGTCCTCGCCGAAGCGCTCGGTGAGGATGGCGCGCGCGCCGGCCAGCGCCGCGTCCGCGTCGGCGACCCCGCGCTCGGCGTCCACGAAGGCGGCGGCAGCCGCGGCCGGCGCCACCGAGGGGTCGGACAGCAGCCCGTCGGCCAGCGGCTCAAGGCCGGCCTCCCTGGCGATCTGCGCCTTGGTCCGCCGCTTGGGCTTGTACGGGAGGTAGATGTCCTCCAGCCTGGCCTTGGTGTCGGCGGCGCGGATGCGCGCGGCCAGCGCGTCGTCCAGCTTGCCCTGGGCGCTGATCGACTCCAGGATCGCCTCGCGCCGCTCGGTCAACTCGCGCAGATAGCGCAGTCGTTCCTCCAGGGTGCGCAGCTGGGTGTCGTCCAGCGCGCCGGTGACCTCCTTGCGGTAGCGGGCGATGAACGGCACCGTCGAACCGCCGTCCAGCAGGTCGACAGCCGCCCTCACCTGCCCCTCCCGGACGCCCAGCTCCTCGGCGATCCGACCCTCGATGGACCGGCCTGCGACAGGCTCGTTCACAATCTCGCTCCGCTTTCCCGGCGCGCCCTGCGCCGCGTTGTGCATTGTGGCAGGAGGCACCGACAGTCACCCGGAGAGGCGCGCCGCTTACGATGCGGGCATGACAGCGAAGAGTGCGGGAGAGCGGTCTCCCATGGGGTTGAGGGAACGGCGGCGGCGCGACGTCCAGGACCGACTCCTCCACACGGGCCTTGAGTTGTTCCTGACCCAGGGCTACGAGGAGACCACGGTCAGCGGAATAGCACGCCGAGCCGACGTGTCGGAACGCACCTTCTTCCGCCATCTGCCGTCCAAGGAGGACGTGATCCTGGAACCGCTGCGGGCGATGCACGTGGTGTTCCGGCAGGAGTTGGCGCGTCGGCCGGTCAACGAGGCACCGCTGCAGAGCCTGCGCCGCACGGTCTCCTCCGCGCTGCGGTCCGCGCCGCCGCGGGACCGGCAGCTGGCGCTGCGCGCGCTGCGGGTGATGGGCAGGGACGAGACGGCGCGCTGGGTGAGCACGCGGCTGGCTCTCGAACAGCACGGCCGCGTCGCCGAGGCCATCCGCACCCAGCGCGGACTCCCGGCGGACGACCCCCGACCCGGGCTGCTCACGGGCGCGTTCGGTTCGGCGACCCTCCAGGCGGCGTCGCGGTGGAGCCGGGATCCGAACGGCACCGCGCGTTCCCTGGAGCGTGTCGGCGAGTCGCACTACGCTCTGCTCAACACGGCGCTCGGGAACGACTGGAGCACCCCCTTCTCGACCGAAGGTCCTCCCGGAGCCGAACACCAGCGCAAGCCCCGACCATCGAGCTGAGGGTCCGTCAACTCAGCCACTCCTTCGAGTGATATGAACGGCACACGTGCAGCTGAATTCTTCACTGACTGCCACGCGTGAGGGGCAGGGTGCGAGACAAACACAGCGCAGTCACTCCCTGACTCCCGTGCGGCAACCGGAGGGTTCACGATGCCTACCAGACTCACCAGCGAGGGGACCGGCACCCGACGACGCGGCCACAGCTGGCTGCTGACGGCCCGTCGGGAGGACCTGGCGCGCTTCCGGCGGCTGGCCGCGCTGGCCATGCGGGAGTGGGAACAGCCTCAGGCGGTGACCGAGGTGGTGCTCCACGGGGTCACCGAGCTGCTCTCCAACGTGGCCCGCCATGTCCCGGACCCGCACTGCCGGTTGGAGCTGGGCTGGGACGGCGAGTCGGTGCGGGTCGCCGTGCACGACCGGCTGGCCACGCTCCCGACCATCACGCTCCCCGACTGGACGGCCGAGGCCGGCAGGGGGTTGTGGCTGCTGCGCGAGATGGCGGACGAGCTGGGCTTCGAGGCCACTGCCGAGGGCAAGGTGGTCTGGGTCCTGGTGCACGGCGAGGAGACCCCGGTCTGAACGGACTCGGCGGCGTCGGTCCGTGGCCCGTGGCCCGGCCGACGCCGCTCCCGTCACCGCCTCACCGCCTCATCACCGTTACTTCAGCGCCGCGGCCCGACGTCCGCGCCGTTCCGTCTCCCGACTGCCGCCACCCGCGAGGAAGTCGGCCAGGGGCAGCGTCGCCGCGCCCACGGTGACCGCGTCGGGCCCCAGCCGCCCCAGCTCGATGGTGCTGCGCCGGGCAGGGTGCGGCAGCGCGCAGGAGTCGGCGACGCGGCGCACCTCGGGGAGCAGCCGGGGGCCGAGCGCCAGGCCGGCCCAGCCGCCGACCACGATCCGCTCGGGGTTGAAGAGGTTGATCAGGTCGGAGATCCCCGCGCCGAGGAACTCCGCGGCCTCGTCGAGGAGTTCTCGCGCTCCCCCGTCCCCCGACTCGGCCGCCTCCAGCAGCCGCGACACCTCCCGCTCGTGGTCGGCGCCGCCGACCGCGCCGCCGGTCTCCTTCCAGCGCTCCACCAGCCCCCACGCCCCGACATACGCCTCAAGGCAGCCGGAGGCACCGCAGCGGCACCGCCTGCCGCCCAGCCGCAGCGTGGTGTGGCCGAACTCTCCGGCCGCCGACCCCGTTCCCCCGTAGGGCACGCCGTCCGCGACGATGCAGGCGCCGACGCCGGAGCCCCACAGCACGATCACGGCGTCCCGGCTGCCACGACCGGCGCCGTGCCACATCTCCGCCTGGCCGAAGGTGCGCGCGCCGTTGGCCACCAGCAACGGAACGCCGGACGGCAGCCCGACCGCGTCCCGCGACAACGACTCCAACGGGACCGCGTCCCACCCCACCGTCACGGCGTGCACCACGGCGCCCACGCCCGGCGCGCGTTCCACGATGCCGGGCACCCCGACGCCCACGCCCAGCAGCGCGTCGGGCGCGACCTCCGCCATCCGCAGCACCGCGGCGACGCCGGCGCCGATGTGGCCGACCGCCGCGTCCACGTCCCTACCGCCGTCGCGCAGCGGGAACTCGGCCCTGGCCAGCTCGGTCAGCGCGAGGTCGTAGAGCGCGACGCGGACCCCGGTCTCGCCGACGTCCACGCCCACCAGCCGACCGTGGTCGGGGGCGACCCGCAGCAGGATGCGCGGGCGCCCGCCGTCCGAGTCGACGGAACCGGCCTCCACCAGCAGCCCGTCGGCGAGCAGCCCCCCGGTGACGTTGCTGACCGTGCCGGAGCCGAGGCCGGTGGCCAGTCCCAACTCGTGGCGGCTCAGCGGCCCGTGGTGGTAGAGCTGGAGCAGCAGTGCCGCCCGGTTGGCGCGCCGCAGGTCGCGCACCGTCTGTTTCCTCGCCTGGTCGGCCATCTGTCGTTCCCCCTCGGTGAAGATCAACCTACCGAACGTCGACGCCCGTTGACCTCGCGCTGACCTCCCGCGCGACATCCCGCGAAGTGAGCCGGGGCCGGCGTGCCGAGGGGGCGCGAACGAGCGCCCCGGAACGCGGAGAGCCGGGAAGCGCACCCGGGAGAGCGCTCTCTGGGTGTGTTATAAAGGCCACCATGAGCGACCGCGCGGCCAAGGGTTCCCCGACGCTGGAGGACGTGGCCAGGGAGGCGGGGGTCTCCCGCGCCACCGTCTCCCGCGTGATCAACGGCATCCGCAACGTCGACCCCTCGATCCAGGACGTGGTGCGCCGGGCGATCGCCACCACCGGCTACGTCCCCAACCGCGCGGCGCGCTCCCTGGTCACCCGCCGGGCGGACACGGTCGCGCTGGTGGTCTCCGGCGCCGGCGCCGACGAGGGAGGGGAGGCGGGCGATGAGGACGGGCCCGGGACCCCGTTCCGCGGGCAGCTGTTGGCCGACCCGTTCTTCGGCCGGATCAGCGCCGGGGTCGTCGACTTCCTGCGGCGGCGCGCGATGCATCCCGTGCTGATGCTGGCGGACTCGACTGACGCCAGGAAGCAGGTGGTCAGCTACCTGCGGCAGGGCCACGCCGACGGCGCGCTGCTGGTCTCCATCCACGCCGACGACCCGCTGCCGGAGACGCTGGTGGCCGCCGGGGTGCCCTGTGTGCTCTTCGCCAGGCCCCCGCGCCCGGTGCCGGTCAGCTATGTCGACCTGGCCCACCGGGACGGCGGGCGGCTCGCCGCCGACCACCTCGTCGCGCGCGGCCGGCAGCACATCGCCAGCATCACCGGCCCGCTCGACGTGCTCGCCAGCCAGGACCGGCTCGCGGGCTTCCGCGACGCCCTGGCCAGGCACGGCCACCCGTATGTGCCGTGCGAGGAGGGGAACTTCACCCTGGAAAGCGGCGAACGCGCCATGTCCGCGCTGCTGGAGCGGCACCCGGAGGTCGACGGGCTGTTCGTCGCGAACGACCTGATGGCCCAGGGCGCTCTCCATGTGCTGCGCGAACGGGGGCGCGCGGTACCGGACGACGTGGCCGTCGTGGGGTTCGACGACAGCAGCGCGGCGCTCTCCTGCCGTCCGGCGCTGACCACGGTGCGGCAGCCCGTCGAGGAGATGGCCGCCGAGATGACCCGGCTGCTGCTGGAACGCGTCGACCAGCCGGGGGCGCGGCCGACCTCGGTGATCTTCGAACCGGCGCTGGTGGCACGGCAGTCCGCCTGAGCGGACGCCCCGCGCGGGTCCGCGCGCTCGGGGGCGGACCGACAAGCCGACCCTGCCCGATCCGGAACCGCGTCCGGCCCGTTGACATGCCCCGTCCATGCCGCCACTCTGCTGCGGAGAGCGCTCTCCCGTCCCGTTCCCTCGTGGTTTCCGGGGAGAGGCGCGACAGCCGTCCCCCCGTGTGAGGAGAAGGTGTGCTGACCAGTAAAGAGACGTCGTCCTCGGCATCCGGAAGACGTCGCGGACGGCCGGTCGCCGTCGTCGGCGCCGTGTTGGCGCTGCTGGGCGGCGTCCTCACGGCGACGCACCAGGCCGCGACCGCCGCGACCTCCGCCGGGCAGGAGGGCGCGGACCCCGACCCCGCCCTGACCGCCGCCAGCGTCGTGGAGGTGGCCGGCGGCGACGGCGACTGGCAGTTGACCGTCGACGGGGAGCCCTACGTCGTGGAGGGGCTCACGTGGGGCCCGCCCGCCGACCAGGCCGACAGCTACATGCCCGACCTCGCGTCCATGGGCGCCAACACCACCCGCACCTGGGGCACCGACGCCAGCAGCCGTCCGCTGCTGGACGCCGCGGCGGCCAACGGCATCCGGGTCATCGCCGGCTTCTGGCTCCAGCCGGGCGGCGGCCCGGGCAGCGGCGGCTGCGTGGACTACGTCAACGACCACGACTACAAGGGAGAGCAGCTCGCCGCCATGAACACCTGGGTGGCGGAGTACCGCGACCACCCGGGCGTGCTGATGTGGAGCGTCGGCAACGAGTCCGTGCTCGGCCTTCAGAACTGCTACGAGGGCACGGAGTTGGAGGCCCAGCGGGTCGCGTACACCCGGTTCGTCAACGACGCGGCGCTGGAGATCAAGGCGCTCGACCCCGACCACCCGGTCACCTCGACCGACGCCTGGGTGGGCGCCTGGGAGTACTACGAGGCGCACTCCCCCGACCTCGACCTGTTCCAGGTCAACGCCTATGACGCGGTCTGCGGAATACAGCAGGCGTGGATCGAGGGCGGATATGACCGGCCCTACATACTGACCGAGGGAGGACCGGCCGGCGAGTGGGAGGTCGACGACGACGTCAACGGCGTTCCCGAGGAGCCGACGGACGTGGCGAAGGCCGAGGGCTACCGCGCCGCCTGGGACTGCCTGATGGACCACGAGGGCGTCGCGTTGGGCGGCACCCTCTTCCACTACGGCGTGGAGGAGGACTTCGGCGGGGTCTGGTTCAACCTGCTGCCGGGAGGTGAGAAGCGGCTCTCGTACTACGCGGTCGCCGACCTGTTCGGCGGGCAGGCCCCGGCCAACACACCACCGGTGATCACCGACCTGGCCGTGGGCGGCGACCGCACCTCGGTCCCGGCGGGCTCGGAGTTCACGCTGAGCGCCTCGGTCAACGATCCGGACGGCGACACGCCGACATACGAGGTGCTGGTCAACAGCAAGTACATCGACGACAACGGCGCGCTGACGCCGGCCGACTTCCGCGACAACGGCGACGGCACCCTCACGGTGACGGCGCCCGGCCGCCCCGGGCCGTGGAAGGTCTATCTGGCGGCGCGCGACGGCCAGGGCAACCTCGGCATCGAGGCAACGTCGGTCAACGTGGTGCCCCCGCCGGTCGACGGCACCAATCTGGCGCTGGGCGCCGAGACGACCGCCTCCACCTTCCAGGAGGAGGGCGACGGCGCGCCGTTCCTGCCGGAGCACGCCACGGACGGCGACGACGGGACCCGCTGGGCCAGCGACTGGTCGGACCCGCAGTGGCTCCAGGTCGACCTGGGCGCCAGCACCCGCTTCGACACCGTCCAGCTCTACTGGGAGACCTCCCACGCCCGCGCCTACGAGGTCCAGGTCTCGGAGAACGCCCAGGACTGGACGCCGGTCCACACCGTGACCGACGGCGCCGGCGGCGTGGAGACCGCCGCGGTCGACGCCACCGGCCGCTATGTCCGGGTGCTGGGCACCGAACGCGGCACCGGGTGGGGTTACTCGCTCTACGAGTTCGGCGTCTACGCGTCCTGACGCGACCCGCCACTCCCCCGCGACGGCCCCGGCCGCCCCTCTCGGGCGCCGGGGCCGGACCACGAGGTCCCGGACCGGGGGCGGCGTCGCGGACCGTTCCACCGCCCGGCGCCTCCGGAACTCGGCCGCGCCGAGGCCGCGCCGTTCACGGACCCAGCACGCGTGTCACCAACCTGCCGAGACAACACATCAGGCGCGACTGGTCAACTCCCCCGGCACAGCCGCGACTCCAGCTCCCCGGGCAGCGGGTAGGCCCGTTCGGGCGGGAGCAGGCGCCGGGCCTCGGCCTGCCGGCCGTCGCGGACCAGGGCGGCGGCCCTGCGGACCTTCGGGGTGAGGTCGGTGAGTCCGGTGATCCAGTCGTCGTTGAAGGCGCGGATCAGGGCGCGCCCGATACCGACCTGGATGCTGTACCGGTTCTCCGCGGCGCCGCGCAGCGTGCGTTCCGGGTCCCACTGGACATGGACGTCGGCGCGGGCGAGGGCGGCCCTGTCCCGGGTGGTGGTCAGCACCGCCCGGGACAGGGCCTCCTCCCAGCCGCCGCGGCTGATCCGGACCGCGAGGACGCGCTCCTGGCCGGGCTTGGTGGCCCAGTTGCTGCGGTGCGTCAGCCACGCGAGCGAGGGCTTGATCCAGGTCATCCGGTGGAAGGAGAACGGCGCGACGAAGTGCCCGGCGCGCAGCGCCGGTTCGGCGATCGCCGGTGTGTACGCCTGATAGACCACGATCGTCTCGCGGTCGTAGTCGGCGCGGATCTGATACTGCGGTGCCATGCTCCGGACGTTGCCACCCGACGCACACCGCCGGCGAACGGTTTTCGCGGCGAACGGTCGCCGATCCTGCCACGCGCGGCCCGCGCGCTCCCCGCCGGGGGCCGCGGGTAGGTTGGGGAGCTTCGGACGTCGACGAAGGGGTGCGTGATGAAGGTCCTGATCGCCGGGGGTGCGGGGTACATCGGCAGCACGGTCGCCTCGGCCTGTCTGGACCGCGGGATCACCCCGGTGGTGCTGGACAGCCTGGTCACCGGGCGGCGGGAGTTCACCGAGGGACGCGCGTTCTACGAGGGGGACATCGCCGACGGGCCGCTGGTGGACCGGATCTTCGCCGAGCACCCGGAGATCGGCGCGGTGGTCCACTGCGCGGCGCTGATCGTGGTGCCCGACTCGGTGGCCGACCCGATCGGCTACTACCGGGCCAACGTGGCCAAGAGCCTGGAGTTCACGGGGCATCTGCTGCGCAACGGCTGCCACCGCATGGTGTTCAGTTCCTCGGCCTCGATCTACCGGGCGGGTGAGGACCTGACCGTGGACGAGGAGTCGGCGATCGAGCCGCTGAGCCCCTACGCCAGGACCAAGGCGGTCTGCGAGGGGATGTTCGCCGACATCGCGGCGGGCAGCCCGCTGCGGGTGCTCTCGCTGCGCTACTTCAACCCCGTCGGCGCCGATCCCCAGCTGCGCACCGGGCTGCAACTCCCCCGGCCCAGCCACGCGTTGGGGCAGATGATCCTGGCGGGCGAGGAGGGGCGGCCGTTCCGGATCACCGGGACCGACTATCCGACCAGGGATGGCTCCGGGCTGCGGGACTACGTCCATGTCTGGGATCTGGCCGCCGCGCATCTGGCCGCGTTGGATACCTTCGACGGACTCTTCGCCGACGGCACCCGGTCAACGGTGATCAACCTCGGCACCGGAACGGGCACCACCGTGCGCGAACTACTCGCCGCCTATAACGAGGTGAGCGACCGTCCGATCGAGGCGGTCGAGGCGGAGCGCCGCCCTGGCGACTCCGCCGGCGCCCGCACCCGCTGCGACCGGGCCGAGCGGCTGCTCGGCTGGCGGGCACGGCTGCCCCTGACCGACGGAATCCGGCACTCGCTGCGGTGGGCCGCCGTGCGGCCCACCGTGCTCGGCGAGCAGCGCTAACCCGCGTCGGGCCGCCGGCCGATCAGCACCGTCGCCTCGCGCTCCGCGCAGTGGGCAACGCTGGGCAACAGGCCGCCGGCGCCCAACGCGTCCAGCAGCGCGGGACGTTGACGTTCGCTGGACTCCACGAGCAGGCTCCCGCCGGGCGCCAGCCAACGCGCGGCACCGGCGATCACCCGGCGCAGCACGGTCAGCCCGTCGGCGCCACCGTCCAGTGCCGTCGCGGGCTCGTGCACGCGGGCCTCGGTGGGCAGCAGGGCGACGGCGTCGGTGGGAACGTAGGGCGCGTTGGCGACGAGCACCTCCACCCGGCCGCGCAGCCGTGTCGGCAGCGGTGCGTAGAGGTCGCCCTCGTGCACGACGGCGGCCGGGCCCAGGTTCCGTCGGGCGCAGGCCACCGCGCGCGGGTCCAGGTCGGCGGCGTGGAGTTCGACATGCTCCCAGGCGGCCAGAAGGGCCACGCCCACGGCGCCCGAGCCGCAGCAGAGGTCGACCGCGACGGCGGGCGAACGGGCGAGCCGCACCGCGCGTTCCACCAGGAACTCGGTGCGGCGCCTGGGCACGAAGACGCCCGGCCCGACCTCCACGCGGTGACCGGCGAACTCGGCCCAGCCCAGGACGTGTTCGAGCGGTTCGCCGGCGGCCCTGCGGGCGACCGAGGCGGCCAGCGCCTCCCCGCCGCCGGTGCCCGCCACCAGCAGGGCGGCCTCGTCCTCGGCGAAGACGCAGCCCGCCGCCCGCAGCCGGGCCACGACGGCGGGGAGCGAGGGAAGGGAAGAAACAGAGGGGGAGAAAGGGGGTGGAACCGACATCAGAGCCTCTCAAGCGTGTCGGACACCCCTGACCCCCGGCGGCGTCTCACCGCCTGGGAGCCACCCCGCGGGGCGGGAGTGCCCGTGCCGACCGAACGGTGATCGGGCTCACCTCCCTCGTCCCACCGGGCGCTTCCGCACCCGTTGCCTGTGAAGTCGCCGACCACCCTACCCGAGTCGGGGCTCCCGCCGGAGACACGGAACGGCAAGGGTTCAGCGGTACGGGGCGGGGTCGGTGGAGCGGGGCCGAGGGGCGTGCGGTGGAACGGTGGGACCGACCGAACGCCCCCCGGCCCGCGGTCAGTTGCTCTCCAGATAGAAGATGCCGTCGTTGAGCTCCGGGCCGGCGGGGCCGCCGAGATCGTTGATGACGTGGTTGATGACGCCCAGCTGGCCGAGCGAGACGATCACCATGCTGGTGAAGTCGAACCCGTCCCCCGCCGGTGTGGCGATGGCCCGCTCGGTGGTGATGTGCGCGTCCTCCAGCATCAGGCTGTAGACGCCGAGCCCGTAGGCGGTGTGGGCCGTGGTGCCCTCGGAGACGACGTAGGCGGTCCAGCCCAGCTCGTCGCCGTTCATCCAGGACGCCTGGTCGGGTGGGTCGTAGGGCAGTTCGCACTGGTAGAAGTAGGTGCGCCCGTGGTCCCCGTTCCAGATGACCTGGTGGCCCTGGTAGTGCTCGACGAAGAGACCGTATCCGGTGACGTGGTCGCCGTTGACGACCAGGCCGTTGCGGGCCGGGTTGACGTCCCAGCCGACGCCCTCGCCGTGGTCGCCGCGCCAGAGCCAGACATGGTCGACCACCGTGTCGTGGGCGTGGATCAGCAGACTCACCTCGGCCGATCCGGGATGGGCGCCGCCGATTCGGCAGAAGACGTCGTGCAGATGGATCGGGTTCTCCTGGTGGCGGGTCGTCGAGCCCTCCTCCCCGACCTCGATCAACGTCCGGGAGCCGTCCTCGCCGGCGTCCACGAGGAGGCCGGCCAGCTGGACGCCGTCCACGTCGGCGACGTGGATCGCGTCGACTCCGCCCTCGGGGACCAGGGTGGCCAGGCCCAGGCCGAGCACGAGGGTCCCCGGGTGGGTGATCTCCAACGTCTGGTCGATCCGGTAGACGCCGGGGGTGACCAGCAGATGCCTGCCCTCGGAGAGCGCGGCGTTCATGGAGGCGGCGTCGTCGCCCTCGTGCGCGACATGGAAGGCGCTCAGCGGGACGGAGGTGCCGGGCGTCGGGCCGTTCGCCCAGGTGGTCCCCCGGGAGTCGCGGCGCGGGTCGGGCACGAACACGGCATAGTCGTCGCCGTCGAGATAGAGGTAGGGCTTCTCCCTGACCCAGGGCGTGGTGTCCACGACCGTGTGCGAGGGATCGGGGAAGTGGTGGGGCGGGGCGCCGTCGACGCCGACGAAGACCATGTTCCACACCGAGCCGGCCCACTCGCCCAGTTCGCTGTTGCGGGTCAGCCACTGCTGCTGCGAACCGGAGACCACGCGGTCCACCTTGCTGTCCGCGAGGAACCCGCCGCTGGCCCAGCCGTCGTAGCCGTTCCACAGCGGCATCTCGCCTCTGACGTGCACGCGGCGGATGGGCGCCGCCTGGGAGACGGCGTAACGGTTGTAGCCGTCCCAGGGGGTGACGGAGAGGTTCTCGGTGGCGCGCCAGAAGTTCTGGGTGGCGTTGCCCTCGAACCAGTCGGCCTCCACCCGGACCCAGCCGGTGATGTCCACGTCGTCGGGCGAGCGGCCGAGCCCCGCGACATGGGTGTAGTAGCCGATGTTGACGTCCAGGTCCTGGTAGTGGCCGGGCTTGAAGAGGAACGCGAAGCGTCCGGAGCCGAACTGCGCGGTCTCCTGCTGGGCGAAGGCCGCGTCCAGGGTGGCCTGGATGTCGCCGGCGGGCATGGAGGGGTCGAAGACCGTGACGTTCGGACCCAGCACCGGGTCGGCACGGGTGATCGGCGTGCCGGTGCGCGGGGTCGACGGGCGGCGGGGCGGGCTCTGCGGCGCCGGTGCCGCGGTGGCCGGGGCGTGGGTCGCGCCGACGGTGGCGACCACGGCGGCGGCCAGGCCGACGAGCGTGGCGCGACGCGAGACCCCGGGGGGACGGCGGGGCGTCGGGGGCTGCGGTGGCGGGAGGGAAGACACGGGGACTCCTCGATCGGTTCGTGGGGGGATGGTGGGGACGGGCACGGGGGAACGGCCCGGCGGCGGGGTGGTCGCCGACTGGTCAGGGACCGGTCGCTGAGTGGTCGCGGACTGGTCGGGACTGGTCGGGACCACCGCACTGGTAAGGCAACGGCGGTCGCTCACGGGAACGGTGGGCCTGCCGGCTCCGCGTGGGATCCGGCCCCGCGTTCCGACCACCGGGCACCGGCGGCCGACCGGTGACCACTGACCACTGACCACTGACCAGCGTTCCTGGATCACCGGTCAGCTGCCAGCTGCCGCCGGTCGACCCGCGCCGTTCACCGTTCGGCTCCGGCTCGACGGCGGGCCCGGTCAGGGCAGTTCGTGGTTCTCGTCGAGGACGGCGCCCTCCTCGGGGTGGAACTGGTCAAAACCGCGGGTGTCGCACTGGAGCCCGCCGTTGACGCAGTGCTCCACCATGGCGGCCAGCGTCCGCTCGTCCCAGTTGTTGAAGAAGTCGTAGTGGAAGCTGTATCCCCGGCCACTGGCCAGCCGGACGTCCGAGGTGTCGCCGCTGACCGGGAAGGCCATCTTGAACTCGATCATCGGCACCGCCACCGGGTGGCTGGAGGGGCAGACGTCCTGGTTGTCCTCGACCACCGGATAGGCCATGTGGTCCTGGTGGTTGGGCGAGTCCAGATGCCGCCCGTCCCAGCAACTCGGCGCCTGGTAGCGGACGTTCAGCTGGCTGCCGGGGGCGCAGTAGTCCGGGATGTCGTCGTTCTCGTAGTCGTCACCGCACTCCCAGCCCTTCTCCGTCGCGTTGATGAAGTCCTCGGCCGACTGCGTGGGGCTGCCGACCACGTAGCGCAGCCCCGTGGGGAAGGGGCGCACCGACTCGTGGTCCCTGATGCCCGACTTGTAGTAGATGACCTGAGGGCCGCTCGGCCGGACCTCCTCGTCGCCGTTGAACATGGTCGGCATCCAGTACGCCGACAGGTCGGCCGGGACCACACAGGTGGTCTCCCCCTGGTCGAACGAGTCCAGGTCGCTGAACGCGTCGGTGGTGGTGTTCCCCATGAACGTGTGGTTGTGGGACTCGCCCGGGAGGCCGGGGAAGACGATCGGGTCGTCGTCACCGGTGTGGCTGACCGAGCAGTTGGCCTGGAACTCGCGGTGCTCGGCGAACGGCGCGTCCGGGTTGGGCGGGATGCCGTCGACCGGCTCGTCGACCGGGATCCACTCGCCGGGCGGCGGGTCCATCGGCATCCGGTGGCCGGAGTGGTCGACCTCGCTCGCGGCGGTCTCCCCGCCGCCCGGCGCGGCGACCGCCCCCACGGTGCCGAGCCCCGCCGCGACGAGCGCGAGCACGGCAGCCGCTAACGTGCCGGAGAACAGGGCCTTCTGACGTTTCATGCGGGACCTCCGAAGTCGCGGAAGAGTCGCGAGACACTGGGAGAGCGCTCTCCCGTCCGGCAGTGTTGCCGCGATGACGAGAACGTGTCAATGCCCGGCGAGCGGCCCCGAGGGACCGGAACCTTCCCGGAACCGCGCCCCCGCGCACACCCCCGCGTCTCGGAGCCAGCCGAGTGACGGACGGGCGCGGCGTCGGCTACGGTGTCGACATGTACTTCCACCAGATCTACGGCTGAACGGCCCGGGGCAGGCCCCCGACCCCGTCCGCGCTCCGTGCGCGCGCCCCCGCCCGACAGCAGGGCGGTCCCGCGGCGCGCCGGTGCGCGATACCCCCGTTCACCGGATCTGAGATGAGTCGTCCCGCATGTCTTCCTCTTCCCGTCTTTCCGTCCCCGCCTCGTCGCGCTCGAATCGGACGTCCGCCGGGCCAGCCCCGCTCTCCCCGCGCACGCTCGACCGCCCCGCGCATCTGGCGATGGTCGGCATCCCGGCCATCAGCCATGTGCTGCCCAGCCTGGAGATCATCCGCGAGCTGGTGGCCAGGGGCCACCGGGTCACCTACGCCAACGACCCGCTGATGGCCGAGCGGATCACGGCCACCGGCGCGGAGTTCGTCCCCGTGAGGTCGGGGCTGCCGGTCGCCGACAACGACTGGCCGTCGGACCCCGTCGCCGCGATGGGTCTCTTCCTCGACGACGCGATCCGGGCGCTCCCCCAGCTGCGCGCCCACTACGACGCCGACCCGGCCGACGCGTATCTCTACGACATCGGCGCCTACGCCGCCCGCGCCCTCGCCGAGGCGCAGGGCCGCCCGCCGATCCAGCTCTCCCCCACCTATGTCGCC
Organism: Streptomyces sedi; assembly: GCF_006335015.1. Lineage (GTDB taxonomy): Bacteria > Actinomycetota > Actinomycetes > Streptomycetales > Streptomycetaceae > Streptomyces > Streptomyces sedi. Next base: position 117,304 of record NZ_VDGT01000020.1, read on the forward strand.
TGGGAGGGTTACGAGGAGGAGGTCGCGGCCCAGCTGTGGCGGCTTCCCGGGGCCGACGCCTACCGCGAGCGGTTCACCGGCTGGCTGGCCTCCTGCGGGGCCACCACCCTGGACATGGACCGCTTCCCCGGCCGCCCCGACCGGGCGTTGGCGCTGATCCCCCGGGCGATGCAGCCCCGGGCCGAGGACGTGGACACCTCGACGGTCACGTTCGTGGGGCCGTGCTTCGGGCGTCGGCTCGGCAGCGGCGAGTGGCGGCGGCCGGCGGGTGCGCGCCGGGTGCTGCTGATCTCGTTGGGGTCGGCCTACACCCGGCAGGTCGCGTTCTACCGGCGCTGCCTGGAGGCCTTCGGCGGGCTGCCGGGCTGGCACGTGGTCCTGGGTATCGGCCGCCACACGGACCCGGCCGAGCTGGGGGACGTGCCGGACAACGTCGAGGTGCACTCCTGGCTTCCGCAGCTGTCGGTGCTGGAGCAGGCCGACGCCTTTGTCACCCACGCAGGGATGGGCGGCGCGTCCGAGGGACTGGTCACCGGGGTGCCGATGATCGCGGTCCCCCAGGCGGTTGACCAGTTCGGAAACGCGGACCAACTGGTCAGCCTGGGCGTGGCACGCCGGTTGGACACCGAGGAGGCGACGGCTGAGCGGCTGCGTGTGGCGCTGCGGGAGCTGGTCGACGACCCGGAGGTCGCGGCGCGTTCGGCGCGGCTGCGGGAGCAGGCGGTCGCCGAGGGCGGCACGGCACGGGCGGCGGACCTGATCGAGGCCGCGGTGCGCTGAGTCCCGGGGGCGGTCCGGCCGTTCCGAGGGACGGCCGGGCCGTCAACGGCCCTCGCGGCGGGGCCCGTTCACCCGGAGACCGGGCCCTGGAAACGGAGCTCCCCGTGGTGGGCGCGGTAGAGGTAGGCGACCGGCCCCTCCCCCGCGTAGCCGCCCTCGGCGTCGAAGGCGAGGTCGCGGGCGACGCCTCGGTAGCGTCCGGCGAGGAGCGCTTCGAGCAGCACGCCTCGGGTGACCCCGGCGCGGCGTTCGACGGTCTCCCGCAGGGTGAGGACGAGCAGTTGGGCCGCGTCGTAGGCCTCGGCCGCGTAGGGTTCGGCGTCCCATCCGAAGCGGTCGCGGTGGGCGCGGCCGAAGCCGTTGGCCCTGGGGTCGGCGCGCGGGTCGGTGTAGGGGGCGAGAAAGAACCAGTCGTCGGGTTGTTGGCCGGTGTGCAGGAAGTACTCGGGGCCGATGGCCCGTTCGGTGGCCAGGCCGACGCCCTGGTAGCCGTTGGTGCGCAGCGCCCGGGAGAGCCGGCCGGCGCCCTCGGCCCGGCCGCACCAGACCACGGCCTCGGTGCCGTCGGCGGTGAGTTCGGCGGCGAGGGCGTTCAGGTCGGCCTCGGCGCTGTCGAGTTCCCTGACGAGGGGGGTGAACCGCTCGCGGTCCAGGGAGCCGTGGAGGGCGCGGGCGACGCGGCCACTCTCCTCGCCCGCGGCCCGGTCGTCGAGGACGACGACCCGGCGGGCGTCCCGCTCCGCCAGCACCTCCCCGGCCGCGAGCCCGGCGAGCGCGGCCGGCGGGCGGGCCACGAGCAGCGACCCGTAGCGCTCGTGGTCGCCCGGGCCGGTCAACGACAGGGCGAGCAGCGGGACTTCGGCGGACGCGTAGGCGTCGCCCACGGCCGGGAGCACCGCGTCCTCGCTGGGCCCGATGACGGCCATCACCTCCTCGTCGGCGACCAGGTCGCGTGCCGCCTGACGGGCCAGCTCCTGGTCGCCGGCGTCGTCGACGGGGCGGACGTCGAGGTCGAAGGGGAGGTTGCCGAGGCGGTTCAGCTCGTCGACCGCCATGTTCAACCCGCGCTGCTGTCCGCTGCCGGCGTCGGCGGCCGGGCCGCTGAGGTTGGCCTGGAGACCGATGGCATAGGTGCGGCGGCCGGCGCCGGCCGGGCCCTCGGCGCCCGGCTCGGTGCGCAGCAGCAGCCCGGCGCCGACGCCCGCGACGGCCAACGCGCCGGCGCCGCCGAGGAGTCGGAGCGCGCGGCGCCTTCCGGTGGGGCGCGGCTTCTCGGGCTCGGGGGTGTCGGAGAGAGCGTCGGGCGTGGGCCGTTCCGGCTCGGGCGGCTCGGCCGCGCCCCGGGGCAACGCCGGTGTCTCGGAGGCGGGTTGGCCGGGCACGGCCGGGAGTCCCTGGCCGGCGGGCTCGTGGGAGGCGGGCCTGGGCAGCGGCGCCGCATAGCGGGCGGCGACCTCGCGCGCCAGGGGGCCGGGCAGCCAGCCGACGCCCACGGGTGGGGCCATCTCCCGGGCCAGGTCCAGCGCGGAGGGGCGGAGCAGCGGGTCGCGGTGGAGACAGGCGCTGACCACTTCCCGCAGCCCGCGCGGCACGTCGGCGAGGTCGGGCGGGTCGAAGGCGGCGCGGCGTAACAGCTCGCGCGGGGTCCCCTCGCCGAACGGGCCCCGGCCGGTGGCGGCGTAGGCCAGCAGGCAGCCGAGGGCGAAGAGGTCGCTGGGCGGGCCGACGGGGATGGCGCCGCCCACGGCCTGTTCGGGCGAGAGGAAACCGGGCGGCCCGATGCGGGTGCCCGACCCGCCGAACCCGGTCAGCCTGGGGCCGTCCAGGGTGAGTTGCACATGTCCCGGCCGCACGTCGCGGTGGCAGAGGCCGGCGGCGTGCACGGCGGTCAGCGCCTCGGCCAGCAGCGCCCCGAGGGCGCCGACCGTGCGGGGCGGCAGCGGGCCGTGGGTGGCGACGGTCTCGTCGAGCGTGGGTCCCGCGACGTAGGGGTAGGCGGCCCAGACGGTGCCGCCCGCGGTGTCGGCGGCGGCGACGGTGACCAGCCGGCGGGCGCCTACGTGCCGGGCGGCGGCGACATCGGCCTCGAAGCGGGCGCGGAAGGCCGGGTCGAAGGCGTAGGCGGGGCGGATCAGCTTGAGCGCGACCGGCTCGCCGCGCAGGGAGCGGGCGAGATAGACCACGCCGCTGCGGCCCTCCCCTAGCCGGCGTAGCAGCAGATAGCCGCCTATGCGGCGCGGATCGGTCGGCGTCAGCTCCCGCATCGCGTCAACCCCTGTGAGACGTCCGGCCGTTGCTCACCGCGGCGCGGGTGGGTCGGCAGGCTCGGGCCCCGTCCCCTTCTCGTTCGACGCACCCGTCCCTCCCCACACTTCTCCGACGCACCGCGCCTTGCGCTGCCCCCAGTTCTCCCTCTTTCAGCACCTTAGCGTGCTCCGGCGGGCACCGGCAGTGTTCGGGGTGCTTGGGGGGCATCGGGGCGTAAGGGGGAATTGAGGAGACTTGCGTGCGCCCCTCGCGTGCGCCGGAGTGCACCGGCGCACAACCCTGGGAAGACTTGTCGACATGTTGAGAGAAGCGAGCGACGCCTTCCCTCCGGCCCCCGGCTACCTGGACACCGCCTCCCTCGGCCGACCACCGGCGCGTTCCGTCGCCGCGCTGGAGGCGGCGGTGCGCGAGACGGCGGCCGGGCGGCCCGACCAGACGGCGTACTTCCGCGCGATGGAGGAGAGCAGAGCCACGTTCGCCGCGCTGGTCGGGCTCGGGCCCGAACGGGTCGCGGTCGGCGGCTCGGTCGCCGCCCACGTGGGGCTGATCGCCGCCGCCCTTCCCGAGGGCAGTGAAGTGCTGTGCGCCTACGGCGACTTCAGCTCCCTGGTGACGCCGTTCGCGCTACGGGTGGGGCTGCGGCCTCGGCAGGTGCCGCTGGCCGCGCTGGCGGACGCCATCGGCCCCGAGACCGCGCTGGTCGCCGTCTCCTCGGTCCAGTCGTCCGACGGGGCGCGCGCCGATCTCGCCGCCGTGGCCGGCGCCGCCCGGGCGCACGGCGCGCGGACCCTGGTGGACACCACCCAGTCCACCGGCTGGCTGCCGCTGTCCGCCGACGCCTTCGACTTCACGGTGTGCGGCGCGTTCAAGTGGCTGCTCTGCCCGCGCGGCACCTCGTTCCTCACGGTCCCGGCCGACGGCGGCGGGCTCAGGCCGTTGGGTGCCGGCTGGATGGCGGCGGCCGACCCGTCGGCCAACCTCTACGGCCCGGTCACCGAACTGGCCGACAGCGCGCGACGGTTCGACAGCGGCCCCGCGTACTACACCTACGCCGCCGCCGCGCCGGCGCTCGCCCTGGTGCGGGAGTGGGGGCAGGAGGCGATCGGCGCGCACGACCTGCGGCTGGCCGACAGGTTCCGCGCGGGGCTCGCGCGGCTGGGGCTGCCGACGGGCCCCGGCGGCTCCCCCATCGTCTCGGTGCCGGAGAGCGCGGGCGCGGCCGAGGCGTTGGAGGCGGCGGGGGTGCGGTTCTCGCGCCGGGCCGGCCGGGCGCGGTTCGCCTTCCACCTCTACAGCGGGGAGGAGGACGTGGACGTCGCGCTCGGCGCCCTCGCGGCGGCGGAGGACTGAGGCAGGGCAACGGGCGGCGGCGTCAGGCGGCGGCCAGCGCCTCCCGGCAGAGCCGGTCGGCGAGCCTGGTGGTCTGGGGCAGCCGCACGCCCCTGGCCAGGTGCAGCGTGTGGGCGCGGGCGTCGTCCACGGTGGTGCGGTGGCCGGGCGAGACATACAGGGGCTTGACGCCGTCCCTGGTGCGCAGCGCCAGGCCGACCTCCTCCCCCGTCGCCGGGTCCAGCAGCGCGGCGGTGGAGCCGCGTTCCGCCGCCGGTCCCGGCGCCGCCTCGCGCACCGGGGGCGGCGGCGGGTTCTTGGCGACGCCGATGGTCGGCAGGTCGCCGATGACCCCGAGGTGGCTGGCCAGCCCGAAGCGGCGCGGGTGGGCCAGGCCGTGGCCGTCGCACACCACCAGGTCGGGCGCCACGGTCAGCCGTTCCAGCGCCGCCAGCACCGTGGGCAGCTCGCGGAACGCCAACAGCCCCGGCACGTAGGGGAAGTCGACGCGGCCGACGGCGGTGGCGCGTGCGACGACCTCCAGGGAGGCGGCGTCCAGCGCCACGGCCGCGGCGGCCACCAGGTCGCGGGCGTCGTCGTAGGCCACGTCGACGCCGACCACCACCGTGCCGGGCTCCCCGGGCGCGGGGCCCGAGGAGTCCAGCACGGTGTGGTCGCGCAGCCGCAGCTGGCGCTCGACGGCCTCGGCCTCCGTGGCCGGCGTGGCGTGCGGACGGGTGAGGGGGAAGGTCATGGGCTCGCAGTCGGTCGCGGGCGGCTCAGCCGAGGTCGACCCGCGGGTAGAGCGGGTGCTTGTCCAGCAGGTCGGCGGCGCGGCCGGCGACCTCCTTGGCCACGCCCTCGCCGAGGACGTAGGTGGCCTTGGAGGGCTTGCCGCTCTTGGCGGTGCCGGGGGTGGTGCGGCGCAGCACGCTGTCGATCAGCTCGGCGACCTCGTCGAAGCCGTCTGCGGTCAGGCCGCGGGTGGTCAGCGCCGGGGTGCCCAGGCGGATGCCGGAGGTGTACCAGGCGCCGTTGGGGTCGCGCGGGATCGCGTTGCGGTTGGTGACGATGCCCGCGTCGAGCAGCGCGCCCTCGGCCTGCCGGCCGGTGAGGCCGTAGCCGGAGACGTCGAGCAGCGCCAGGTGGTTGTCCGTGCCGCCGGTGACCAGCCGGGCGCCGCGCCGGGTCAGGCCCTCGGCAAGCGCCCGGGCGTTGTCCACCACGTGCTGGGCGTAGTCCTGGAACGCGGGCTGCCTGGCCTCGGCGAGGGCGACGGCCTTGGCGGCCATCACGTGCGGCAACGGGCCGCCGAGCACCATCGGGCACCCGCGGTCGACCTGGGCGGCCAGCGAGTCGTCGCACAGCACCATGCCGCCGCGCGGGCCGCGCAGGGACTTGTGGGTGGTGGTGGTGACGATCTGGGCGTGCGGCACCGGGTCGAAGTCGCCGGTGAGGACCTTGCCGGCGACCAGCCCGGCGAAGTGCGCCATGTCGACCATCAGCGTGGCGCCGACCTCGTCGGCGATCTCGCGCATGATGCGGAAGTTGACCCGGCGCGGGTAGGCGGAGTAGCCGGCGATCAGGATCAGCGGGCGGAACTCGCGGGCGGCGGCGCGCACCGCGTCGTAGTCCAACAGCCCGGTCTCCGGGTCGGTGCCGTAGGAACGCTGGTGGAACATCTTGCCGGAGATGTTCGGCCGGAAGCCGTGGGTGAGGTGGCCGCCCGCGTCCAGGGACATGCCGAGCATCCGCTGGTCGCCCAGCGCCTTGCGCAGCCGCTCCCAGTCCTCCTCGCCGAGGTCGTTGACCTGGCGGACGCCGGCCTGCTCCAGCGCGGGCAGCTCGACGCGCTGGGCGAGCACCGCCCAGAAGGCGACCAGGTTGGCGTCGATACCGGAGTGCGGCTGCACGTAGGCGTGCTGGGCGCCGAACAGCTCACGGGCGTGCTCGGCGGCGATGGCCTCGACGGTGTCGACGTTGCGGCAGCCGGCGTAGAAGCGGCGGCCGATGGTGCCCTCGGCGTACTTGTCGCTGAACCAGTTCCCCATGGCGAGCAGCACGGCGGGCGAGGCGTAGTTCTCGCTGGCGATCAGCTTGAGCGAGGCCCGCTGGTCCTCGATCTCGGCGCCGATCGCGTCGGCGATCCGGGGCTCGACGCCGCGCACCACGTCGAGCGCCGTGCGGAAGGCGGTGGACTCGGGGGTGGCGGACATGTTCTCCGTGGTCACTCAAGGCCTCCTAGGCAGACGTCGCGACGGCCCAGGCGCACGGCTCCACATCGCATCGCTGGGGTCGCTTCCCGATGGTTGGGCCCATCTCGTACGCGCCAGTCACGACCCACCGGGAGCGTAGCATCGCGGACCGACACCACCGACTGCCGCCCCGGGCCGCTCCCCCGGGTGCGGAGGGCGGCCACCTGGGGCACCGTGGGAGGTCAGCGGCACAGCCACGGGAGGTCAGCGTGTCCGACCACATCTACCGGGTGACCGAGATCGTCGGCTCCTCGCCGGAGGGCGTGGACGCGGCGATCCGCAACGCGATCGAACGCGCCTCGCGCACCCTGCGGCAGCTGGAGTGGTTCGAGGTGACGCAGGTCCGCGGGCACATCGAGGACGGACGGCCGGCGCACTTCCAGGTGGGGCTGAAGGTCGGCTTCCGGTTGGAGGACGCGGGCTCCTGAGCGGTCGCCCGCCGCGCCCGCGCGGCGGGCGCGCGTTCAGCCCCGGTCGGGCGTCTCCGCCCCGCGCGTTCCGTCCGGGGCGGCCGTGTCCGCGCCCTCCCCGTCGAGCAGGGCCCGGGTGGGCGGGTCGGCGCCCTCGCGCGCGCAGGTGAGCGCGGCGCACCGGGCGCAGCGGGCGAGGACGGCGGCGAGAACGGCGGGGTCGGTGGGGACCGCGCCGCGGCCGGCGAGGTCGTCGAGCAGCGCGGACTGGAAGGCGTCGCCCGCGCCGACCGTGTCGACCACCGCCACCGCGGGCGCCGGTACGTCGACGCGGTGCGCGGCGGTGAGCCCGAGCGCGCCCTCCGCTCCCCGGGTGACGACGACCAGCTCGGGACCGAGCGCGCGCAGCGTCTCGGCGGCCTCGCCAACCGTCAGGTCGGGGTAGAGCCAGGCCAGGTCCTCGTCGCTGGCCTTGAGCACCCTGACCTCGCCGGCCAGCCGTTCGGCGAGCGCGCGGTAGGCGGAGCGGTCGGGGAGCACGGCGGGCCGCACGTTGAGGTCGGCGACGACCAGCCGGCCCAACGCGCTCTGGGCGGCGGCCAGTTCGAGCACGCGGGAGGCGCCGGGCTCGACGGCGACGGCCAGCGAGCCGGTGTGCACCACCGCGGTGTCCTCCGGGAGGTCGAGCGCGGTCGGCGCCCAGGAGGTGAGGAAGTCGTAGTGGGCGGAGCCGTCCGCCGCGAGATAGGCCAGCGCCACGGTCGTCCTCGCGGGACCGCCGGTGGGCAGCCGCACCACCTCGACGCCGGTGCCGGCGAGATGCTCGGCGACCAGCGCGCCCGGCGGGTCGTCGCCCCAGCTGGTGAGCAGGGTGGCGGGGCGTTCCAACCGGTGCAGGCCGACGGCGACGTTGGCCGGGCTGCCGCCGGGAACGGCGCGCGCCTCCCGGGAACCGGTCCGCCACAGCAGATCCACCAGGGCCTCGCCGACCACGGCGACCCGAGCCGTCACGTGCACCATCCCTCCGGCCGACCCGACCCTCGGGCGCGGCATCGGCCCATCCTGCGGGGCGGACGCGGGACCGGGCAAGTGGCTGACCTGGAGCGGGGGCCGGCGGCCCGGCGCGTCAACCCGTCACGCGTGTGGCAGACATCGCGGCGTGGGCGCCGCGCCCGCGGGTACGGTGACGCGCAGTGGCGTGAGGGCGCGGCCGGTGGGGGTCGGGCCGCCGGCCCGACCGAGGGAGTGGCGTGGCGACGGGGTTCACCGTGGACATAGCCAGCGCGGACGGAATGCGCACCGCGGAGTGGACGATCGGCGAGGAGTTCCTGATCCGTCCGAACCGGCGCGGTGAGGACGCCGAACCGTCCGCCCGCGTGCGGCTGTTGGCGCCCGAGGGGCAGGAGACCACGGCGGAGTTGGCGGCCTCGCTGGCGGCGCGCCCGGTGACGGTCGCCGAGGTCGAGGAACGGCTGCGGCTGCGCGGCGGCGGCCAGCCGCACCCGGTGCTGGCGCTGACGGACCCGGACGGCGCGACGTTGGCGACCGTGCTGCCGGAGGAACGGGTGCCCTGGCCGCGGCGGTTTCGCGTCGTGGACGCGGAGGACCGGCCGCTGGCGGAGATCCGGCACGCGCCGGCACGGTTCGGCCGGCGCTGCGAGTGGCGGATCGACCCGGCGGACGGCGGCGATCCCTATGTGGGGCGGCGGGGTTCGGTGGGCGGCTGGCTGGTCTTCGCGCTGGCGTTCCCGCTCTGGCTGGTGATCTTCCTGGGCTGCCTGCTGCTCTCGCTGCTGACGCTCGGTCAGGTGTCGGAGATGGTGGTCTGGGGCTATCCGCGCAGCGTGATCTGGCACCGGCGGGGCGCTCCCCCGGGGTCGCGGGCGCTGACGTTCGGCCATCTGCGCACCGACTACCACCACGACCCACGGCAGTTGGACTCGCGACTCGCCTACGCCCAGGCCGCGTTGCACTACTTCGACGTGATGCACCACGACTGAGGGTCCGTCACCCGCCGTGCGCGCGGGGGCCGTCGGGGGCGCGCGGTGTGCGCGTTCCCCGACGGCCTCGTGGTGCCCGGGTTCCGGTTCAGCGGCCGGACTGGAGCGCCTCCCAGGTCGCGGGGCCGACGACGCCGTCCGCCTCCAGGTCGCGGTCGGCCTGGTACTCCCGGACGGCCGCGCCCGTGTTCGGGCCGAACTGCCCGTCCACGTCCACCGTCTGGCCGAGGGCGGCGGTCAGCGCCCGCTGGAGGCGGGAGACCGCCTCGCCCGAACTCCCCTCGCGCACCGTGGTGGTGGCGCCGGCGGACAGCAGCGCGGTCCAGGTGCGCGGGCCGACGACGCCGTCGGCTTCGAGCCCCTTGGCGGACTGGAAGCCGCGCACGGCCGCCGCGGTGCTGGGCCCGAACTGGCCGTCGACGGTGCCCGCGTTCTGGCCGTTCTGGTTCAGCAGGTACTGGAGGGCGGTCACCTGGGCGCCGGTGGAGCCGTCCCTGAGGGTGTCGTAGGCGGGGAAGTCCAGCGCCGGCGGGCCGGGTTCGCCGGGGTCGCCGCCGACCAGCTCCATGTAGTAGTCCCAGTCCCAGTGGGGTCCGGGGTCGGTGTGGTCGTTGCCCGGCACCTCGACATGGCCGACGATGTGCTGCCGGTCGAGCGGGATGCCGTGCTTGTCCGCGAGGTGGCGGGTCAGGGCGGCGGAGGAGCGGTACATGGCGTCGGTGAACCAGGAGGCTTCGTCGACCCAGCCCTCGTGTTCGATGCCGACGCTGTACGGGTTGCCCGACCTGGCGTGCCAGGCGGTGTCCCGGTCGCGGACGGACTGGGTGACCTCGCCGTCCGAGGAGCGGATGGTGTAGTGCGCGCTGACCTGCGCGTCCGGGTTCTGGAACCAGGCGATCGAGCCGGCGTAGGAGCCCTGGGTCACGTGGATGACCACGGTGTCGATGGCCTGGGTGCGGCCGGTCGCGAAGTTGGCCGAGTGGGCGGGGGCCCACAGCGCGGGCGGGTAGTCCTCGCTGAGCGCGCCGAAGTCGGCAGCCGCGTACTCGCCGCGTTCCGGATCGACCGCGCTGGGGTCGACGGTGACCGTTTCCCCGCCTTCCACGACGGCGCTGAGTCCGTCGGCGAGCAGTTCGTAGACCGTGTCGGCGTAGAGCCGGGCGGTGGCGTCCTGTTCGGCGCCGCCGTAGCGGGCGACGACGGGGTACCAGGCGTCGATGTCGGCACGGTCGGCGGCGGTGAGGCCGAGACCGTCGGCGTACGCGCGTAGAACTGCCGCTCCGCCCTCGATGTTGGCCGCCGTGTCGGCGCGCAGCTCGGCGGCGTCGAGGCCGGTGGCGTCGGCCGCGGCGTCCAGGGTGCGGTGGCCGGGGTTGTCGACCAGGTGCATGACGCCGTAGCCGCGGGCGTGGCTGGGGGCGCCGTCGTGGTCGTTCAGTCTGGTCTCTCCGTAGCCGACGGCGACCAGCAGGTCACGGGGAACCTGGTAGGCGTCGGCGGCCTCGGTGAAGGCGGCGTCGACCGGGGCGGACGCCTCGTCCTGCGCGGCGAGCGCCGGCGTCGCCGCGGCGAGCAGGCCGGCGAGGGTCACGCCCGCCAGCGCCAGGGTGCCGTGCCGTCTGTGTGGGGCAGATCGTCTGAACACGCTTCTCCGTTCGCGGTCGCGGACGCCGGCGCCCTCGTGGGTGCGGACGCGCGGCGGGTCCCACCCTGATCCTGGGCCATGGTCATGTCAATGACGCGCGTCGACTCGCCTTCGATCAACTCCCCCGAGCCGCCATCGGGGTGACGTTGCCTCACCTCCTCCCCGTCGCGTCCGCGCCGTCCGTCCGTGCGGGCCACCGGGACCCGGGCGTCCGGTGCCGGGTGTGTCCCCTCGCCGCCGCCCGGGCCCCGGGTGAACATCGAGGTCGCCCGGCGAACGGCTCGCGGACCCGTGGGCGCGCGGACTCATGACCTGGCCTCCGGCCGGGAAGCGTTCGCAGAGCGCCCCGGGGCACCCGCGCACCAGCCCCACGCACGAGTCCCGAACGGGGCGCGCCGCGCGGCGACCCGCGCGTGACACCCGCACACGAGACACCCGCACACGAGACGCACGAAGCGCGACGACCTCACACGAAGGAGCAGACGGTGGAACAGGGAACGCCGACCACGCCCCCACGCGCCGACTTCCACACCGCCAGGGACGGGGTGCCGATCGCCACCTACCGCTGGTCACCGGACCACGGCGGGCGCCCGCACGCGGTGGTGCAGATCGTGCACGGCGCCGCCGAACACGCCCTGCGCTACGACCGGTTCGCCCGCGAGCTGGCCGCACACGGCTACGCCGTGGTCGCCTCCGACAACCGGGGCCACGGCGCGACCGCCGCGCACACCGGGGGCCTGGGCGCGGTGGGCGCCTCCGGGTGGCGCTCGACCGTGGAGGACCTCAGGATGGTGGGCGACCGGACGCGCGAAGCCCACCCGGGGGTGCCGCTGGTGATGCTCGGCCACAGCATGGGCTCCCAGCTGGCACGCGACTTCGCCCAGGAGCACGGAGAGACGCTGCGCGGTCTGGTCCTCAGCGGCACGTTCCGCTCGCTGCCCGGGTGCGAACCGACCGGGGCGATCGCCGCGCTCCAGGAGGAGATCGAGCACGGCGGCCGGGACGCTCCCTCCACCTTCGTCCCCGACCTCTTCGCCTCCTTCAACGACCCCTACCCCGCGCGCACCGGGTTCGAGTGGCTCAGCCGCGACCCGGCCGAGGTGGACGCGTACGTGGCGGACCGGCGCTGCGGCTTCGCCTTCGGCGCCGGGCTCTCGTTGGACTGGGTGCTGGGAGTGCGCAAGATCAACGATCCGGAGCGGCAGGCGCGCGTGCCGAGGGACCTGCCGGTCCATGTGGCGGTCGGCGAACAGGACCCCTGCCACAGCGGGATGAGCCTGGTCTACGAACTGCTGGAGGACTTCCGCTACCACGGCACCCGGGAGCTGACCTGGCGCGCCTACCCGGAGGCCCGGCACGAGATCCTCAACGAGACCAACCGCGACGAGGTCCAGGCCGACCTGCTGACCTGGCTCGACGCCCACCGTTGAGCGGGCACGCCACGGAGGCGGGCATCGACATTCGGACAGTTGTGCTCTCAGCGGGCATGATGAACCGTCAACTTCCGTGCGGCGTGCGAGGATGCGGCCCTGTTGTGCAGGTTCGAGGAAGAAGAGAGGTTCGCATGGCCGGAGCCGAGGACGTCACCACCCGCGAGGTGGACGTCAACGTGCCCAGCGTCGCACGCATATACGACTACGCCCTGGGAGGGAAGGACAACTACGCGGTCGACCGCGAGGCGTTCGACCAGCTGGAGCGGACCGCGCCCAGCACCCGACCCCTGGCGGTCAACAACCGCCGATTCCTCCAGCGGGCCGTGCGGATCCTCTCCGAGGACTACGGCATCCGGCAGTTCGTCGACCACGGCTCCGGTCTGCCGACCCAGGACAACGTCCACCAGATCGCCCAGCGCAGCGACCCCGACGCCAAGGTGGTCTACATCGACAACGACCCGATCGTGCTCGCGCACGGCCGGGCGCTGCTGGAGGAGAACGCCAACACGGCGGTCATCCAGGCGGACTTCCGCGACACGGACGGGATCTTCGACCACCCGGACCTGGTGCGGCTGATCGACCCGAACGAGCCGGTGGCCGCGCTCTTCGTCTCGGTGCTCCACTGCATCCCCGACGAGGACGACCCGACGGCGCTGGTCCACAGGGTCGCCGACCGGCTCGCCCCGGGAAGCTTCCTGGTGATGAACCAACTGGTCAGCGACGACCCGGTGTTGCGCGACGAGGCCACCGCCTTCATGAACGCGGCGACCCAGGGCAACTGGGGGCGGGTGCGCGAACAGGCGGATGTCCGCCGCTACTTCGAGGGGCTTGAGCTTCTCGAACCGGGGCTGTGCGAGATCAGCACCTGGCGCCCGGACAGCGACCTCGGGCCCAAGCAGCAGACCGAGGAGTGGATCGAGTACGGCGGAGTCGGCCGCAAGCGCTGAGCCCCGCTTCCGGCGCCGTGGACGGCGACGGAAACGACTGCGGGCCGGGGGCGTGCTCCCCGGCCCGTTGTTGTACCCGTGCGCCCGACGGCGGGTCAGGACAGGCCGTCGGCCTCGTCCAGTCCGGTCAACACCCGCTCCAGGGTGGCCGGGGTCCTGCCGTGCGGCTCTGCCGTCGCGCACAGGCTGTCCATCACGGCCAGGTAGTCCTCGACGTCCTCCCGCTTGTCCAGGTAGAGCGCGCTGTTGAGCTGCTCCAGATAGACGATGTCGGGAAGGTCGGGCTCCAGGAAACGCAGGATGGTGACCGGACCACCGGCCGCGGCGAGCCCACCGATCCTGAACGGCGCTATCTGAAGCGTGATGTTGGGCCGCTCGGCCATCTCCCGCAGATGCCGGATCTGCGCCCGCATCGCCTCGGCGCCGCCCATCGGGCGGGTCAGCGCGGCCTCGTCGACCACGGCCCACAACCTGGGCGCGCCGTCACGCAGCAGCAACTTCTGCCGTTCGAGCCGCAGTTCGACACGACGGTCGACCTGGCGGTCGGTGGCACGAGGGTTGCCGAGCCGGATGCAGGCCCGCGCGTAGTCGGCGGTCTGGAGCAGCCCGGGAACGAACTGGACCTCGTAGGTCCTGATCAGCGAGGCGGCTTCCTCAAGGCCGATCATGGTCTCGAACCAACTGGGCAGAACGTCACCGTACTTCTGCCACCAGCCCGGCGAACTCGCCTGCCTGGCCAGGGCGATGAACTGCCCGCGCTGCCCCTCGTCCAGCACCCCGTAGAGCGTCAACAGGTCGGCGATGTCCCGCTCCTTGGCGGCGACGCGCCCCAGCTCCAGACGGCTGATCTTGGCGTGCGAACCACGGATGGCGTCCCCCGCCGCCTCCCGCGTGATTCCACAGCCCTCCCCCGGAGTCGACGCAGATGAGTGCCGAGCACGATCCTTAGAACCGTGGGCCCGCCCCTCGGGTGAGTGAGCAGGTCCCTCACCGCATGGGCCGGTCCCTGGTGAGCTGACGTCATGTGGGTTCCCCTGAGCTGTTGAATTAGCGCTCAAGTGTTGCACTGTTCGGACGGGGCGTACAGTCGCCCCGGCCACACCCACGGTGACACATGGGCCTCTCACCACAGGGTAAGCGCCCGCTCGGGGAGACGGGGCCGACACCGGCCGGCCCCGTCACGTCAACCGTTGTCCGAACGGTCCGCCCCCGGGGTCAACCCCGTTCAGTCGACGAGGTCGTCGAAGTCACCGTCCCTGGCACCCCGCACGAACGCGGTCATCTCGGCCCTCGTGTAGATGAGCGCCGGGCCCCGGGGGTCCCGCGAGTTCCGCACCGCGACGCCTCCGTCGGGCAGGCCGGCCACCTCGACGCAGTTGCCGTTCGGGTTGCTCCGCGCGCTCTTCCGCCAGCTCACACCGGGGATCTGAGTGGCCGACACACCGTTCACGAACTCAGGCATCCGAACTCCTCGGCTTGTGGGGTGCCTTCACCGCCCGCCGTGGAGCGACAGGACGGCCTTCCCTGATACTGCCTCAACTCCTAGTGTTCTTGCATCCGTTCTTGCATACGTTCTTGCATCTGTTCTTGCGTTCGTTCTTTCAGATGTACTTGCAGGGATACTCTGAGTACCCCAGGATAGACTCTGCGGAGTCACCGCCAGGGTCATCTTGAACACCCGCGGAGGTCGGTTCATGTCAGCTCTCCCCTACGCCTCGATGGCGCCCCTCGCCGCTGCCGGGCGGCGGGCCACGTCCGCGGACGTGGCGGGCTTCGCGACGTTCCCCCTGGCGGGCGAGCCGGGCGCGCCCAGATCGGCGCGCGCGCTGACCCGCGCGACGCTGACGGACTGGGGACTCGGCGAGCTGGTCGGCGACACGATGGTCGTCGTCTCCGAGCTGGTGACCAACGCCCTCCGCTACGGCCTGCCGGCCGGCACCCGCCCGAGCCCGCTGCCGCCGGCCAGCGAGGAGCAGCCGCTGCTGCTGAGCCTGGTGCACTGCGAACGCTCGGTGCTCTGCGCGGTCTTCGACCCCGGCCAGGACGTGCCGCTGGTGCGCTCCCCCAGCCCCTGCCAGGAGTCGGGGCGCGGCCTGCACGTCCTGGAGGGTCTCGCGAGGAACTGGGGCTGGACGACGCCCGACCGCCACGGCAAGGCCGTGTGGGCGCTGCTCGCCGCCGAGGAGCCGGACGGCGAGGCGTCGGCGACGCCCCAGTGGGAGCCGCTGAGCCGGCTGCTGTTACTCCTTGAGCTGCTGAGCGGCCCCTCCTGGCTGAAGGCCCTCGGCTCCACCTCGGGCGCGGTCACCTCCCGCGCGAACTAGTGCCGCGCGACGCGCCCGCGCCACAGACCCTCGGCCCGTCCGGGCGGCTCGGATATGCGGAAACACCAGCCCTGGAAGCTTGGTATGGTGGGACACACCGCAGCGGCCGGAGCGCCGCGCGCACCTGTTGTCCGGGTGGCGGAATGGCAGACGCGCTAGCTTGAGGTGCTAGTGCCCGTTTAAGGGCGTGGGGGTTCAAGTCCCCCCTCGGACACCACATCTTCCCAGGCCTGACCTGCGGTTTCCCTCCGGTCGGAGGCTCTCGGAGGCCCCATATGGCCAGCCGCGTGGCCAACGGAAATGACCTTGTTGGATCAGGCGAATGAGGCCAACCCGATCCGGGCGACACCGGTTCCAGCCAGCTTCTTCGCAGAATCGGCCCGGCGCCGCCCTTAGAGCTCGTGACACGATCTTGTGATGCGGTGCTGGCGGCCGTGTCCGGTGCGAGGATTGGGCCGTTCGTGAGGGTGTGAGCAGGCCGTGGATTGTGGACGACGCGTTGTGGGCGGTGATCGAGCCGCTGCTGCCGAAGTGGCCCGAGCGGTCACCGGGCCCGCGACCGGTGGACGACCGGCGGTGCCTGCAAGGCATCCTGTTCGTGCTGTACACCGGGATCACCTGGCAGCAACTGCCCCTGGAACTGGGCTTCGGCTCCGGCCAGACCTGCTGGCGCAGGTTGGGGCGATGGCAGGAGGCCGGCGTCTTCGACCAGCTGCACCGCATACTCCCGGCTGAGTTGAACGCGGCGGGGAAGATCGACTGGACGCGAGCCTGCGTGGACGCCTCCCACGTGAAGGCGAAAAAGAGGGCCAGGCGACCGGCCCCTCGCCGGTCGACCGGGGCAAGACCGGCAGCAAGCACCACCTGATCTGCGACGGGCACGGTACACCGCTGAAGGCGATCACCACCGCCGCCAACGTCAACGACGTCACGCAGACCCTCGCCCTGGTCGACGGCATCCCGCCCGTCGCCGGTCGAGTCGGACACCCACGCAAGCGCCCTGACGCCCTCTTGAGCGACAAGGGATACGACAGCGACCCCAACCGCCGTGAGCTGCGGAAACGCCGCATCCTGCCAGTCATCTCCCACGAGGGAAGCCCGAACATCGAGAGCCTGGCAAGCTCCGCTACGTCGTCGAGCAAACCTTCGCCCTACTGCACCAGTTCAAACGCCTCGCCATCCGCTGGGAACGCCGACTCGACCTACACAACGCCCTCGTCACCCTCGCCAGCGGCCTCATCTGCTGGCGACGCCTGAAACACCGCACACCATGATCGTGTTACGAGCTCTTAGGGCTTGCCGGGAATCAAGTCGTGGCTTCTGGCTGTGGGACTCGTTGTGCTGGCATGGGGAGACCGGAGGGGATCGAGGATGTCCTGGCGGCGAAGTTCCAGGCGTTGATACCACATCTGGAT
>NZ_VDGT01000021.1 GCF_006335015.1 Streptomyces sedi
CGAGCCATTCGGCGTCGGGCTTGCGTCCCGCGATGTCCATCGGGAGCGTGATGTTCTCGATGGCGTTGAGGGTGGGCAGCAGGTTGAAGGCCTGGAAGATGAAGCCGATCTTGTCGCGGCGCAGGCGGGTGAGGTGCTTGTCCTTCAGCCCGGTGATCTCGGTGCCGCCGACCCAGATGCGTCCCGAGGTGACGGTGTCGAGCCCGGCCAGGCAGTGCATCAGCGTCGACTTGCCCGAGCCCGAGGGGCCCATGATCGCGGTGAACACCCCCCGCTCGATGTCCACACTCACCCCGTCCAACGCCGACACCCGCGTCTCGCCCTCTCCATAGGACTTGACGACGGTCTCCGCTCGCGCGGCCACGGCCGAGTGCCCTCCGCTGCCCCCGGTCGTCGGATTGACTACAGCCGTTGTCACGTGCGTTCTCCTTGCGCGTCGGAAACGTGGGGAACCTACTCACGCCCGCGCTCGAACGCACGGCGCCATCCCCGTTGGCCGGTCCTCGCCTGTCGACGTCCGACGGACGACTTCCAGCAAGTACCCCTAAGAGAGTAGGGGCCGCCTGGCGCGTCCTCGTCAGCCCCCGGTAGGAGGTGGAGGTCAGTGAGAAGTAGCAGGTTTCCCCTAAGGGGCCCACACAGAGGTGGAGTACGAGCGTTGACGGGTCCCCCTCCCGGCGAACGACGGACGAACCCCACCCGCCGCCCCACCCGCCCCACCAGCACGGGAACGAACGGTCCGCACGGTGGTCAGAGCCGGTGCCGCCGCCTAGGATCAAGCCGCGTAAGATCGACCAACCCCACTGGCTCGTCCTCGGGAGTACCCCAGTGAAGCGCCGCACCTCAACGCTCGCGGTCACGGCCGCAGCCCTGCTCGTCGCGACCCCTCTGCTCACCGGCTGCTCCACCGACGCCCACCCGGGCGCGGCTGCCGTCGTCGGCGGCGAGAAAATCACCATCGCCAGCGTGCAGGACCGGGTGGAGACCATCCGCGAAGCCCAGCGCGAGCAGCCCGAGGGGGACCAACTACTCCAGGCCAGCGCCGGGTTGACGCGCCAGACGGTGGACTTCCTCGTCTATCTGGAGGTGCTGGAGGCCGCCGCCGAGGAGCACGGCGTCGAGGTGACCCGCGCGCAGATCCAGGAGAGCCGGGCCATCGCCGAGCAGAGTGTGGGCGGCGCCGAGGCGCTGCGGCTCAGCGCGCTGACCACGACCGGCGGGCTGCCGATGGCCGGTGACGAGCAGATCGACCAGGTGCTGCGGAGCCAACTCCTCTTCCAGGGTGTGGCGCAGCGCCTCAACGCCCCCGCCGGCCAGGAGGGCCAGCTGGTGATGCGCGAGGCGCTCGCCGAGACCGCCGAACGGATCGGCGTCGAGGTCAACCCCCGCTATGGCCAGTGGGATTCGGAACAGGTGGTGCTGGCCGAGTCCGACACCCCGTGGCTGCGTTCCGAGCAGCCGGCCGAGGGCCAGGCGGAGCTGCCGGCCCCGCCCGCCTGACGGGCCCCTCTCGCCCCTCCGGGGGCGTCGGCAACCTTCCCGGACGTGCGGTTTAGTCTCGACGGATGACCGTGCGCGAACTCAACGGTGCCCCCGGCCGGATCGTCCTGCTGACCACCAGCCACCGGGTGGCTCCCGGCCTGCTCTCGTGGCCCGCCTGGCAGGTGCTGCACGAGGCCGACCTCGTGGTCTGCCGGGAGGCCGAGCACCCGCACGGTCCCTATCTGCGCGAGGCCGGTGTCACCGTGCGCCAGGGTGTGCCGTCGGCCGCCGAGTTGGTCTCGGCGTGCGCCGGTGGCCGCACGGCGGTGGTGATCGCCGGCGCCGAGGGCGAGCCCCGACTCACGGACGAGCTCGCGAGGTTGGCCGGTTCTGGTCGGTCGGCGGTGCTGCCGGAGCTGGAGTTGCTGCCCGGCTCCTACGACCTGCCGGGCGCCCGGCTGCTCGACCTGGTGCGGGTGATGGACGAGATCCGGGCCCACTGCCCCTGGGCCTCGATCCAGACCAGCGAGGACCTCACGCCCTACGGGGTCGAGGAGGTCTACGAGCTGGTCGAGGCCGTGGAGAACGGCGACCGCACGGAGATCCGCGAGGAGTTGGGCGACGTGCTCCTCCAAGTGGTCTTCCACGCGAGGATCGCCGCCGAAGACCTCGACGAGCCCTTCGACATCGACGATGTCGCCGGCACCATCGTCACCAAGCTGATCCGCCGCCACCCGCACATCTTCGGCGACGCGAAGGCGGAGACGCCCGAGGACGTCAAGGCACTGTGGTTCCAGGTCAAGGCGGAGGAGAAGGCGCGCACCTCGGTGACCGAGGGCGTGCCGCTCGGGCAGCCGGCGCTGGCGCTGGCCGCCAAGCTGGCCGGGCGGGCCCGGCGGACCGGCCTGTCCGTCCCGCTGCCGGAGACCCCGCACGACGGGGGGTTCGGCTACCGGCTGCTGTCCCTGGCCGCCGAGGCCGAGGAAGCCGGCGTCAACCCCGAGACGGCCCTGCGCGCGGCGGCCCGCGCCTACCGCGACACGATCATCTCCTCCGGCGGTTAGCCGCCCACCGGCAGTGAAGGGGCGCGAGGAACCGCGCGAGCAACCCACCACCGGGCCGCGGACGACAACCCACCCCAGCCAGCCAGGACCATCGTCGACCAACCCCCGCCACAAACGCACCGCGCCCGACAACCCACCTGGCCGGTGCGTCGGGGTGGTCGCCCCCGAAAGACCCCAGTGGAACGTCACGGCTCCAGGCGGTGCGGCGCCGCGCCGGTCAGGAGGGTGGCGAGGCCGGTGAGGACGTCGTGGCCCAGATACCAGTCCCCGCTGTGGTCGATCCCGTAGAGCCGCCCCTCCGTGTCCAGCGCCAGCAGCGCTCCGCTGCCCAACTCCTCGCCCAGCGGCGCGAGTCGGTCTCCCAACGCGTACCCCAGGTCGCTGAGCACCCGTGCCCAGTGCAGCCCGGCCAGCGGGTCGATCACGACGGCGCTCGGCGCGAACGCCACCCCGGGGCCGTTGGGTTGCAGCGTGATCTCGCCCAGCTCGGCCCAGGTCTCGAACGCCGCGGGGAACAGCTCGTGCGGATGCCCCTGCGGGGAGCGGTGGCCGCTGAGGACGTCGGCCCACGCCTCCGCCTTGGCGGCGTGCCCGCGCCCCGGGCGCCAGCCGGCGGCGGCCAGCGCCTGGTCGACGGTCCCGACCGACCAGGGCGCGCCCTGCGTCGGCCCGCCGAGGGTGTCGCCGCCGAACGTTCCCCCCTGCGCCGCTGCGGGCGCCGGGGTGAGGCTGGTCACGCCGAGTCTGGCCAGCAGCACGGCGCAGGAACGGCAGTGCGCCGCGTGGGCGCCGTGCCGCGGGTCGCCGTCCTCGCGGATGTGGCGGCAGATGATTCCCGCGCCGCTCAGCGCGTGGCGGGCCTGCTCCAGGCTGCCGGCTCCGGTCTCGAACAGCCAGCGGGAGAGCAGGGCGGGCTCCGGGCAACGTCCCAGGTGGCGTTCCCGTTGAGCGGTGCCGAGTCCGGCGAGGATCTCGGCGACCACCGGATGCGGTTCGGGCGGCTGCGTGCTGCGGCTGGCGGTGCCGGTCAGCGGTTGTGCCCGTTCCGGGAGGGAGAGCGCGGCGGCGGTGGTCGGCAGGATGCCGTCCCTGCGGCGCAGCAGCGCGGGAGGGTCAGGACGGGCGTCCTCCGCTTGCGAGGCGCCCGGCGGCTGGCCGTGGATATCCGATATCACGAGGACGATCGTGCCATCGTCCGCGAACCCCATAGGCTGTGGCGCGACAGCGAGAGGCGACAGCAGGGGGCGTTCACGCCATGACGACAGGTCGGCTCGGCCAGCAGGCCGCGCCACCGAACCGGGCCTATGCCGGTCAGGTGGTGCAGTTCCCCGATCCGGTCCGCGCGGCACGATATCCGCACGGTGTCCGGGTCGACGCGGAGGGTTATCCCGACTTCTCGCCCTACGCCAGAGCGGCGGCCGAGATCGCGGAGCCGCCCACCGGCTTCGGCGTCGACGAGCTGCGGCTGACCGACTATGTCTCCGCCAACGCCGCCCTGCACGCCTCGGGTCACGAGCTGTGGTCCGAGCTGCCGGCCGTCGCCACCCCGCACGGCTGGACCTGGCACCATGTGGCCCGCTCGCGCCGGCTCGAACTAGTGCCGGTCGAGGTGAAGGCCCTGCTGCGGCACCACGGCGGCCTGGCCACGACCGCCGTCGACCAGAGCAAGCGCGGCACCCGGCCGCTCGCCGACCCGCACCCCGCGCACTTCAGGCTGCCGTCGTCGGAGGCCGTTCCCGAGGAACGGCTGCGGGCCGCCGAGGAGAAGCTGGGCTACCGGCTGCCGCCCGCCTACCGCGCGTTCCTGAAGGCCGCCGGCGGCTGCGCGCCGGTCGGGGTGGCGCTCGACGCGGAGCTGGGGCTCCTGGTCGACCAGCCGTTCTTCACCCTCACGGAGGAGGCGGCGGTCAACGACCTCGTCTACGTCAACAAGTGCCTGCGCGACCACCTCACCAAGGACTATCTGGCGGTCGCCTTCGTCCAGGGCGGCATCATGGCCGTGAGGGTGCGCGGCGAGGGCGCGGGTTCGGTCTGGCTCTGCCCGGTGGACGACGCGCGCGACCGGGACGGGCTGACCGTGGCCGACCGGGTCGGCGAGCTGCTGCTGCCCTGCGGCGAGGACTTCGACGGCTTTCTGCTGCGCCTCGCCGGCTCGCCGCCCGAGCTGGAGTCGGTGGCCAATCTGATGGTGGACGGCGGTTTCGCGAACGCCGTTCCGGTGGGGAGGTGAGTGCCGTGGTGACGTTCGCACAGGCACAGGAGCGCGCCGAGCGCTGGGTCAACGGTGCCGGCGCCGAGGGCCCCGAGCACGAGGTGCGGGTCCGCGAGTTCGATCTGGGCTTCGTCGCCTGGGCCGAGGACGCCTCGGGCTCCGAGGTCGGCGGCGGCCGGCTGGTCATCGCGCGGGAGAGCGGCGAGGCCACGTACTGGCCGAGGCTGCCCGTCGGCGAGGTGATCCGCCGCTACGAGGAGGAGTACGGGCCGGCCGAGCCGGCGGCCCCGGCGGCGCCCGAGCCGCCGAAGGTCATGGCGGAGGAGGCGACGTCGTTCATGTTGACGCCGCCGCAGTGGCTTCAGGAGGCGGGCGACAAGGCCGGCGTCCCGGGCGGCGCTCCCGCCGCCCCCGAGGCCGGCGCCCCGAAGACGGACGCGCCGAAGACGGACGCGCCGAAGGCCGACGCCCCGAGCGACGCGGAGCCGGAGGACCAGGGGCCGCCGAGGACGGACGCCCCCGCACCGTTCGGCTCAGGACCGTTCGCTCCCCCGAATCCGGAGCCCGCCGCTCCGCCGGCGCCGCCCCCGTTGCCCGCCCCGCCGGCGCCGCCCGCCCCGTTCACGGCCGGGCCGCCGAAGCCCGAGCAGCCCGAGCCCGTGGCCGACAGCCCCTGGGCGGCGGCCGACGTGACGCCCCGCGCGGGCGAGGGCTCGTCCGGCGGAGCCTCGCCCTGGGCCGGGACCGACACCTCGGGCAGCGCCAACGAGGCCGAGTCGGTGGCCCCGCCGCTCACGGTCTTCTCGCCCCCGGTCCTCGGGGACGACGACAAGCCGAGCCCGGGCGCCGCCGCCGAGGCCAGAACCACCGTGATGCCGCAGGGCAGTTCGCTGCCGCCGACGTCCGTCGTCCCGCCCTCGGGCGCCCCCGTCGGGCCGCCGCCCGGCATCCCCGACGCACCGGCCGGTGCGCCGGTGGGCCCGCCGCCGGCGCCGCCCGGCGCGCCCCCGCGGCCCGCCGCCGCCGGGATCGCGGACGAGGAGACCCACAAGGCGCGGGTCGGCGGCCCCGGCGCGGGAATGCCGGTGCCGCCCCCGCCGTCGCCGCCGGGCGCGCCCGGGGCCGGCCGCGGCCAGGACGACGAGCAGCCGTCCGGCGAGGAGGCCCCCTACGTCGCGACGCGGATGGTCGACCCCGACCTCGTCTCCTCGGTGCGCGGCGGCCAGGGCGGCGGCACGCCCCCGCCCCCCGGCGCCCCCGCCGGCCCGCCGCCCCCGCCGGGCGCCGGTCCCGGCCCGGTGCCGACGCCGCCCGGCGCGCCGCCGCAGGGCACCCCGCCGCCGCCCGTTCCCGGCGCCGGGACCCCGCCGCCGCAGTCCTACGGCTACCCGCAGGAACCCCAACCCGCCGTGGGCTCGGGCTACATGGCCGTGCTGCGCTACCGCGCGCCCGACGGCTCGGAGCAGCAGCTGATCCGCCGCTCCTCCCCGGGGATGCCGCACCCGGAGTGGCAGATCCTGCACGAGCTGATGGCGATGCAGGTGCCGGCGCAGCAGGTGGTGGAGCTGCACACCGAGTTGCAGTCCTGCGAGCTTCCGGGCGGCTACTGCGCGCGGATGATCCGGGAGACCTGGCCGCAGGTGCGGATCACGCACACCGCCGCCTACGGCACCGACTTCGCCTCGCGCCAGGCGGGGGTGCGTCATCTGGTGGAGCACCAGGACGAGTTGCAGCAGTTCGCGGACGGCCCGCAGCGCTCGGCTCCGGTGCGCGCGCCGCTGTCGCAGCAGCCACCGGCGCCGGCGGTGGGGCTCGACATGATCGGCCAGGAGCTGGCCGAGGCGTTCGGCCCGCAGCTGGTCTTCCGCTACGAGCCGCACTTCGCCTCCCGGCAGGGAGTGCCGGAGATCGTCGCCAACACGCTGACGTGGAGCGGCCTTCCCGTCGAGCTGCCCCCGTTCTTCTGGGCCCGCGCCCAGCCGGGGGCGCCGATCCCGACGTTGGCCGAGGTGGCGATGGAACGCGGCGTGCAGCCGGCTCCGGACGCCGGCTCGTACCTGGTGGTCGGCAGTGACTTCGGCAAGCAGCTGTGCGTGCAGTACGGGACGGCGCACATCGTCGCCGTCCCGCTGGAGGCCGGCCCCGGCGGACAGCCGGTGGCGCCGCAGTTCGTCAACGCCTCGCTGCCGCAGTTCGCGCGCTCCATGGCGCTGCTGGGGCGGATGTGGCGGCTGCGGTACGGCCTGACGTCGGAGCAGGCGGGCCGCTGGACCAAGGACTTCCAGGCCCAGCTGGCCTCCCTCGACCCGATGACGGTGGCCGACCCGGAGAGCTGGTGGTCGGTCCTGCTCGAACAGATGTGGGACGGCCTGCTCTGACCCCGCCCCCCAGAAAGCGCGTGCGCACGCCGCTCGGGTGAGACCGTGCCCCGCGTTCCGGATGTCCCCGAGGTGTTTGGGGGATCATCTGCCTATGACAGGTTTCCGGACGGTACGCGGGCGGGGGTACTCGCCGGAGCAGGTCGACCGCGCGCTGGCCGAGTTGGGGCGGGAGCGGGAACGGGCGTCGCGGCGGCTCGTGGAGCTGGGCGAGCTTGTCGAGCGGCTCTCCGAGCAGGCGACGCGGCTGCGTGAGGAGGCCGCCGCGCTGCCCGAGCCGGACTTCGCGGAGCTGGGCGAGCGCGCCGAGCTGCTGCTCGCCGAGGTGGCGGCCGAGGCGGGCGAGGTCAGGGAGTTGGCGGAGGCCGACCGGGCGGCCCTGGTCGGCGAGGCGGAGGAACGCGGCAGGGCATTACGCGAACGGGCGGCGAAGGAGGCCGCCCGGGTCCGGGTGGCCGCCGAGGCGGCGGCCGAGCGGACCGTCGCCGAGGCCACGGAGGCGGCCGAGGCTCGGCTGGCGAAGGAGCGGCAGGCGGCGGAGCGGACGCGTTCCGAGGCGGAGGCCACCTTCGCCGACGTGGTCCGGCACGCCGAGGCGCTGGTCGCCGAGCAGCGCGCCCGGCAGCGGGCCAGCGGCCGGCTCGCCGAGGAACGCGTCGCGGCCCGCACGGAGTCCGTCGACAGCCAGGTCGCGGAGCTGACCCAGCGGGCCGACGCGCTCTGGGAGCGCGCCAGGCGCGACCTGGCCGATGCGGAGGCCGCCGCCAGGGCGCGCAACGAGGCGGCGGAGGCGCGTCGCGCCGAGCTGCTGGCCGAGGCGGCCACGCGCCGGCGGCGGATCGAGCAGGACGCCGAGCGGCTGGCCCGCCTCCAGGAGGAACGGGCGGAGCAGGTCCGCGCCTATCTGGCGCATCTGCGGACGACGCTGGCCACACTGACCGGACGCGCCCCGCGCCGCCTGGACGACGCCGACAACGCCGACGACACCGACAACGCCGCGCACGAGGGCGCGCACGGCGACGCACGAGACGACGCACAAGGCCACGCACACGGCGACGCACAAGGCCACGCACGGGAAGCCGCGCGCACCGCGCGGGAAGCCGCGCACGAGGACGGTCGCGCGCACGACGCCGAGAGCGGGGCGCCTGGCGGGGGGACCACCGGCGGCTTCGGGACGCTGCGCTCCGGCCGTGCCGACGAGAGCGCGGCCGACCGGGGCTGAAGCGGCGGGACGTGCGTGGCGCGTGGGTATCCTGCGGAACATTCCCCGTCGCTCCGGGTTCCCATGTGCACACCCCGGTTTCCCGGCCGGGCCCGGGGCGTGGACGAGCGCACGACCACACCGACCGAAGGACGCGATTTCCGTGAGCCCCAACCGTCCGGCAGCCATCATCGTTCTCGCAGCGGGTGAGGGGACCCGCATGAAGTCGACGACGCCCAAGGTCCTGCACGAGCTGTGCGGCCGTTCCATGGTCGGGCACGTGGTGCTGGCCGCCGGGGAGCTGGAGCCGGAGCGGCTGGTGGTCGTGGTGGGGCACGGCCGGGAGCGGGTCGTCGCGCACCTGGCGGAGCTCGACGCCGGGGTGCGCACCGCCGAGCAGACCGAGCGGCGCGGCACGGCGCACGCGGTGCGGACCGCTCTGGCCGCGCTGGCGAAGGAGGACGGCGCGACGCCGACCGGCACCGTCCTGGTGACCTGCGGCGACACCCCGCTCCAGACCACCGCCACGCTGCGGTCCCTGGCCGAGCGGCACACGAGCGAGGGCAACGCCGTGACGGTGCTGACGATGGAGCTGCCGGACGCCACCGGCTACGGCCGGGTGGTGCGGGAGCCGGACGGCTCGGTCGCGGAGATCGTCGAGCACAAGGACGCCTCGCCGGCGACGCGGGCGATCCGCGAGGTGAACTCGGGCGTCTTCGCCTTCGACGGGGCGCTGCTGGCCGAGGCGTTGGAGAAGGTCGGCACGGACAACAGCCAGGGCGAGGAGTACCTGCCCGACGTGCTGCGCATCCTGCGGGCCGCGGGCCACCGGGTCGGCGCCGAGCTGGCGACCGACCCGACCGAGCTGGTCGGCATCAACAACCGCGTGCAACTCGCGCACGCCAGGCGCCTGTTGAACGACCGGCTGCTGGAGGCCGCGATGCTGGCCGGGGTGACGGTCGTGGACCCGGCGAGCACCTGGGTCGACGCGGGGGTCACCTTCGAGCCGGACTCCGTGGTCGAGCCGAACACCCAGCTGCTGGGCGCCACCCACGTGGGGGCGTTCGCCGAGGTCGGCCCCGGCAGCCGGCTGCGGGACTGCACGGTCGGCGAGGGCGCCTCCGTGGTGCACACGGTGGCGGACACGGCGGTGGTCGGCCCCGGCGCCAAGGTCGGGCCGTACGCCTACCTCCGCCCGGGAACGCTGCTGGGCGAGGCCACCAAGGTCGGCGGCTTTGTCGAGGTGAAGAACTCCACGCTCGGCACGGGCACCAAAGTCCCGCATCTCTCCTATGTCGGCGACGCCACCATCGGTGAGCACACGAACATCGGCGCCTCCAGCGTGGTGGTGAACTACGACGGCGAGGCAAAGCACCGCACCACGATCGGTTCGCACTGTCGAACGGGCGCCGACAATACCTTTGTGGCGCCTGTCACGGTCGCGGACGGAAGTTACACGGCGGCCGGCTCGGTCATCACCGCCGACGTTCCCCCGGGATCACTCGGTGTAGCCCGTGGTCGGCAGCGGAACGTGGAGGGTTGGGTGGGCCGCCGCCGCCCGGGATCGGCGGCGGCGGAGGCGGCCCAGGCGGCTCTAGCTGCGGCGGAGCCCGATCACGATCAGGACTGACGGGTTCGCTCGGGGCCTTCCACGGCGTACCGTAAGGAGGGCCCCTCTGTTCCGGAGTAGGCCGAACGAGCGCATCCTCGGAGCCAAGGAGACTGACTGTGACCGGGATCAAGACGACCGGTGAGAAGAAATTGATGCTCTTCTCCGGCCGCGCCCACCCC
Source organism: Streptomyces sedi (assembly GCF_006335015.1). Classification (GTDB taxonomy): domain Bacteria; phylum Actinomycetota; class Actinomycetes; order Streptomycetales; family Streptomycetaceae; genus Streptomyces; species Streptomyces sedi. The sequence goes on from NZ_VDGT01000021.1 coordinate 10,129, forward strand.
GAGCTGGCGAAGGAGGTCGCGGCCGAATTGGGCGTGGGACTGGTCCCGACCAAGGCTCAGGACTTTGCCAACGGCGAGATCTATGTGCGTTTCCAGGAGTCCGTTCGCGGCGCCGACTGTTTTCTGATGCAGAGTCACACGGCGCCGATCAACAAATGGATCATGGAACAGCTGATCATGATCGACGCGTTGAAGCGGGCGTCGGCGCGGAGCATCTCCGTCATCATTCCGTTCTACGGCTACGCCCGCCAGGACAAGAAGCACCGGGGCCGCGAGCCCATCTCGGCGCGGCTGATGGCCGACCTGCTCGGGACGGCCGGCGCGCACCGGATCATCGCGATGGACCTCCACGCCGACCAGGTCCAGGGGTACTTCGACGGTCCCGTCGACCACCTCTTCGCGCTGCCGGTCCTGACCGACTACATCGGCAGCCGCGTCGACCGGGAGCAGCTGACCGTGGTCTCCCCCGACGCCGGCCGGGTGCGGGTCGCCGACCGCTGGGCGGACCGGCTGGGCGCCCCCCTGGCGATCGTCCACAAGCGCCGCGACCCGGACGTGGCCAACCAGGTCACCGTCCACGAGGTGGTGGGCAACGTCCGCGGCCGGGTCTGCGTCCTGGTCGACGACATGATCGACACCGGCGGCACCATCTGCGCCGCCGCGGACGCGCTCTTCAGCAACGGAGCCTCCGACGTGATCGTGGCCGCCACCCACGGCGTGCTCTCCGGGCCGGCCGCCGACCGGCTGAAGAACTCGCGGGTGAGCGAGTTCATCTTCACCAATTCGCTGCCGACGCCCAGCGAGGTCCACCTGGACAAGATCACCGTGCTGTCCATGGCGCCGACCATCGCCCGGGCGGTCCGCGAGGTCTTCGAGGACGGCTCGGTGACCAGCCTCTTCGAGGGCGACGCCTAACGGCCCAGGTGATCCCGTGAAGAGCCCCCGCCGGGGCCCCTTTCGGACCGTGTTCGGGAGAGGCTTCGGCGGCGGGTAGAATCGGGCCCGTTGCTCGGCGAGGGAGGCCCGGAGGGGCTTATCCGTTATCGACGCGCTCTTTGTGCAGGCCCGCCCTGGGCCGGGTGACCGAATTCTTTTCCGGTCACACCACGAGGAGTTCCGCCATGTCGGACGTGAAGATCAGCGCCGAGCCCAGGAACGAGTTCGGCAAGGGCGCCGCCCGCCGCATCCGCCGCGAGGAGCGCGTGCCGGCCGTCGTCTACGGCCACGGCACCGACCCGGTCCACGTGACCCTGCCGGGCCACGACCTGATGATGGCGCTCAAGACCTCGAACGTCCTGATCACCCTGGACATCGAGGGCCGCCAGGAGCTGGTGATCCCGAAGGCCGTGCAGCGCGAGGCCATCCGCGGCTTCCTCGTCCACATCGACCTGCTGGTCGTCAAGCGCGGCGAGAAGGTCACCGTCGAGATCCCCGTCGTCGTGGAGGGCGAGCTGGCCCCCGGCGGCGGTCTGCTGGAGCACGTGCTCAACACCCTGCCCGTCGAGGCCGAGGCCACCAACATCCCCGAGTCGGTGACCGTCTCCGTGGCCGGTCTGACCATCGGCGACTCGGTCCTGGCCAAGGACGTCAAGCTGCCGGCCGGCTCCAGCCTGGCCGTCGAGCCGGAGGACGTCGTGGTGCAGGTCCTCCAGCCGCAGGCCGAGGAGCCCGCCGCCGACGCCGGCACCGAAGAGGAAGCCGGCTGAGCCGACTTTCCGCGAGGGTGGGCCCGACCCGGGCCCACCCGGCCGGCCTGCCTGTCTGAGGGGACGAGAGACACATGAACGACGCCGCGCACGCGCCGGCGCCCGACGGGCCGTGGCTGATCGCCGGCCTCGGCAACCCGGGACCGGGCTACGCCGCCAACCGGCACAACGTCGGCTTCATGGTCGTCGACCTGCTGGCCGAGCGGCTGGGCGGCGGGTTCAAGGCGCACCGGTCCCGGGCCGCCGTGCTGGAGGGCCGCCTCGGCCCGCCCGGCTCGGGCGGGCCCCGGGTGGTGCTGGCCAAGCCGATGACGTTCATGAACGTCTCCGGCGGGCCGACCGGCGCGCTCTGCTCGTTCTACGGCGTCCCCCCGTCCCGACTCGTCGTCGTCCACGACGAGTTGGACATCGACTACGGGGCGCTCCGGCTGAAGCGCGGCGGCGGCGACAACGGCCACAACGGGCTGAAGTCGATCACCTCGGCGCTCGGCAAGGACTACTTCCGCGTCCGGTTCGGCGTGGGCCGCCCGCCCGGCCGGATGGACGTCGCGGCCTTCGTGCTGAAGGACTTCTCGACGACCGAGCGCAAGGACCTCGACTACCACGTGGACCGCGCGGCCGACGCCACCGAGGCGCTGGTCAACGAGGGTCTGGAACGGGCGCAGAGCCGCTACAACAGCTGAACGGCGGGCGCCCCAGCCGCCCCGGACTTGACCAGCACCCTGGCTTTGGCCAAAGATCTGCGCCATGTCAGCGTCCCGGCCCCGCCGCAGCGCGGCGCGCCGCGCCGGCGAGAGCGCCTTCGGCGCGCTGCTGCTCGCCCGCCTGGTGGTCTCCTGGCTGCTGGCCGTCGCGCTGGTGGCCGGCGGCGCGTGGGCGTCCTGGGAGGACGCGCGCTACACCTTCGGTGTCCGCGACATCGAGGAGAGCGAGATCACGCTGCTCCGCTGCGAGCCCGAGGGCTGCGCCGGGGTCTCCACCGTCAGCGGCGACATGGTCGTCCTCGAACAGCGCTTCGGCCGCGCGGAGGGCGAACGCCTCACGGTCGTCCGGCCCCCCGAAGGAGACGTGGTGCTGCGCTCCGACGGCGCCGGCCGCCTCTACTCCCTGGCGCCGCTCGCCGGCGGCCTGCTGCTCGCCTCCGTCGTCATCGCGGGCGGCCTGCGCCGCTACCGCGTCGCCTGGACGGTCGCCGGCGTCGCCCTGGCCCAGCTGCTGCTGACCTACCTCCTCTGGATCTGACCCGCACGCCGGCCGGCTGCGGAGAAGAGGGGGCGCGGGGAACGGCGCGAGCGGCCCGCCGCCGGGGCGAGGACGACACCCCACCCCGGCCGGCATCGCCCCCGCGCCCTCGCGGGATCAGCCCGTGTTGCGCAGACCGGCCGCCACCCCGTTGACCGTCAGCAGCAGCGCGCGCGACAGCAGCTGGTCCGGCTCCTCGCCGCGCTTGGCCGCCGCGCGCTGGCGGTGCAGCAGGGTCACCTGGAGGTAGGAGATCGGGTCCAGATAGGCGTCCCTGATGCGCAGCGTCCGCTGGAGCGCCGGGTTGGCCTCCAGCAGCTCGCTCTCCCCCGTCACCCGCAGCACCTCGGCGACGGTCCGCTCGTGCTCCTCGGTGATCGTGTCGAAGACGTGCCGCAACTCGTCGGGGACCAGCGTCTCCACATAGTGCCTGGCGATCCGCAGATCCGTCTTGGCCAGCGTCATCTCGACGTTGGAGAGGAAGTTGCGGAAGAAGTGCCAGTGCTCGTACGACTCGGCCAGCACCTCGTCGAGGCCGGCCTCGCGCGCCGCGCGCAGCCCGGAGCCCACGCCGAACCAGCCGGGCACGATCTGCCGGGACTGCGTCCAGCCGAAGACCCACGGGATGGCCCGCAGCCCGTCCAGGCCGGCGCCGGTGTCGGGGCGGCGGGAGGGGCGGGAGCCGAGGTGCAGCTCGGCAAGCTGGTCGACGGGGGTCGCGGCGAAGAAGTACGCCGGCAGGTCCGGGTCCTCGACCAGGTCGCGGTAGGCGGCGTGCGCGGCCTCGGAGACCGTGTCCATCGCCGCGTCCCAGCGGGCCAGCGCCTGGCTCGACTGCCGGGGCGAGGTGTGCAGCGCGGAGGCCTGGAGGGTGGCGGAAACCGTCAGCTCCAGGTTCTCCCTGGCCAGGGACGGCACCAGGTACTTGTCGGAGATCACCTCGCCCTGCTCGGTGACCTTGATCTCGCCCTCCAACGTGCCCCAGGGCTGGGCCAGGATCGCGTCGTGGGTGGGCCCGCCGCCCCGGCCGACGGTGCCGCCGCGGCCGTGGAAGAGCCGCAGCCGCACGCCGTGCCGGTGCGCCACGTCGCGCAGCCGGCGCTGGGCGCGGTGGATCTCCCACTGGGAGGTGGTGATGCCCCCGAACTTGGAGGAGTCGCTGTAGCCGAGCATGACCTCCTGCACGTCGTCCCGGAGCGACACCAGCCGCCGGTAGGAGGGGTCGGCCAGCATCGCGTCCAACAGCTCGTCGGCGATGCGGAGTTCGTCCGTGGTCTCCAGCAGCGGCACGATGCCGACGCGGGCCCAGCCGGCGTGCAGGTCGATCAGGCCGGCCTCCCTCGCCAGCACGGTCGCGGCGAACACGTCGTCCGCGCCCTGGCACATGGAGATGATGTACGACTCGATCACCTCGGGCCCGAAGCTGTCCAGCGCCCGGCGGATCGTGCCGAAGACGCCGAGCGTCCTGGCGCCGGCGGCGTCCAGCGGCGCGGGCGTCGGGGCCAGCGGGCGGCGCGAACGCAGCTCGCGCGCCAGCAGCTTGGCCCGGTACTCGCGCGGCATGTCCGCGTACCGCCAGGACTCCTCGCCGAGCCGGTCGAAGAGCTGGCCCAGCGCGTAGTGGTGCGCGTCGGCGTGCTCGCGCACGTCCATGGTGGCCAGCTGGAGCCCGAACGCGGCGATGGTCCGCATCAGCCGCTCCACCCGGCCGTCGGCGATCAGCTCGCCTCGGTGCGCGCGCAGCGAGTCCCGCACGACGGCGAGGTCGGCGAGCAGCCCGCCGGTGCCCAGGTAGTCGCGGCCCGCGGAGTGCGGGGCGTCGGCGGCGAGCCGCTGGCGGGTGTTGAGGAGCTTCTGCCGGATGCAGGTGACCTTCAGCCGGTAGGGCTCCTCGGCGTTGAGCCGCTTGTAGCGCGGGGTGATCTCCGGCAGCAGCTCCAGGTCGCGGGCGAGGGAGTCCAGCAGCTCCTGGCTGGCGCCCGAGTTGCGGATCGAGTTGGAGAGCGCGCTGCGCAGCTCGTCGATGTGGGTCAGCGCGGACTCGATGCCGTGCTCGTGCTGGAGCAGCAGCACGTCCCAGGTGACGGACGGCGTGACGTTCGGGTTGCCGTCGCGGTCGCCGCCGATCCAGGTGCCGAAGGTCAGCGGGCGGGCGTCCGTGGGCAGTTCGGCGCCGGCGCGGTCCAGCTCGGCGGAGAGGTCCTCCAGCACGTCGCCGACGGCGCCGGCGTGCAGCTCGTCCAGGTAGTAGACCGCGTTGCGCGCCTCGTCGGTCGGCTCGGGGCGGGTGACGCGCAGCTCGTCGGTCTGCCAGATCAGGTCGATGGACTCGGCCAGCCGCAGGTCCGTGCGGCGCCGGTCGCCGCCGTCCTCGGTGGAAGCGCGGTCCAACAGCTCGGCGATCTTGCGGAGCTTGGTGAGCACCGAGCGGCGCGCGGCCTCCGTCGGGTGCGCGGTGAAGACGGGGCGCACGCCGAGCGCGGCGACGGTGGCCCGCAGATGCTCCGGGTCGGCGTCCTTCAGCATGTCGGCCGTGCGGGTCAGCAACCCGCCCTCGGCCGCCCGGCGCTCGCGCAGCTCCCGCCCGCGGTGCACCTGCTCGGTGACGTTGGCCAGATGGAAGTAGATGGAGAACGCGCGCACCAGCTTCGCCGCGGTCGCCAGGTCGGTGGAGCCCAGCAGCTCGGCGGCGGCCTCGCCGTCGCTCCTGGTCAGCGCCCGGACGCGCTCGACGAGTTCGAGGAGCTCCGGGCCGTCCTGCCGCACCAGGGTCTCGCCCAGCAGATCGCCCAGTCGGCGGATGTCGGCGCGCAGCGCGCTACTACTTTCCGGGGCCACGTCGGGGTCCCGGATGTCGATGGGGCCAGCGGTCGTGGACTTCGGCTGGCGGCTTGGGCTGTCGGGACTGCTCACGGGTGCGGCTCCTCGCAGCTGACTCGTCTGGCAGGTCTTGGCACATACGGACCGCGCTGTCCGACCGTCCCATGGTAGTGAGCCCCTCTGACGGGTCCCTCACCTCCGGGTGACTTCCCCAACGCGGCCCTTGTCGCACGGGGCGAACTGCGATACTTACGTAGGCGTAGGTTACGGCTCCGTAGGTAGCCGGGGCCCGTACCGCCACGGCGACCGGCCCTCCGCTCACTCCCCATCCCCTCCCCCTCCCCACGAGGTAGCCATCCATGACCACTTCTCCCGATCTGGCGCGCCCCACGCCGGCCGAGGAGGCCGGGCCCCCGCGGCCCTCGGCCACTCTCGGCGGTGAGGAGCGCCGCACCGTCGAGCAGTTGGCGCTGCTCCTCTTCATCGTGGTGCCGTTCCTCGCCCTGCTGGCAGCCGTGCCGCTGGCCTGGGGCTGGGGGGTGAGCTGGCTGGACCTGGCGCTGCTGGTGTTCTTCTACTTCCTCGGCTGCCACGGGATCACCGTCGGCTTCCACCGGCACTTCACGCACGGCGCGTTCAAGGCGCGACGGCCGGTGCGGATCGCGTGGGCGATCGCCGGCTCGATGGCCGTCGAGGGTCCGCTGGTGCGCTGGGTCGCCGACCACCGCAAGCACCACCGGCACTCGGACGCCGAGGGCGACCCGCACTCGCCCTGGCGGTACGGCGAGTCGGTGCCCGCGCTGCTGAAGGGCCTGTGGTGGGCACACATCGGCTGGATGTTCGACACCGAGCAGACCAACCAGCACCGCTACGCGCCCGATCTGATCAACGACCCGACGATGCGCCGGATCTCGCGGCAGTTCGTGCTGTGGACCGTCGTCTCGCTGGCGACGCCGCCGCTGGTCGGCGGGCTGGTGACCTGGTCGTGGCAGGGCGCGTTGACCGCGTTCTTCTGGGGTTCTCTGGTGCGGGTGGCGCTGCTGCACCACGTCACCTGGTCGATCAACTCGATCTGCCACGCGACCGGCAAGCGCCCGTTCCGCTCCCGCGACCGCTCGGGGAACGTCTGGTGGCTCGCGGTGCTCTCCTGCGGTGAGTCGTGGCACAACCTGCACCACGCCGATCCGACCTCCGCCCGGCACGGCGTGGACCGTTGGCAGGTGGACTCCAGCGCGCGGCTGATCCGCTGGATGGAGCGCGCGGGCTGGGTGTACGACGTGCGCTGGCCGAAGGCGTCCCGGCTGGACGCGCGGCGGGTGACCGGCCCCGGCGCGGGCCGGGACGAAGACCGGCGGGAGGGCGCGGCCACCGAGACGGCATGATGGGGGCGTGGCGAGCGAAGACAGCAGCAGCGACAGCGTCGGCAAGGCCAAGACCAAGGAGCAGCGCCCCGCGCGGGCGACCCGGCGGGCCCGCAGACGCATGACCGGCACCGAGCGCCGCGAGCAGCTGCTGGACATCGGTCGCACGCTCTTCGCCGCGCGAGGCTTCGAGGGCACGTCGGTCGAGGAGATCGCCGCCAAGGCGGGGGTCTCCAAGCCGGTGGTCTACGAGCACTTCGGCGGGAAGGAAGGGCTCTACGCCGTCGTGGTGGACCGGGAGATGAGCCGGCTGCTGTCGATGGTGACGGGCGCGCTGACGGCCGGACACCCGAGGGAGCTGCTGGAGCAGGCGGCGTTCGCGCTGCTCGACTACATCGAGCGCTACACGGACGGCTTCCACATCCTGGTCCGGGACTCGCCGGTGGCGCAGTCGACGGGCACCTTCGCCTCGCTGATCGGGGACATCGCGACGCAGGTCGAGGACATCCTGGGCCACGAGTTCAAGAGCCGCGGGTACGACGCCAAGCTGGCGCCGATGTACGCGCAGGCGCTGGTCGGGATGGTGGCGTTGACCGGCCAGTGGTGGCTGAACGTCCGCAAGCCCAAGAAGGCCGAGGTCGCCGCGCACCTGGTGAACCTGGCCTGGCACGGCCTCCAGGGCCTCGAACACAGCCCGAAGCTGGTGGGCCGGCGCCGGGACTGAGCGCCCCTCCCCCGGCCGACCCCGTCCTGGCAAAGGACCGCGGCCCCCCGCCCCGGACTGTCTGGGGTCCGGAACGGAGGGCCGTGGGGGGGAGTGGCGCCGGGAGAACGTGCCCCGGCCGACGCCGCGTGAGGGGCTGCCTCAGTCGTTGATGCCGTTCCGGGAGAGGATCGGGATGTCCGACAGCAGGTTCGCCAGCGGGTCGTCGCCGTCGACCTGGGTGGAGTTCTCCGCACAGGTCTGCGAGTTCTTGCTGCTGAGCAGGTCCTGCACGGTGATCGGGACGAGGCCGACCAGGGAGCCCACGTTGGTGCCGTTCAGGTCGGCGACCGGGAGGCACACGTCGTTCAGCGAGCTGTTCACCAGCGACATGTTGGGGCTCATGTAGCCACCGGTGGTGGTGTTGCCGATCTTGTCCGAGGCGCCGTTGCCGTTGATCGTGGTCAGCTCGGACTCTTCGGCGGCCATCGCGGGGGTGGCGGCGATGCCGGCCATACCGACGGCGGAGGCCGCCACCGCGACCGTGGCAAGCGACTTCTTGATCACTAGCTTGTCCTTCCGAGTTCTGGGATGCCCTGTTTCCGGAGCGCCCTGAACAACGCCGCAGGGGGGATTCCGTTGCCTCCGTTCACCCGAATCGCGCAATTTGATGCCCGGTGGGGGCTCGTTGGCGCACTCAAAGGGGCGCGCGGAGGGTTACCCGCCCCCCTCGTTCGCGCCCTCGGCGGGGGGCGGTCGCTCGGGCGGGAGAGGCCGCTCGGGCGGAACAGGCTGGAGAAACTCCAGGCGGTTCCCCACCGGGTCGTGGGTGTGGAACCTGCGGTACCCCGGCAGCGCCTCGTCCCAGCGCGACGCGACGCCGGCGGCGGCCAGCCGCGCGGCCAGCGCGTCCAGGTCGCTCACCAGCACCCCCGGGTGGGCCTTGGCCGCCGGCCGGAAGCCCTCCTCGACGCCCAGATGCAGCTCGAAGGCGCCGCTCCCGAACCAGCAGCCGCCCCTGGCGGCCAGCTCCGGCGGCTTCGGCAGCTCGGTCATGCCCAGCACCCCGCCGTAGAAGGCGCGCAGCTCCGGCTCGCTTCCGGCCGGGACGGCCAGCTGCACATGGTGGAGACGGACGATCACGGCCGCCGCCGGCCGACGGCGAAGATCCGGCGGAACGGCAGCACCGTGCCGTGCGGGCCCGGCGGATAGGCGGCGCGCAGCGCGTCCCGGTAGGCGTCGACGAACGCGGCCAGCTCCTCCGGCTCGTCGTCGAGCGCGGTGATCACCGGGCGCAGCGCGCTGCCGCGCACCCAGTCCAGCACGGGGTCCTCGCCGCGCAGCCGGTGCAGATAGGTCGTCTCCCAGACGTCCACCTCGGCGCAGAGCGGGGCCAGCTCCTCCAGGTAGCGCGCCGGTTCGAGCACCGGAGAGCCGGTGCGCAGCACCCCCGCCAGCCGGTCGCGCCAGCGGGGGCGCTCGGCGATCTCGTGGAGCAGCGCGTGGCTGGGCGCCGCGAAGTTCCCCGGGACCTGGAAGGCGATGACACCGCCCGGAGCCAGCGCCCCGACCCAGCCGGCGAGGTGGCTCCAGTGCTCTGGCAGCCACTGGAGCGCGGCGTTGGAGACGATCAGGTCGGGCGGCTCGGCGGGGAGCCAGCCGGCGAGGTCGGCCTCGACGAAGTCGAGGGAGCCGCCGGCGGGGGCGGCGACCCGCCGGGCGGCGGCGAGCATCTCCGGCGAGTTGTCGTAGCCGGTGACGCGCGCGTCGGGCCAGCGCGCGAAGAGCGTCAGGGTGGGCGCGCCGGGGCCGCATCCCAGGTCGACGATGCGGGGCGCGGCCGGCAACTCCGGAACGCGGGCGACGAGTTCGGTCAGGGCGCGGGTGCGGTCCGTGCTGTGCCGCTGGTACTGCGCCGGGTCCCAGCGGGGGCCGGGCGCGTCGGCCTTGGTGGTCATGGGGCGATCCTGACCCCGAAGTATCTCGATGTCAAGAAACTTCAAGCCGTGAAACTTGAACCCGTGAGACTTCATGTCGACACAACACCTAGAATGTCCCCATGGAGGACGAGGTAGACCGGCTGGTCGCCGCCTGGCGGCGCGAACGGCCCGACCTGGACGTCGAGCCGCTCGAAGTGCTCAGCCGGGTGAGCAGGCTCGCCCGCCACCTGGACCGGGCCAGGCGGCAGGCGTTCGCCGAGCACCAGCTGGAGCCGTGGGAGTTCGACGTCCTCACCGCGCTGCGCCGCGCCGGCGAGCCCTACCAGCTCTCGCCCGGACAGCTGCTCACCCAGACCCTGGTCACCTCGGGCACCATGACGAACCGCATCGACAGGCTCGCGAAGAAGAAGCTGGTGGAGCGGCAGCCGGACCCGCTGGACCGGCGCGGGGTCCTCGTCCGGCTGACGGAGACGGGCCGCGACCGCGCCGACAGCGCGCTGGCCGGGCTGCTCGCGCAGGAACGCGCGATCCTGGCCGACCTCACGGGCGATCAACGACGCGAGCTGGCGGGGCTGTTGCGGGCCCTGACGGCGCCGTTCGACAACTTCTGACTCCGACGGTGCCGGGGCCGCTCCCGCGCCTGACCGGCGGCGAAGGGGCGCGGGGAACCACTCACCGGGCTCACGCCGGGCCGAGGACGACAACCCACCCAGCCACCAAGCTCCGTAGTCGACCAACCCCCGCCACCCAGCATTCGCGCAGTTCCCCGCGCCCCCAAGACCGCCACCGGCGTGACAGGGGCGCGGGGAACTGCGCGAGCAACCACACACCGGGCTCACGCCGACAACCCACCGCGCCGGTACGGCACCGTGGTCGACTGACCCCCGCCACCCATGCACCGCGCAGTTCCCCGCGCCCCCAAGACCGCCACCGGCGTGACAGGGGCGCGAGGAACTGCGCGAGCAACCACACACCGGGGTGCAGACGACAACCCACCCAGCCACAAAGCTCCGTAGTCGACTAATCCGCGACCGACGGAGTCACTCCGCCGGGGGGATACCCGCCCGGCGGGCCAACGCGACGGCGGCCAGCGTCGAGTGGACGCCGAGCTTGCCGAGGACGTTCTGCATGTGGGTCCTGACCGTGTGCGGCGAGAGATAGAGCCGTTCGGCCACCGCCTTGCGGCCGAGGCCGGCCAACATGCAGCGCAGCACCTCCAGCTCGCGCGGCGTCAGCGACTCGACCAGCCGCGCGCGTTCGCCCCGGTGCCTGCGGTCCGCCTGGAGTTCGCGGAGCACCCCCGTGAGCAGCGCGGGCGGCAGATGGGTCTCGCCGTGCAGCACGCCCCTGATGACCCGCAGCAGCCGGGCCAGCGAGCTGTCCTTGGCGACCCATCCCCTGGCGTCGAGCGTGAGCGCGCTGGCCGCCGCCGCCGGGTCGTCGGATGCCGCGAGCATGACAGTCCGTAGGGCCGGCAGCGCCTCCGCCACCCAGGTCAACAGCGCCGGCCCCTCGGCCGTCGCCTCCAGGGCGCCCTCCAGCCCCGCGTCCAACAGCAGCACGCCGAACGGCCGCCCGCCGCCGGCCCGGGTCCGTTCCAGCAGCGCCCTGGCCGCCGGCACACCGCCGAGCGCCACCGCCTCCACGTCCGCCTCGGCCGCGAGCGCGGTGGCCAGTGACTCGGCGAAGATCCGGTGTTCGTCCACCACCAGCACGCGAATTCGGTCCACCGAAAGCCCCTGGGGTCGAGTCGAAGGGGCGGCTCGGCGGGCACGACGCCACGGTCCACCGGGCGTGGAACCACACGGCCGCCGCCGCGGGGTCCCTCCTCGGACTCGGCGCCGCGCCCACCGTCTCGCCCCCTGAACGCACCGGCCCCCACCGGTGCTGGACTCAGCCTACGGCCGGCGCCTCGCGGTGGAAGGCGTTTCGCCGAACCGTTGCTGTCGGTGCCGTCACACCGGCAGCCGGCGTGCGCCCGGCGCGGGGATCGCCTCGAAGATCCGGGGCGCGGCGAGGCCGGCGCCGGCGAAGGCGTCGGTGACCGCCTTGCCGACCGCCGCGACGGACTCCTCGGGCACCAGGGCGATGGCGGAGCCGCCGAAGCCGCCGCCGGTCATCCGGGAACCGAGCGCGCCGGCCGCGTTGGCCGTGTCCACGGCCAGGTCCAACTCGGGGCAGGAGACCTCGAAGTCGTCCCGCAGCGAGACGTGCCCCTCGGTCAGCAGCGGCCCGATCTCCCGGGCACGGCCGGCGTCCAGCAGCGCGACGACCCGCGCGACCCGGCGGTCCTCGGTGACCACGTGCCGCACCCGGCGGCGCACCGCCTCGTCGTCGATCCGCGCCAGCGCCGCCTCCAGGCCGTCGAACGGCACGTCGCGCAGGAACGGCACGCCGAGCGCCGCCGCGCCCGCCTCGCACTCCGCGCGCCGCCTGCCGTAGGCGCCGTCGGCGTGCGCGTGCTTGACGCGGGTGTCCACGACCAGCAGCCGCAGCCCCTCGGCCGCCATGTCGAACGGCACCTGCCGGCCGCCCAGGTCGCGGGTGTCCAGGTGGAACACGTGGCCCTCGACGCAGCTCGCCGACGCCATCTGGTCGAGGATGCCGCAGGGCATCCCGACGAAGTCGTTCTCCGCGAGCTGACCGATCCGCGCCAGCTCGGGGGCGGTCAGCCCCAGCTCGTTCAGGTCGCTGAACGCGAGGGCGGTGACCACCTCCAGCGCGGCGGACGAGGAGAGCCCGGCGCCGGTCGGCACGTCGGAGGCGAAGTGGATGTCGGCGCCCCGCAGCCGGTGGCCCGCGCCCTCCAACGCCCAGGCGACGCCCGCCGGATAGGCGGCCCAGCCCGGCACCTCGCCGGGGACCAGCCGGTCCAGGCTCAGCTCCACGACGCGGTCGCCCACGTCCCTGGAGCGCAGCCGCAGCGTCCGGTCGGCGCGCGCGGTGACCGTGGCGACCGCCGAGTGCGGCAGCGCCAGCGGCAGCACGAAGCCCTCGTTGTAGTCGGTGTGCTCGCCGATCAGGTTGACCCGGCCGGGGGCGCTCCACGCGCCGTCGGGGGCGACGCCGAACTCCCGCTGGTGATCCGTCATGCGCCCGTCTCCTCTCGCTGGGCGAACGCCCAGGCGTCGGCGATGATTCCGGCGAGGTCGGAGCGGCTGGGACGCCAGCCGAGGCGTTCCCTGGCGCGGTCGGCCGAGGCGACCAGCACGGCCGGGTCGCCGGCCCTGCGGCCGGCCTCGGCCTCGGGGATCGGGTGGCCGGTGACCGCGCGGGCGGCCTCGACGACCTCGCGGACGGAGAAGCCGTTGCCGTTGCCGAGGTTGCAGACCAGGTGCTCGCCGGGGATCGCGGCGCCGAGCGCCAGCAGATGGGCCTCGGCCAGGTCGTCGACGTGGATGTAGTCGCGGACGCAGGTGCCGTCGACCGTCGGGTAGTCGGTGCCGTAGACGGAGATGGCCTCGCGGCGGCCCTGGGCGACCTGGAGCACGATGGGGATCAGATGGCTCTCCGGGTCGTGCCGCTCGCCCTGGGCGCCGTGCGCGCCGGCCACGTTGAAGTAGCGCAGCGAGACGGCGGCCAGCCCGTGGGCGGCGCACTCGCCGGCGAGCATCTGGTCGACGGCGAGTTTGGTGGCGCCGTAGGGGTTGGTGGGCGCGGTGGGCGCGTCCTCGGTGATGGGGGTGGTCGTGGGCTCGCCGTAGACGGCGGCGGTCGAGGAGAAGACGAGGGTGCGCACCCCGGCGGCGCGCATCGCCGACAGCAGCTCGATGGTGCCGCCGACGTTGTTGCGCCAGTACTTCTCCGGGTCCACGACGGACTCGCCGACCTGCGAGCAGGCGGCGAAGTGCAGCACGCCGTCGAAGGAGCCGTCCAACCACTTCGCGGCGTCCTGCACACGGCCCTCGACGAACTCGGCGCCGTCGGGCACGCCCGCGCGGAAGCCCGTCGACAGGTCGTCCAGCACCGTCACCCGGTGGCCGGCGGCCAGCAGGTGCGCGGCCACCACCCCGCCGACATAGCCGGCTCCGCCCGTGACCAGATACCTCACTCGCTTGCCACCTCTCGCAGCCGGGCGGCAGCCGCCTCCGGCAGGACATCGCTGACGAACGCTCCCATGCCGGACTCGGAGCCGGCCAGGAACTTCAACTTGTCGGCGCTCCGCCTGATCGTGAAGATCTCCAGGTGGAGCGCGAAGTCCGACCGGTCGGGCGCCTCGAACGGCGCCTGGTGCCAGCCGGAGATGTACGGGGTCGGCCCGGCGTCGGGGCCGAAGAGCCGGTCGAAGCGGCGCAGCAGCTCCAGATAGGCCCCGGGGAACTCGGCGCGCTCGGCGTCGTCCAGCTCCCGCAGGTCGGCCACCCGGCGGGCCGGGTAGAGGTGGACCTCGTAGGGCCAGCGGGCGGCGTGCGGGACGAACGCGATCCAGTGCGGGGTCTGGAGCACCACGCGGCTGCCGTCGGCGCGTTCGGCGGCGACCTGCTCGTCGAAGAGGTTCCCGCCGGTGCGCCGCTTGTGCTCGGCGACGGCGGCCGTCATCCGCTCGGTGAAGGGGGTGACGAACGGGTAGCCGTAGATCTGGCCGTGCGGGTGGGCGAGGGTGACGCCGATCTCGGCGCCCCGGTTCTCGAAGCAGTAGATCTGCTTGACGCCGGGCAGCCGGGACAGCTCGTCGGTCCTGTCGGTCCAGGCGCTGAGCACCAGCGCGGCCTGCTCCTCGGTGAGGTCGGCGAACGAGGCTCCGTGGTCGGAGGTGAAGCAGACCACCTCGCAACGGCCCTGGTCGCCGCCGAAGGAGGGGAAGCGGTTCTCGAAGACCGCCACCTCGTAGGAGTCGGACGGTATCTCGCTGAGCCGCTCGCCGGCCGAGGGGCAGAGCGGGCACTGGTCGGCCGGCGGGTGGTAGGTGCGGGACTGGCGGTGCGCGGCGTAGCCGACGCGCTCGCCGAGCAGCGCGTTGTAGCGGATCTCCGAGCTGGAGGTGGTCTTGGGCAACGGTCTGCGGTCGACGGCCGAACGGTCGGCGTCCCCGGCGGCGTCGTAGTAGATCAGCTCACGGCCGTCGGCCAGAAGAGTCGACGTCTTCCGCACCTCGGCGTTCGCCCCGGTCCATCGCAGCATCCGCTCTTGCCTCGCCATCCCACGCAGTCAGCGCACTCCCCAACAGAATCCAACATAAGAATGCAGGGGAGCACAGCTTCGCGTCAATGCCGTGACGGCGGACGGAACGGGTCCGCGGACGGGCCTCAGGGCCGCTCGGGGGCGCGGGTCGCGAGCTGGTCGAGCAGACCGGTGCGGACGGCCAGCGCCGCGGCCTCCAGCCGGGAGGCCGTGCCCAACTTGGTGAGCAGACGCTGGACATGGGTGCGCGCCGTGCTGGGGGCGACGCCCAGGCCGGCAGCTATCCGGCGGGTGTCCTCGCCCTCGACGATCCTGGCCAGCACGTCGGCCTCCCGCTCGGTGAGCAGCCCGGCCAGCCGGGCGCCCTCGGCGTGCGTGCCGTCCCGCGGGTCGAGCAGCTCGGCGAACGCGTCCCGCAGCAGCTGCGGCGCCACCGCCGTCTCCCCGGACCGCGCGCGGGCGAGCGCCCGCTCCACGCCCTCGATCCGCTCGTCCTGCCGGACATAGCCCCGCGCCCCCGCCGCGAAGGCGGCGGCCACACCCAGCGGGCTCGGCACCGGGCCGAGCACGACCACGGCACAGCGCGGGAACTCCCGGCCCAACCGCCCCACCGGCGCCAGCGCGTCGGGCGCCTCCGGGTCGGCGCAGCCGAAGAGACAGACCTCGGGCTGCTTGGCGGACACCAGCTCCACCGCCCGCGCCGCCGGGGAAGCGGCCCCCAGCACGCGGTGGCCACGCACCCGCAGCGCCGAGGCCAGCACCTCGGCGACCAGCCTGCGGTCGTCGACCACCACCACCCTGAGCGTCATCCTCGCCCCTCCCCTGGCCGGCTCCGGGTCCCCGGTGTCCGCCCGCGCCGGCGCCTCACGCGCCCGCACGGCCGGACACCGTCACGCGACGCTGCTCACCGATAGGCGAGCACCGAGGGGGGCGAATCCTCATCCTCGTACACCACACGGTCGTTGAGGACCAGGGTGTTCTCGTGCCACATCGGGAGACTGTCGGCGGCGAAGAGACCGCTTCCCATCATCCCGTACTCCTTCGGGAGCGCCGTCCGGTCCAGGGCCATCACCGGCGACAGCTCCTCCGCCGCCGGATCGAGGGCGACCACCATGCCCTCCAGCTCCGAGGTGGCCGGCTGGTAGGCGAGGATCTTGCCGTCCTGCTCGGCGAAGGGACGGACCTGCCCGCCGTTGATCGCCGGCGCCTCGTACTCGGCCTGCCCCGTGGTCAGGTTGAAGGCGACCACCGCGTTGTCCCCGCCGATGTTGCCGGTGGCGAGATAGAGGTAGTCCTCGTGGACGACACCCAGCGGGCAGGACGGGAACGCCTGGCCCTCGCAGGGCTGGAGGTAGCGGTCGATGTCGTAGTCGAGGACGTGCTCTATCTCCGTGCGGTCCTCGTTGATCACGACGATCTTCTCCGAGGAGTCGCTCAGGCTCTCACCGACGTCGACCACCAGGGTCAGCGGCTCGACCGAGAGGACGGAACGCACGTCCATCGGCTCGCCCTCGAAGTCGGTGAACTCCCACTCCCAGCTGGGGTCGCCCTCCTCGTTGGTGGCGCGGACCCTGCCGCCCCCGTCGCCGAACAGGCCGCACTCCACCCGCGAGATGAACTGCTGGTCCACCACCATGTACGCGTTCTCCACGCACTCGTTCCCGCCCTCGGACGAGGAGACGAACAGCTGCTCGCCGGTCGAGATCTGGTAGAGCCCGCCGCCGATGCCCCAGCCCACGGCGACCGTGTCGCCGAGGATCGCCGGGCGCTCGTGACGGCCGGGGGTGATCGAGTTGTTCAACGGGATGCTGGCGATCTCCTCGCCGGCCGCGATGTCCACCACGGAGATGACCTCGCAGTCGCGGCCCTGGAGGATCGCGATGCGGTTCTCGTCGACGTTGGCCGAGGCGTTGCAGTCGCCGCCGGACAGCTCGAAGGGAAGCGTCCAGTTCTCCTGGCCGGTGGCGAGGTCGTAGGAGACCAGGTCGTTCCCCAGGACGCGCACCAGGGCGTCGTCGGTGAACCAGGCGCCGCCGGAGCGGACGAGGTTGTCGCCCTCGCCGACCTCCAGCGGCGGGACCTCCCAGGCCAGGGACGACTCGATGGGCTCGCTCGGAAGCGACCCCCCGCCGCCGTCCCCGTCCTCGCCCTCGCCCTCGCCGTCCTCACCGCCGTCCGCGTCGCGGTTGGCCGTCGTCTCCTTGTCGTCGCCGGCGAAGACGAAGAAGTACGTGCCGCCGCCGGCCAGCAGCACCACCAGCACCACGCCGAGCACCATCATCCAGAGCGGCGGGCGCTTGCCGCCGCCGGCCCCCGGGCCGGCGGACGGCGGCGGGGTGCCGCCGGGGCCGGCGGGGCCGCCGTAGGTCGCGCCCGGCCCGCCGTAGGTGCCGCCGAACCCGGCCTGGCCGCCGGCGGTCGGCGGCGAGCCGTAGGGCCCCTGCGGCGGGGTCGCGGCGCCGAAGCCGCCGCCCAGCGTGGGCTGCTGGCTCGCCGGACCGCCGGGCGGAAAGCCGTACCCCGCGGGCGGGGGCGGCGTCGCCGCTCCGCCCTGCGGGAAGCCGTAGCCGCCGGCGGGGGGCGTCTGCGGGTAGCCGTAACCGGGCTGCCCCGGCTGGCCCTGCGGCGGAACGGCGGGCGAGGACGGCGGGGTACCCGGGTCGCCCCCGGCGCCGGACGGCGTGCCGTAGGAAGGGGTGGCGCCCGGCGGGCCTGGCGGCGGCGCCGGAGGGCCGAAGCCGCCCGGCCCGGCCGGCGGCTGCTCGGGCCGCTCGCCGGGCGGGCCCGGCGGCTGGTTCGGTGGTGGTGGCGGTTGAGACATCGATCCCCCCGGGCCGGACAGTTACGTACGACTTCGGGCGATCCTGCCCGACTTGCGCTGAGAAGACCGCGAACGGAGCGGTCGCGCACGGTTCCTCTTTCTATCACCGGACACCGACAGTCCCCGATGCGGTTGCGGTTCCGCGATACCCGTGACCGGCCCGCAATCAAAAGGAGGCGTCGACGCGACGCGAACGAACCGCTTCAGCCTTCTTCGGCCAACTCCAGCCAACGGGTTTCCAGGCGGTCCCGCTCCTGGGAGATTTCCCTCAGCTTCGCGTCCAGCTCGGCCACCCGGGAGAAGTCGGTCGCGTGCTCCGCCATCTCGCCGTGCAGCGCCGATTCCTGGCCCGACAGCTTGTCGAGTTGGCGCTCGATCCGCTGGATCTCCTTCTGGGTCGCCCGGGACAGCTGGGCCGGCTTCGCCGGCGGGGCGGCCGAGGCGGCGGCGCGGGCCGGCTCAGCCGCCGACTCCCGCTGCCGCGCCCGTCGTTCGAGGTACTCGTCGATCCCACGCGGCAGCATCCGCAGACTGGCGTCCCCGAGCAGCGCCCAGACGCGGTCGGTGGTGCGCTCCACGAAGAAGCGGTCGTGGCTGATCACCACCAGCGTGCCGGGCCAGCCGTCCAGCAGGTCCTCCAGCTGGGTCAGCGTCTCGATGTCCAGGTCGTTGGTCGGCTCGTCGAGGAAGAGCACGTTCGGCTCGTCCATCAGCAGCCGCAGCAGCTGGAGCCGGCGCCGCTCGCCGCCGGAGAGGTCGCCCACGGGCGTCCACTGCTTCTCCTTGCCGAAGCCGAACCGCTCGCACAGCTGGGAGGCGGTCATCTCCCGCCCCTTGCCCAGGTCCACGCGGGAGCGCACGCTCTCCACGGCCTGCAACACCCGCAGCGCCGGGTCGAGTTCGGCGACCTCCTGGGAAAGGTAGGCCAGCCGCACCGTCTTGCCCACCGTGACCCGGCCCCCGGTCAGCAGCGGGGACTCGGCGTCCCGCGCGGTCTCGGCCAGCGCGCGCAGCAGCGAGGTCTTGCCCGCGCCGTTCACGCCCACCAGGCCGACCCGGTCGCCCGGCCCCAGCTGCCAGGTGAGCCGGGACAGCAGGGTGCGCCCGCCGTCGCCCTCGGCGCCCACCCGGACGGTGACGTCCTCCAGGTCGAAGACCGTCTTGCCGAGCCGCGCGCTGGCGAAGCCCATCAGCTCAGCGCTGTCCCTCGGCGGCGGCACGTCGGCGATCAGGTCGTTGGCCGCCTCCACCCGGAACCTCGGCTTGCTGGTGCGCGCCGGGGCGCCGCGCCGCAGCCAGGCCAGCTCCTTGCGGACCAGGTTCTGCCGCTTGGTCTCCTCGCTCGCCGCGATCCGCTCGCGCTCGGCGCGGGCGAAGACGTAGTCGCTGTAGCCGCCCTCGTAGCCGTGGACCGAGCCGCCCTGCACGTCCCACATCCGGGTGCAGACCCGGTCCAGGAACCAGCGGTCGTGGGTGACCGTCACCAGCGCCGAACGCCGGCGCGAGAGATGGTCGGCGAGCCAGGAGATGCCCTCCACGTCGAGGTGGTTGGTCGGCTCGTCCAGCACGATCAGGTCCTGCTCGGCGATCAGCAGCCTGGCCAGCGCGATCCGCCGCCGTTCCCCGCCGGAGAGCGGACCGATCACCGTCTCCAGCCCCTGCGGGAAGCCCGGCAGGTCCAGCCCCCCGAAGAGCCCGGTGAGCACGTCGCGGACCCGGGCGTCGCCCGCCCACTCGTGGTCGGCCAGCTCGCCGAGCACCTCCTGGCGCACGGTGGCCTTCGGGTCGAGCGAGTCGTGCTGGGTGAGCACCCCGAGCCGCAGCCCGCCGGAGTGCGTGACGCGGCCGTCGTCCGGCGGCTCCTGTCTGGCCAGCAGCCGGATCAGGGTCGTCTTGCCGTCGCCGTTGCGGCCCACGACGCCGACGCGGTCGCCCTCGTTGACCCCGAGGGAGACGCCGTCGAGCAGCGCGCGGGTGCCGTAGACCTTGCTGATGGCTTCGAGGTTGACCAGGTTCCTGGTGCCCCGGGGGGTGCTGCTTGAGGACGCCGAGCGGGCGGTCCTGGACGGTTCAGGCATGGGAGTCGATGGTAGTCGCCCCGGCGGCGGGGCCCGTCGTCGCGCGGGCAGCGCGGCAGTGCCCCGAGGCGGCCAGCGCCTCGGCGACGGCCGCGGCGCCCTCCGCGCTCCCGGTCAGGAACGCGCAGCTGGGGCCCGACCCCGAGACCAGCCCCGCGAGCGCGCCCGCCGCCCTGCCGGTGGCCAGGGTCCCGGCGAGCGCGGGCCGCAGCGAGAGCGCGGCGGGCTGGAGGTCGTTGGCCAGCGCCGGCGCCAAGGCGGCGGCGTCACCGGCGGCCAACGCGGCGAGCAGCGCCGGGTCCGGCTCGGGCGGCGGCACGTGCGCGTCGCCGCGCAGCCGGTCGCACTCGCGGTAGACGGCCGGCGTGGAGAGGCCGCCTTCGGCCAGCGCGAAGACCCAGTGGAAGACGCCGCCCACCGGCAGCTCGGTCAGCTTCTCGCCCCTGCCCCGACCCAACGCGGCGCCCCCGACCAGGCTGAACGGCACGTCGGAACCCAACTCGGCGCAGATCGCCAACAGTTCGTCGCGCGGCGTGGCGGTGCCCCAGAGCCGGTCGCAGGCCAGCAGCGCGCCGGCCGCGTCGGCGCTTCCGCCGGCCATGCCGCCGGCCACCGGGATGTCCTTGACGATGTCCAGCCGGACGCGCGGCGCGAGGCCGTGGTGCTCGGCCAGCAGCCTGGCCGCGCGCACCGCCAGGTTGCGGTCGTCCGTCGGCACCTGGTCGCTGCCGGGGCCGACACAGCCGACCGAGAGCTCCTCGGCCTCGGTCGCGGTGACCAGGTCGTGCAGGGCGACGGCGAGAAAGACGTTGGCCAGGTCGTGGAAGCCGTCCGCGCGCGGCGGGCCCACGGTCAACTGCACGTTGACCTTGGCTGGCACGCGGACGGTGACGGAGGGCGCGGCGGTCATGAGGGTTTCCCTGGGCGTCGGCGGGCGGTACGGGCGACGGCTGCGGTGCCGGCTGCGGGTCAGCCGGCCGGTGGCGGCGGGCGGTGCTCGGCCAGCCTGGCGTAGTCGGCGACGGTCAACGACTCGCCCCGTGCCGCGGGGTCCACGCCGGCGGCGCGGCAGGCGGCCTCGGCGGCGGCCGGCGAGCCGGCCCAGCCGGCGAGCGCGGCGCGCAGCGTCTTGCGGCGCTGCGCGAAGGCCGCGTCCACCACGGCGAAGACCTCCTCGCGGCCGGCGGTGGACGACGGCGGCTCGCGGCGGGCCAGTGCCACAAGCCCCGAGTCCACCCGGGGCGCCGGCCAGAAGACGGTGCGGCCGATCGCGCCGGCCCTGCGGGCCTCCGCGTACCAGGCGGTCTTCACCGACGGCACCCCGTAGACCTTCGACCCCGGCGGCGCGCACAGCCGGTCGGCGACCTCGGACTGCACCATCACCAGCCCGCGCTCCAGGCTCGGGAACGTGGCCAGCAGATGCAGCAGCACGGGAACGGCCACGTTGTACGGCAGGTTGGCCACCAGCGCGGCGGGCGGCGTGCCCGGCAGCTCGGTCACGTCCAACGCGTCGGCGTGGACCAGCTGGAAGCGGTCCACGCGCTCGGGCAGCCGGGCGGCGACCGTGGCGGGCAGGGCGGCGGCCAGGGTGTCGTCGATCTCGACGGCGACCACCCGGTCGGCGACCGACAGCAGCGCCAACGTCAACGAGCCGAGCCCGGGACCGATCTCCAGCACCGTGTCACCCGCGTCCACGGCGGCGGCACGGACGATCCGGCGCACCGTGTTGGCGTCGATCACGAAGTTCTGCCCGCGCTGCTTGCTGGGGCGCACGCCGAGCGCGCCGGCCAGCTCGCGCACCTCCGCCGGGCCGAGCAGCGCCGTCGGCTCGCCGCTCACGCCGCTCGTGCCGCTCACGCCGCTTCGGCCGCTCACGCCGCTCGTGCCGCTCGTGCCGCTCGTGCCGCTTCGGCCGCTCATCCGAAGACCCGCTCGGTGTTGGCGGCGACGTGCCGGCCGAGCTCGGCCTCGTCCATCCCCTTCACCTCGGCCATCGCGCGCAGCGTCACCGGGATCAGATAGGGCGCGTTGGGCCGGCCGCGGAACGGCGCCGGCGTGAGGAACGGGGCGTCCGTCTCGACCAGCAGCAGCTCGGGCGGCGCCACGGCGAGGGCGTCGCGCAGGGGTTGGGCGCTGCGGAAGGTGACGTTGCCGGCGAACGACAGGAAGTACCCCTCGTCGGCGCAGACCTCGGCCATCGCCGCGTCGCCGGAGTAGCAGTGGAAGACGGTGCGCCGGGGCGCGCCCTCCTCCTTCAACAGGCGCAACACGTCGGCGTGCGCCTCCCGGTCGTGGATCACCAGCGCCTTGTCCAGCTCCTTCGCCAGCCGCAGATGGGCGCGGAACGAACGCCGCTGCGCGGCCACCCCCTCCTCGCCGGTCCTGTAGTAGTCGAGACCCGTCTCGCCGATCGCCCTGACATGCGGCGACGCGGCCAGCTCCGCGATCTCGGCGAGCGCGGCGTCCAACGCGGCCGGGCCCTCCTCGGCCTCGATGCGCGGGGCCTCGTTGGGGTGCAGCGCGACGGCGGCCCAGATCGCGTCGGGGTGCTCGGCGGCGACCTTCACCGCCCAGTGGGCGCGGGCCACGTCGCAGCCGATCTGCACCACGCGCGGCACCCCGACGGCGGCGGCCTTCTCCAGCGCCTCCTCGACCGTGCCCGACTGCATGTCGAGATGGGTGTGCGCGTCGGCGACCGGCACGGCCAGCGGCTCGGGAAGCGGCGGCGGCACATGCTCGGCGGCCTTCGCCTTGGCGGACTTGGGCATGGCCCGATCCTACGGGCGCGGGTGCCTCCGGCGGTCCGCGGGCGACAACCCACCCGGACACGACCGGTAAGTGGTCGGCCTCACCCCGGCAGCCGGTTACCCGCGCAGTTCCCCGCGCCCCTGGGTACACCGTGGCGAAGGCCCACGGCCAAGCCACCACGACTCGCGGGCGACAACCCACCCGGACACGACCGGTAAGTGGTCGGCCTCACCCCGGCGGCCGGTCACCCGCGCCCCTGGGCACACCGCGGCGAAGGCCCACGGCCAAGCCACCACGACTCGCGGGCGACAACCCACCGGGACACCGCAGGCGAGTGGTCGGCCCACCCCGGCGGTCAGCCCTTGGCCGCCACCACCGCGTCGAAGACGATCCGCTTCGGTACGCCGGCCTCCCTGGCCACCTCCGCGATGGCCTCCTTGCGGCGCTGCCCCGCCGCCTCCCTCGCGGCGACCCGTTCCGCAAGCTCGGCCGGCTCGGCCGACGGCCGAGCCGGCTCCGCGCCGGCGACCACCACCGTGATCTCGCCGCGCACGCCGGGCTCCGCCCAGCGCGCCAGCTCCTCCAGGGGGCCGCGCCGCACCTCCTCGTATGTCTTGGTCAGCTCGCGGCAGACCGCCGCGTTCCGCTCCGCGCCCAGCGCCTCGGCCATCGCGGTCAGCGAGGCGGCCAGCCGGTGCGGGGACTCGAAGAAGACCAGGGTGCGGCGTTCGTCCGCCAGCTCCCGCAGCCGCGCCGCCCGTTCGCCCGGCTTGCGCGGCGGGAACCCCTCGAAGCAGAAGCGGTCCACCGGCAGCCCCGAGACGGCCAGCGCCGTCAGCACGGCCGAGGGCCCGGGCACCGCCGTCACCCGCACCCCGCGTTCCACGGCGGCGGCGACCAGCCGGTAGCCCGGGTCGGAGACCGACGGCATCCCGGCGTCGGTGACCAGCAGCACCCGTGCGCCGCCGGCGAGTTCGTCGGCCAGTTCGGGGGTGCGCGCGGCCTCGTTGCCCTCGAAGTAGGAGACCACCCGGCCGCCGACCGTCACCCCCAGCGTCGAGGCGAGCCGCCGCAGCCGGCGGGTGTCCTCCGCCGCCACCACGTCGGCCTCCGCCAACTCGGCCGCCAACCGGGGTGGGGCGTCGCCCGCCTCGCCGATCGGGGTGCCGGCCAGTACCAGAACGCCCTCATCCGTGCCCGTCACGCCCCCATCCTCACCCATCCGCCGAGGGCCGCCGGTCACCGGATGCCAAGATGGCCCGTGATGAGCAGCCAGACCGTCACCGACGCACCGCCGGATCGACCGGAGCACCCCACCGGCTGGGCCGGTCGGCTGCGCGCCTTCGGTTATCTGCCGTCCCGCGCTGCCGACCTGCGGGAACGTCTGGTGCCCGGCTATCCGGAGCCGGGCAGCTGGATGTGGCGCTACCTCGGCTTCTCCGCCTCCGCCGCCGCGCGGCTGGCCAGGGCGATGGCCTGGGGCGGCCCGCTGCTGGTCGCGCTTCTCGCGGGCGTGCTGCGCTTCGTGAACCTCGGCTCCCCGGACGCCGTGATATTCGACGAGACGTACTACGCCAAGGACGCCTGGTCGCTGCTCCACCACGGCTACGAGACGGACTGGTCGGACAAGGCGGACGAGCAGATCATCGACGGCGCGACGCCGCTCGGCGACACGGCCTCCTACGTGGTGCACCCGCCGGCCGGGAAGTGGGCCATCGCCGTCGGCGAGTGGTTCTTCGGGCTGACGCCGTTCGGCTGGCGGTTCGTGGTCGCGCTCCTCGGCACGCTCTCCGTGCTGATGGTCTGCCGCATCGGCCGCCGGCTCTTCCGCTCCACGGCGCTCGGCTGCCTGGCCGGGCTGCTGCTGGCCGTCGACGGGCTGCACTTCGTGATGAGCCGCACCGCGCTGCTCGATCTGGTGCTGATGTTCTGGCTGTTGGCGGCGTTCGGCTGTCTGCTGATCGACCGCGACGCGGCCAGGGCGCGGCTGGCCGCCGCGTTGCCCACCGGGTCCGACGGGCTGCTGCGTTCGGATCCGTCGGTCGCCGAACGCCTCGGCCTCGGGCTGCGCCCGTGGCGGCTGGCCGCCGGGGTCTGCCTGGGGCTGGCCTGCGCCACGAAGTGGAACGGGCTCTATGTCCTCGCCGCCTTCGGCCTGATGGCGGTGTTGTGGGACCTGGGCGCGCGCCGCTCGGCCGGCGCGCGCGCCCCCTTCCGCACGGTGCTGCGCAGGGACGCGTTCCCGGCGTTCACCTCGCTGGTGCCGGTGGCGCTGGTGACCTATCTGGTCTCCTGGGTCGGCTGGTTCGCCACCTCGGGCGGCTACTACCGGAACTGGCACAACGAGGCCGGCGCCGACAGCTCCTGGTCCTGGGTTCCGGGGCCGTTGCGCTCGCTCTGGCACTACACCTTCGAGGTCTACGACTTCCATGTGGCGCTGACGTCGAGCCATCCCTACGAGTCCAACCCGTTCAGCTGGCTGGTCGCCGCCCGGCCCGTCACCTACTACTACGTCTCGGCCGACCACGGACAGCCGCTGGTGGAGAGCGACCCGGAGTCCCCGGTCTGCGGCTCAGGGGGCGGCTGCGTCCGCGAGGTGCTGGCGCTGGGGACGCCGCTGCTGTGGTGGACGGCGTGCGTGGCGCTGGCGTACGCGCTCTGGCGCTGGCTGCTGCGCCGCGACTGGCGCGCGGGCGCGCTGCTCTGCGGGGTGGCCGCCGGCTATCTGCCGTGGCTGCTCTACCAGGAGCGCACCATCTTCTACTTCTACGCGGTGGTGCTGAGCCCGTTCCTCTGTCTGGCGGTCGCCCTCCTCGTCGGCGCCCTCCTCGGCCCCCCGGGCAGCTCGGAACGGCGCCGGGTGATCGGCATCGTGACGGTGGGCGTGCTGGTGCTGCTGATCGTGTGGAACTTCATCTACTTCTATCCGATCTACACCGGCGAGGAGATCACCCGCGAGGGCTGGCGCGCGCGGATGTGGCTGCCGACCTGGATATAGCGCCGGGCCCGGGTTCACTCCGCGCAGAGGGCGCGGTCGACGAGGTCGGCCACGGCGGTGACGCCGACGGCGCCGGCCCGGTGGACGGCTTCGGCGGCGCGGTCTCGTGCGGTCAGTCTCGCCGTCCCGGGGCGGCGCCCACCATCCGGCCGTCCGCAGTCGTTCGGTGGGGTTGACCCGAACTGCCCGCCGCCGCATGGGTGTTGGCGCCGGGGGTGTGGACGGAACGAGCCGTGTGCGGGAGAGTGACGGCGGCATTTCGGTAATGCCCACGACAACCCTGGTCCCCGGAGTGAGGAAACGCCCATGCAGCGGTCACGGCTCGTCCCCGTCTCGTCCGCGGCCCTGCTGGCCCTGGTGACCGCCGGGCTCGGCGCGGCCCCCGCGACCGCGAACGCGGGCGCCGACGGAGGCGCGACCGTCGCCGCCGACTGGGAGGGGCACAGCCTCAGGATCGTCTACGAGGGCGGGCCGGGCGCCAACGACCTGCATGTCTTCTCGATGGACACCGGCGACGAGGTGCGCCGCGTCGGCTTCACCGACGCCGTGCCGATCGCGGCGGGCGAGCACTGCACGCACCCGGAGCCGGACAACGACCTGTTCGTGGCCTGCGAGTTGCCGGTGGGCGACGCCCGCGCCGACGACGTCAGGGTGCTGCTCGGGGACGGCGATGACGGGATCGTGGCCAGCGAGCCCGCGGTCACGGTGGTGCGCGGCGGCGCCGGCGACGACGAACTGCACGCGCACACCGCCGAGTTGGTCTTCGGCGACGAGGGCAACGACATGCTGATGGGCGTCGGCGCGCTCTTCGGTGGCGAGGGCGACGACCACCTGATGGGGCAGCCCATCGACGAGGTCTTCCACGGCGGTCCCGGCGACGACATGATCGAGGGCTGGGACGGCGACGACATCGTCTACGGCGGGACGGGCGACGACCACATCTCGGGCGGCGAGGGCGACGATGTGCTCTTCGGCGGCCCGGGGGACGACCACATCACCGGCGACGGCGGCGACGACCTGATCGTCGGCTGGCCCGGCGACGACCACATCGAGCAGTGAGGGCGCGCGGCGCGGCGCGAAGGACACGGCCAGGACACGTCCCCGCATAGGCGTGATCTCACGGGCCTCATCCGGTCGGGCTAACGGCGGGTAGCCGGTAGGCTGCGGGGAGCGGATGACATGGGTGGTGTCCGCGCAGGTGGTACGGCGTGCGGCGCCGTTTGACCCGGGCGTCGAGGCGCGCGAGGGGGCAGGTTCGGGATGGACAGGAAACAACGGTTCGCGGTGCTCGGCGGCGTCTGTGTCACCGTCGCGACACTGGCCGGTTTCGGGGCCTACAGCCTTCTCAACAACGACGAGGGCGACGGCGGTTCGGACACGGTCGCGGAGCGCGACGACGACAAGCCGTCCGAGGAGGTCCCCTCGGGCCCGCCGACCGAGGAGGAGACCACCGAGACCGCGGGCGCCTTCCTGACCGCCTGGGCGGACGGCGACACCGAGGCCGCGGCCGAGCTGACCGACGACCCGGAGGCGGCGCTCGCCGCGTTGGCCGTGCTGACGGAGAACGACGCGGTCGGCGCGCTGGCGCTGGAGCCGGGGGCGGTGGACGACACCGCCGTCGCCTACGAGGTGGCCTACGAGGTCACCCACGACGAGCAGGTCCAGGAGCTGGGCTACGCCTCCGAGTTGGCCGTGGTGCGGGACGAGGAGAGCGGGGAGGTCCTGGTCGACTGGGCCCCGGCCGTGGTGCATCCGCTGTTGACCGAGGGCCAGTCCCTCCAGATCGGCCCGCGCGGCGAGTTGCCGCCGGTCGAGGTGCTGGCCGAGGACGGCAGCGAGTTGACCGCCGAGGAGTACCCCGGCCTGGTCCCGGTGCTCAACGAGATGCGCGAACGGTACGCGGAGGAGTCCGGCGGCGACGCCGGCAGCGCCGTGGTCATCGCCGACGCCGAGGGCGAAGCGGTGGAGACGCTGCTCGAACTGGCCGAACCGGTCGCCGGGCAGGTGCCGACCACGCTGGACCCCGCGCTCCAGCAGGCGGCCGAGGCCGCCGTCGCGGACACCGGTCAGGGCTCCGTGGTCGCGATCCAGCCGAGCACGGGCGCAATCCGCGCGATCGCCAACGCCGAGCCGGACGGCACGGACATAGCGCTGGAGGGCAGCTACGCCCCCGGCTCCACGTTCAAGATCGTGACGGCCTCGCTGCTGCTGGAGCAGGGGCTGGCCGACCCGGGCGCCAAGCACCCGTGTCCGAAGTTCTTCGAGCACGGCGGCTGGGAGTTCCAGAACCTCGACGAGTTCGAGATCGAGAACGGCACCTTCGCCGACAGCTTCGCCCGTTCCTGCAACACCGCGTTCATCAGCCAGGCACCCGAGCTGGCTGACGACGACCTGGGCGCGCACGCGCGGAACCACTTCGGCCTCGGCCTGGAGTGGCAGACCGGCGCCACCACGATGGACGGCCGGGTGCCGGTGGAGCAGCAGGCGCAGATGGCGGCCCAGCTGATCGGCCAGGGCGCGGTGCGGATGAACCCGCTGACCATGGCGTCCGTCTCGGCGACCGTGAAGAACGGCGCGTTCGCCCAGCCGCACCTGGTGCCGGCGGACTTCGCCGAGCTGGAACTGGCTACCACCGACGGCCCGTTGCCCCACGCCGACCAGCTGCGCGCCCTGATGAACCGGACGGCGACCAACGGCACGGCCGCCGAGGCGATGGCCGGGCTGAGCGGCGACATCGGCGGCAAGACCGGCTCGGCCGAGGTGGACGGCCAGGAGAAGCCCAACGCCTGGTTCACCGCCTACCGCGACGACCTGGCGGCGGCGGCCGTGGTGCCGAACTCGGGCCACGGCGGCGAGTTCGCCGGCCCGGTGGTGGCCGAGGTGCTGGCCGCGGCGCCCTGATCCGTAGCCGGAAGCCGCCCCGCCCGCCGGGTCAGGGGCAGACGGTGACCTCGGTCGGCCC
Organism: Streptomyces sedi; assembly: GCF_006335015.1. Taxonomy (GTDB): domain Bacteria; phylum Actinomycetota; class Actinomycetes; order Streptomycetales; family Streptomycetaceae; genus Streptomyces; species Streptomyces sedi. The sequence goes on from NZ_VDGT01000021.1 coordinate 38,629, forward strand.
GCTCACGGTGAGGGCGCGGTCGACCGGGGCGGTCCACTCGTAGCCGACCCCGGTGGCCGTGACGCTCAGCGCGTCGATGCCGGTGTCGTTCCAGGTGTGGGCGAAGGCGCCGCGCGCGGTGAGCGCGGTGCAGCCCTCGGCCTCGAAGATCAGGGCGGTGCTGCCGAGCGCGACGTTCATGTCCTCGGCGTTCCGCTCCGGGTCGATGAGGAAGCCGACGCCGTTGCCGTTGACGTCGGCGGCGTCCTCGCGGCTGACGTTGGGGAACGCGTCGGTGGCGCCGGAGTGGTGGAGGACCTGGAGGACCGGGCGCACCCGGGCGTCGAACCAGGTGGCGACGGCCTGTTCGCCCCTCATCGGGTGCTCGGGGATGTCGTGCCAGCGCCACTCGGTCAGCGCCAGCCAGCGCTGCCGCCCGTCGACCTCGCCGATCGAGTAGACCTCGGGTGGCGTGACGGCCACCCCGTCCGCCGGGGGAACGCTCTCGCTCTCGCGCGGTGCGCCGACCGGGGTGAGGCAGGCGACCTCGGCCAGCAGCCGGTCGACCTCGGCCTCCCCGCCGCCGGCGACGCGGGTCTCGCGGACCAGGGTCAACAGCCGGTTAACGCCCTCGTCGGTGTCGGGCGCGATCTCGGGCGCGCACTCCGCCGCGCCGCCCCCGGCGGCGGCGCCGGGCGGTGCCCAGGAGCAGAGCGCCAGCGCGGCCAGCGCGACGACCGGCCACGGACGGGAACGGGCGGGTCGCCAGGACGCGTTCGCTCGCACCAGTCGCCTCCCGACATGTCGACACGGCCGCCCCGCACGGAATCCGAAACCCTAGCCCACGCTCCGACCCTGGCAAAGGGTCGACGACACGTCCCGGCCACCCCGGGGGGCGCGGCGGGGGCGCGGCCGGGGGCGCACGACTGAGGGGCCCGGCGCGGGGAACGATGTCCCCGCGCCGGGCCCCTCATGACACCCGGTCGCGGCTCGAAAGCCGGGTTGTGCGACGGCCGTCCCCGGCCGCTTCGATCAGCTGACCCCGGCGGGCTCGCGCTCCTTGCTCAGCGAGGCGCGTCCCTTGCCGTTGGCCTCCAGATAGCGCTCCAGCGACTCGCCCTCCACGTCCACGTTGGGAACGATGCGGTCGAGCCAGCGGGGCAGGACCCAGGCGCGCTCGCCGATCAGGCCGAGCAGGGCCGGGACGATGGTCATCCGGACCACGAAGGCGTCCAGCAGGACGGCCGCGGCGAGGCCGATGCCCATCATCTTGATCATGGCGTCGCCGCCCGTGACGGCGAAGCCGGCGAAGACGCTGATCATGATCGCCGCGGCGGCGGTGACCACCCGGGCGTTGAGGTTGAAGCCGGTGACGACGGCCTGGCGCGGGTCCTCGCCGTGGACGTACGCCTCCCTCATGCGGGTGACCAGGAACACCTCGTAGTCCATGGCGAGTCCGAAGATCACACCCACCATGAAGATCGGCATCATGCTCATGATCGGCCCGGTGGACTCGACACCGACCAGGCTGGCGGCCCAACCCCACTGGAAGATCGCGACCACGATACCCAGGGCGGCGAGCACCGAGAGCAGGAAGCCGAGGGCGGCCTTCAGCGGCACGACCAGCGAACGGAAGACCAGCACCAGCAGCACGAACGCCAGGCCGACCACGAGGATCAGGTAGGGCACCAGCGCGTCCGACATGACCTTGGAGAAGTCGATGTTGGCGGCGGTGGTGCCGGAGACCAGCACGTTGGCGCCGGTGTCCGACTCGATCTGCGGCGCTATGTCGTTCCGCAGGTGGTTGACCAGGACCGTGGTGTCGTGGTCCGAGGGGCCGGTGGTCGGGAAGGCGAGCACCGTGGCGACGGTGCCCTCCGGGTTCACGTTGGGCGGCGCGGTCGCGAGGATCTCCTCCATCCCGCCGATCCGCTCGGAGACGTCGCTGGCGACCTGCTCGGCGTTCTCGCTCTCGATCACCATCATCAGCGGGCCGTTGAAGCCCGCCCCGAAGCCCTCGCTCAGCAGGTCGTAGGACTTGCGCAGCGTGGTGTCCTCGGGCTGGGTGCCGTTGTCCGGGAGGCCCTGCTCCATGCTGGCCACCGGGACGGCCAGCACGCCGAGACCCACCACGGAGGCGGCCAGCACCAGCGCGGGGCGACGGAGCACGGCGCGGGCCCAGCGGGTGCCGCCGTTCTCCCGGCCCGGCTTGTTCAGCGAGTGGGGAACGCCGGTCTCCGGGTTCTGCTTGCGCAGCTTGCGGCCGAAGATCCGCTTCCCGACGATGCCGAGCGCGGCGGGGACCAGCGTCAGGGCCAGCACCACGGCGACGGCGACGGCGCCGGCGGCGGCGAAGCCCATCTTGGTGAGCAGCGGGACGTTGACCACGGCGAGGCCGGCGAGCGCGATGATCACCGTCAGGCCGGCGAAGACGACGGCGGAGCCGGCGGTGCCGACGGCGCGGCCGGCGGCCTCCTCCCGGCTGTGGCCCTCGACCAGCTCGGCTCGGTAACGCGAGGCGATGAAGAGCGCGTAGTCGATGCCGACCGCGAGGCCGATCATCATCGCCAGGATGCCGGTGGTCTCCGACAGGCCGAGCGTGCTGCTCAGCGCGGCGATGCCCATCATCGCGACACCGACGCCGACCAGCGCGGTCAGCAGCGGCAGACCGGCGGCGACCAGCGAACCGAAGGTGATGATCAGCACGATGGCGGCCACCACGATGCCGATGACCTCACCGCCGCCCATCTCCATCTCGCCCATCGCGACCTCGCCGTCGGCCTCGACGGTCAGCCCGGCGTCACGCCCGGTGTCCATCGCGTCGATCAGCTGGTCGCGCATCTCGGGCGTGATGTCGGCCCAGGTCGCGTCGTACGAGACCGACAGGTAGGCGGTGTCGCCCTCCGCGCTGACCGAGCCGGACTCGGGCGCGAACGGGTCGGTCACCGAGGCGACCAGGTCGCCCTGCTCCAGCTCGCCCCGCACGTCGGCGATCGCGGACTGGTACTCCGAGGAATCCAGCAGCGAGGAACCGTCGGGGGTCTGGAAGACCACGCGCGATTCGAGGTTTTCCGCGTTGGCCTGCGGGAACTGCTCCTCCATGACATCGAAGGCCTCCTGGGCCTCCGTGCCGGGGAGCGCGAAGTCGTCTTCCGGCGGTGTCCCCGCCGACGCCGCGACTCCGCTGATACCGAAGAGGAGCGCGAGCCACAGCAGCGCCACCCACCAGCGGCGCCGGAAGCTCAGGCGTCCGAGTTTGTACAAGAACGTAGCCACGGGGCAGGTTCTCCTGTCCGGGTGTCGTGGATCGATTACCAGATGAGTCAGCTCATGTCACGAGACGCAGCACAGCCCGTTGAGGATGAGCCCGGCACGAGCTTGTGATGCGAATCACTTTTCGTGCCGCTTTGTGACTTGCCGCTGCTTTCCGTGACCCGAAGCATGGGAGGGTGAGCGACGAACCGAACTCATCTGACGCACCGCCGCGCCCGCGACCGGAGACCTCGGCTCCGAGTCCCGACGGGTATCTGAGATTTCCGCATCTCCACGGTGACCTGTTGTGCTTTGTCGCCGAAGACGATCTGTGGCTGGCTCCGTTGCCCTCCGCAGGCCCAGGCCACACGGTGAAGGACCGGGCCTGGCGACTCACCGTCGATCGTACCCGGCTGGGGCCGCCGAGGTTCTCCCCGGACGGACGCCACATCGCGTTCACCAGCTGGCGCACGCTCGACCCCGAGATCCACCTCGCCCCGGTCGACGGGGGCCCGGTCAGCCAGCTGACGCACTGGGCCTCCTACGACACCCGCGTCCGCGGGTGGACGCCGCCCGACGACTCGGGGCAGAGCAGGATCCTGGCCGTCGGCTCCCACCAGCAGCCGTTCTCCCACTTCGCCCGCGCCTACACGGTGCCGACGGCCGGCGGGCCCGGCGAGGAGCTGCCCTGGGGGCCGGTCTCGGACCTCGCGGTCCGGGGGCACGGCGGGGAGCGGCAGACCCTGCTGCTGACCGGCGCCGCCTCCCACGACCCGGCGGACTGGAAGCGCTACCGGGGCGGCGGGACGGGACGCCTCTGGCACCACGGCGAACGGCTGTTGGCCGACCTCGGTGGGCAGTTGAACAGCCCGATGTACGTCGGCGACCGGATCGCGTTCCTCTCCGACCACGAGGGCGTCGGCAACCTCTACTCCTGCCTCCCCGACGGCAGCCAGCTGTGGCGCCACACCGACCACGACGCGTTCTACGCACGGCACGCGTCGACGGACGGGCACCGGGTGGTCTACCAGTGCGCTGGCGAGCTGTGGCTCCTGGAGGACCTGGGCCCCGGCTCCGTCCCGCGCCGGCTGCCGCTGCGGCTGGGCGGAGCCCGCACCGGGCGCCGGCCGTACCAGGTGCACACGCCGAGCCACGTGGAGTCGCTGACGGTGGACACCACCGGGCGGGCCAGCGCGATCTGTGTGCGGGGCGGCCTGTACTGGCTGACGCACCGGGACGGGCCGGCGCGCGCGCTGGCCGAGGCTCCCGGCGTGCGGGTGCGGCTGCCGGAGATGCTGGGCGACTCGGGCCGCATCGCCTACCTCACGGACGCCGACGGCGAGGACGCCATCGAGGTCGCCCACCTCCCGCGCGTCAGCGGAGGTCGCGAGCCGGTGCGGCTGGCCACCGGGCCGCTGGGCCGGGTGCGGGAGTTGGTGGCGACCCCGGACGGGACGGGCCTCGCCGTCGCGACCCACGACGGGCGGCTGCTGCTGGTGCGGCTGCCGGACGACGGGGGCGCGGACGCCTCCGGCGAGGGGGGCGGGGTCGGCCTCGCGGCCGAGGCCGACGGGGGCGCGGACGCCTCCGGCGAGGACGGGAGCGGCCTCGCGGCCGAGGGCGAGGTTGGGGCCGGGGTCGACGCCGAGGGCGAGGTTGGGGCCGAGAAGGATGCGGAAGTCGGGGGCGAGGGTGATGCCGATGCCGCCGTCGAGACCCGAACGGAAACCGGAACCCGTTCCGGGCCCGGCGCCGGGCCCGGAACCGCGACCGAGACCAGCAGTGAGACCGAGACCGGGCCTGGGACCGGATCCGGAATCGCGACCGAGACCGGCGGTGAGACCGAGACCGAGACCGGGCCCGGAACCAAGGCCAAAGCCGAGACCTGTCCCGGCACCGGAACCAAGGCCAAGACCGAGGCCGAGGCCAAGGCCGGGCCCGGTGCTGGCGCCGGCACCGAAACCGCGACCGAGACCGAGACCGCGACCGCGACCGGCGGGGACGTCCGGGAGGAGGAGCCTCTCTCGGACCCCGCCGAGGCGGCGGGGCAGGCGTTGCTGCCGCGGGTGACGGAGGTCGCGCGGTCGGTCAACGGGCCCGTCCGCGACCTCGCGTTCTCGCCCGACTCCCGCTGGCTGGCCTGGGCGCACCCGGGCATCGGGCGGTCGTTGAGCCAGATCCGGATCGCCGAGCTGGGCGGTGAGACCCCGACCGTGGTGGAGGTCACCGACGGCCGGTTCGAGGACGAGGAGCCGGTCTTCACCTCCGACGGGCGGTTTCTCGCCTTTCTCTCCTGGCGCGGCTTCGACCCGGTCTACGACGTGCACACCGGCGGGATGTCGTTCCCGTTGGGCTGCCGCCCTTATCTCGTTCCGCTCTCCTCGGCGACCAGGTCCCCGTTCGCCATCACGCCCGAGGGGCGGCCGGCCGCCGGTGGGTTGGACCCGGACGAGACGGCGGGCGACGTCGGGGAGGCAGGGGCCGAGGGGCGGGTGACCGTGGAGGTCGAGGGGCTGGGAAGCCGGGTCACGCCGTTCCCCGTCGCCGCCTCGAAGTACTCCTCGCTGTACCCGGTCAGCGGCGGCGGACTGGTGTGGCTGCGGTGGCCGATCTCCGGGGCGCTCGGCGAGACGTTCCTCAACCCGGACAACACGTCGGGCAAGCCGACGCTGGAGCACTTCGACCTGGCCAAGGCGAAGCGGAGCGAACTCGCCGACGGCGTCGACTGGTTCGCTCCCAGCGGGGACGGGACCCGGCTGGTGGTCAGCGAGGAGCAGGACCTGTCGGTGGTCTCCGCGACGGACTCCACGGACAGCGACTCGGCGGTCAGGATCGACCTGCGGCGGATCGTGCATGTCGCGGAGCCGGCGGCCGAGTGGCGGCAGTCGTTCGACGAGGCGGGCCGGCTGGTGCGGGACTTCTTCTGGGACCCCGGGATGTGCGGCATCGACTGGTCCGCGGTGCTCGACCAGTACCGCCCGCTGGTGGAACGGGTCGCGAGCCCGGACGAGTTCGCGGACCTGCTGACCGAGACGATGGGCGAGCTGGGCACCTCGCACGCCTATGTCAGCGCGGGGCGGCTCAACGAGGGGCCGTGGCAGTACCACAGGCCCCAGGGGCTGCTGGGCGCCAACTTCTGCCGGACGAAGGACGGTTCGGGGTGGCAGCTGGCGCGCGTGCTGCCCGGCGACTCGTCGGACTCCAAGGCGCGTTCCCCGCTGGCCGGCACCGGGGTGCGGGAGGGCGCGGTGCTGACCCATGTCGGGGGGCGGCCGGTGGACGCGGCGGCCGGCCCGTGGCCGCTGCTCGCCGGCACGGGCGGCACCAGCGTGGAGCTGACCTTCGCCGACGGGTCGGGCCGCCGGCGGAGGGTGGCCGTGGTGCCGCTGGTCGACGACCGGCAGCTGCGGTACCAGGACTGGGTGGCCCGGCGGCGTGAGCTGGTGCGGGAGTTGAGCGCCGGCCGCTGCGGCTATGTGCACATCCCGGACATGGGCGGCTCCGGCTGGGCGCAGTTCAACCGGGACCTGCGGCGCGAGTTCGACCGCGAGGCGCTGATCGTGGACGTCCGGGGCAACGCGGGCGGCCACATCAGCGAGCTGGTGGTGGAGAAGCTGAGCCGCACCATCCTCGGCTGGGACCTGACGCGCAACGCCCAGCCCGTCTCGTACACCTCGAACGCGCCGAGGGGCCCGGTCGTCGCGGTCGCGGACGAGGCGACCTCCTCCGACGGGGACATGATCACGGCGGCGTTCCGGCTGCTGGGGATCGGGCCCGTGGTGGGGTCGCGGACCTGGGGCGGGGTCGTCGGGATCACCGGGGAGCACCGGCTCGGGGACGGCACGGACATCACGGTGCCGATGAACGCCGCGTGGTTCGACGCCTACGGCTGGGACGTGGAGAACCACGGCGTCGCGCCGGACATCGAGGCGCTGCGCACGCCGCTGGACTGGGCGGAGGGGCGTTCCGTGGTGCTGGACACGGCGGTGCGGGTCGCGCTCGACCTGTTGGAACGCCATCCGGCGGCCCGGCCGCCCGGCTACCAGCGGGTTCCGGACCGGGGCCGCCCCCCGCTGCCGCCGAGGACGGCGGCGCCGGTGCGGGAGTGCGAGGACGGCGGGTCCGTGTGACGCTGGATGCGGGACGGTGGTTTTGACCCGCTTGTTCCCGTGACAGGCCAATCCGTCTTCTCTGCGAGGAGTGGCAGCACATGGGCATCTCGGACCAGTTCAAGGACAAGGCCCACGAACTCCAGGACCGCGCCAAGGACGCCATGGACAAGGGCAAGGAGCAGTCCAAGGAGCGCAAGGGCGACAAGGGCGGCCAGGGCGACAGCCCGATGGACAAGGCCAAGGACAAGGCCCAGAAGGCCGCCGACCGCGCCAAGCAGTACGGCCAGGACAAGTGAGCCGGGGCGACTGAGCCCGCTCGCTCCGTCCCGGTGAACGCGGGGGGCCGCCGCTCGTCGGCGGCCCCCCGCGCGGCGCCCCGTCCCGGCCCCCTGGCCGGGACGGGGCGCCGCGCCGTGCCGTCCGGCCTCAGCCGGCGGCGCGACCGCCGGGGCCGACCAGGCCGCGGTGGCCGGTCCCGGGGCCGAGCGCCCGCAGCCGCCGCTGCGCGAGGCGCCCGCCCACCACCGCGGGCAGCGCGCCGCGCACCGGCACGGCCGCGCGCAGCCAGCGCTGGGCGTAGATGTGGACCGCGCGGCGTTCGATGCCGGCGGCGAGCCGGGCGACCGCGGGGGCCAGCGGGTGGGTGAGATTGGCGGGGAAGGGCAACTTGCGGCGCATCGCGGCCAGTTGCTTGTCCTCGTCGGCGCCGCGCACCATGTCGGTGTCGGTCCAGCTGAGATAGCCGACGCCGACCCGCACGCCGTCCGCGGCGACCTCGGCTCGCAGACTGTGCGCGAACGCCTCCACACCGGACTTCGAGGCACAGTAGGCGGTCATCAGCGGTGCGGGGGTGATCGCCGCGAACGAGGCGATCTGGAGGTAGTAGCCGCGGCTGTCGCGCAGCGCCGGCAGGAAGGCGCGGCAGGTGGTGGCCGAGCCGAGCAGGTTGACCTCGATCACCCGGCGCCAGACGTCCTCGGGGCTCTCGGCGAACGGCCCCCCGGTGGCGACGCCGGCGTTGGCGACCACGGTGTCCACCCGGCCGTAGTGCGCCCGTATCTCGTCGGCGACCCGGCGCATCGCGTCGGCGTCGGTGACGTCGGCCGCCCAGTGCGCGGCCTCCCCCGGCAGGTTCCGGGCGACCCCGGCGAGCCGGTCGGGTTCGAGTCCGACGAGCGCGAGGCGGGCGCCGCGCCCGGCGAGCATGTCGGCCAGCTCGGCGCCGATGCCGCGCGCGGCGCCGGTGACGACGACCACCTGCCCCGCGAGCGGGCGCCGGCGACGGGGAAATCCACTCACAGGTACTCCTTCGCCAGCTTGCCGAGCGTCTCGGCCACGGTGTCGGGTGCCTCGACGGGTGTCATGTGCCCGACGCCCGGCAGTTCGGTGAAGCCGGCGGGGCGGCTGAGCCGGCCGTGGATGCGGTGGGCGTGCACCGGCGGGGTGAGCCGGTCGGCGGTGCCCTGCAACACGGCGACGGGCAGGTCGAGTCGGGGAACGTGCGCGGAGAGGTCGAGCGAGGCGAGCACGGCCCCCCACTCGGCGCGGGCGCGGCGCGGGCAGGCGTTGACCATCCGCGCGACGCCCTCCAGCTGCCCCGGGGTGGCGCCGGGGCCGAGGGTGATGTGGCGGATGATCCGCCGGGAGAGCGGGGTGAGCGGCCCGTAGGGCAGCCGGGTCCGCAGGAACGCGCGGTGGGCGCGGTCCCGCCAGCCGCCGGGACGCAGTGGCAGCACGGTGGACTCGCCCGCGAGGCGGTCGGTCCCGGTGCTGCACAGCAGCGCGGCGGCGGCGCGTTCCCGCAGCTCGGGGCGGTCGGCGGCGGCGAAGACCGTCATGGCGCCCATCGAGTGGCCGCAGAGCACGGCGCGTCGCCCCTCGTCGAGGGTGGCCTCCAGCACCGCGCACAGGTCGTCGGCGAGCGCCTCGACCGAGCAACTGCCGGGCGTGGGCCGGGAGTCGCCGTGTCCGCGCTGGTCGTAGGCGACGACGCGGTGTCCCTCCGCGCGGAGTTGGCGGGCGACGGGGTGCCAGAAGGTGGTGTCGCAGGTCCAGCCGTGCACCAGGACCACGGTCGGCGCGTCGTCCGGGCCGCTGATCTCGGTGTGGAGGCGGGCGCCGCCCGTGGAGGTGACCTGGAGTCGTCGGACGTCTTCAGCCATGGCGCAGCACCTCGTATTCGGCGAGTTCGACGTGGTCGGTGACCCGGCGGAACTCGCCCGTGGTGCCGGGCCAGACGGTGGTGTTCCGCCCGGAGGCGTCCAGGTACCAGCTGTCGCAGCCGCCGGTGTTCCAGACGGAGCGGGACAGCCGGCGCTGGAGTCGTTCGTTCCAGGTGGCGACGGCGGACCGGCGCGGCACCAGCGCGGCGGGGCCGCGCTCGCGGTCGGCGAGGGCGTCGAGGCGGCCCAGATAGTCCTCCAGATAGGAGAGTTGGGCCTCGATCATCAGGATCATGGAGGAGTTGCCGAGGCCGGTGTTGGGGCCGATGACGGTGAGGAAGTTGGGGAAGCCGGGCGCGGTGGTGCCGCGCAGCGCGGCCATCCCGTCGCGCCACTCCTCGGCGAGCGTGGTGCCGTCGACTCCCTTGACGCGGTGGGCGATCGGCAGGTCGCTGATCTGGAAGCCGGTGCCCATGACGAGCGCGTCGGCCTCCACCCGTCGGCCGTCGCGCGCGATCAGGGTGGAGCCGCGCACCTCGGCCAGCCCGGAGTCGACGACCCTGACGTGCGGCTTGGTCAGCGCGGGATACCAGTCGTTGGAGAGCAGGATGCGCTTGCAGCCGATGCGGTAGTCGGGCGTCAGCCGGCGGCGGAACGCGGGGTCGCGCACGGAACGCCGCAGGTGGAGGCGGGCAAGCTGCTCGACGACCCGCATCCCCTTCGGGTGCCTGGCGAACGCGTCCACCTGCAACTCCCGTATCCCCCACAGCAGTTGCCTGCGGGCCGCGCCGGTGACGGGCAGCCGCTCGTGGAGCCAGCGCTCGGCGCCGCTGGTCCTGCGGTCCATCCGGGGCAGCAGCCAGGGCGGGGTCCGCTGGAAGACGGTGAGCTGGTTGACCTGCCGCTCGATCGCGGGCACGAACTGGATCGCGGAGGCGCCGGTGCCGACGACGGCGACCCGCTTGCCGCGTATCGGGTAGTCGTGGTCCCAGCGCGCGGAGTGGAAGACCCGGCCGGGGAACGTCTCCAGGCCGGGCAGGTCGGGGAGTCTGGGGTCGGAGAGCGGACCGGTCGCCGAGACCAGCACCTGCGCGCGGTAGCTCCCGGCCGTCGTCTCGATCCACCAGCACAGCTCCTCGCTGTCCCAGCGGGCGGCGGTCAGCTCGTTGCCGAACCGCAGGTGCGGGCGGATGCCGTAGGTGTCGGTGACCCACTCCAGATAGGCGCGGATGTCCTCCTGGCCGGAGAAGCTGCGCGGCCAGCGGGGGTTGGGGGCGAAGGAGAACGAGTACAGGTGCGAGGGGACGTCGCAGGCGCAGCCGGGGTAGGTGTTGTCGCGCCAGGTGCCGCCGACCGCTCCGGCGCGCTCCAGCACCACGAAGTCGGTGACGCCCATCCGCCGCAACCGCACCGCCGCGCCCAACCCGCCGAACCCCGCCCCGATCACGGCGACGCGCACGGACTCCATCGTTGAGCCTCCGTTCGTCACGGGAAAGCTGCCAGCATTCACTGGCACGTTCGGAGGGTAGGACAGAAAGGTACCGGCCGGTAGGGGGCGTGCACCTAGACTTCACCGCGTGACGGCAGGGCGGGAAGTGGCGGGCGGCGGGGAGTACCGGGCGGACGAGTTGGCCGAGGCCGCCGGGATCACCCCGCGCACCCTGCGGTTCTACCGGGAGCGCCGGCTGCTGCCGCCACCGCGCCGCGAGGGCCGGGTCGCCTGGTTCAACGACCAGCACCTGGAGCGGCTGCGCACCATCTCCGAGCTGCTGGCGCGCGGCCACACGCTGGGCGGCATCGCCGAGATCCTCGCCGCGTTCGCCTCCGGCCAGGACACCGGCCGCACCGCGCGGCTGCTCGGCGTCCACGAGCCGCTGCCCTGGGCCGAGGAGGAGCAGGTCCCGCTGAGCGCGCGGGAGTTGGCCGACTACTACGCGGGCGAGACCGCGCCGGAGAACGTCACCGAGGCGATGGCGATCGGCTATCTCCTGCCGCGCGGGGAGAGCGTGGTCCATGTCAGCCGCGACCTGCTGGACGCGTCGTCCGCGCTGGTCAAGGAGGGCATCCCGCTCGCCACCCTGCTGACGGCCGGCCGGGAACTGCGGGCGCACGCCGAGGCGTTGGCCGAGGTCTTCACCGAGGTGCTGCGCCGCCAGGTGCTGCCCGAGGTGCTGGGCGAGGGGCGCGCGGAGCGCGGAGCACCGCCCAGCGAGGAGGAGGTCAAACGGCTGACCGAGACGCTGGAACGGCTCCGGCCACTGGTCAAGAAGGCGGTCTACGCCGAGGTCTCCCTCGCGCTCGACCGCCGGCTACGCGCGGAGTTCGCCCCGCCGGGCGCGGGCGGGGACGGCGACTGAGCCGGGCCCACGCGTTCAACCGGCCCGGTCGTGCTCGCCCGCGTCCTCCGCGGGCCGCCCGTCCGCCCCGTGGTCGAAGGACATCAGCCCCCTGATCCCCTCCGTGAAGACCGACGCCTCGATCCCTCCGAAGAGTCCGCGCTGGAGCAGGAACCCCTGCACGCTGGCCGCCAGCGCCCGCGCCACCGCCTCGGGGGCGACGTCGGCGCGCATCCGGCCCTCGCGCTGGTAGGTGACGACGATCCGCGCCCACAGCGTGAGCAGGTGCTCGAACCCGTCCTGGAACACGGCGCGCAGCTCCGGGTTGCGCAGCGTCTCCGCCCACACCTGGATCACCATCGAGGGCGGGAAGCCCAGCTCCTCGCCCACCTTCCGCAGGCCGTGGGCGAGCAACTCGTCGGGCGGCGGCGGATGCGCGGACTCGACCAGGCGCTCGAAGCTGCGGCCGATCGTGGCCAGCACGTTGGCGGCGAGCGCGCCGATGATCGCGTCCTTGCTCGGGAAGTAGCGGTACACCGCGCCGGCCGACAGCCCGGTCTCCCGCAGCACGTCCTGCATCGAGGTGCCGTGGAAGCCGTCACGCGCGAAGCAGCGGGCGGCCCCGTCCAGGATCTGTTGCCGCCGCGCCGCGAGGTGCTCCGGGGAAACGCGTGCCATGGGAGAGAAACCTAAAACGAACATTCCTTCTTGACAAGGGGAAGCCGTCGGGCGCACCGTGGGGCTCGACTAAAACGAACGATCCTTCTTTTTGGCGCCTCACGGAGGTCGGAGTGACCACGCCACCATCCCCTTCCCCCACCCGCACCGCGCCCTCCGAGCCCGGTCAGCCCGCCCCCGGTCGCCCCGCGGCCAGAAAGTTGATCGGGGTGATCGTCGCCGTTCCGTTGCTGATCGGCTTCGTGCTGTGGGCGTTTCTCTGGCCCAACGCGCGGGGCGGGCCGCACGAGCTGCCGGTCGGCGTGGCCGGCCCCGCCCAGGCGACGGCGCAGGTCGCCGAGGCGCTGGAGGAGCGGGGCGACGCCTTCGACGTGCGGGAGTACCCCGACGGCGACGCCGCCCGGCGGGCCATCGAGCAGCGGGAGATCTACGGCGCGTTCGTGGTGGACGGCACGGGGTCGCCGGAGGTGCTGACGGCGGGCGCGGGCGGCGCCGGTGTCGCGCAGCTGCTGGTCACCGTGGCCGAGGCGCAGGCCGGGGCCTCGGTCGAGGTCACCGACGTGGTGCCGCCGCCGCCCGGAGACCCGAGGGGCGCGGCGTTCGGCGCCAGCCTGCTGCCGCTGGTGCTGGCGGGGATCGCCGCCGGCGCCCTGGTCGTCCTGACCGGGCTGCGCGGCGGTCGGGCGCTGCTCGCGCTGACCGGCGCCGCCGCGCTGGGCGGACTGATGGCGACCGTGCTCACCCACGGCTGGCTGGAGGTGTTGGCCGGCGACTGGTGGCAGCTGGCGGGCACGTTGGCGCTCATGGTGTTCACGGGCGGCGCGACGGTGGCGGGCCTCGCCGCGCTGCTGGGCCAGGCGGGGATCGGGGTCGGGGCGCTGCTGCTGATGATGCTGGGCAACCCGTGGTCCGGCGCCGCCTCGGCGCCCGAGATGCTGCCCGAGCCGGTCGGGATGATCGGCCAGTGGCTGCCGACGGGCGCGGGGGCGAGCCTGCTGCGCTCGGTCGCGTTCTTCGAGGGCAACGCGGCGGGCTTCCCGCTGGCCGTGCTTCTCGCCTGGCTGCTGCTCGGCGTCACCGCGATGCTCGCCGGCGCCCGCCTCCGACGGGAGCAGCCGGCATAGGCTCCCCGGTTCCCCGCGCCTCGGTTCCCCGCGCCTCGGTCTCTGGTGTGCCGCGACTCAGCCCCCGGTCCCGTTTCAGGCGCGAGGAGAGTGCTCGCTCAACAGGCTCTTGCTGTAGCAGCGGCTCGTCGGCTCGTGGCGGTAGACCCCGAAGTGGTCGGGGCGCGGCAGCTCCAGATAGCCGCTGGAGGCGTAGAGGTTCATCGCCTCGGGCTGGGCGACGCCGGTCTCCAGGACCATCCTGGTCCTGCCGGCCAGGCGCGCGTCCTCCTCCAGCCGGGCCAGGAGCCGCCGGGCCAGGCCGAGGCCCCTGGCCTCCGGCACCACGTACATCCGCTTGATCTCCGCGTCCCCGTCGCGGTACCCCTCCTCGCCCGCCGCCTCCTGCGCACGCCAGCCGCCGGTGGCGACCGGGCGGCCCAGGGGGTCGTAGGCGATCAGATAGATCCCGCGCGGCGGGTCGAACATCTCGGGCGCCAGCGGTGTGGCGTCGCCCTCGCTCTCGTAGCGCCTCGCGTACTCGGCCTGCACCTCGTCGTTGAGCTTGCGAGCGTCGGGGTGATCAAAACGGGTCACGACCAGGTCCATGCTGCGCATGGTACGAAATGCCGCGACAGAACCGCTCAGCCTCCCTACGCTCGTCGGCCATGGCTCCTCCCTCCTCCCCCGGTGCTGCCCCCGGCGCCTCCCCGACCTACGGCTGGCGCGCCCCGTTCCTGAGCACGGAGGCCGAGGCGCTGCACGCGGAGGGCTTCGGACGGCCGGCGGGCGCGCACGACTGGTGGGCGCGGTTCACCGCGCACAGCCTCGGCTGGGTCTGCGCCAGGGACCGGGAGGGAACGTTGATCGGGCTGGTCAACGTGGCCTGGGACGGCGGGGAGCACGCGTTTCTGCTGGACACCGTGGTGGCGCGGGCGGCGCGGCGGCGCGGCGTGGGGCGGGAGTTGGTGCGCCGGGCGGCCGAGGGGGCGCGGGCGGCCGGCTGCGGTTGGCTGCATGTCGACTACGAGCCGGGCCTCGGCGCCTTCTACGACGCCTCCCTCGGCTTCCGCCCCACCGAGGCCGGGCTGCTCCGACTCGACCGCACCGCACCGCCGGCCCCGGACGCCGGGCGCCCGGGGCCGTGAACCCGCCGGTCCTCAGAGCCCGTTGGCCCGGGTGATCTCGGAGAACCAGCGCCCCGAGTCCTTCAACGTGCGGGCCTGCGTCTCGTAGTCGACATGGACCAGCCCGAACCGCTTGCTGTAGCCGAGCGCCCACTCGAAGTTGTCCAGCAGGCTCCAGACGAAGTAGCCGCGCAGGTCGACCCCCTCGGTCAGCGCCCGGTGCGCCGCCGCGAAGTGGGCCTCCAGATAGGAACGGCGGTCCTCGTCCCGCACCCGGCCGTCGCCGTCCAGCCGGTCGTCGAACGCGGCGCCGTTCTCCGTGACGTAGAGGGGCGGCGGCGCGTACTCCCGCCAGACGCGGATGAGCGTCTCGTACAGCCCTTCCGGGTCGATCTCCCAGCCCATGGCGGTCTCGGGGAAGCCGCGCTTGACGAACTCGACGTGCTCGGAACCGACCCAGTTCGACGGCCCCTCCTTGGCCGTCCCGGCGCGCACCACGTGGCGGGAGTAGTAGTTGACGCCCAGGAAGTCCAACGGCGTGGAGATGGTGGCCAGATCGCCGTCCCGCACATGGTCGAAGTCCGTGACGGGCGCGAGGTCGGCGAGCAGGTCCTCCGGGTAGGAGCCGCGCAGCAGCGGGTCGAGGAAGACCCGGTTCATCAGCGCGTCGATCCGGCGGGCGGCGTCCCGGTCGTCGGCGGAGTCGGTCACCGGGTCGACGGGGTAGAGGTTGACCGTGATGCCCAGCTCGCGCGCGCCCTGTTCCCGCAGCGCGCGCACCGCGAGGCCGTGCCCCAGCAGCAGGTGGTGGGCGGCACGCACGGCGGCCGGCCCCTCGGTGCGGCCGGGCGCGTGGACGCCGCTGGCGTAGCCAAGGAACGCGGAGCACCAGGGTTCGTTGAGCGTGGTCCAGTCGGCCACCCGGTCGCCGAGCCGCTCGTGGATCAGCACCGCGTACTCGGCGAACCGTTCGGCGGTCTCCCGCGCCGGCCAGCCGCCCGCGTCCTCCAGGGGCTGGGGAAGGTCCCAGTGGTAGAGGGTCACCCAGGGCTGGATGCCGCGCTCCAGCAGGCTGTCGACGAGCCGGCTGTAGAAGTCGACGCCGGCCGCGTTGAGCGGGCCCCGGCCCTCGGGCTGGATGCGAGGCCAGGCCAGGGAGAAGCGGTAGTGGCTGATCCCGAGGTCGGCCATCAGCGAGATGTCCTCGGGGTAGCGGTGGTAGTGGTCGTCGGCGATGTCGCCGGTGTCCCCGCCGACCACCTTGCCCGGCGTGTGGGCGAAGGTGTCCCAGATGGAGGGGCCGCGGCCGTCCTCGTGCACGGCCCCCTCCACCTGGTAGCTGGCGGTCGCGGTGCCCCAGACGAAACCGTCGGGGAAGCGCACCCGGGAGAGGTCCCGGCGGGAGGTGGAGGTGGAGGTGAAGGCGGCGGGCTGATGGGCAGAGGTCATGTGCTGGCTTCCCCGGTCGTTCCAGATCGCTCTGGGTTGCTCTTGTTCTTTGTTCTTCGCTCTTGCTCTGTGTGCTTGCGCTTCAGCCTCAGCCTCAGCGCTGCCAGTACTCCGCGGGCGCGGCCAACGGTTCGAGCGTAGGCCAGAGCTCCTCTGGTATGGACCAGCGGCTCAGCTCCAGGGTTTCGGCCACCCGCTCCGGGCGGGTGACGCCGAGGACGGTGGAGGCGATCCGCGGGTCCCGGGTGGAGAACCGCACGGCCGCCGCCGGCAGCGGCACCCCGTGCGCGGCGCAGGCCGCCGCGATCCGCCGCGCCCGGTCCAGCACCACGGGACCGGCCTCGGCATAGGCGTAACGCGCGTGCGCCTCCGGCCCCTTGGCCAGCACGCCGCCGCCGAACGGCGCCGCGTTGACCACCCCGACGCCCGCCGCGTGCGCGTCGTCGATCAGCCGGCCGGCCGAACGGTCGAGCAGCGTCCAGCGGTTGTGCGTGAGCAGCACGTCAAAGGCGCCGGTGGCCACGTAGCGCCCCATCAGGTCCACCGGTCCCCCGGCGACGCCGAGATACCGGGCCAGCCCCTCGTCGCGCAGCCGCGACAGCTCCTCGACCGGCCCGCCCGGCGCCATGGCCTCCTCGAACGAGATGTGCTCCGGGTCGTGCAGATAGAGCAGCGGCACCCGGTCGACCCCGAGCCGCTCCAGGCTTCCCTCCAGCGAACGCCGCACCTGGGCGCCCGAGTAGTCGCCGGTCGCCGGGTCCCGGTCGACCTTGGTGGCCAGCACGAACCCGGGCGGCGGCCCGCCGATCTCGGCCAGCGCCTCGCCGATGATCCGTTCGCCACGGCCGTCCCCGTACCCGGCGGCCGTGTCCAGGAAGCCGACCGGCGAACGCAGCACCGCGCGCACCGTCTCCCGCGCGCGTTCCTCCGGCACCTCGTAGCCGAAGGCCGCCGGCATGTTCGACAGCGCGCCGCCGCCAAAGCAGATCTCCGGCACCCACAGCTCCGTACGCCCCAACCGCCGCGGTGGGAACGGCACCGCCCCGGCGGTCATCCGGCCACCGCGTTCCGCAGCGGGACCCCGTCGGGGTCGACGTCGCGGCCCGGGTCGCCGGCCAGGCCGACGGCCCGCAGGCCGAGCCGGTCGCGCGCCGGGTCGGGGGCGGGCGCGGTCTCGGCGGTGAAGGTGAAGACCTCCAACACCGCGTCGCCCGCCTGGAGGTAGTCGATCACGAAACCGCGCCGGTCCCCCTCGTGCACCAGCCGGCCGATCACCGGATACCCCAGCCGGTCGCGGTAGTACGCCAGGCTCGCCTCCAGGTCGCCCGAGGTGAGCGCCACATGGTCGAAGACCGGCTCCGCCTCGGGCGACCGCGCCTCGGCCAGCCGGCGTTCACGCTCGACCAGGTCAGGGGTGGTCACCTCGTGGTAGGTGAGGTGGCCGTCGATGATCTCCAGCAGCGTGCCGTCCGGGTCGGTGAAGAAGGCGATGTTGACGTCGCCGACCGCGCGCAGCGGCTCCAGCGTGAACGGAACGCCGGCGGCCTTCAGCCGTTCCGCCCGCCGGTACACGTCGCCGACCTTCATCCCGAAGTGCCGCATCCCGCGTTGGAGATCGTCCCGGATCCAGCCGCCGAGCGGGTCGCCCCCCTCTCCCTCACCGACCACCAGCTTGACCAGCGCGCCACCGGCGTCCAGCCAGTGGACGCCCGGGGTCGGCGGCTCGGGCGTCGACTCGGCCGGGCGCAGGCCGAGCTGGCCCCGGTAGAAGTCGAGGGAACGTGCGGCGTCGCTGACGCCTATCTCGACGTAGGCCATTCCTGACGTGTGGGGCATGGTCCGCCTTTCCTGGAATCCGGGTCACGTGCGGCGACGTGGGGCGCGTGCGAGGGAGCGTTCGGTGGAAAACGCCGCCTCATCCGCACATACCCAATGATGATCGTCGGAATGGGTATGAGCCACAGACCACGGACCACGGACTACCGCTCCCGACACCTGCACCGGTACCGGCACCGACAACCACGCGGGGCGAGCCGACCGCCTCCGGGGTCTTGCCGTCCGGCCGCACGGCGGGTTGAGTCGAGAAGGGGCTCAACCCGCCGGCCGAGTCGGGAGGCGAAGGTCGCGGAACGTCCCCCGGGGGACGACGGTCGAGGTCGCGACGGTCGGGAGTCGACGGGCGAGAGGAGCCGGACCCATGCGGGCAGTCCGTTGGCACGGCCGGGACGACGTGCGGTACGAGACCGTGCCCGACGCGCCCCCACCGGGCCCCGGCGAGGTGCGGGTCGCCGTCGCGTGGTGCGGACTGTGCGGCACCGACCTGCTGGAGTACCGCGGCGGCCCCGTCGAGATCCCCACCCGGCCGCATCCGGTCACCGGCGCCCTCGCGCCCGTCGTGCTGGGCCACGAGGTCGCCGGGCGCGTCGACGCCACCGGCCCGGGCGTCACCGGGCTCGTCCCGGGGGCGCTGGTCGCCCTCAACGGGCTGATCCCCTGCGACCGTTGCGCGGTCTGCGCCGACGGCGCCTACCACCTCTGCCCGGACTTCGCCCACATCGGGATGTCGGCGGACGGCGGGCTCGCCGAGCGGGTCACCGTGCCGGCGCGAATGGTCGAGCCCGCCCCTGAGGGCCTGGACGCGGATGTCGCCGCGCTGGCCGAGCCGTTCGCCGTCGCCTGGCACCTCGTCCGCCGGCTGGGCACGCCGGGTGGGCGGAGGGCCCTGGTCGTCGGCGCCGGGACGATCGGCCTGGCCACCGCGCTGATCCTGCGCGCGGGCGGCGACGAGGTGACGGTGGCCGACATCGGCGAACGACGGCTGGCCGTGCCGCGTGCCCTCGCGCTTCCGACCCAGCGCGCCGACCTCGACCCACCCGCCTCGGGCGCCTCGGGTGCCTTGCGCGCTTCGGGAGCCTTGGGCTCCGAACTCGTCGTGGACTGCACGGGTACCGGCCCCGGCTTCGCGCTCGCCTGCGCGGCCACCCGCCCCGGCGGCACCCTCGGCCTGGCGGGACTGCCGGGCGCGCCGGTCCCGTTCGACCTGGCCGCCGCCGTCAAGCGGGAGTTGACGTTGGTCGGCTCGATGTCCCACCGCACCGCGGAGGATCTGCGGCCCGCCCTCGCCTTCCTCGCCGAACACTCGGAGGAAGCCAGGCGGTTGATCACCGGCACGGTGGAACTGGAACGGGCCGTCACCCACGGTCTCGACGTGCTGACCGGCCCGGAGCGCGGTCGCCACGTCAAGATCCTGGTGGCGGCGGGAAGCCACCCGTGACCTGCGGGCCGACCCGGCACTAGGTTCGGGACGCGCCGGCGGCGGCAGCCACGGGTGAATCAGGGACGGCGGAGCCAACGAGGTCGACGGCGTCAGCGGAGTCAACGGAGTCGGTACAGAGAACAGCGGAGGCAGGGCATGAGCCAACAGCGGGACGGCGCGCGGCGGAGCGCGGAGTGGTTCGGCGCCGAGGGGCGCAACGGCATGATCCACCGCTCCTGGATGCGTAACCAGGGTCTGGGTCCGGAGGTGTTCGACGGCCGGCCGGTCATCGGCGTGGCGAGCAGCTGGTCGGAACTGACCCCGTGCAACGCGCACCTCAGGGAAGTCGCCGACTACGTCAAGCGCGGAGTGTGGCAGGCGGGCGGGCTGCCGCTCGAATTCCCCGTGATGTCGCTGGGCGAGACCCTGATGCGGCCGACCACGATGCTCTTCCGCAACCTGATGGCGATGGAGGTGGAGGAGACCATCCGCGCCAACCCGTTGGACGGCGTGGTGCTTCTCTCGGGCTGCGACAAGACCACTCCCGCGATGCTGATGGGAGCGGCGAGCGTGGACCTGCCGTCGCTGATGGTCACCGGCGGGCCGATGCTCAACGGCAAGTTCCAGGGCCGGGACATAGGTTCGGGCACCGACGTGTGGCGGCTGAGCGAGGAGGTGCGGGCCGGCCGGCTGGACGAGGCCGACCTCACCGAGGCGGAGGGCTGCATGTCGCGCAGCCGGGGCCACTGCATGACGATGGGCACGGCGTCGACGATGGCGTGCGTCGCCGAGGCATTGGGGATGCAGCTGTCCGGCTCGGCGGCGATCCCGGCCGTCGACGCCCGCCGTTACGCCCTCGCGCAGGCCGCCGGGCGGCGCGCGGTGGCGCTGGTCGAGGAGGACCTGCGCCCCTCGACGGTGTTGAACAGGGACGCCTTCGAGAACGCGATCCGCGCCAACGCCGCGCTCGGCGGCTCGACCAACGCCGTGGTCCATCTGCTGGCGCTGGCCGGAAGGGTGGGCGTGCCGCTGACGCTGGACGAGTTCGACGCGCTGACCACCGAGGTACCGGTGCTGGTCGACCTGATGCCGTCCGGCAGGTTCCTGATGGAGGACTTCTACTACGCGGGCGGGCTCCCCGTCGTGTTGCGCGAGTTGGACGAGCTGGGGCTGCTGCACCGGGAGGCGGTGACCGTCAGCGGGCGGGACATGGCCACCGAGACGGACGGGGCGCGCTGTTGGAACCGCGAGGTGATCAGGAGCGGTGCGGAACCGTTCCGCCCCGCCGGCGAGGGCACCGTGGTGCTGCGCGGCAGCCTCGCGCCTGACGGCGCGGTCCTCAAGGTCTCGGCCGCCTCGCCCGAGCTGCTGACGCACCGGGGGCGGGCACTGGTCTACGACCGGGTGGAGGACTACATCGCCGCCGCCGACGACCCCGACCTGCCCGTCACCCCGGAGACCGTGATCGTCGTGCGCAACGCGGGACCGCGCGGCTATCCGGGCTTCCCCGAGGTGGGGAACCCCCCGGTGCCGAAGGTGCTGCTGGAGGCCGGGGTGACCGACGTGCTGCGGATCAGCGACGCCCGGATGAGCGGCACCGGCTACGGGAGTTGTGTGCTGCACGTCGCGCCGGAGGCGGCGGTCGGCGGGCCGCTGGCGCTGGTGCGCACCGGCGACTGGATCGAACTCGACGTGGCGGCCCGGCGCCTCGACCTCGACGTTCCCGAGGACGAGCTGGCCGCCCGCGCGAAGGAACCCCGGCCGGAGCCCGAGGAGGCGGCGCCGGCGCGGGGGTGGGCCAAGTTGTATGTCGAGCATGTGACGCAGGCCAACGAGGGCGCGGACCTGGACTTCCTGGTCGGTGGCAGCGGCGACGCGGTGCCACGCCACTCGCACTGAGTCACCCCGCGCGCGGCGGGCAGGGGCGGCGGACCGCGGTCGGCCGCCCCTACTGACTGACCGTCAGCGGTACGGGGCCGATCCGACGGGGCGTCAGCGTGGTCGACCGACCGGTCGCCGGTGTGGGCGGCGGAAGTCGTGCACTCGGTTCGGTGGCCGACGTTCACGCGGTTCGGTGGGGCGCGGCGGCTCAGCGCGGCGGGCGTTCAGTGGGGCGGGCGGTTCGGTGGGGCGGACGGTTCAGTGGGGCGGACGGTTCAGTGGGGCGGGCGGTAGTTCTCGGCCTTGTCGAGGATCGCGGTGAACCGTTCCCACTGCGCCGCCCCCTCGGCCGTGGGCCCCACGGTGAAGTCCTCCGGGTCCAGGAAGTCGAGCCTCTCCCTCGTGGCCGGGTCGAGATCCAGCCATGCCGCCCTATCCTGCGGTGACCGAGCCACAGTCTTCGCACACCCAGTTGCCGTTGTTGAGCCTGCGACCCTCAGCCGAGCCGCAAGAAGGACATTCCACCGGCGCCCCCTCACGCGTTCACACGCCTCTCCCCAGCAGACGCGGGCTCTGACTGTAGCGTGCGCCGCCCCTGGCCGGCAGCCCCGTGCGACCGCCCCCGCGCCCCTCCACGGCCGTCAACACCCTTGTTTCCACGGCGAGCAGGGGTGGCCGGCGCGCGTCGGCGAGCCACGCACAACGAAAGACGCGCGGGCGTTTCCGATCACAAAGGATCAGAAACACCCGCGCGCACTCGAAAGGGATCAGGTGATCCGGGTCAACCGTGCACCGAACGCGGGCTCGGACAGCGACTCACCCAACGCCACCGGCACCTCGATCGCCCCCTCCCCCTCGCCGGCCCGCAGCGTGCCGACCACGGTGCCGGCCTCGGCGGATCCCGGGACGCCGTCGGCGCCCTCGACCAGTTCCAGGTCGACTTCGAGGCCGGGCCAACCGGCCACCGAGAGATCCTCGGTGATCACCAGCGGCGCTCCTCCGCCCAGTCCGTCGTCGACCTCGCCGACCACGTCGCCCGAGGAGAGCATCGGTTCGGCGACCAACTCGTCCTGGGCGAAGTCGATCAGCGCCTTGCCCGACGTCAGGGCGCCGGTCAGGATCGAGTTGTCCGAGGGGTGCGGCGGCTGGGCCAGCACCGCGCCGACGATCAGCTGGGTGTTGTCGCCCACCTGCTGCTCGGCGGCGAAGAGCAGGTTGCCGCCGGCGGTCGTGGTGGTGCCGGTCTTGATGCCGACCACGCCGTCCAACGGAACCAGATGGTTCCAGTTGGGCTGCTGGTCACCCTGGCTGTCGACGTAGCTCGGCATCCGGACCACCTCGCGGAAGAGGGGGTCCTTCATGACCTCGCGGCCCAGCTTCGTCTGGTCCGCGGCCGTGCTCACCGTCTCCGGGCGCAGCCCGCTCGGGTCGGTGTAGGTGGTGTCGGTCATGCCCAGTTCCTCGGCGGCCTCGTTCATCTTCTCGACGAACGCCTCCTCGGAACCCGCGTCCCAACGCGCCAGCAGCCGGGCCACGTTGTTGGCCGAGGCGATCATGATCGCCTGGATGGCTTCCCGCTGGGTCAGCTCCTGGCCGGCGGTCACCTCGACGATGGACTCGTTCTCGGCGATCAGGTCGACCTCGTCCTCGGCCTGCTGGTCGACGGGAATCGACGCGCCGTCCGTCTCCGGGTCCATGGGGTGGTCGCGGAGGATCACATACGCCGTCATCACCTTGGCGACGGACGCGATCGGCACGGGCTCCTGCTCACCGGACGAACCGAACGAACCCAGCCCCTGCACGTCCAACTGCGCCTGCCCCTGCTCGGGCCAGGGAACGGAACCCAGGTCGCCCTCGAAGGTGTAGGTCTCCGCGGCCGTCAGCTCAAGCCCCGGCTCGGGCAACGGGCGCAGCACCTGTGCCACGACGAGCGCGACCAACGCCAACACCGCCAGCGGGGTCCAGATCTTGATCCGACGCACGAGGGTGCGCAGGGGCGTGGGCGGGGGCGCGGGTTTGTTGGTGAGCGCCGCCAGCAGCTCCAACGGGTCCCGGTCGGCGTCGGCGGGCGGCGGAGCCGCCTCGGGCCTCGGCGGGAGAACGGGGGCGGGCGGGGCCGCCTCCGGCTTCGGCGGCGCCGACGGCGCGGGCTCCGACTTCGCCAGCGCGGCGCGCGCCGCGGCGCGCGGGTCGTCGGCGCGGTCCTTGCCGCGCTCGCCCTCCTTCGCGCCCTTGGCCTCCTGCGCCTCGCCTGTCCCCTTGGGAGGCGCGCTCGGCTTCGGGGGAACGGCGGGGGCCTCGTCCTTCTCCCCTACCGCCGGCATCGCGGCCGTGACACCGACCGTGCCGCCGCTTCCCGCTGCGTCCTCGCCGTCCTTGTCGCCCCTGTCGCCCTTGGCGCCCTTGGCGCCCTTGGGCGCGTCGCCGGCCGCCTTGGCCGCGGCGGGCAGCCGCAGCATCGCCGTGGCGTTGCTCTCGCCCTCGGTGCCCTCCGCGCCCTCGGCGCTCTTGTCGTCGGCGTCGCCCTTCGCCTCGGGCGGCAACCGCAACTGGGTGGTGCCCTTGTCTCCCCGGCCTTCCTCTCCCTTGCCGTCCCCGTCGTCCTCGTCCCCGTCGTCCTCGCCGGCCTTCTCGGACGGCGCCCGCAGCTCCGTCGTCAGCCGGTCCCCGGTCTCCTTCTCCTTCTCCGGCTCCTTCTCCGACTCGGGCAGCCGCAGCATCCGGGTCGAGTGGTCGCCATCCTCGGCGTCGGCCGCCTCGGACTCGGCCTCGCCGTCGTCATCCCCGTCGGCCGCCTCGGACTCGGCGTCCGCGCGGTCCTTCTCCGAGGCCCGCAGCTCGGTCGTTCCCCTGTCCTCAGAGTCCGGGCGTGCCCCCGGCCCCGTCTTCGCGTCCCCGGACGCCTCGTTCCCCTCCGCGGGCTCGCCCTCCCCGGCGGGAGAACGCAGCTCCGTCGTTCCCTTGTCACCGGCCTTCGAGGACGCCTCCTCGTCCGCGACAGGAGAACGCAACTCCGTTGTCCCCTTGTCCCCCGAGTCGGCCGGCAGCCGCAACTCCGCCGTCAGACGATCGCCCGCGCCGGGGGCCGACGCCTCCCCCTCCGGCTCGGAGGTCTCGCCGTCAGCTGACGGGGCCTCACCCCTACCGCCGTTACCTGATCGTTCCTCAGCCGCGTCGCCCCCGGTCGCGCTTCCGGTCTTCTCTGGCCTCTTCGGCTTCCGCGACTCCTCCGACCGCCGCTCCGCGTCGGCGGCCTTCGGCTGATCCGAGGCGGGAAGCCTCAGCATCGTCGTCGCGTCGCCGGGCGCGTCCGCCTCCGCGCCCTCCGCGCCGGCGCCCGCGTCGTCGCCCCCGGCCTCGTCCCGCCCGTCCCTCCCACCGTCGTCGTCCGGCTCGGCGTCATGCCGGCCGGCTATACCCGTCCCCTCGTCGCCGCCCTGGGCGTCGTCCCGCGCCGCGCCTTCGGCGGCGGCCTTCTTGCCCTCGTCCCCGGCAACCTTCGCGCCCTGTGGAACCCTTCCGGGGTCCTCAGACGTCTTCTCCGATGACTCTCGCTCCCGATCCCGAACCCACCTGTCCGGGGACTCGCCCGACACCCGTGCCTCCTCGTAACGACCCTTGAATGAACTGGCTGCTGGCCCCTATCAGTTTGCCGGTTCCTGTGCACCTCGGTACGCCACACCAGCAGTGGCCCATTCGTGCTCCCCTCCCCCTTGGACGTTAACGACATATCTACGGGTTCCCCCACAAAGGCACCAGGCACTCTCGACAGAACAATGTGAGAGGCGTCACCCTGTCTTTCATCCACGCGGGGAGGCATGGATGGGCAGGAGTCGTAGAACCATTCCGGAGGAGCTGCTGCTTCTCGCTTTGGACCCGACCACGGGCACCACGGCGCAGCCGCAGTCGCTCGACCTCGGTCTGGCCGGAGCACAGCTCGTCGAGCTGGCCCTGGCAGGCCGGATAGCCCCTGATGGGGACCGAATAGCCGTGGTGCTGCCACGGCCGACCGGAGATCCAACCCTGGACTCGGCGCTGGAGCTGCTGCGCAGACGCGGCTCTCCGGTGCGCGCGGTCCACTGGATCGGCGGGCCCAGGCTCGGGCTCCGCCAGACCTATCTCTCACATCTGGAGCGCTGCGGCATGGTGCACGCGGTGGAGAACCAGATGTGCGGGGTACTGCCGACCACCCGGTATCAGGCGACGGATACGGCGGTCAGCAGGCAGATCCGGGCTCGGCTGGACACCGCGATCCGTACCGGGACCCCACCGGACGCCAGGACCGCCGCCCTCGCGGCACTGGCGCACTCGGTCGGGCTCGGCAAGCACCTGTATCCCGGCAACGAGGGGCGGTCGTCACGCTCCAGGCTGCGGGATCTGATCCGACACGACCCGATGGGTGGGCTGGTCGCCCACGCTGTCATGGACGTGCAGAACGGAGTGGCGGGACAGGCCGCCGCCGCACGGCGCTCACAACCCCCAAGCGCCGGCACACGCGCCGTAGCGCGCACACCGGCGACCGCGGCGATGAGCGTGGTCGGGCAGTCACCACAGGTTTCCGAGCAGGGCAGGCGGAGAGGAGTCACCCGAGCCGCGGTACGTCCTTCGCTGTCGCACTAGCTCTTCCACAGTGACCGCACCGGGAGCCGCATAGCGAGCGCGGGGTGTGGCGGTGGGCGTCCCGCCCGTCGCCACACCCCGTGCTTGTGGTCGTGCACCCTCTGTCGCGAAACGCCAGCGGACACACCGGACGTGGTGGCAGTCTTCTGGACGGGGCGATCATCCGGTCGCCCGAGGAACGACGGAGGGGCCGGGAGTGTCGGGGAACGTCAATCCGACCGTGCGGAGACGCCGGTTAGGACAGGAGCTGAGAAGGCTCCGCGAGGACCGGCAGATGACCGCGGAGGAGGTCGCCGACCGGCTGCTGGTCTCCCAGTCGAAGATCAGCCGGCTGGAGAACGGGCGGCGCAGCATCAGCCCTCGGGACGTGCGGGATCTGTGCAACGTCTACGAGGTCGAGGACGCCAAGCTCGTCGACTCGCTGATGCAGATGGCGAAGGAGTCCCGGCAGCAGGGCTGGTGGCACGCGTTCGCCGAGCTGTCGCCGAGCTACAGCGTCTACATCGGGCTGGAGACGGACGCCTCCTCGCTGCGGGTCTACGAGCCACAAGTGGTGCCAGGGCTGCTGCAGACCGAGGCGTACGCCGGCGCGGTCATATCGGGCGCGCTGCCCGAGGTCGGCGAGGACGAGGTGGGCAGCCGCGTGCAGGTCCGGCTGCGCAGGCAGCAGCGGATCCACGACGACCGCACGCCGCTGCGGCTGTGGGCGGTGGTGGACGAGTCGGCGCTGCGCCGCGCGGTCGGCGGTCCGGCGACGATGGCCGAGCAGCTGCGCAAGCTCGCCGAGTACTCACGGCTGCCGCACATCACCCTTCAGGCGATGCCGTTCTCCGCCGGCGCGCACCCGGGGGTGAACGGCCAGTACGCGATCATGGAATTCTCCGAGGCGGCGGACACCACGGTGATCTATCTGGAGGGCGGCACCAACGACCTCTACCTGGAGAAACCGCACGACGTGCAGCACTACAGCATCATGTACGAGCATCTACGGGCCCAGGCGTACAGCCCGGAACAGACCCGGCGCTTCGTGCTCCAACTGGCCGAGGAGTTCGACCGGCAGCGTTCATGAGCCGTTCTCCCGACGTCCGGAAGAACGGGCGACGGCGGGGCACTCTACCTTCAATTCCCTTACAGATAAGGGAAGTTGGTAAGTAATCACTCGCCCGGATGAAACCCGCCCGGTAATAGACCGGGGGACCAGTACGGTCACCGCGTTCCTGTCGGACGTCACGACCCGGAGTTGGCATGGCAATTGAACACGGCAAGACGCGCGCGTGGACCCGGTCCTCGCACTCGGCCGGTCAGGGCGCCTGTGTGGAGGTGCGTTCCCCGGCCGGCGGCCCACTGTCGGTACGGGACTCCAAGGCTCCCGCCGGGCCGCGCCTGAGATTCCCCTCGGGGGCGTGGTCGGCCTTCGTGGCCGGGATGCGCCCCTCCGGCCAGCAAGGGCGCTGAGAGGCGCGTCGAGAGGCAGAGGCCCGACGGCTTCTCCGAACGCGGCGCCGGGCGCGGCACGGCCCTCCCCGACCAGCCGGCGGGGTGGAACCACGCCTATCGGCGCCCGGCAGACGGCGGCGTCGCGGAACCGCGGGGGCGTTCCGGTACGCACGTCGGCCAGGGGGCCCGAGCCGTTGGCTCGGGCCCCCGCCTCCGAGCGGTGCCGGCCCGCCGGGCGCGGGGGCCCGCTCCGGCTCTCCGCCGCGATGGCGGGTCCGACGCGATGCCCCTACCCTGGCGAGCAGGGAGGTGTTATGCCCCAGTCACCCGAATCACCCGAGTCAGGTGCGTCAGACGAGCGGCGCCACACCGAACTCCCGACGCCCGACCGGCAGCTGCACACGGGAGCCGAGGGGCCCGTCGACCCCGAGGACCTGGTGCGGCTCAGCGGTCGGGACCCGACGCCCGAGCTGGTCGAGGAGGCCAGACAACTGCTGGCGGAGGAGGGGTCGGCCGCGATCGAGCGGTACCTCCCCTGACCCTCCCCCTGAGCGATCTCGCCCGGCCCCGGAAGGGCGGCGGAATGAACCGCCGCCCTTCCGGGTTGCCGCCTTGAGGGAGCCTGTCCGGGCTCCGCACGTCGGGCAGGCCGATCAGGGAGGCGAGCAGGGTGACCGAGGGCGCCGAGCGCACGGAACGGGACGAGATCCGAGGAGTGCGTCGCGGCAGCGCGCCTGTGCCGCTGTCCGTGCTCGATCTGGCCACGGTGGGCGCCGGGCACACCGGGACGGACGCGTTGAACACCACCGTGGAGCTGGCGCGGCTCGCGGAGCGGCGCGGGTTTCACCGTTTCTGGGTCGCGGAGCACCACTCGATGCCGGGCGTGGCCAGCTCGTCGCCGGCGGTGATCCTGGCCCGTGTGAGCGCCTTCACGGAGCGGATCCGTCTCGGCTCCGGCGGAGTGATGCTGCCCAACCACCCGCCGCTGGTGATCGCCGAGCAGTTCGGCACCCTGGAGGCCATGGCGCCGGGGCGGGTCGACCTGGGTCTGGGGCGCGCGCCGGGGAGCGACGGCGCCACGGCCGCCGCCCTGCGCCGGGGGCGCGAGGACGGGGCCGACGAGTTCCCGAGTCAACTCGCCGAGCTGGTGCGCTTCCTGGACGACGACTTCCCCGACGGGCACCCCTACAGCCGGGTGCACGCCGTTCCGGGGCCGGTGCAGGGCAGCGCGGAAGGCGGCGTGCAGTCCTCGGCGCGCCCGCCGGTGTGGCTGCTGGGTTCCTCCGGGTTCAGCGCCCGGCTGGCCGGCGGGCTGGGGCTGCCGTTCGCCTTCGCGCACCACTTCTCCGCCGCCAACACGGTCCCCGCGCTCGACCTCTACCGCTCCTCGTTCCGGCCCTCGAAGGTGCTGGACGAGCCCTACGCCATGATCGGTGTCTCCGCGCTCGCGGCCGACGACGCCTCGGCGGCCCAGGCGCAGGTCCTGAGCGGGGCACTGGCCATGCTCCGCCTGCGCACCGGACGGCCG
This sequence comes from Streptomyces sedi, assembly GCF_006335015.1. Lineage (GTDB taxonomy): Bacteria > Actinomycetota > Actinomycetes > Streptomycetales > Streptomycetaceae > Streptomyces > Streptomyces sedi. The sequence continues at coordinate 67,549 of NZ_VDGT01000021.1, forward strand.
GGACTGGTCCCCTCGGCGGAGGAGGCCGCCGCCCACCCGTACAGTCCGGTGGAACGCGACTTCCTCGACGGCTGGCTGGCCAACGTGGAGTACGGCACCCCGGAGACGGTGGTGAAGGGGCTGAACGCGCTGGTCGACCGCACGGGCGCCCAGGAGTTGATGGTCACGGCCAACGCCCACGACCCGGAGGCCAGGCTCCGTAGCTACGAACTGATCGCCGACGCCTACGCGTTGGACGGCTCCGCCGGGACGACGTCGAACGCCGACGCCTCGACGGCAGGAGCCCTGGCCGACTGACCCGTCGCCCCGCCGCGTGACGCCCGGGTCACTCCCCGGCTCCGGGAGTGCCCCGGGCGAGCGCCCGCGCCAGGGCCTGGGCGTCCTGTGTGTATCCGGTGATGCGCAACCGCCCACCCCCGCGCAGCCTCACCCGAAGATCCACATCGTTCCCAAGGGCATATGCCAATGGCGGCCTCGGCCCCTTCTGTTGAAGAGAGGCGACGTCGGCCCAGGCGAACGCCTGCCGCCGCCCGCCCTGCCGACGCACAAGGCCGCCCTGGTGAAGGGCGTACACCTCGTCCCGGCTCCGCACCAGCGCCACCAGCCGGGTCAGCCCGAATCCGAGCCCGAGCAAGCCGATGCCCAGAACGGCACCTGGCAGGACATTCGACCCCGTACCGGTGTCGTCCCGGTCAAAGGTGGCCAGCAGGATGGGCACGCCGGCGGCCACCCCCACCACGCCGACGAGAAGCGACCACACGACGGCGGTGCGCCGGCGCACGTTATCCGTGGGGTGCTCGCTCAGAAGCGCTCCCAGCGCGGGTTCGTCATGGGGGTTCACGGCGGCCCCTCGTGTCATGGCGCCGGGCCACTCCCGGCCCTCGGCGCTATCCCTCCCCGACGGCCCGTCACGAAAAACGCCGGGACGTCGACCGTCGTCCACACATGGGAAGGACGAGCCTCAGGCATACGTGTTTGGCATATGCCACCGTGTTGAAAGTGTGAGACGCAATTGCGTCCGGCATCAAGCTGCTTGGATGGTTGTCACATGAAGGGACTCGGTCCCAGGCTCAACTCCCACCCTCAGGAGCCCTCATGAGCAGCACCAGCGCCGAACCCGCGACAGGAGCGCAGGAGTCGCCCCCGACGTCCGCAGCCCAGGAGCACCGCCCCTCGCTCAGCGAACGGCTGGAGGAGGTCAACCGGTTGTCGGACCTCGACCGCCGGATGAAGGGCCTCGGCCAGCAGCACTGACCGCCGACGGCCGAACCCACCCGCCGGCCCCGGACGGCGACACCGCCGCGCAGAGCCGGCCACGTCCCAGGCCCGCGTCGGACACGGAACACCGCTCAGTCGAAGACCACCGTCACCGGAGCGTGGTCCGACCAGCGCTCCGCATGACTCGCCGCCCGCTCGACCTGCGCCTTGACGCAGCGTCCCGCCAACCCGGGTGTGGCCATCTGGTAGTCGATCCGCCAACCGGTGTCGTTGTCGAACGCCCGCCCCCGATAGGACCACCAGCTGTAGGGGCCGTCCTGGTCCGGATGCAGGGCACGGACCACGTCCACGTACCCACCCTCCTCACCGAGAACCCTGGTGAGCCAGGCCCTCTCCTCCGGGAGGAAGCCGGACTTGGTCCGATTGGCACGCCAGTTCTTCAGGTCGGCCTCCTGGTGCGCGATGTTCCAGTCACCGCAGACAAGCGCCTCCCGCCCGTCGACCGCGGCCTTGGCACGCAGCTCCACCAGGTAGGGAAGGAACGTCTCCATGAACCGCTCCTTCTCGTCCTGGCGTTCCGTGCCCACCTCGCCGGACGGCAGATAGAGGCTCGCCACCGTCGTGCCCGGCAGGTCCACCTCCAGATAGCGACCGGACGACTCGAACTCGGGCACCCCGAATCCGACCCGCACCGCCTCGGGCGCACGCCTGGTCAACACCGCGACCCCGGCGCGGCCCTTGGCCGAAGCCGGTGCGTAACTGGCGTGCCAGCCGGCCGGCCGCCGCACCTCCTCGGTCAGCTGAGCCTCCTCCGCCCTCACCTCCTGAAGGCAGACCACATCGGCGGCGCACCCGGAGAGCCACTCCAGGTACCCCTTCTTGGCAGCCGCCCGAAGGCCGTTGACATTGACGCTTGTCACGGTGAGCACGAAACTCTCGCTTTCTGCGGCCGAGCCGGTCGTGTGCCGGAGGAACCCGCCCGAGCACCGCCCGGGCCGGGGCACCGTAACAAACGTCCGACCAGGTCACACAGGACGATCTTCGTCCCGCGCGGCTCGCCGCGCGTCAACCTCAGGCCGCCCGGTCAGCCGCAGGTGTCGAGCAACTCCCCGAGCTTCTCTTCCTCGGCATCGGTGACCGTCAGGTCGTAGTGATGCTTCACCGCCGTCCACGCCCGGCCGTAGTCGCAGTGGAACTCCTCCGCCTCCGGCGTCCAAGCTTCCGGCCCCTGGTCGCCCTTGGCCCGGTTACTCCGCGCCGAGGCGGCCAACAACTGCGGGCGGGTGAGATCGTTGGCGAACTCCTCCCTCTCCTCGTCGTTCCACTCGTCCGCGCCCGAGCGCCAGGCGTTGGCCAGGGGGACCATGTGGTCGATGTCCACCTCGCCGGCCTCGGTGACCGTCACGTTGTCGTAGGGACTGACCCAGGTGCCGGACGTGGGCTGACAGTCGTCGTCGACCCTCACGTCCTCGCCGTCCCGCTGCAGCACCTGCTGGCGGACGGTACAACCGTCCTCGGTGTTCCAGTGGGGGAAGCGGTCGCGCGAGTACCCCTCCATGGAGGCGGCCTCGGCCACGGTGAGCGCGGCCAGCTGCTCACGGGCCGAGTCCACGTCCGGCAGACCTGGCAGCGCGCGGGGGTCCGCGGATGGTCGCGTCTCCGCGTCGTCCCTCGGCGCCGGGTCCTCTTCCGCGCCGCACCCCGCCGTCAGGGCCAGTGGAACCGTGGCCAGCGCCACCCACACCGTCGCCCAAGATCTCCGCGTCATGCGCCACGCCTCTCAACCGTTGCCCCTGCGGAGTCTTCCCCGCCTGCGGCAACGTACCGCGCCCCGCCCAATCCGGCTGTTGTGGGCCGGCGTTCAGGCCGGCTCGCGCTCGCTTAGGGCGGCGCCTTCTTCTGTCGCGCGCCCCCTGAACGCGCCCCTCCTGGCCGTCGCCAGGGGTCGGCGACGCTCCGCGAGACGGAGATACGCCAGCGCCGCGCCGGCGACGAACAGCGGCCAGAGAAGGTAGCGCCCCGTCATCAGCAGCAGGGCCAACACCGCCACCAGCGACACCAGCGCAGCCCACCAGCCCGCGCTGCGCCGGGGCAGCAGCCGCAGCGCCGCCGCCACCCCCACCGCGTAGACGGTCACGAACATGCCGGTGGTCATCAGCACGAGGGGCTTCGGTCCCACTCCCGCGCCCAGGACCGCGCCGAGCAGGAGAAGCGACAGCCCCGCGACGACGGCCAGGCTCCGACGCGGCACGTTTCCCGCGACCCCGCCGCGGCCCAGCACCAGGGCGGGCAGCGCCCCGTCCCTCGCCAGCGCCGCCCCCAGATTGGCCGCGCTGGCGAAGTAGGTGTTGAGCACCCCGAAGGTCATCAGCAGAGCTGCCAGCGCCGCCAACGTCTGCGCCGGACCGCCGAGGCCGCGAGCCATCAGATCGCCCAGCGGAGCGTCCGACTCGGCGGCACCCGCGCCGAGCACCGCCACCACGGCGAAGGCCACGGAGAGATAGAGCAGACCGACGACCACCACGGCGGCGGCCGTGGCCCGCGGAAGATCGCGGGCCGGGCGCCGAAACTCGCCCGCGAGATGAGTGATCGCCTCCCATCCCGCGAAGCTCCACACCAGCAGCGTCGCCGCCGGCCCCACGGCCGCCCAGCCGTGCGGAGCGAACGGCGTGAGGTTCTCCCAGCGCGCGTAGGGAAGGGAGAGCAGCACGGAGCTGAGCAACAGCACGGCCAACAGCGCCGCGAAGACCAACTGCAACCGACCGGTCAGCCGGAGTCCCACGGCGTTGGCCGCGATCACCAGCACCATCAGCACGGTGGCGGCCCACGCCGCCCGCGTGGCCCCACCTCCCCACGCCGCCGCGGCGTAGTCCCCGAAGAAGAGCGCGGCTGCCGTGGCGCCGAGCGGTATCGCGAAGAAGAAGCACCAGCCGACCACGGCGGCCGCGCGATCGCCGAACGCGATCCTGGCGTAGGTGGAGACGCCGCCCGCGTCGGGGTGCCGCGCCCCAAGCGCGGCGAAGGCGCCGGCCAGCGGTGCGGAGAGCAGCACCAGCGCGAGCCAGGCCAGCAACGAGGCGGGGCCGGCCGCCTCCGCGGCGAGCGCCGGCAGGGCTATCACCCCGGTGCCCAGTACGGCGCCCACGTAGAGGGCCGTCCCTTGAAGGACGCCCAGTCGGCCCCGGCTTTCCGTGACTTCGTTCTGCTCCGCTGTCATTCCCCAAGCGTTCTTCGGGCTCGGGAACCGGACCAGTGGCAGAAACGGCGGGCCGCGTTAAATTTCTGCCATGACTTCCTCCACGCGTCCGAGAGGCTCCGCGATTCCCTCCGCGCCGCCTCCCGCCTCGTTGTCCACCGTCGCCGACGGCGCCGCCTCGGGAAGCGCCGGGCGCGGAGGGAGACGTCATGTGGTCGCCCTGGTGGTCACCGACCGCACGCCCGACTTCGAACTGGCCGTGCCCTGCGAGGTCTTCGGACTCGACAGGAGCGACCTGGTCGACCCCTGGTACGAGCTGCGGCTCTGCGCCGGCGAACCGGGCGAGTTGCGCACCGCGAGCGGGCTTATCGTCCCCGCGGCTCACGGGCTGGACTCGCTCGCCGAGGCCGACACGGTCATGGTCGCCGCCTGCGCCCGGAGCCGCCAACTGATCCCGCCGCCCGAACTGATCGACGCCGTCCGCGAGTCCCACCGAAGGGGAGGCCGGATCGTGTCCCTCTGCGCGGGCGCCTACATCCTCGCCGAGGCCGGGCTGCTCGACGGTCGACGGGCCACGACCCACTGGATGAACGCCACCGACTTCACCCACCGCTACCCGACCGTCGACTTCGACCCCGAGCCCCTCTACATCGACACCGGATCCATCCTCACCTCGGCGGGAACCGGATCCGTGATCGACCTCTGCCTCCACCTGGTGCGGCGGGACCACGGCGCCGCTGTGGCCAACGAGGTGGCCCGGCGCATGGTCGTGCCCCCGCACCGCGAGGGCGGGCAGACCCAGTTCGCCAAACCCCTGGCGCGTTCCTCCGGTCGAGGCGTCGACGGATTGGCCCACGTTCTGGACTGGGCGCGGGAACGGCTCGACCAGCCGTTGACCGTCCCCCGGATCGCCCGGGAGGCCGGGCTGAGCGAGCGGACCTTCGCGCGCCGCTTCCGGGACACGTTGGGGACGACGCCGCTGCGCTGGCTGCTGCAGGAACGGGTGCGGCTGGCGCAGGAATTGCTGGAGACGACGGACGAGCCGGTGGAGACGATCGCGCACCGGGCGGGGTTCGGCACGGCGGCCAACCTCAGACATCACTTCCGACGGATCACCACGGTCTCCCCAGCGACCTACCGCCACGTCTTCCGCCACCGCTCCGCGGGCGTCGGAGCGGAGCCGCTCCCTCGCCCACCGAAACAGCCGGGACTGTCGCCATCGTCCAGCGCCGGCGCCGGCGCCGATCAACTCACACGCCCGGTTCCGCGCCCACCTGCCCAGTCGGACCCTGTCCACCCTCATGCCGCAACCCCCCTCGGCGATCCACCCGTTCACGCAGAGTAGTCAAGCACAACGCACTGACAGTTGTCGACTACTTGCTGTGACCGCAAGGCCAGAGGGCGTCTTCGCGCTTCGGCTACGGACAGCGGGCGCGAGCCACAAGGCGCGAGCGACCCACGCTCCCGCCCCACACCCCCGCAACCCCTGCGACCAGCGCCAACTCCCGCAGCGAGCCGCAGACTCGCCCTCCTCGACCAGGTCGGGGTGAGACAACACACCACCGGCGCTCGTTCGAAGTTGCGCGCCCCTTCACCGCTCCCTCACTACGACCAGTGGTCGCTCAGCGTGAGCATTGCCCGCCTTCTGTGGCAGACTGTTACGCATGGTGACGCGGAAGCGTGGTCAGTCCCTCCCCAGCGGCCAGGGGTGGAACGAGCCGCGCTTCCGCGGACGGGGTCGAGCTGCCAACCTGCCTCACCGCGAGGGGGCGCGCAGCAGACCGGGGTCGGGGTCCGCGGTGATCCGGCTCGGGTCCACCCCGGCGTAACGGGCGAGCGCGCGCACGTCGTGGCCCTGGAGAAGGGGCAGCGCCTCCGCGATGCGCTCGTCGGGCCACTCCCACCAGGCAACCCGCCAGAGCAACTTGCGGGTGTGGGAGTCGAACCGATGACGCACCACCCGGTTGTCACCCACCACCACCGCGTAGGGAGGGACGTCCTTGGTGATCACGGCACGCGCGCCGATGACCGCGCCCGTGCCGATGCGGACGCCGGGCATGACCAGCGCCTCGTAGCCGATCAGCACCTCGTGGCCGATCACGGTGTCCCCGACGGGGGCCCAGGCGTTGGCGGCGTCCTCGAAGAAGTGGAAACCGTAGGAGGTCACGGCGGTCAGGTCATGGCCGTGATTGCCCCCGAGGAGAAAGGAGACTCCGGAGGCGAACTGGCAGAAGTTCCCCAGCACCAGCCGGTCCGGCCGGTGTCCCTCGGGGTGTCGGTGGTCGGGCGAGGCGTAGCGGACTCGGCGGGCGAAGCTCTCCCCGTGGTGATATCCGCTGTACCAGGAGTGTCGTCCGTCGGCCAGGGTGATCAGAGCGTGGTCGGCCACCTCGGAATCGGTGTCCAGCCGCTGGACCTCGGTGAAGTCAGCGAAGGGGGTGGAATCGGCGATCATCCGAGTGACGTTAACAAGCCAACTGCCGTCGTGAGCAGGGTCGGTAGGGGCTTTGTCCTGCCCAAGAACGTGCTGCCCGCGCGCCGGCCTCCGAGTAAGGGCCTTCACCGTCTCGATGCCACACTCCGCTCGATCACCGTGAGGTGGCCACACTTGCGTCGTCGTTCGCCCGTCCTAGGGCACGCGACGGATGTGCGGACGGTGGTATGGACGGGATGCTGGGGCGATGCCCCAGGAACCTGATGCGAGACCTGCCGGAACCAGCCCTGTGCGTGGCGGTGCACGCGCGCCGGAGCCGAAGACCTGGTCGGGGTCCGCCGACTTCCCGCTGGACGCGTTTCTCGCCCTCCCTCTGACGGCGCGGATCGCCACCGCCGGTCCGACGGTTCGGCCCGTCTGGTTCCTCTGGGAGGGGGAGGCGTTCTGGATTCTCACCGGCCAGTGGAGCTGGTTGCCGCGCCATGTCGCGAAGGAGCCCTCGGTGGCGCTGGTCGTCGACGAGTGCGACCTCAACACCGGACGCGTGCGGCAGGTGATCGCCCGGGGGCGCGGCGAGCTGCTTCCGTTCGACGTCCCACGCGGGCGGCGCAAGCTGAGTCGCTATCTCGGCCCGGACGAGTCACGGTGGGATCCACGATTCGTCCGATATCTCCACGGCGACCACGAGCGGAGCGACACCCGCTGGCTCAGAGTGCGTCCCGAGCGGCTGACGGCGAAGGACCTCTCCTTCCGGGTGCGGCCCGGAGACCCGGACCCCCGCGCCGACGCTCCGTCCCAGGTCATCGGCGGATTGACACCCTCACCGCCGGGCTCCTAGCGTGACCGCGTGCGCGCGTCGGCCGGGCACATCCCGCTCGAAGCACCATCCACCAGCGGTACTGGCCTAGTGGATCGTCGCTTCTAAAGTTTGTTTGTGGTGCGGTAGACCGGGTAGCGAGCTGTCTCTCTTCCCTTGCTGTGAGGACGTGTCGTGTCGAAGTCGACTTTGCCGGTGGTGGTGTTGAGCGCTGAGGAGCGCGAGTGGTTGACCCGGGTGGTCCGGACCGGTGCGCATCCTGCGCAGGAGGTTCGCCGGTCGCGTATCTTGCTGGAACTCGACGATGCCCGTCGAAGGCCCATCGGGCGTCGGGACATCGCTGAACGGGTCGGGGTCGTGCCGGACACGATCACCAATGTGGCCAGGGCGTATGCCGAGCGTGGCGGGGATGTCGCGGCCACGATCCAGCGCAGGAAACGACTCACGCCACCAGTCGAGCCGAAGATCACCGGTGAGGTTGAGGCGCGGTTGATCGCGATGGCATGTGCGAGTCCGCCCAAGGGGCATGCCCGCTGGTCGCTGCGGTTGCTGGAGCGCCAGGTCGCGCTGGTCGAGGACATACCGAACATGGACCACTCGACCATCGGCCGGGTGTTAAAAAAACGGCGCTTCGCCCTCACCTGAAGAAGTGCTGGACCATCCCGCCGAAGGCGAACGCCGAGTTCGCCGCACGGATGGAGGACGTCCTGGCGGTCTACGCCCGGCCCTTCGATCCGAGGGTTCCGGTGGTCTGCATGGATGAAAAGCCCTACCAGCTCCTGGACCACGCGCGAGCGCCGATCCCCTCGGTTCCGGGCAGCGACCTCAAGGAGGACTGCGAGTACCTGCGCTGCGGGACCTGCTCCATCTTCGTCTGGGTCGAGCCCCTGGCCGGCAAACGCCGGGTCATCGCCCGTCGGCAGCGGACCCGCATCGACTGGGCCCACGAGGTCGACCGGCTTCTGACCAGCGACTATCCCGATGCCAAGAAAGTCGTCCTGGTTATGGACAACCTCAACACCCATACCATCGGATCGCTTTACGAGGCCTTCGAGCCTGCCAAGGCCTTCAGCCTGGCCCAGCGCTTGGAGATCCACCACACCCCCCGGCACGGCTCCTGGCTCAACATCGCCGAGATCGAACTCTCAGCCCTGACCCGCCAATGCCTCGACCGCCGCGTCGCCGACCTCGACATCCTCAACACCGAACTCGCCGCCTGGCAACAAGCCGCCAACGCCGACCAGCGTCAGGTCAACTGGCATATGACCACCAGCGACGCCCGCACCAGACTCCGACACCTCTACCCCGAATTTTAGAAGCGACGATCCACTAGGTCGTCTCGTTTGGATCTTCGTGGGTCAGGACGCGGCGTCAGATGCGGTGCATCGCAAGGCGCCGGATCGCAGCTCATACTTGGTCGTATTCGCGCGATTCGGTAACGCAGCGAGGTTCCCCCAGGCCCCTCGGGGGCCTGGGAGGTGCCCCCATCGCTGGCGTCGCGCCCCCGCGAAGATCCAAACGAGACGGCCTAGGGAACAGGAACACCATGGAAGCCACCGACCCCCTGCTCACCGCGCTCGCCGCACAGCGGCTGCTGCCCGTGCTGCGTTCCCCGAGTGCGGAGGCAGCCGTCGACCGCACCCGGCAGTTCCTGGACGCCGGGTGCCAGGCGGTCGAGCTGACCACCTCGACCCCCGGCTGGGACGGCGCGCTGGCCGCACTCACCGCCGAGGGCCGCGGCTTCATGGGCGTGGGCACGCTCAGCACCGCGGAGCAGACGGAGCGCGCGGTGGCGGCGGGCGCGTCCTTCCTGGTCACGCCGTTCCCCGCGCCGCGGGTGCGGGAGGTCGCGGCGGCATCCGGGGTGCCGCTGATCGAGGGCGGCTACACGCCCGGTGAGATCGCGGAGGCAGCCGGGCGTGGGCCGGCGAAGGTCTTTCCCGCCCACGTGGGTGGGCCGAAGTTCCTCTCCTCGCTTCGCGCGATCCTGCCCGACGCCGTGCTCATTCCGACGGGTGGCATCTCCGTCGAGGAGGCCCCCGCTTACCTGAAGGCCGGCGCCTGGGCCGTGGGCATCGGCTCAGGTCTTCCGGAGGATCCGGCCGCGTTGACCCGTTTGTTCACCACCACCACCGACTGACGCCGCCGCCCAGGGCCGGTGCCGGCCCTCGTGCCGGCCGTCTGTCCCGTTCACTCGTTCCGCCCGTCGCCCCACCCTTCGTCGCCCCTGTTCTCGGAAGGGACGGCGTGGTCGGTGGTGCGTTCGCGATCCCCGCCGGGTTCCAACGGCGGGGCCGTCACCTGGCAGTGCCGCCGACAGCGTGGGCGGGCCCTACCCCTGTCCGGCAGGCCGCTGGGCACCGCCCACCAGGCCACGACCGCCCCCAGCACCATCAGCCCGGCGCAGATCAGCACCGCCCGCCCGAAGGCCGCGCTCAACGTGTCGGCCGACCGGTACTCGTCGGTCGACAACCCCACCAGCAACGGCAGCGCGGCGACCGCGAGCAGCTGGGCGATCCGTGCCGCCGCGTTGTTCACCCCGCTGGCGATTCCGGCCCTGCGGTCCTCCACGGACGCCAGGACGGTGGCGGTGAGCGGTGCCACGAAAAGGCTGATGCCCAGCCCCTGCACCACCACGGCCGGAAAGACATCGGGCCAGTACGAGCTGCCGGGACTCACCCGGTGCAGCAGCACCAGCCCGACCGCGGCGACCAGGGGTCCCACGGTCAACGGAAGCCTGGGCCCGATACGTTGTGCCAGTTCGCCGGCCGGTCCCGAGAGAAGGATCAGCAGCAGGGTGGTGGGCAGCGAGGCCACTCCGGCCGTCAGCGCGTCGTAACCGAGGCCGTTCTGCAACTGCGTCGGCAGCAGGAAGAAGATGCCGCCGAGCGCGGCGTAGAGGCAGAGCGTCACGAGATTCGTCGCGCTGAAGAGCCGCGACCGGAAGATCGCCAGCGGCAACATGGGGCGCGTGGTGCGCCGCTCCCGCCACACGAAGACAGCGGCCAGCACCACCCCGGCCAGGGCCGGCCAGAGCAGCCCGTCGATCAGCGCAAAGGTGAGCGAGCCGAGCGCCAACGCCCCGACCAGCGCGCCCGGCACGTCGAACCGCCCGCTGGCATCCCAGTCCCGGCTCTCCGGAACGTGGCGCGCCAACAGCGCGACCAGCAGCGCCAGCGGGGCGTTGATCAGGAAGATCCACCGCCAGCCCGGCCCGTCCACCAACCAGCCGCCGAGGAAGGGACCGCCGGCCGTCGCGACCCCGCCCAGCCCGGACCAGAGCCCCACGGCCCTGGCCCGGTCGCGTGGGCGGAACGACGACTGGATCAGCGCCAGCGAACCCGGAGTGAGCAGCGCCCCGCCCACCCCCTGGAGGGCGCGGGCGGCGATCAGCGTGGGACCGTTGGGCGCGATCCCGCAGAGCATCGAGGCCAGCGCGAACCAGCCCACTCCCCACAGAAAGACCCGCCGCCGCCCGAAGCGGTCACCCAATCCCCCGCCGAGCAGGATCAACGAGGACAGCGTCAACATGTAGGCGTTGAGCGTCCACTGGAGCGAGGACAGGGGAACGTCCAGGTCGGCGCCGATGTGCGGCAGCGCCACCGTCACGATCGTGCCGTCCAGCATGGCCAGGCCGGAACCCAGCACCGCGCTGGCCAGCACCCAACGGCCGGCCGGGCTGGCGGTCGCCAGCTCGCCGGCGCGTGGGCTCTCGGCCATGGGACTCCTTCCGCGAAGCCCCCCGTCGGTGACCCGTCCGTGCCCCCGTGCCCCCGTGCACGCGGCGCACGACCGCGCGGCACACGACCATCCGGCACATGCCCGCGCGAACCGTTCGACCGCGCGAGCCCGGCCACGCGGACGGCTCCCGCTGGTGGCCGGCCCCGCGCCATGCGTGCGTCGGTCAGGAGGACCAGCGGCCCGCCCAGCCGGGGAAGGTGGCCGGGGCCGGGGCCGCCGGCCGACCGTTGGCCCCCGGTTCGGCGGACGCGGCGCTCAGGTCCTCGGCGAGCTGACGGAGCGAGGGGCCGTAGGTCGGGTCGGTCAACGCGGCGGCGAACTGCGCCTTGAGATACGCCTCGGGGGTGCCGGTGTCGTACCACGTGCCGTCGATGACCTGGCCGTACACGGGGTGCTTGGCGGCGTGAGCGTTGAACGCGTCGGTGAGGTAGATCTCGCCGTCCGGACGGTCGTACCAGCGGCGGGTCTGCTCCTCCAGTTCCGCGATCACCCCGGGGGTCACCACATATCCGCCGATGGCGGCGAACGGGGAGGGGGCGTTGCGCGGTTCGGGTTTCTCGACGAGGCCGCCGATGGCGAGGCAGCCGTTACCGAGGTCCTCCTTGACGATGGGCACGCCGTAGCGGCTGGATTCGGCGGGGTCCATCGGCATGAGCGCCAATACCGGGGCGTCGGTCGTCTCGTACGCCGCCATCAGTTGTTGCGCGCGCGGAACCTCTGAGACGAAGACGTCGTCCGGCCAGAGAACGAGAATGGGTTCGTCCCCCAGAATGCGATACGCGTTCAGCACCGGAGTGCCGTTGCCGTACGGCCCGTTCTGATACATGTAGGTGATGTGCGCGAGCTCCGAAACCTCGCGCACGCTCTCCGCGTATTCGTGCTTCCCGGCCTCGCGCAACTGAGCGACCAGGCCGGGGTTGGGCCGAAAGTGTTCCTGGATCAGGTCCTTGCTACCACTGGTCACGATGATGATCTCCTCGATGTCCGAGGCGACCAACTCCCTGACCGTGTGCTCGATCACCGGCTTGTCGCCGATCGGCAACATCTCCTTGGGCAGGGCGCGCGTAAGCGGCAGCAACCGCGTGCCGAGGCCGGCGGCCGGAATGACGGCCTTACGAATTCTGGTCATGACGGGGAACCCTTCGGAGCCTGTGTCGGGCACCGCGCGACGGCGGGCATCATCGACGCTACCAAGGCCCGCCGGAACGGCATCTCGGGAAACCCGCTGTTCACCTCGCGTTTCACCTAAAGGTTCTCGAAATGCGGGGACTGCCCGACTCTGTCAGCATGAAGAGGTGATGGGAAGGTGAACGCCCCGCGCCACCGGGAACGGTCCGCGAGGCGCCCGCGGGACGGGCGTCACGCGGGCCGTCCCGCACACCGCGAACCGCTCGCCGAGTATCGCGACCGTCGCGACTTCTCCCGCACGGCGGAACCGGAGGGTTCAGGACCGCCGGGAGATTCCGGTCCGCTTTTCGTGGTGCAGATTCATGACGCCAGTTCGATGCACTTCGATTTTCGACTGGAATCAGAGGGCGTGCTGAAATCCTGGGCCGTCCCGAAGGGGCCCTCGACCGACCCCCGGGACAAACGGCTGGCCGTGCCCACCGAGGACCACCCACTGGAGTACCGCCACTTCGAGGGCGTCATCGCGCGCGGCGAGTACGGGGGCGGCACGGTGATCATCTGGGACGAGGGCCGCTGGCACCACGAGGGGAAACGTTCCGTGGCGGAGGCGCTGGACCACGGCCACCTCTCGTTCCGGCTCGACGGTCGCAAGCTGGGCGGCGGCTACGCGCTCACCCGCTTCCGCACCAACGCCTGGCTGCTGGTCAAGCGGGACGACCGGCACGCCAGCGCACACGGCACCCCCGACCCGGCCCGGGCCCGTTCCGCCCGCACAGGTCGGACGCTGCGGCAGACGGCGACCGAAGCGGAACGTTCTCCAGAAGACATCGCACCAACAGCAGACGATCAGACCTGATCAACGACGCGCGCCCCCTCCCCCTCGCCCCAGCCGCGCCCCGCCGCCCAGTGGCGCCCCGTCGCCCACGGCTCCGCGCGCGGAGACACGAAACGGCTGGTCATGGAGCACACTCCAAGGGCCACACTGCCTCCCATGACGACTAGGAAACTCGGGCGAAGCGGCATAGAGGTGAGCGCCCTCGGCTTCGGCTGCTGGGCGATCGGCGGCGAGTGGCGGAACGAGCGGGGTGAACCGCTCGGTTGGGGAGCCGTCGACGACCAGGAGTCGGTGCGGGCCGTCCGCGCCGCGCTGGATCTGGGCATCACGTTCTTCGACACGGCCGACGTGTACGGCGCGGGCCACAGCGAGAAGATCCTCGGGCGCGCGGTCGCCGGCCGCCGCGACGAAGTGGTGCTCGCGTCCAAGTGGGGCAACGTCTTCGACCCGGCGACCAGGCGCTCGGGCGCCACGCCCGACCTGCGGCCGGAGCGGGTGCGCGAGGCCCTCACCGCGACGCTGCGGAGGCTGGGCACCGACCGTCTCGACCTCTACCAGCTCCACATCAACCAGGCGCCACACGATGTGGGCGCCGAACTGCGCGACGCGTGCGAGGAGTTGGTGACGGAGGGGCTGATCCGCGCCTACGGCTGGTCGACCGACGACCCCGAACGCGCCCGGCTCTTCGCCGAGGGACCGCACTGCGCGAGTGTGCAGGTGAACTGCAATGTGCTCCAGGACGCGCCCGCGATGCTGGCGCTCTGCGCCGAGCTGGACCTGGCGGCGATCAGCCGGGGCCCACTGGCCATGGGGGTGCTGACCGGCAAGTACGGGGAGGGCGCCGTCCTCGCCCCCGACGACATCAGGGCGAACCCGCCGGAGTGGCTGACGCTCTTCCGCGACGGGCGGGCCGCCCCGGAGTGGCAGGAACGATTCGACGCGGTCCGTTCCGTCCTCACCAGCGAGGGGCGCACGCCGGCGCAGGGGGCGCTCGCATGGTTGTGGGCGCGCAGCCCGCACACCGTTCCGATCCCCGGCATCCGCACCGTGGAGCAGGCCCGACAGAACGCCGGCGCCCTCGACTTCGGCCCGCTGACGGACGCCCAACTGCGCGAGGTGGACACCCTTCTCGCCCGCTGACCCGCCACGTCTCACGCACCGCCTCGGCTCGACGCCGGGTCTCGTGACCGGGCGCACGCGTCGGCCCCGTTCCCCTCCCCCGACGCGGAGGGAGGGGAACGGGGCCGAGCTCAGGACCGGGCCGGGTGAGTCGGAGGCGGGTGTCAGCCGGAGTGCACCGCGAGCGCCGACTTCGCGGGCAGCTCCACCGTCAACTGTCCGCCGGAGACCGTCGCCTTGAGCTCGCCGTCGCTGAGCAGGTCGTCGTAGGTACCGTCCGGCAGTTGGGTCGCGAACTGGACGCCGGCCGCCTCACCACCGTTGTTGATGGCGACGAAGCCGCTGCCCCGGTCGAAACCGATGACATTGCCCTGCGGGGACTGGATCTCGCCCACCGTGCCGTCGCCGGCCGTGGCGTTGCGCCAGTCGATCATGCCCGTGATGCGAGGGTCGCGGTCGAGGCAGTACCAGCCGGACGAGCAGTCGGTGTCCGTCACGAAACCGCCGTCCCCCGCGGGCGGGGAGTCGTCGCGGTCGGCGTACTCGAAGCCGGAGTAGATGGTGGGCGGCGCCTCGGACCAGGCGAGCTGGAAGACGTTGGCCAGCACGGCGGTGTCACCGTCGCGATAGGTGAGGTGACGGCCGTCCCGCTCGGTGTCGTGATTGGTGACGAACGCGACCGAGTTCCCGGCCGGCAGCAACCCCTCGCCGAAGCCGGTCAACTGCGAGATGTCGCCCTGGAACGCGCCCTTCAGCTGGTCCCCCATGGCGAAGTCCAGCACCCGACCGCTGCCGTAGTACTCGTCGGGCTGGGGTGTCGTCCCCGGGAACACCTCGTGGAAGACGAACGGGGCCGAGCCGTCGGCCGTGGAGTCCAGGGCACCGACGATCGCCTCCAGGTCGCCGGCGGGCATGTGCTTGGCCGCGTCCACCCGGAAGCCGGAGACGCCGAGAGCGATCTGGGCGTTGAGGTAGCCGACGATCTCCGCGCGGACCTCGGGGTCGTCGGTGCTCAGGTCCGGCAGGCCCAGCAGCTCGCAGTTCTGCACCTCCCACGTGTCGTCGTAGTCGCTGATCTCGCGGTCGCAGATGTCGACGTTGTAGTCCGCCCGTTCGTACATCGGCGGCTGGTACTTGTCGCTGATCAGCGTCCCGGCGTAGCCGGTGCCGCCGATGGCGGCCGTGTGGTTGATGACGGCGTCGGTGTACACCTCCACCCCGGCGTCCGCGCAGGCCGACGTCATGGCCGCGAAGTCGCTCTCCGAGCCGAGGCGACCGCTCAACTGGTAGCTGAACGGCTGGTAGAGGTCCCACCAAGCGCCGCTCGGCTCGGCCAACGACTCGTGCGGCGGCGCGACCCAGACGGCGGCATACCCCGAGGGGCCGAGCACGTCGGTGCACTCGTCGGCCACGGAACCCCAGTTCCACGACCAGAGGTTGGCGATGACGTCGTTCCCGGCGGCCAGCGGGGCGGCCTCGGCGGGCGCGCCGCCTGACGCGGCCCCCGACTCGGCCGGCGAGGCCGACCCGACGGCGGGCAGCAGCGCCGCGACGAGTCCGGCCACCGGCAGACCGAGCAACACGGCCCGGCGCACGGACCTTCGACGCGCGCCCGTCCCGGAGGGGGACCCGGGTGGGGAACCGGATGGGGGCGTTCCGACGGAGTGTGGGGGTGTCCTGCGCACAACGGCTCCTTCGACGGGCTCCAGAAGGCCACACGCGCCAGCGGCCGTTTCCGCAAGTCTGTGCAGAAACTTGCGGCATCGTATGAGCCCTGGCCCACGCTGTAAACAGTCCGCACAAGGATGCTCCAGAACGGGAAGAGCGCGGCATCCCTTCGCAACTTCTTGCAGAACGGATCGGGTTGGCGCACTGCCGGCTCCGGGCGCAGCCGGCCACCGGGGCACGACGCCGCCGGGCACCGCGCCTAGGACTCGGCGGACGGCGCACGCCGCCGTGCAGACCCACCCCCGTACGCCCGCCGCCAGGTGCGCAGATGGCGACGACCGCCAAGGCCGGCGCCGCTGAGCTCGATCAACCCGGCCAGCCGGGCGCCGCCCAACCACGGCGCCAGCAGGTCGCGATGGATCAGCACGATCCCGTTGGCGACGGCGAACTCGACGGCCTGCCCGGTGTAGCGGGTGTTGGTGACGCACAGCGCGACCTCCGCGCCGAAGTGGGTACGGCTGCCCAGCAGGTCGCGGATCGTCGGCGCGCTGACCGCCCGCTTCGGGGCCAGCCGCTTGCACTGCACCACCATCGTGCGCCCGTCGGGCAGCCGCCCTTCGATGTCCCGCCCCTGGTCGCCGCTGCCACCGACCCGCCGCACCCCTGTGCAGCCGTCCTCCCGCAGCCGAGCGGCCACCAACTCCTCGAACGCCGCCCCCGACAACCCGTCGACCCCGGCCAGTGAGCGGTTGTTCGCCAACACGGCGTCCTCCCGCCGCCAGATCCCGTCCGCCGCACGCTCCCGCCGATGCACCCGCGCTCCCCACCACAGCAGGCTCCCCAACCCCGCCACCCCCACGGCCACCACCGCGCCGAACGCCCCCAGCCACACCGTTGCGCCGCCGAGCAGCAAGACCCCGGCGACCGGCAGCGCCATCCGAACCCACCGCCGCCACCGCACCGTTCGTGAACGCCTCTTCGCCAACTGAAACACTCCCCGTGGTCGCAACATCACTCCCCACAGGTTGGCCGCGGCGACGCACGCGCGAAAGAGCGCCTCATCCGGGGCTCCACGTGGCTGTGGAGTACCCTCCCCGCATGGCCAACACCGCCCCCACCGACCCGGAGGGCGAACGGGCGAAGGGGCGCGTCCCTCTCTGGCTCGACCCCGACGACGCGCGTTGGCTCTCCCAGCACTGCGGCTGCCCGGCGGACGCGCCGCAGGAGGAACGCGAACGCTGCGACCGCATCCGCTTCCGCGCCGCCGCAGCCCTGCACAAGCACGGGCACCCCCACTGACCGCCGGTCGCCGGATCGCCCACCTCCGAACGTCACGCGAGGACCGCGAGCCCCAACACCCACAGCGCGGCCTCGAACGGCGAACGCCCCGGACCATGATCGGTCCGGGGCGTTTCCGCTTGTGCCCCAGGCAGGATTCGAACCTGCGACACCCGCTTTAGGAGAGCGGTGCTCTATCCCCTGAGCTACTGAGGCGCGGAGGCGCGGTTCGCGCCTCGCGGCGGTCAGTCTAGCCGGTCTGGTCGGTGGGGCGGGCCAGGAGGAGGGTGAAGCGGTTCTGGGGGTCGGTCCACCAGTGGGTGGGGTTGAGGCCCGCGCGCTGGAGGTCGGTGGTGAGGCGGGGGCGGCGGAACTTGGTGGAGAGTTCCGTGCGGAGGGTCTCGCCCTGGGCGAAGGCGACGGAGAGGTCGAGCGCGGGGAGTCGGACCGTGTGTCCGAACCGGGCGCGCAGGTACATCTCGACGCGTTCGGCGTTCTCGTTCCAGACCGCGACGTGGTCGAAGGCGCCGGGGTCGAAGTCGGCGCGGAGTTCGCGGTTGAGGACGCGCAGCAGGTTCTTGTTGAACTCGGCGGTGACGCCCTGCGCGTCGTCGTAGGCGCGGACCAACGTGGCCGGGGACTTGACCAGGTCGGCGCCGATGAGGACGGCGTCGTTCGGGGTGAGGGCGGCGCTGAGGCGGCCGAGGAAGGCGGCGCGGTCGGCCGGGTCGAAGTTGCCGATGGTGGAGCCGAGGAACGCGACGAGGCGGGGGCCTGGGCCTTCGGGCAGCGGGAGTTCGCGGTCGAAGTCGGCGACGGTCGCGGTCACGTCGAGCCCCGGGTACGCCTCGGTGAGCGCGGCGGCGGCCGAGGCGAGTTCGGTGCGGGAGACGTCGACGGGCGCGTAGCGGCGGAGGGTTCCGCCGGCGGTCAGCGCGTCGAGCAGGGTGCGGGTCTTCTCGGAGGATCCGGAGCCCAGCTCGACCAGGGTTCTGGCCCTGGTCTGGGCGGCTATGTCGGGCGCGTGGGCGCGCAGGATCTGGCGTTCGGCGCGGGTCAGGTAGTACTCGGGGAGCCGGGTGACGCGGGTGAAGAGTTCGCTGCCCCGCTCGTCGTAGAACCACTTGGGCGGCAGGGTCTTGGGGTCGGCGGTCAGTCCCTCACGCACGTCGTCGTGGAGCGCGCGGACGAAGTGGTCGTCGGGGAGGGTGTCGTGGACGGTGGGGCTGGTGGTCATCGGGTTCCTCTCGCGGGGGCGGGGTGGGGCGGCGGTCAGGCGGACGCGGGCCGTTCCGCGTGCGCGGGCGGTTCAGGCGGACGCGGGCCGTTCCGCGTGCGCGGACGGTTCGGCGGGCGACGGGCCGACGGTGGGCAGCGGGTCGACGGCGGCCGAGGTGCGGCTGGCGCGGAGCACGGAGTGGTCGGGGACCTCGTGCCAGCCCGGCTGGTCGGGGACCGGCTCGGAGGCGACGGTCACCTGTTCGCCGGCGGCGCGGTACCAGAGGCTGTCGCCGTGCCGGGTGGCGGTGACGGTGTGGCCGTCGGTGAGCAGGAGGTTGAGGCGGGCGCCGGGGCGGGCGTCGGCGACGCGGGCGACGAGTTCGGCCGCGGCCTCGGCCGCCGGGCGGCCGGCGACGAGGCGGCGGGCGAGCATCAGCCAGAGCAGCGCGGCGTCGCAGCGGCCCTCGACGCCGAGGAGTTCGGCTGCGGTGAGGGGTTCTTCGAGGTCGGCGGGAAGGTGTTCCCAGCGGTCGATCCGCCCGTTGAGGCTGAACAGCCAGCGCCCGAGCGCGAACGGCGCGACCGCCGCCTCGTCGTGGCCGCAGCCGGGCGTGGCGGAGCGGACCGCCGCCAGCACGGCGCCGCTGTGCAGCAGGCCGGCCAGCCCCGGGAGGTTGGCGTCGGCCCAGACGGGGACGGAACGGCGGTAGCGCACCGGCCCCGCCCCGTCGTCCGGCGGGTACCAGCCGATGCCGAAGCCGTCGGCGTTGATCGTGCCACCGGCCTGCCGGCGGGGCGCCCACGACTGCTCGTAGAGGCTGTGCGGCGGGGTGGTGAGCAGTTCGGCGAGGGAGCGGGGCGGGCCGAGGTAGGCGAGGTGGCGGCACATCAGCCGGCGTCCGTCGCCGGGTCGGCGTCCCGGCAGGTGCGGAAGCCGGCGAAGATCTGGCGGCGTTCCGGCAGGTCCCAGTTGCGGAACGTGGCACGGCAGGCGACGGGGTCGGTGCCGAACGAGCCGCCGCGCAGCACGCGGTAGCCGGCGGTGAAGAAGACCTCGCTGTACTCGCGGTAGGGCTGCGCCACGAAGCCGGGGTAGCCGTCGAACTCCGTGGACGTCCACTCCCAGACGTCGCCGAGGAGTTGGCGCGCGCCGCAGGGCGCGGCACCGTCCGGGTAGGCGCCGACGGGGGCCGGGCGCAGGTGGCGCTGGCCGAGGTTGGCGTGGCGCGGGGCGGCGGGGGCGTCGCCCCAGGGGTGGCGGAGGGCGCGGCCGGTGGCGGGGTCGTGGCGGGCGGCTTTCTCCCACTCGGCCTCGGTGGGGAGGCGGCGTCCGGCCCAACGGGCGTAGGCGTCGGCCTCGTACCAGGTCACGTGGAGGACGGGCTCGTCGGGCGGAACGGGTTCGACGCGGCCGAAGCGGTGGCGCAGCCAGCGGCCGTCGAGGTCGCGGTACCAGTAGGCGGGGGCGGTGAGGTTGGCCTGGCGTCGGTGGAGCCAGCCGTCGGGGTGCCACCAGCGGGCCTGGTGGTAGCCGCCGGCGGCGATGAACTCCTGGTAGGCGGCGTTGCTGACGGGGGTGGTGTCCAGCCAGAACGCGGGGAGTTCACGCCGGTGGGCGGGGCGTTCGTTGTCCAGCGCCCAGGGGTCGTCGGCGGGGTCGGTGCCGAGGGTGAACGGGCCGCCCGGCACGAGGACCTCGGCGGGGAGCTTCTCGCCGTGGGGCGCGCGCGGGGGCGCGGGGGCGTGCAGCACGGGGTGGCCGCGCCGCAGTTGGTGGGTGGCGAGCATGGTCTCGTCGTGCTGCTGCTCGTGCTGGGCGATCATGGCGAAGAAGAACGCCTGTTCGGGACCTGACTCGGCGAGCACGTCGAGGGCGTGGGCGCGCACCTCGGCGGCGTAGCCGCGGGCCTCGGCCGCCGGGAGCAGCGGCAGGGCGGCGCGGTCGCGGCGTGCGTGGCGGAACGCGTCGTAGGAGTGGTCGAGGTCGGCGCGCAACGGGGCGCGTGCGCCGGCGCGGCGGAGCAGCCAGATCTCCTCCTGGTTGGCGATGTGCGCTAGGTCCCAGACCAGGGGGGACATCAACGGGGAGTGCTGGGCGGCGAGTTCGCTCTCCGGCAGGCAGTCGGTCAGGTCGTGGGTACGCAGCCGGGCGGTGTGAAGGGCCGCGGCCAGCGCGGCGGCGTCGATGGGGCGCGCGGGAGAGGGGGGCGGGGGCGAGGGGGCGAGGGGCGTCTGGGTCATTCGGTTGCCTCCTGGGCGGCGAGCCGGCGGGGGTGGCGCCGGCGTTCCCGCGGGGTGGTGGGGGGCGTGCGGCCGGGGGCGCGCGCTTCGAGCGCGTCGAGCTGGTCGTCGGCCGGGCAGCGTCCGCGTGCGGCGTGGCGGTCGGCGAACGCGGCGACGGCGTCGCGGAGTTCGCGCGCTCCCGGCTGCCGGGCCAGGGCGGTGTCGGCGGCGGCGAAGCAGGCGAGGACGGCGGCGCCGATCTCGGGGTCGGAGGGGCCGTGTCGGGCGGCGCGCAGCCAGATGTCGAGCGCGGGGAGCGCGCGCCCGCGGGTGAGTGGTGCGGTGGCGCTCCAGGCGGCCTCGGCCGCCCGTGGGTCGTCCATCAACGCGGAGGTGACGGCCAGCGGAACGATCCAGCCGTCGTCGGGCTGGGCGTCGATCATGCGCAGTTCGAACCAGCCGCGCGGGCGCACCGGCGGGAAGAGCGTGCCGAGGTGGTAGTCGAGGTCGTCCAGGCCGGGCGGTGTGGGGGGCCGGGAGTCGGCCGACGCCCCGGCGCCCTCGGACGAACGCGGCCGGTGCTCCCCGGCGCCCGGGCCGTCGCCGGCGCTGGGCCCGTCGCCGGTCCGGCCGCGCAGCCAGGAGCGGAAGGAGTGGTCGGGGGGCGCGTTCCAACTCGCGGGCGCCGGGCGGCGCACGCAGAGGAGCGAGGCGTCCAGGGCGTAGCGGGCCCAGAGCGCGCGGGGGTCCTCGCCGTCGGCGTCGCCCGGGGTGGCGGGGCGGGTGCGGCCGGGGTCGACGCGGGTCCAGAGTGCCTGCCGGGTGGAGCGCCAGCCGGTGGGGCGGCCGAGGTGGAGCGGCGAGTTGGCGAAGGCCGCGGTCAGCACCGGGCCCAGCCGGTGGGCCAGCGCCCAGCGGGCACGGTAGCCGTCGGGCCCCTCGCTGTCGTCGCCCGCGTCCAGGCTGATCTGCACGGAGGCGGTGGCGCGCATCACCAGCCGGCCGGCGGGCCCCTGCCGGTCGAAGAACCGTTCCATCGCGCGATAGCGCGGGTGGTCGAGCACCCGGGGCGAATCGCGGAACGGGTCGAGGCCGAGGCCCGCGGTGACCAGGCCGGCGTCGGCGAGCGCGGCGCGGAGACGTTCCAGATCGGCCCTGGTGGCGGCGACACAGGCGGCGAGCGAGTCGGCGGGCGCGCTGCTGATCTCGACCTGGCCGCCCGGTTCCCGGGTCAGCCGTCCGCCGCCCGGCAGCCGGCCGGCGGTGGCGAGGCGGTCGAGGGCGGCGCGCGAGGCGTCGGGCGGCACGGCGGCGCCCGGGTCGTCGCCGCGCCGCACCAGCCACTCCAGTTCGACGCCGGTGCGGGCCGGTGGCCCCGGCGCGAGGCAACGCGCGGCGACATGGGCGAGCGCCTCCGACTCGCCCAGGGGGCGCGCGTCGTCGGTCGGGTAGCCGGGGGCGTGCGCGGGGTCCGCGGTACCCGGCGGGTCGGGGCGCCGCGCGGAACCAGGGGGGTGCGCGCGGTGAGGGGTGTGCGCGGGGTCGGGGGTGTGCGCGGGGCGCGACGCTTCCGAGGCCATCCCGGACGCCCTCCTTGATCCGTTCTGACCCGATTTTCCGGGCCCGTGGGATCACGGTAGGACGGCCGGGGACGACCTGCCGGGTGCTATACGGCCAGTCGGCGCACGGCCAGCTCCGCGTAGAGCGCCGCGCCCCGCGCGAGCACCGACTCGTCGAACGCGGCCAGCGGGGAGTGGTTCGTCGGCGCCGTCTCCGGGTCGGCGCCCCGGGGGGTGGCTCCGAGGAAGACCATGGCGCCCGGCACCTCGTCGATCACCCGCGAGAAGTCCTCGGCGCCGGTCAGCGGGCTCTCCATCGGCGCGAACCACTCCTCGCCGAACGCCTCCCGCACCGCGTCGGCGGCGAACGCGGTCTCGGCGGCGTCGTTGACGGTCACCGGGTACTGCTCGACGAACTCCGCGTCCACCGCCAGCCCGTGGGCGGCGGCCACGCCCTCGCAGACCGCGACCAGGCCCTCGGCCAGCCGCGCCCGCGCCTCGTGCGAGAAGCTGCGGACGGTCGCGGCGAAGCGCGCGTCGTCCGGGATGATGTTGGTCGCCGTGCCGGCGTGGAAGCGGCCGACGGTGAGCACGACGGGGTCGAAGACGTCGAAGGCGCGGCTGATCCAGGTCTGGAGCGCGGTGACCATCTCGCAGGCGGCCGGGATCGGGTCCAGCGAGCGGTGTGGCGCCGAGCCGTGGCCGCCGGCGCCGCGCACCGTGACGTTCAGCACGCTGGAGGCGGCCATCGCGGGCCCGCCCCTGGCCGTGAAGACGCCGGCGGGCCAGGAGTGGGAGAGGACGTGGAGGGCGTAGGCGGCCCGCGGGCGCTCGCCCGTGGCCTCCAGCACCCCCTCGTGCAGCATGTGCCCCGCGCCGTCGTACCCCTCCTCCCCCGGCTGGAACATCAGCAGCACGTCGCCCGCCAGCTGGTCGCGGTGCGCGGCCAGCAGCCGGGCGGCGCCGGCGAGCATCGCGGTGTGCAGGTCGTGGCCGCAGGCGTGCATCCGCTCGGCCTCGGCGGCGAACGGCAGCCCGGTGCGTTCGGCGACCGGCAGCGCGTCCATGTCGCCGCGCAGCAGCACGGTGGGGCCGGGGCGCGCTCCGGGCAGCACGCCGGTGACGGAGGTCAGTCCGGTACCCGTGGTGATCTCGACGGGCAGCCCGTCGAGCGCGGCCAGCACCGCCTCCTGGGTCCTGGGCAGTTGAAGGCCGACCTCGGGGATGGAGTGCAGCTGACGGCGGAGCCGAACGAGATCGTCGCTCATCGCCCTGGCGTCGTCGAGAAGGTTCATCGTGGGATTCTGCCCAACTCTGACCGGCTTCAGCGTTCCCGCCGCTCACGTCCGTTCGCTCGCTGTCGGGGAACGATCGGGTCCGGGCGGTCCGCGCGATGGCCGCGCGGCGGCGACGCCTCGACGAGGGCCGGGGTGATGATCGTCGCGTTCCCCTCGGGCTCGGTCACGGCGCGGCCGGCGCGGTCGCTGACCCGGATGAGCAGCGCCACCAGCAGCCAGTTGGCGACCGTCGCGGAACCGCCCTGCGCGAGAAACGGCAGCGCCTTGCCGGTGAACGGGATCAGTCCCGTGACCCCGCCGGTGATCACGAACACCTGGAGCGCGAGCACCGTCGACAGCCCGGCCGCGAGCAGCTTGCCGAACGGGTCGGGGGTGACCATCGCCGCCCGCAGCCCGCGCTGCACGAGCAGCGCGTAGAGCAGCAGCACCAGGGTCAGACCCAGCAGCCCCAGCTCCTCCCCGACCGTGGTCAGGATGTAGTCGCTGCGACCGGCGAACCGCACCAGCCAGGAGTGCCCCTGCCCGAGCCCCGTGCCGGTCAACTCGCCGGCGCCGAAGCTGAAGAGGGCCTGGGCCGCCTGGTCGGAGACGACGCCGGACGGCTGCCGCTCGGGCGGCAGGAACGCGGCCATCGGGTCGAGCCAGGCCCGCACCCGTCCGTGGACGTGCTCCTGGGTCGCGGCGACGGTGACGGTGCCGATCACGGCGAGGAGCGCGCCGAAGACCAGCCAGCCGGGGCGGCTGGTGGCGATGTAGAGCATGGCGACGAAGACGCCGAAGAAGATCAACGAGGTGCCGAGGTCACGCTCGTGGAAGAGCACCACCAGGCTGACCGCCCAGACGGCGAGGATGGGCCCCACGTTCCGCCCGCGCGGCAGCGCGACCCCCCACACCCGGCGGCCGACCAGGGCGAGCGCGTCGCGGTTGGCCATGAGGTAGCTGGCGAAGAAGACGACGATCATGACCTTCACGAACTCGCCCGGTTGGACGGAGAACGAACCGACCGTGATCCAGCGCTTCGCGCCGTAGGTGTCCTCGCCGAAGAACGCCGGGGCCATCAGCAGCGCCATCGCTACGGCCATACCGAGGTAGGGATAACGCTGCAGGGTGCGGTGATGGCGCAGCGTGACCAGGGTCGCCATCAGCAGCAGCACCGCGATCACGGCCCAGCGGACCTGGTCGGGCGCGGCGGGCTGCGCCTGCCACGGCTCGTCGGCGAGATGGACGGCGTAGGCGTGGTCGAGCCGGTCGATGAGGACGAGGCCGAGCCCGGTCAGCAGCACCGTGACGGGCAGGATCAACGGGTCGGCGTAGCGCGCGAAGCGGCGCACCACGAGGTGCGCGGCGAGGGCGAGGGCGCCGAGGCCCAGCGCGTGGGCGGGCAGCCCGGGCGGCAGTCGCTCGTCGAGGGTGAGGCCGACGATCGCGTGGCCGGCGGTGGTGATCGCGATCGCGAAGAGGACCAGGCCGAGTTCGACGCGGCGGCGGTGGGCGATCCAGGCGCGGACCCAGGGGGACGGCTGGGGGCCGCCGCGCCGCGGGCGGCCCCATCGGCGCGCGGGCGCCCACGCCCGGCGCGTGCCCCTGCGAACCATCCCCACCCCATGTGTCGTTCCGCACACCTGGCGACGGTCCCGTGCCGCCGCTCCGGGTGGAGGCGAACGCCGATCCGCAACCTACCCAGCGGCGTTGGGCACGTCACCCGGCGGGGGCGGGGCGCATGGCCGCACGGGTGCCGGCACGCATGTCGACGAGGACCGGGGGTACCCGAAAGCAACTATCGCTTGGCCCCGTTCGTCTTCTAAGGGTGGGGAGGGGGTGAGCCCGGTGTGACACCGGAGCGAGACGACTGGTGCGGTCGGGCAGGGTACTCCATCGCCGAGAAAAGGATGCGCTGGTTGGGAATTCTGTCCGGATTCCCGTCGTTAGATCGTTACGGGCTTGGGAGGCAAGGGGGCACCCCGGTCCGGTCCGAGGAGGACCCTGTGTGATCACCGCGATCACCATTGAGCAATCGCAAGGGAGCACGTATGGCAACCCGTGCCGTCGCCCGGCGTCAGGACACCGATGACAGTGTCGCGACGGGCAGTGTCCGGTCCAGCGCGAGCAGCGATGCCACGGAGCGCGACCTCGTCGGCATGTACCTCGACGAGATAGCGCGCACTCCGCTGCTCGACGCGGCCAAGGAGGTCGAGCTGTCCCTCGCCATCGAGGCGGGGCTGTACGCGCGGCGTCTGCTGGAGGGGCTGGAGGAGCCGGTGGAGGGGGCGGCCTCGGCCTCCGCCTCACGCGAGGAGCTGACGGAGCTGGTCCGCGAGGGCGAGCGCGCCAAGGACAGCTTCATCCGGTCCAACCTCCGCCTGGTGGTAGCCGTCGCGCGGCGCTACCCACGCAGCGGACTGCCGCTGCTCGACCTGATCCAGGAGGGCAACGCCGGCCTGGTCAGGGCGGTGGAGAAGTTCGACTACACGAAGGGCTTCAAGTTCTCGACCTACGCCACCTGGTGGATCAGGCAGGCGATCACGCGCTCGATCGCCGACCAGTCGCGCACCATCCGGCTGCCGGTGCACCTGGTGGAGGAGCTGGGCCGCATCCGGCGGGTCCAGCGCGAGTTCAACCGCGAGCACGGCCGCGAGCCGGAGCCGACCGAGGTCGCCTCGGAGCTCGGCTCCACGCCGGAGCGCGTACAGGACGTGCTCGACTGGGCGCGCGACCCGGTCAGTCTGAACATGTCGGTGGACGACGAGGGCGAGACCCAGTTCGGCGACCTGCTGGAGGACACCTCCGCGGCCTCGCCCGAGCAGTCGGTGCTGGTGATGATGCGGCGGGAGGGTCTTGAGGACCTGATCGGCCGGCTCGACCAGCGCACCGCGGCCATCATCAGGGCGCGCTACGGCATCGAGGACGGGCGCGAGCGCACACTCACCGAGGTGGGCAAGCAGCACGGCCTCACCCGGGAGCGCATCCGGCAGATCGAGAAGCACGCGCTGCTGGAGCTGAAGCGCATGGCCAGCGACTCCGGCTTCGACGCGGCGGCCTGACGACGCCGGCCACCGACCGCGGGCGGGTGACTTCCCCGCCCGCGCGTCCACGGGGCGGCGCCGTCGCGTCGACGACCGTCCCCACTCCCGGCAGGGCGCGCCGGACGGCGCCCGCCCGACCGTGAGCGCTCCTCGACGGCCCCGGTGCCCCGCGGCACCGGGGCCGAGCGCTGTCCGGGGCCGGTGTGACGGGCGACACAGCACTGGGCGAAATAACCGGGGACTTCCTCCCCGTTGAGACCAGCGAACAGGCAACCGGGGAGACGTTCCCCGCTTGTTGCCATCCATCAAGACCCACCACGCGCTCCGCACCCGCTCGGTGCGGGCCGCACGGCGGCCACGACCTCGGGGGAGTCCCGTGAAGAGCACCACCGTCGGCGCGACGCGCGCCCCGTTGCGCGCCGACGCGGCGCGTAACCGGGAACGCATCCTCGCCTCGGCGCGGGAGGCGATCGTCGAGCAGGGGCACGAGGTGGCCCTGGACGAGATCGCTCGACGCGCCGGCGTGGGCAACGCCACGCTCTACCGGCACTTCCCCGACCGCGAGTCGCTCCTGCTGCATGTGCTGATGCACGTCAGCGACCAGATCACCGAGCGGGCCCGACAGGCGCTGGAGGCCGAGACCGATCCGTTCGAGGCGCTGAGCAGGATGGTCCTCGACTCGGCGCGGGAGCGCATCGGCGGGCTGTGTTGGCTGCTGAGCTTCGCCACCGAGGTCGACGGGCCTCAGCTGGCCGCCAGCCGCGAGCGGGTGCTGCGCGTCACGGAGGAGCTGCTCGCCAGGGCCCACGCGTCGGGGCAGCTGCGCCCCGACGTCGGCGCGGGGGATCTGCTGATCGCCATCAGCAGGCTCACCCTCACGCTGCCGGGCAAGACCTGTGTGCGGGACGGCGACATGGCCCGCCGCCATCTACAGATCTTCCTGGACGGCCTCCGTACCCCGTCGCGCAGCCAACTGCCCGGCGAGGCGATCCAGTTGGCCGACCTCAAGGACGAACGCCACTGACCGGCCCCGCGCGAGACGGCACTCACCGCTGAGTTCCCCTTCGCGCGCCGGTCTCACCCACCAGAACCACCTTCCGACCGCACCAGCGCCCTCCGGCTCTGGCCCCTCACGCCCTTTTCGATCACTCGCACCACTTCCGTCACTCCGGCCATCCCACGATGCGCCCGATATGAGGTAAACGCCCCGATGACATCCCAGAACGCCGCCCTGGACAAGACGCCGCCCCTCGGCGCCGACCCCAGGCGCTGGCAGGCCCTCTTCTACATCGCCCTCGCGCAGCTGATGGTCGTGCTCGACGGCACGATCGTGAACATAGCCCTGCCCACCGCCCAGGAGGACCTGGGCATCTCGGCGGGCAACCGCCAGTGGGTCATCACCGCCTACGCCCTGGCCTTCGGCGGCCTGCTGCTCTTCGGCGGCCGGATCGCCGACCTGTGGGGTCGGCAGCGCACCTTCATCACCGGGCTGGTGGGCTTCGCCGTGGCCTCCGGCCTCGGCGGCGCGGCCCAGAACGAGCTGATGATGTTCGGCGCGCGGGCGCTCCAGGGCGTCTTCGGCGCCCTGCTGGCGCCGGCCGCGCTGTCGCTGCTGACCGTGATGTTCACCGACGCCAAGGAACGGGCCAAGGCATTCGGCGTCTTTGGCGCGATCTCCGGTGCCGGCGCCGCCGTCGGGCTCCTCCTCGGCGGGGCGCTCACCGAGTACCTGGACTGGCGCTGGACCTTCTATGTGAACGTCCCCTTCGCCGTGCTCGCGATCGTGGGCGCCGTGACGGTCATCCGCGAGCCCGCCGAGGCGCGCAACCGCTCGACGCTCGACGTCCCCGGGGTGCTGCTGGCCACCCTCGGCCTGGTCGCGCTGGTCTACGGCTTCAGCCGCGCCGAGCACGAGGACTGGACCGAGACCTGGACCGTCGCCAGCTTCGTCGCCTCCGCCGTACTGCTGATCACCTTCGTCCTCGTCGAGTCCCGCGTGAAGGCGCCACTGCTGCCGCTGCGGGTGATCACCGACCGCAACCGGGGCGGCACCTATCTGGCCTTCGGGCTCTCCGTGATCGCGATGTTCGGGCTGTTCCTCTTCCTGACGCTGTACCTCCAGATGATCAGGGGCTACAGCCCCGTCGAGACCGGTGTCGCCTTCCTGCCGATGGTGGTCGGCATGGTGATCGGCTCCACCCAGATCGCCCCCCGCCTGACGACCAGGCTCGCGCCCCGCTATCTGATGGGCTCCGGGCTGGCCGTCGCGGCGCTCGGGATGCTCTGGCTGACCCAGCTCGACCTCGACTCCTCGTACGCCGCGGTGATCCTGCCGGCCCAGCTGCTGCTCGGCCTGGGCATGGGCACCAACTTCATGGCGGGGATGAGCCTGGCCACCTCCGGGGTGCGCCCGACCGACGCCGGTGTGGCCTCGGCCATGGTGAACACCGCCCAGCAGATCGGCGGCGCGATCGGCACCGCCCTGCTGAACACCATCGCCGCCAGCGCCAGCAGCAGCTACCTCGCCTCCCGGATCGCCGGGACCTCCAACGAGGCCGAGCAGCTGCGGCTCGGCCTGGAGTCCGAGGTGCACGGCTACAGCGTCGCCATCTGGTGGGCCTTCGCCATCGTGGCGGCGGCCTCCGTGATCGCCTTCACACTGATCAACGCCCCGAGGAGCCAGGGACAGATGGTCGCCGGCGACGGCGAGGCCGACCAGCAGCCCGCCCCCGTCATGGCGCACTGACGCCGGCGGCCACCCCCGGCACCCGCCGGGACAGCCACGGGGCGCGCGGTCACCGGTCGCGGAAGCGGCCGGCCCGCGCGCCCTCGCGTCCGCCCCCGGCCGGCCGACCGCTCCGGTTGCCGAGGCGGGGCCGGGCGCGGCAGCGTGGAGGGTGCGATGGTCCCGGACGCGCGCCGACGCTCCGGGGCCATCCGCCCCTCCAGGAGGCGAGGGCAGGGAGGCCGCGCGGACGTCCCGGGAGTCGAAGAGGCCGGGGAGGGCCGGTCCGGCGATGAACGACCGCGGGAATCCCGTCG
Organism: Streptomyces sedi; assembly: GCF_006335015.1. Classification (GTDB taxonomy): domain Bacteria; phylum Actinomycetota; class Actinomycetes; order Streptomycetales; family Streptomycetaceae; genus Streptomyces; species Streptomyces sedi. The sequence continues at coordinate 97,349 of NZ_VDGT01000021.1, forward strand.
ATACGGTGTTTATCGAATGTCCAACGCCACCGACGAGTCTGGTGCCATGTCGGGAGATCAACATGGCCGGGGACGCTGGTCCGGTCCTGCGGACGTGCTCACTCACGCGCAGCTGCTGCGGCTCGGTGAGCAGGCCGGAGCCGCACTGAAACGCCACGGAGTGAGCGGCGGCGACGCGGTCGCCGTGCAACTGCCCATGTGTCTGGAGTCGGTGGTGGTGACCCTCGCCTGCCTCCAGATCGGCGCGCGAAGAATCACCCTGCCTCTGGGCGACAACCCGGGCTTCGTCCGGGACCGGCTCAACAACTGCGGTGCCCGGGTGGTGGTCTGCGCCGACGCCTGCGAGATGGACGAGCGGGTCTACCCCGTCAAGACCTCCCTGCACCGCGTCCTCGGCGACTGCCCGGACGTCCGCACCGTGCTGGTGGTCAGGCAGCTCGCCCGGCCCGTCCCCTGGGAGCCGGGGCGCGACCGCTGGTGGCACGAGGAACTGCGGCCCCGCACCCTGCCGCCCCGGCCTTATCCTGGCCGCATGAGCGACATGCGCCTGGACGACGACCGCACCAACCGGCTGGTCTTCGACGACCCGCTCGGCGGGCGCTCCTCCGACGACAGCGACCACGGCTGGGGCGAGGGCCCCGCCGAGGACGCCGCCGACGGCAACCTGATGCGGCTGATCAACGAGCGGCCCCCGCACCACATCTGAGCCGGTGGGGCCGCCGCGCCCCCGTGCTACCTCTGCTACCTCGCGCCGTCCGAGCCCTGGCCCTCGGGTCCGTCGCCCGCCTCCGGGCCGGGCGCCGGCCGCTGGGCGCCGACCGCGACGGCGCCGCCGTCGGTCGTGCTCCCCGCGCGGAGCGCCACCAGCTCGTCGCGGATCTGCGCCAGCAGCTCCACGTCGGTCGGGCCCTCCGGCTCCACCGGCTGCCTCGCCTTGCGACGCTCCAGGTACCGGGTCATGGGCAGGATCATCAGGAAGTAGACCACCGCCGCGGTGATCAGGAAGGTCAGCGAGGCGCTGATCACCGAACCCCAGCGAATCGGGATGCCCTCGCCCGCCGCGCAGTCGCCCCGCAGACAGGACTCGTAGGCGTCCAGGTCCTGGGTACCGAACGCCCCGACCAGCGGATTGATCACGCCCTCGACGACCGAGTTCACGATGTTCGTGAACGCGGCCCCGACGACCACGGCGACTGCCAGGTCGACGACGTTCCCCCGCATCAGGAACTCCCTGAACCCGTCCAGGGTGTTCCGCACGCCCGCCAGCCTGCGCTCGCCGCCCCGATCTTCCTGATTCACCGTGGTGCCTTCCTGCCACTTCACCCGGGCGCGGGGCGCCGGGCGGTCCGTAGTGTCTCGCTTGTCCGTGGCGGTCACCGTGCCTCACGCGTCGACGGGCTGTCCAGTCCAGCAACCGCCGCACCAGCGCCCCTACCACCGGGCCACCACCAGCGGGGAACCCGCGGCGGCGCCCGCGAGCCCCGCCGCCGTCTCCTCGTCGACGGAGACGACCAGCCGCCCGCCGGGACCGTCGGAGGCGCCACCGTACTCCGCCGTATCGGAAGGCGTCCCCACCTGGACCACCCGAGCCCCGCGGGCCACCAGCCGCGCGTCGCCGCCCGCCGCGGCGTCGGGCGTGCCCCCGCCCGCCCGGCCCTCGGCGGCGTACACGTCGACCCGGTCGCCGACCGTCAGCGGCCCGACGGCACCGGGGTCGGCGACCCGCAGCGACAGCTCGATCTCCCTCGGCCGCGGCGGCTCGGCCGCCCGCGCCCGCGCGCCGACCGATGTCGCGCCGGGGCCGTCCTCACCGTCGCCGACCTGGGGCTTCTCGCTCGGTGCCGCCGTGGGCCCGCCCTGGGAGAGCGACGCCAGCACGGCCGCGCACGCCAGCGCCGAGACCCCGGTCACCAGACGTCCACGACGGGCCCGCCGCCACGGCCAGCGCCGCGCGCCGCGCGCCCGGATCGGTGGGAACGGCGGCACCGTCACGCCGTCCGGCCCCGGTGCGGGCGGGGCGGCGGAACACGTCCCCGAGGGGCGTGCGCGCGCGGAGCCCACGGCGGGCTCGGAGGGGCCGGAAGAGCGGGAGAGACGCGAGAAGGAGGTCCTGGAACGCTTGCCGAACGTGTTCACGGCGCTACCCTGCCCGCTCCGCGCGAATCTCGCTCAGCCCTGTGGACAACCCCGCACCTGTGGAAAACCCCGTCACCCGAACGAGTGACACGGAGACCCCGGCGAAGCGACGCCGTCACGACTGACGGACGCCCGAACGCCGCCTGGAATCAACCCCGTTGAAGACCTACGGGGGACCCGGCCCCTGCGGGGGACCCGGACCCCGTGGGGGCCCGGGGGACCCGGACCCCGTGGGGGACCAGACCGCACGAGGCCCCGGACCGCGTGAGGGATCGGGCCCCGGGGGGACCCGGACCCCCACACCCGCGCGAGCCGCCGCCAGCCCGCTCAGGGCAGCGTGATCCCCGTGGCCTGGCCGCCCAGGGCCGAGCCGCACGGGCAGTCGCGCCGCTCCGGCAGCGCGCCGACGACGTCGAAGAGGACCTCCCGCAGCCGCCCCACGTTGCGCCCGAAGACCTCAAGCACCTCGGCGTGGGAGACGCCCTCGCCGGCCTCGGCACCCGCGTCCAGGTCGGTGACCAGCGCCATCGAGGTGTAGCAGAGCTCCAGTTCGCGGGCGAGCGCCGCCTCGGGGTGGCCGGTCATGCCCACGACCGACCAGCCCTGCGCCGCGTGCCAGCGGGACTCGGCGCGGGTGGAGAAGCGGGGCCCCTCGATCACGCACATCGTTCCACCGTCGACCGCGTCCCAGTCGCGCCCGCGCGCCGCGTCGAGCGCCACCCGGCGCCCGGCCGGGCAGTACGGGTCGGCCAACGAGACATGGACCACCTGGGAGCGCTGCCCGTCGGGGCGTGTCTCGCCGTCGAAGTAGCTGCCTGGCCGGCTCTTGGTCCGGTCCACCAGCTGGTCGGGCACGAGCAGCGTGCCCGGGCCGTACTCGGGTCGCAGCCCGCCCACCGCGCACGGTCCGAGCACCTGGCGCACCCCGACCGACCGCAGCGCCCAGAGGTTGGCGCGGTAGTTGATGCCGGCGGGGGTCAGATGGTGCCCGCGGCCGTGCCGGGGCAGAAAGGCCACCCGCCGTCCGGCGATCTCGCCGAGGAAGAGCGAGTCGCTCGGCGCTCCATAGGGCGTCTCGACGGTGATCTCGGTCACATCGTCGAGGAAGGCGTAGAAGCCGGAGCCGCCGATCACGCCGATCTCGGCGGTGTGTTCGGCGACTCCCTCGGCGCGGACGACCGGACGCCGTCCCGGGGTTTCGGCCGCGCTCATGCGGCGGAGGCAGCCTTGCCCGAGCCCTTCGAGGGGCCACTGGTCAGGCCGGCGCCCCCCGAGGAAGCCGACGACGAGCCGACGGATCCGGAAGAGCCCGAGGAACCGGAGGAGTCCGACGAGCCCGAGGACGTGGAGGAACCGCCCGAGGAGTCACTCCCCTTGTCGCTCTTCGCCCCACCGGACGAGCCGCCCGAGGAGCCGCCGCTGGACGACGCGCCACGGCTGTCGTTGCGGTAGAAGCCCGAGCCCTTGAAGACGATGCCGACCGCCGAGTAGACCTTCTTCAGCCGCCCCTGGCAGCTGGGGCACTCGGTCAGGGCGTCGTCGGTGAACTTCTGCACCACCTCAAGACCCTCGTCGCATGCGGTGCACTGGTACTGATAGGTCGGCACGTCTTCCTCCTGGCACTCTGCACTGTGGAGTGCTAACGACGCCCCATCGTGCAACATTCCGGTGCCGGAAGTCCACCGCAGTCGCCTGTGACCCCGTCGTCACGCTCCCCGTAGGCTCACCCCAGTGGCCGTATGTCTATGGTTGCTTCCACCCGCTCAGCTGCCCTGTGAAGGACAGAGATGCCCGCCAAGAAGCCCAGGCGACGCGGTCGTCTGATCGTGATCGCGCTCGTTGTGCTGCTCGTGGCCGGTGTCGGCTACGGCGCCTGGTGGAGTGTCTCCACCGTGCGCGCCTCCTTCCCCCAGACCTCGGGGGAGATCGCGATCGACGGTCTGTCCGCGCCCGTGACGGTCGAGCGGGACGCCAACGGCATTCCCCAGCTCTACAGCGAATCGGCCACCGACCTGTTCCGCGCCCAGGGGTATGTGCACGCCCAGGACCGCTTCTGGGAGATGGACGTGCGGCGGCATATGACCGCCGGTCGGCTTTCGGAAATGTTCGGTGAGGATCAGGTCGAGACCGATGCCTTTCTGCGCACACTCGGCTGGCACGAGATCGCCCAGGAGGAGTTCGACAACGAACTCTCCGAGCAGACCAAGGAGTTCCTGGTCGCCTACTCCGAGGGCGTCAACTCCTATCTCGACGAGAACAGCGGCGAGGAGCTCTCGGTCGAGTACGCCGCCCTGGACCTGATCAACGACTACCGCCCCGACCAGTGGGAACCGGTCGACTCGGTGGCCTGGCTCAAGGCCATGGCCTGGGACCTCCGTGGCAACATGGAGGACGAGATCGACCGCGCCTTTCTGACCGAACGTTTCACTTCGGAACAGATCGAAGAGCTTTACCCGGAGTACCCGCACGACCGGAACCGCCCGATCGTGACCGAGAACGGCGCGGACGACGCCGGCGGTGGCGCCTACGTCCCCGTCGAGGACGGAACGGGCGCCGGAGACGGAACGGGTACCGGAGACGGCACAGGCGTCGAGGACGGAACGGGCGTCGAGGAGGCCGCGGGCGGGGTGACCACCCAACTGGGTTCACTCGCCCAGACGTTGGACGAGATCCCCGCGCTGCTCGGCACCAACGGAGCCGGCATCGGCTCCAACTCCTGGGTGGTGCACGGCAACTACACCACCACCGGCAAGCCGCTGCTGGCCAACGACCCCCATCTGGCACCCTCGCTGCCGGGGGTCTGGTACCAGATGGGGCTGCACTGCTCCGAGGTGAGCGCGGAGTGCCCGTTCGACGTCTCCGGCTTCACCTTCTCGGGAATGCCGGGGGTCGTCATCGGCCACAACCAGGACATCTCCTGGGGGCTGACCAACCTCGGCGCCGACGTGACCGATCTGCGTCTGGAAAAGCTCGACCACGGCAAGTACGTGCGCGACGGTGAGCAGATTCCGTACGACACGCGGACCGAGGAAATTCATGTGGCCGGCGGGGAGACCAGGGAGATCACCGTTCGTTCCACCGTCAACGGGCCCATCGTCTCGGACCGGCACGAGGAGTTGGAGGGGGTCGGCGGCAGCGCCCCGGTGGACTCCGGCGCGCCGGACCGGGGCAGCGGCTACGCGGTCTCGCTGAACTGGACGGCGCTCCAGCCCTCCCGCACCATGGACGCCGTCTTCGGGCTCAACGCGGCCCGGGACTGGGACGAGTTCCGCGCCGCCGCGCAGGACTTCGCCGTGCCCGCGCAGAACCTGATCTACGCGGACACCGAGGGCAACATCGGCTACCAGACCCCGGGCCAGATCCCGATCAGGGGCGAGGGCGACGGCCGTTACCCCTCCCCCGGCTGGGACTCCTCGTACGACTGGACCGGGTTCATTCCCCAGGACGAACTGCCCTGGGAGTACAACCCGGAGCGCGGCTACATCGTCACGGCCAACCAGGCGGTCATCTCACCGGACGAGTACGACCACCATCTGACCGAGGACTGGAGCTACGGCACCCGCAGCCAGCGGATCGAGGACCTGATCAGGACCACCGTCGAGGACGGCGGCAAGATCTCCATGGGCGACATGCAGGACATCCAGCTGGACAACAGCAACGAGATGGCCAAGGAACTGGTCCCCTACCTGCTGGAGATCGACGTCTCCGACGGCTATGTCCGCGAGGCCCAGGAGCTGCTGGAGGGCTGGGACTTCAGCCAGGACTCCGACTCCCCCGGCGCCGCCTACTACAACGCGGTCTGGCGCAACCTCCTCAAGCTGGCGTTCGGCAACAAGATGCCCAAGGAGCTGCGCGTCGAGGACCAGTGCCTGTGGGTACGGCCGGCCGACGACTCCGAACCCCTGGAGAATCTGGACGGCGAGGAGCGGCTGGTCGAGGAGTGCGGCGAGCGTTCCCGCGAGACCGCCCAGCCGGACGGCGGCGACCGCTGGTTCGAGGTGGTGCGCGGGCTGCTGGAGGAGCCGGAGAACGAGTGGTGGACCACCCAGACCACCCGCGAGGGCCCCGGCGCCGAGAACCGCGACGAGCTGCTGGCCAGGGCGATGCGTGACGCACGCTGGGAGCTGACCGCCGAGCTGGGCAAGGACATCGACACCTGGAGCTGGGGGCGGCTGCACCAGCTGATGCTCAACAACCAGACCCTGGGCACCGAGGGCCCCGGGCCGGTCCAGTGGCTGCTCAACCGCGGCCCGTGGAACATGTCGGGTGGCGCCGACGCCGTCGACGCCACCGGCTGGAACGCGGCCGGCGGCTACGACGTGACCTGGGTGCCCTCGATGCGGATGGTCGTCAACCTGGACGATCTGGACGACTCGCTCTGGATCAACCTGACGGGCGCCTCGGGCCACGCCTACCACTCGAACTACACCGACCAGACCGACCTCTGGGCCAGGGGCGAGTACCTGCCCTGGCCCAGCAGCCAGGAGGCGGTCAGCGAGCGGTCGACGAACACCCTCACCCTGACCCCGGCCGCCGGCGGCGGCGAGGACTGACGGGCGCACGCGGAGGGGCGCCCGGCCGACGGGCGCGCGATGAGCCGGGCCGACGCGCCCGGCTCATCGCGTGAACCGGTGCACGCCCTCCGGGGTGAGCGCCGCGTGCACGCGCCGGTCGTGGGGTTCGTCGGGCAGCACGTCGACCACCTCGTGACCGTAGACCAGCGCGACCAGCGCGGGATCGACGCCCGCGCCGGCCAGCCGGGCCAGCGCCCGGTCGTAGGAACCGCCGCCCCTGCCCATCCGCACCCCGCGCGCGTCCACCGCGAGGCCGGGGAGCAGCACGGCATCCGCCCAGGTCACCGCGTCGGGACCGAGCCGGCGCCCGGCGGGTTCCAGCAGCCGGACGCGCCCGGCGTGCTCCGACTCCACCAGACGGCCGTGCCCCTCGAACTCCGCCCAGTCGAGGTCGTCGTCCGCCAGCAGCACCGGCAGCAGCACCCGCACGCCCCGTTCGCGCAGCGCGCGCAACAGCGCCCCGGTGCCCGGTTCACGCCCCACCGAGACATACGCGGCCACCGTGCCGGCCTCGGCCAACTCCGGCAGCTCCAGGACCCGTTCGGCCAGCGCCTCGCCGGCGTGCGCCACCTCGTCGCCGGCGAGCGCCGCCCGCACCGCCAGCAGGTCGCGCCGCAGCTCGCGCTTGAGCCTGGCCGGCTCGGTCACCGACATCCGCCCGCCCCCGCCGTGTCGCCGCTCCCGTGCCGCGGCGGCGCGTTCCGCCGCACGCCGTTCCACGCCGACCCGCTCCGCGGCGCCTCTCGCGTTTCCCGTTTCACAAATATCCCTTCCACCACGCCATTCACTCACCGGGTCGTAACCCTCAGGTAACCCACCCGCCAAAACTGTTCACAACACGACGCCCTCGGGGCAAGTGTCGGGAACGCCCAGGCCAGGTGGATAAAGTGACCGGCATGACCTCAGCGCGCCCTCGGATCAGTAAGGCTGTCATTCCCGCCGCTGGTCTCGGCACTCGGTTTCTGCCCGCGACCAAGGCCACACCCAAGGAAATGCTGCCGGTGGTCGACCAACCGGCGATTCAGTACGTGGTCGAGGAGGCGACGGCGGCCGGACTCACGGACGTCCTGATGGTCACCGGCCGCAACAAACGGCCGCTGGAGGACCACTTCGACCGCAACTACGAGCTGGAGGACGCGCTCCGCCGCAAGGGCGACAGCGAACGGCTCTCCCGCGTCCAGGAGTCGACCGCCCTCGCCACGATGCACTACGTCCGTCAGGGCGACCCCAGGGGCCTGGGCCACGCGGTGCTGTGTGCCGAACCACACGTCGGCGACCAGCCGTTCGCCGTGCTCCTCGGCGACGACCTGATCGACCCGCGCGACCCGCTGCTCACCGAAATGATCAAGGTCAGGGAGCGGCACGGCGGAAGCGTGATCGCCCTGATGGAGGTCGCGCCCGAGCAGATCCACCTCTACGGCTGCGCCGCGGTCGAGCCGGCGCCCGACGGCGTGCTGCGGGTGACGGGCCTGGTCGAGAAGCCGAGCCGCCAGGAGGCGCCCAGCTCGTACGCGGTCATCGGCCGCTATGTGCTGGACCCGGCCGTGTTCCGGGTACTGGCCAGAACCGCTCCGGGGCGGGGCGGCGAGATCCAGATCACCGACGCGCTCCAGGCGATGGCGGCCGACCCCGGGCTGGGCGGCCCGGTACACGGCGTGGCCTTCAAGGGCCGCCGCTACGACACCGGCGACCGGGCCGACTACCTGCGCTCCATCGTCCGGCTCGCCTGCGAACGGCCGGACCTCGGCCCGGAGTTCCGCTCCTGGCTGCGCACCTATGTGGCGGAGGAGTTGCCTCGCCTTGACTGAGATCTGGTCCGTCGACGAGCACCTGGCCGACGTGCTGTCCGCGATCCGCCCGCTGGAGCCCATCGAGCTGCCGCTGCTGGACGCCCAGGGCTGCCTGCTCACCGAGGACGTGACCGTTCCCACGGCGCTCCCGCCGTTCGACAACAGCTCGATGGACGGCTACGCGGTGCGCGTCGCCGACCTCGACGGCGCGTGCGACGACTTTCCGGCGGTGCTCACCGTGATCGGCGAGGTCGCGGCGGGCAGCGGAACGTTGCCCGAGGTCAGACCGGGCCAGGCGGCGCGGATCATGACGGGCGCGCCGCTGCCGCCCGGTGCCGAGGCGGTGGTCCCCGTCGAGTGGACGGACGGCGGCACCGGCGGCGGGCCGGCCGTGGACATGACCGGTCCGGCCGGCCCCGAGGTGCGGGTCCACCGCGCGCCGGCGCACGGCCAGTTCGTGCGCCCCCGGGGCAGCGACGCGGCGCTCGGCGCGGTCGCGCTGACCGCCGGCACCCGGCTCGGGCCGCCGCAGCTCGGCCTGCTGGCCGCGCTGGGACGCGGCAGCGTCCCCGTCCGGCCGCGCCCGCGCGTCGTCGTGCTCTCCACCGGCAGCGAACTCGTCCCGCCCGGCGCCTCGTTGGGCCCCGGGCAGATCCATGACTCGAACAGCTTCATGCTGGCCGCCGCCGCCAGGGACGCCGGCGGCTTCGCGCACCGGGTCGCGGCCGTCGCCGACGACCCCGGCACGCTGCGGGCGACGCTGGAGGACCAGCTGGCCAGCGCCGACCTGCTCGTCACCAGCGGCGGGGTGAGCGTCGGCGCGTACGACGTGGTCAAGGAGGCGTTGACCGACCTGGACCCCGAACTGGGCGCGGTCGCGTTCCGCCGGCTCGCGATGCAGCCGGGGAAGCCGCAGGGCTTCGGGTTGCTCGGGCCGGCGCGCGCGCCGCTGTTCGCGCTCCCCGGCAACCCGGTCTCCGCCTATGTGTCGTTCGAGCTGTTCGTGCGCCCCGCGCTGCGCGCCCTGGCCGGCCACCCGGCCGGCGCCCTCCACCGCCCGCGCACCACGGCGCGGCTGGTCACGGACGCCCCGCTGCGTTCGCCCGAGGGCCGGCGGCAGTATCTGCGCGGCACCTACGAACCGCCGGCCGACGGCGCGGACCGGGGAACGGTGCGCCCGGTGGGCGGCGCCGGCTCCCACCTGGTCGCGGCCCTGGCCCGGGCGGACGCCCTGATCGAGATCCCCGAGCGGGTCACCGAGGCCGCCCCCGGCGGGGAGTTCGCCGTGGTGCTGCTGGGTTGACGAGGGTGCTGCCGGACGCGGCGGAGGAGTACCGTAACCGGTCATGAACACCCCTCGTCTCAGCCACATCGACGACAGCGGTGCGGCTCGGATGGTCGACGTCTCCGAGAAGGCGACGACCGACCGCACCGCGCGGGCGACCGGAAGGGTGCTGGTCGCGCCCGAGGTCGTCGCGCTGCTGCGCGGCGCGGGAGTGCCCAAGGGCGACGCCCTGGCGACCGCCAGGATCGCCGGCATCATGGGCGCCAAGCGCACGCCCGAGCTGGTGCCGCTCTGCCACCCGCTGGCCGTCTCGGGGGTGCGGGTCGACCTGGAGGTCGCCGACGACGCGGTGGAGATCACCGCCGAGGTCCGCACCACCGACCGCACCGGCGTCGAGATGGAGGCGCTCACCGCCGTCTCGGTCGCCGCCCTCACCGTCGTGGACATGGTGAAGGCGGTCGACAAGGCGGCGGTGATCACCGACATCCGCGTCGAACGGAAGACCGGCGGCGCCTCGGGCGACTGGAGCAGGGCCCGGTGAGCGGCGCGTACCGGGCGTTGGTCGTCACCGCCTCGCAGCGCGCCGCCGCCGGCGTCTACCCGGACACCGGCGGGCCGCTGCTGGTCGAGGGGCTGGCCGAGCTGGAGTTCGCCGTCGAGGGGCCGGTGGTGGTGCCCGACGGCGAACCGGTCGCCGAGGCGCTGCGCGCCGCCGTCGCCGAGGGCTACGACGTGGTGCTCACCACCGGCGGCACCGGCATCTCCCCCACCGACGCGACGCCCGAAGCCACCCGCGCGGTGCTCGACCACGAGATCCCCGGCATCGCCGAGGCGATCCGCGCCGCCGGCCGGGAGAAGGTGCCCACCGCGGCGCTCTCGCGCGGGCTGGCGGGCGTCGCCGGGCGGACGCTGATCGTCAACCTCCCCGGTTCGACCGGCGGCGTACGGGACGGGCTCACGGTGCTGCGCCCGTTGCTGCGCCACGCGGTCGACCAGCTGCGCGGCGGCGACCACCCGTCGTGAACGCCTCCTGGAGCGTCGAGTTGGCCCTCGGCGAGGTCGGACTGCGACCCATCAGACTGCGCGACCACCGCGCCTGGCGCGAGGTCAACCAGCGCAACCGCGACTGGCTGCGCCCCTGGGAGGCGACCATTCCGCCCCCTCCGCACGGCCATCTGGCGCCGCGTCGGCCGACGTTCCGCCAGATGGTGCGGCACCTGCGGGCGGAGGCGCAGTCGGGGCGGATGCTGCCGTTCGTCGTGACCTACCAGGGGCAGCTGGCCGGGCAGTTGACGGTGGCCGGCATCACCTGGGGCTCGATGTGCTCGGCGCACATCGGCTACTGGGTCGACCGCTCCGTCGCCGGCCGCGGCGTGATGCCGGCGGCGGTGGCGCTCGCCGTCGACCACTGCTTCCACTCGTTGGGGCTGCACCGCGTGGAGGTCTGCATCCGCCCGGAGAACGGGCCCAGCCGGCGCGTGGTGGAGAAGCTGGGCTTCCGCGAGGAGGGCGTGCGCCCCCGCTTTCTGCACATCGACGGCGGCTGGCGCGACCACCTTGTCTTCGCCTTGACGGCCGAGGAGGTCCCCCAGGGCCTGGTGCGCCGCTGGCGCCAACGGAACAGCGCCCTGTCCGAAGAGGGGCCACCGCCACCGCACCGCGCGACCGGGGACGCCGAGGGGTCGGCGCGGGACTCTCCCCCACGGTAGGAGAGCGCTTTCGGGGGCTGCCGGCTCGGCAGGCCGCGGGAAGGCTCGACGGGGGGGGCGACCGCGCTCGGAAACCACTCGGAACGCGCTGGGTGACGCACCGGGAAGGCGCCCGGCACGCACGGGAAGGCGGCGCCCGGACCGCGCGCGCGGAAGTCGCCACGGGGTGCGGCACCGGTCAACGGCTCACGTCAACGACACGGATCAGGGTCTCGCGTCAACGACACGGGTCAACGACACGGACCAACGGCCCGGGTCACGGGACTGAGCCACGGGACTGAGCCACGGGGCTGAGCCACGGGGCTGGGCCACACCCCGCGATACGACCCAAAGTGCGGCATTACCGCCGGTATGACGTTCGACCCCACGTCGGAGTGAGGAAGGCCACGCGGACAGCCGAACGCGCGGACGACTTGATAACAATCCGACGAAAGCCCCAGGATGACCGCCTGATCGTGCGACACACCGCCCAATTTGGCAGATGGACCCCCGTCGGCCCCTCTACGGTGTGACCGTGAGCAGCAGTGGCCTCATCTTCGCAATGATCGTCGGGGCCTGGGCCGCGTACCTCGTGCCGATGTGGCTTCGCCGGCAGGACGAGTTGAACGACTCCCGCCCGACGGAACGCTTCAGCACCGCCATCCGGCTGCTGACGCGCGGTAAGCGCGCGCCCGCACCGGCCGAGCAGGGGGACTCAGCGGAGGACGGCCCGGAAGAGCCCGACGAGCCCACCGCCCCGGACGGCTCAGCCGACCTCCGGGCCTTCGCCGAGCCCGTGACCGACGTGGGGCGGGCCACCGCCGAGGCCCCGAGCCGGGGGCGCGCGCCGAAGGGCGAGGCATCGCGGGGCGGCAGCGGAGGAAGACCCTCCTCCGGCGCACAGCCGGGGAACGGCAACCAGCGCGCGCAGGTCCTCGTGCGCCGCCGGCGCACGACCATGGTTCTGTTTCTGGCCTTCACTCTTTCCGGTATCTTCGCGGTCTCCACCAGCCCCGGGCTGCTCTGGCTGCCGGCGATCCCCGGACTGCTGCTCGTCGCGTACATCGTTCACCTGCGCGGCCAGGAGCGCCGCCGCTGGGCGGTCGCGGTAGACCGCAGGCGCGCGGAGGAGGCCGCGCGCCGCCTGCGCGAACGCACGCAGGCCAACGCGGCGGCCGTACCGGAGAAGCCGGCGCGGGCGATCGTCGAGCAGACCGACCACGCCGAGTGGGTCGACGACCAGCAGCGCGACCAGGGCACCACCGCCGGCGACGCGGCCCAGGGCTGGGACCCGGCGCCGGTGCCGTTGCCCACCTACGTGAAGGCACCGGTGGCGCCGCGCACCCCGCGGCGCGGCGTCGACCGCGACGCTCCCGACGCGTGGAGCGCCGCCCGCTCCACCACGGCCGGCACCCCCCAGCAGCCGCCGGCGCCCCGCACCGAGGCCCGCGAGCCCAGGGGCGCGGAGCGTACCCCGCTCTTCGACCAGTACGCCGACGACGACCACCGCCGGGCGGCGGGCGAGTAGCCCACCGCCGCCCGGCCCCGGGCCTCCCCCAACGGATTTCGACCCACCCGGCCGGGGGTGTTAGAGTTCTGGCGTCCACACGGGCCTGTAGCGCAGCCTGGTAGCGCATCTCGTTCGCAACGAGGGGGTCAGGGGTTCAAATCCCCTCAGGTCCACAGACAAGGGCCGTTCACTAGACCAGGTAGAACGGACAGCCAAAGCCCCCGTCGGCGTCGATCCGGCGGGGGCTTTGGCGTGGGTGCGAGCAGCGAAGAACAGCCACTGGGTCCCAGCTGGGTCCTGTGCCGCTCCGCCGAGGTGCCGGCCGAGCTTGCGGAGCGCCCTACGGGACCCTCGCGAGTCGGCCGACGTCCGGGGTGATCACCAACGCCGACATCCGCCCGCGTCAGGCTCGCCTCTCCGGTGCGCCCAACTCGGCGGCCAGCGACCGAAGCTGATCGGACGGCGGCTGGCTCATGGCCATCAGGTCGGAGACGACCTGCTTGACGGCCGGCTTGGCGCGGAACATCTCCGGCAGCGTCTGACGCACACTCACCAGTGCTGAGACCGCCTCGTTCACCTGGCGCCGTTGGGTGTGCGCCTTGGCGAGGTCGATGCCGAACCGCGCCTGCCGTTCCAGGGACAGGCCGGAGGGATCGACCGCCTGAGCCGCGCGCAGGGCGACACCCGCGTCGCCGAGGTCCACCGCGACGGCGACCTCGTGGAGCGCGACGTTGGTCGGTCCGAACTCGGTGTGGTAGTCGTTGCGCCCCTCACCGATCCGCTCGGCCAGCTCCTTGGCCTGCCGGAGGTGGGCGTACGCGTCGTCCGCCTGGTTCAACCGGCCGGCGGCGAGGGCGCGTTGCAGGGTGAGGGCCCCGCGCAGGGCAACGGCCTCGGGCTGCCCCGTCTCGGCGAGCGGCACCAGGGCGTCGGCGGCGCTGCCGGAGACCTGGGCGGCCTGCCCGTAGTGGCGTGCGCCGATGAAGACGATGGACAGGCGGAACTCGCCGGCCGCCATGAGCAACGGGTCGCCTGCTCGCTCGGCGGCCACCACCGCCCGGTCCACGGCGATCCAGGCCGCTTCCGGTTCACCCATGTTCGCCAGGGCGGCGCTGCACGTGTGGTACATCGCGGCCAACAGCCGGAACAGCTCCGCTCGTTGATCATCGGAGACCCCGGCGCGTGTGCCGGACTCCAGCCGTGGGACCAGGCCCTCCAGCAGCTCGGCCAGATCCGCGTAATTGCCCTCGTGGGTCAGCGACCAGGCGCGATCCACCCCGTCCCGCAGCGCGGGAACGTCCGGCGGTTCGGACTGCCCCAGCACGGCCCGCAACGAGTGCGCGGTACTGAGCACCATCCGCAGCCGCGAGGCCCCGGGCGCCTCCCCCTCGACGACCGAGGCCACGATGGGCGCCTCGGCGGCCAGTTCGGCGACCGGGATGTCCAGGGCCTCGGCGACCTTCTCCAGAACGGTCATCCGGTCGATGCGGCGCACGCCGCGTTCCACCTGCGAGATCCAGGCTTCCGACCGTTCCAGCAGGGCGGCGAACTCCTTCTGCGACAGTCCGCGCCGCTTGCGATGCCGGGCGATCTTCCGGCCCAGCGCCTTCTCGTAGTCGTCAGCGCTCAACGTCGACGCCCTTGCCGGACACGAAGTCCAGACGATCGACCTCGGTCGAGGCCAGGTACTTGTTCCGCTCGGCGAGAAAGTGGATCACATAGTCCTGCGACTCGTGCGTCTCGAACGCCGCCACGTCGCGGTACAGCTCGTAGAAGATCCGCTGAAGCGGCTGCCCGTCAACGCGGTGCACCGTGTAGATCACCGTTCCCGGCTCGTTCGCACGAATCTGCACCCCGGTGCGGGCGACCAGTTCGTCGAACTCGACTGCCGCCGCCTCGTCCTTGCAGGTGAAGCGCACCATCAGTCCGAACATGGCGGTTCCTCTCTCTCGACATCAGACGGGCACCGCGCCCGCAGCCACGCTATGCGCGCAGCAACTCGCACGAAAAGTACGATGGCATACTTCCGGTGCGCGTACATTGGGTACGGTGCTAGTACTAATTCTACGCCTCACTGTGGCCCGCGTCATCGGAACCGCACCTTCGGACGCGAAAACTCGCAGGTCACCGACGGACGGAGGAACGTGATGCCGACTTACCGCCGCACCTTTTCCGGACACCCGGAGGAGGTGAGCCGAGCCCGCCACTGGACGCGGGAGATCCTGAACGAGGCACCGTGCCGGGACGACGCGGCCCTGGTCGTCTCCGAACTGAGCGCGAACGCGATCACCCACACCGCCAGCGCCCACAGCACCTTCACCCTCACCATCGAGCGAACCGCCGAAGCTGTGGCGGTCTCGGTGACGGACCACGGGGGCGCGGCCAGCCGACCGCAGGTGACTCACGCGCCGGAGAGCAGCACGGGCGGCCGGGGCCTGGTCCTGGTGACGGCGTGCGCGACGGTCGTGCGGATCACGGGCGACGAGACCGGCCACACGGTCACCGCCGAACTCCCCCTCAACGCTGCGCTACCAGCCCCGTGTTGACCTACATCGGAACGCGGGGCCGTCGAACGCTGCACACTCGTTCGGTCGAGTTCTGGTGTGAGGCGATCGCCTACGAACTCCCCACCGGCCGCGCCTTCTGGCTCGGCACCCACCGCGCGACCACGCCCCGCCTTGCGTTGCGTTGGCTCCACCACCGAGCCCGGCAGATAGCCGAACAGCTCGACCCCCACCAGGCCCGCCCGGTTCGGGCGTGGCTGCATGACCGGTCCGAGCGCGAAGACGCCCTCCACCAACTCGCCGCCGGCGGGCTTTACAGCCACACCGTGCACGAGCCCCCGGTCCACTACCTGCTGACCGCCCGCCCCACCGGAGACCACTCATGACCCACCCCACCGACCAATCCCGTAGGCATGGCCGCTCCGCCAGTGTGCTCAGCCCCAACGCGACGGCCGTCCGTGCGATCCGCACCACCCAGGGCATCAGCCTGCGACAACTCGCCGACCGAGCCGGGTTGGACAAGGGCTACCTCTTCCGCCTCGAACACGGCAAGGTCCGCGCCAGCCAACGCACCATCGAACTCCTCGCCCGCGTCCTGGACGTCCCCGCACACGACCTCGTTCGCCCCGCAGACCTCCCCGGCGAACAACCGCTCCTCAACCCGCGCGACCTCCCCGCGCCCACGAGCGAGGAGGGCGAACTCTTCCACTACACCCCGGAAGAAGCCGCCCGCTGGCTCCCCTACACCCCGCATCAGATCCGAGCCATGGCCCGAGCCCGCACCATCCCCCACCACCAAACCCCACAAGGCCGCATCACCCTCACCGGCCACAACATCCGCGTGATCAACGAGACCACCACCATCCACCCCACCCACACCCCATGACGACCGACCACGACACCGACACCGACAAGGCCCATCTCCCGGAACTGCACCCCGAGACGGAAGAGTGCTACCGCTACGAGATCACCGGCGCCATGGACTCCGTCGTCCGCTACTGCCAGCTGGTCATCAACAAGCACAGCCACCGCGGCTTCTGGACCCCCACCTGCCCCAACCCCGACCACTACGACCTCATCCACCAAGCCAGAACCACAATCCTCAACGACCTCCGCATGGTCCTGGACTGCGCCGAGACCATCGCCTACGAAATCGAACGCGACCGCCAACGACAACACCGCAAGCCCAGCGCGTAACAACCTTCTCTACGACATCAAGGCGCCGCGCAAGCGCGGCGCGCACGGCAGCGGCGGCCAGGACACTCGCACTACACTGTGACTACCTATCAAGGGCCGCGAGAACCTTGATTGCCGCCGCATCCGCGGATTCGTGCTCCCAGACTCGCACGACTGTCCAACCCTGCTCGCGCAGACGGGCATCAGTGTCGGCGTCACGGATTTGGTTGCCTTGAATCTTCTCGCGCCAGAAGTCGGAACGCTTATTCGCCGGCCGGTAGTGATCGGGGCAACCGTGCCAGTAACACCCATCGACGAAGACAGCGACACGGGCCTTGAGGAAGACGATGTCAGCCGTGCGTCGGAGGTCGGGGAGAGGGCGGGCATTGACACGATAGCGAAGGCCCTGGCGGTAGAGAACGGACCGGAGGAGCCGTTCCGGCTTGGTATCACGTCCCTTGTTGGCGGTCATCACAGCGCGAACGGCCGTGGACGAAGCTCTGGAGCCGGCGGGCAGGACTTCATCTCGGACGAGGCCAGCAGCACGAGCCATCGCCCAAGCCTGCACGAGGTTCGCGGCCCGTGTCGCGCGGTTGACCTCTCCGACATAGCGCTCCCGGGTACGGCCCTGCTCAGACCATCGCAGGTACGCCCGAATGCGGCGGGTTCGCCTGTAGACACGAAGCGCTATGGAACCGGTAGCCCGTCGTTCCTTATCCAGCACGACGACGCGACCATGACGACCTCCCGCAGCACGGTCCTGCTCCGCAGACCGGACCGTGCGGGACATACCCTGTTTCGGCTTCCAGGCCCGTTCCGGCGGGAGGCGATCACTCCAACCGTGCTGGGCACTGGTCACCTCGGTCACGCCCGCCCCTCAGCGTCATCGAGCGCGGCCCGGACGGCCTCGGCGAAGACCTCACCGAGTCGGACGGGAACAGCGTTCCCGAGCTGACGCATTTTCTCACCACGTGGCCCGGCGAGGATCCAATCATCGGGGAAGGTCATCACGCGGGCGGTCTCGCGCACGGTCATGTACCGGTAACCGGTGCCGTCGAAGGTGGAGTCGTCCAGCCGCATCACAGACTCCCCTCCGGGCACTCCGTGCACGCCAGCCTTGACGGTCTTCGCTGGGCGATCCAATTCGTTCGGAGTGTGACCGGCGTACGCGCGGGCGCCCGGCCACCCCATATGATCGGGAATGTCATCGACCACTAGCTTCCCGCGCACCTGCTCCACCGTCACTGGCGGAAGGGGCTTGTTCCCGTCTACACCGGCGATCGCGTCCCGCAGCGTGCGCCATGGCTTCTTGCCGTCTGGGACAAGGGAGGCAGGCGGCAAGGTGGCCACGACCCGCTCCCGGATCAAGTCGATACCAGGCACGTCGTCGTACCGTTTCCAGTACGTCCCATCGTGCATGGAATCGATGAGGGCCGCCTCCGAGTACCCGGGGTCCGGCTTGTGCTTGTCCCATTCCACGCCGAGGTCCGCGCGGAACGCGACGATGATCACACGGTGTCGAATCTGCGGCACCCCGTAGTCAGCCGCGTTCACCGGAACATGTACGACGTCGTATCGCTCGGATGGGTCCACCGAACCGTCCTTGAGCAACTTCCGCAGGACCGCGTCATGCTCCTCCCACGTAGCGCCCTCGCCTCGCTGGACGAACGGAAGACTGATCTCCCGTTTGATGTACTCGAAGTACGGATTGAAGGAAGGACGGAGCAGGCCACGCACGTTCTCGCAGATGACAGCTTTGGGCCGCATCTCACGGATGGCGCGGAACATCTCCGGGAACATGTTTCGCTCATCCTCGTCCCCCTTGGCCACCCCTCCCAAACTAAACGGCTGGCAGGGCGGGCCGCCGGCCAGGACGTCCACTTCCGCGTCCTTCAGGAACTCGAACGAGGGGATGCGGCGCACGTCCCCTGGCACGAGGGGCCAGCCTTCAGCACGGAGTCCCGGACGACCCTTGCCCGGCTTGGGCATTGACGCGTCCTCAGGGTCGCGGGGCGCCGCCCCGTTCTCGGTCAGCGTCTCCAAGGCCCGCTTGGCGAACTCGTTGACCAGGAGTGGCCGGAAACCCGCGTTGTGGACGCCCATGGCTAGGCCGCCCCCACCCGCGAAGAGTTCAACAGACGTCCCGCCCTTGGTCCTACGTTTCCCCTGATCAGCCATGCCCGAAGCATACCGCGGAGTTTCCGATCTTAACGAGCGACTCGTGAAACGGACCTCTCACCTTGGGAAACACACTCACTAACGAGCTCGTGCACGGTAGGCAGGGAGGCATCGAGGATGGCGGCGGGGCTCGGTGTTCACCTCTGCCGTGTCGACGTCAGGTCCGCGGACTGCTGATGGGACAGCAGGCTGGCGACGGCCTGGACAG
>NZ_VDGT01000022.1 GCF_006335015.1 Streptomyces sedi
CGCGCTCCACGCCGCGGTCGGCCCGCCGCAGCCGGCCCCCTCGGCCTTCGTCGCGCGCAGCGAGCACCCGAGCGGGCGCTCCGGTCAGGCGCACGCCCTCCCGCGACGGCACGCCCGGCGGCGCCCGCGCCGCCCGCGCCGCCCGCGCGCGGCGCGGCTCCGCGCTCAGCGTCACCACCGCGCCCTCGGCCGTCTCGGCCGCCGGGGCGAGCCCCAACTCGCGCAGCCGCAGCAGCAGCTGGTCGGGCGACAGCTCGGAGACCAGCACCGTGGGCGCCAGCCGCCGCAGCCGCAGCGGCTCGCACCGCCGGTCGGCGAGCAGCTGCCCCAGCGCCGTCTCGTCCTCGGACCGCAGATAGCTGCCCGCCGCGCCGACCCGCAGCCGGCCGTGGCGTCTGGCCACGTCGTCCACCAGGTAGTCCAGCGGCTGCGGCACGGGCGTGCGGGAGACCTCGGCGAGGAACGCGTGCAGCGCGTCCGTCGTCCAGCCGGCGTCCAGCGCGCGGCGGATCGATCCGGGCGTGAACCGGTAGACCGTGGCGCCGCCCGTCGACTCCACGTCGGCGGCGAGCGCCATCGTCGCCCGCAGGTCCCTGCGGAGCGGGCCGGGCGCCACCGCCGTCAGGTCGGCCTGGAGCAGCACCTGGTCGACCGGCTCGGGGAAGAGCGGCGCCAGCAGCTCGGCGGCCCTGGCCGGGCGGGGCGGCGTCTCCAGCAGCGGCCTGGCGTAGGAGGCCAACGCGCCGCGCCCGGTGATGCCGAGCGCCTCGGCCTCGCCGAGGGCGGCCTCGGTCAGCCGGTGCCTGGGCTCGGTCCCCAGCCGCCGGGGCCACTCCCAGTCCAGCCGGGCGCGCACCGCCGTCGGGTCGGCCGCGCCGCCGGGCGGCAGCGAGGCGAGCAGGGTCAGCGCCCGGTGCCGCAGCGCCGCCACCGCGCCCCGGTCCAGGCCGCTGCCGAGCGCGGCGAGCAGCCGGCCCTTGCCGTCGCGGGTGCCGACGAGCGACGGCACCCGGGTGCCGGCCAGCCACGCCGTGGCCAGCCGCAGCCAGCGTTCGCCGGTGGGCGCGGTCAGCCAGTCGTCGTAGGCGGGGGTGGGGGCGTAACGTTCGTCGGCCTCGGAGTCGGAGGCCAACAGTCCGGCGACGTAGGCGAGTTCGAGCCAGAAGACCGCCTCGGGCTCGGGCACGTCCAGGATGACGGCGGCGCGTTTCAGCTCCCGCACGCCGAGGCCGCCGGCGCGCAGCACCGGTGGGCCCTCCACCTCCCAGGCCGTCAGCAGCTTCTCCAGCACGTCCAGCGCGCGCTGCGCCGCGCCCGCGGCCGTGGCGTCGACGAGGTCGGGCGCGTGTGCGGCGACCGCCGCCACCGCCGGCGGCTCGGGGCGCGGCTCGCGGTGCGCGCGCCCCCCGCGCAGGGTGAGCGCCACCTCCCGGGGCAGCACCACGGTGCCCGGCTGGGTGGGCATCAGCAGCCCGCGGTCGAGGAGCCAGCGCAGCGGCGCGCCGGCGCGCGCCGCCTCGGGGCCGCTGCCGAGGGTGCCGTAGGGCGGGCCCCAGGTCAGCCGGTCCAGGGTGGCGGCGGCGCCGTCCGGCGCCCCGGCGAGCAGCGCGGCCAGCCGCTCGCGGTCGCCGAAGAGCGCCGCGAGCGCGCCGATCGCGCTCACCGGGTCGTGGGTGGCGGGCAGTCCGCAGGCCGCCAGCAGCTGCTGGGTGCGGCTCGGCGCCATGCCGGCGGCGGCCTCCGCCAGCGTCGGCCCGAGCCCGGTGGCGCTCGGCCGGCCGGCGCTCGGCGCCAGCAACTCCTGCGCGGTGCGCACCAGTCGCAGCCCGTCGTCCCTGCCCCACAGCAGCGCCCGGGAGCGCAGCGTCGCCAGCGCCTCGGGCAGTCGTTCCCCGCCGCCCGGCAGCAGGCGTTCGAGCGCGCGTGGTGAACAGGGGCGCTCGGCGATGGCCAGCGCTTCCGCCGTCTGGAGGGTGAAGGTGTCCAGATGCTCCAGGGCGCGCACCACGGAGGCCCGCGCGCCGGCGCGCGTGGCCAGTTGGGAGAGGTCGCCCGGCAGGGGCGACAGCAGGTCGGGGCGGGCGCGCAGCAGCTCGGACAGCTCCTCGTCGGAACGGGAGCGCAGTTCGTCGGCGAGGGTGCGCGGGCTGTCGGTGGAACCGCTGGTCATCCTGCCAACCGTAGCGGCAGTCGGTGTCAGGTGACATGGCCAGGGAAGTTCAGCGCGTCGGATGAACCGTTTCTGTGGGACGACTGCCCCGGGGCAACCGTGCCATAAGGCCCCTTCCCGGCGAGTGGACTGCCGAGGTCGGAGCGCGGCAGACTCGGGAAACCAGTCAACGGAAGGACCTGATCCACGATGCCGCCGAGGGAGAACCCAACCGCCCGACAGGCCCGACTTGGCGCCGAGTTGCGCAAGTTGCGGGTGGCGGCGGGGCATACCGCGCGCGAGACGGCGGCGATGCTGGGCACGGACCAGGGGAAGATCAGCCACATAGAGTCCGGCCGCATCGGCGTCAGCGAGGAACGCATCCGGAAGCTGGCCGACTTCTACGGTTGCGTCGACGAGGCGCTGCTCGAAGCGCTCTGCGCGATCGCCAGGGAGCACCGTGGCCAATTCTGGTGGGACGAATATCGTGGCACCCTTGCCTCCCAGTATCTGGCGGTCGCCGAGCTGGAGCACCACGCCACCGCGATGCGCACCCTCCAGACCGTGACGGTGCCGGGGCTGCTCCAGACCGAGGACTACGCGCGGGCGCTCTTCAAGGGCGGGCTGCCCGAGCCCACCGAGGAGCAGATCGACGTCCGCGTGGCGCACCGGATGCGCCGCAAGGCGGTGCTGGACCGCGACGACCCGCCGGAGTTCTGCGCGTATCTGCACGAGGCGGCGCTGCACATGCGTTTCGGCGGGCGCAAGGTGGCGCGGCGTCAGCTGGAGACGCTGATGGAGGCGGCGGACTCGCCGCGAGTGACGGTGCGGGTCATCCCGTTCACCAACGAGGACTTCTACGAGGTGACCCAGCCGATGCTCTACATCCACGGGGTGGTGCCGCAGCTGGACACCGTGCTGGTGGACGGCCCGACCGGCGGTGGACTGCTGGGCGCGGACGAGGAGTTGGCGCACTACCGGGTCTTCTTCGGGCGCGCCACGGCGCGGTCCCTGGAGCCGGAGGAGTCGCGGCAGCTGATCCACCACATCGCCAGAATGCTCTGAGCCGCGCCCACACCCCGCGTGGAAGACGTTTTCCCCGCGTGCCCGCCCCCGACGGGCCGGGCACGCGGGGCGCGTCGCGTCAGCCGAAGCGGCCGGAGACGTAGTCCTCGGTCGCCTTGTTGCTCGGCGTGGAGAAGATCCTGGTCGTCTCGTCCATCTCCACGAGGCCGCCGGGCTCGCCGATCGACTTCAGGTTGAAGAAGCCCGTCACGTCGCTGACCCGCGCCGCCTGCTGCATGTTGTGGGTCACGATGACGATCGTGTACTCCTCCTTCAGCTCCAGCATCAGGTCCTCGATCGCCTGCGTGGAGATCGGGTCCAGCGCCGAGCAGGGCTCGTCCATCAGCAGCACGTCCGGCTGGACAGCGACGGCGCGCGCGATGCACAGCCGCTGCTGCTGGCCGCCGGAGAGCCCCGAACCGGGGCGCTTCAGCCGGTCCTTGACCTCGTCCCAGAGGTTGGCCGACCGCAGGGAACGCTCCACCAGCGCGTCCATCTCGGCGCGCTTCATCCGCTTGTTGTTGAGCCGCACCCCGGCCACCACGTTGTCGTAGATCGACATCGTGGGGAACGGGTTGGGCCGCTGGAAGACCATCCCGATGTGCCGGCGGACCGCGACCGGGTCGACCTGCGCGCCGTAGAGGTCGTTGCCGTCCATCAGTACCTTGCCCTCGACCCTGGCCTTCGGCACCAGCTCGTGCATCCGGTTCAGGGTGCGCAGGAACGTGGACTTGCCGCAGCCCGAGGGCCCGATCAGGGCGGTCACCGAGCGCGGTTCTATCGTCATCGAGACGCCCTGCACGGCCAGGAACTTGTCGTAGTAGATGTCGAGATCCTTGACCTCGATGCGCTTGGCCACTGTGCTTCGCTTCCTCTTCGTGTCCGGTGTGGACTGGTGT
Organism: Streptomyces sedi; assembly: GCF_006335015.1. Classification (GTDB taxonomy): domain Bacteria; phylum Actinomycetota; class Actinomycetes; order Streptomycetales; family Streptomycetaceae; genus Streptomyces; species Streptomyces sedi. The sequence goes on from NZ_VDGT01000022.1 coordinate 4,114, forward strand.
GAACCCAACTCCCGGCGGCCGTCAGGCGCGGGTCTTCGGGGCGAACAGGCGGGAGATCAGGCGCGCCAGCAGGTTGAGCGCCATCACGACGAGGATCAGCGTGAACGCCGCCGCCCACGCCCGGTCCAGGAACGGCTCCGGGGGGATGCCCGGCGTCGCGTACTGGTTGTAGGAGAAGACCGAGAGGGTCGCCATCCGGTCGTCGAAGGGGTTGAAGTTGTCGCTCGACGTGATGCCGACGGTGACCAGCAGCGGGGCCGTCTCGCCGATCACGCGGGCGATGGCCAGCGTCACGCCGGTCGCGATGCCGGCGAGCGCGGTGGGCAGCACCACCTTCAGGACCGTGCGCCACTTCGGCACGGCCAGCGCCATCGACGCCTCGCGCAGCTCGTTCGGCACCAGCTTCAGCATCTCCTCGGTGGAGCGCACCACCACGGGGATCATCAGCACGCTCAGCGCGACCGAGCCCATGATGCCCATCCGCACGCCGGCGCCGAAGAACAGCTCGAAGAGCGCGTAGGCGAAGAGGCCGGCCACGATGGAGGGGATGCCGGTCATCACGTCGACGAAGAAGGTGATGTAGCGGGCCAGCGCGCCGCGCCCGTACTCCACCAGGTAGATCGCGGTCAGCAGGCCGATCGGCACGGAGATCAGCGCCGCGAGCCCGGTGACGATCAACGTGCCCATCAACGCGTGGTGCGCGCCGCCGCCCTCACCGACGACGCCGCGCATGGAGTTGTTGAAGAAGTCGGCGTCGAACCGTTCGAGGCCGCGGGAGAGCACCGCGCCGAGCACCGAGACCAGCGGCAGCAGCGCCACCAGGAAGGCGCCGGTCACGATCGCGGTGACCAGCCGGTCGTGCGCCTTGCGCGGGCCCTCGACGGAGCGCGACCAGCCGCATATGACCACGGTGTAGCCGACCGCGGCTATCAGCCCGGCGACCACCGGGTTCAGGTCGGCCCCCAGGTACAGGGCCAGGCCCAGTGCCGTCCACAGCAGCAGCGCGAGGGGCGCCGCCCGGCGGGGCAGCGAACCGTGGGTGAGCGCGGGGCGCTCCAGCACCACGGGCGGCTCGCCGGGCTCGGGCGCCTTGTCGAGGGAGGGGGGTGATGTGCTCATCAGTTGGCTCCCGAGAAGTCACGGCGGCGGTTGATCACCGCGCGGGCCGCCATGTTGACCAGCAGGGTGACGGCGAAGAGGACCAGGCCGGAGGCGATCAGGATGTTGATGTCCAGCCCTGAGGACTCGGGGAAGTCCAGCGCGATGTTGGCGGCGATGGTGGAGGGGTTCCCGTTGCTGATCATGTTGAAGGTGATCCCGCCCGAGGGGGAGAGCACGATCGCGACGGCCATCGTCTCGCCCAGCGCGCGGCCGAGGCCCAGCATGGAACCGCCGATGATGCTGGAGCGGCCGAACGGCAGCACCGACATCCGGATCATCTCCCAGCGGGTGGCGCCCAGCGCCAGCGACGCCTCCTCGTGGAGCCGGGGCGTCTGGAGGAACGCCTCCCTGATCACGGCCGTGGTGATCGGCAGGATCATCACCGCCAGCACGATCGACGCCACCAGCATGGTGCGTCCCGTGGTGGAGGCCGGGCCCTCGAAGAGGGGGATGAAGCCCAGGTTGTCCTCAAGCCAGCGGGTCGGCTCCACCGTCAGCGGCGCCAGCTCGGACAGGCCCCACAGGCCGAAGATGATGCTGGGCACGGCGGCCAGCAGGTCGATCACATAGCCGAGCGCCGTCGCCAGCCGGCGCGGCGCGTAGTGCGTGATGAACAGCGCGATCGCCACCGCCAGTGGCGCGGCGATCAGCAGCGCGAAGAACGCCGCCAGCAGCGTGCCGAAGAGCAGCGGCCAGATGTAGAGGACGATGCCGTCCCCGCCCGGCACCTCCTCGGGGTCGGCCCACAGCGCGGGCCACGCCTCCACCACCAGGAACGCGGCGACCCCGGCCAGGATGACCAGGATCAGCACGCCGGCCCCCGTGGCGGCGGAGGAGAACAGCTTGTCCCCCAGCCGGCTCACCGGCTTGTCGAACAGCGGCGCCCCCGGCGGTGGTGGGGGCTGGTTCTCGGGGTGCCTCAGCTCGGTGCTCGATGACACTCTTCGTTCCCTTTCTCGGCTGGAGTCCGAACGGGCCGTGGCCACCACGGGACGGCGGCCACCCGTGGGCGGGCGACCGCGTCCCGTGATGGCCGCCCGCGCCTGGCGGTTCGGACCGTCAGCCGGCCGCGATCGCGTCGATGGCGGGCTGGAGCTCCTGCCGGAGGGTGTCGGAGATCGGCGCCGAGCCCGCGGCCTCGGCGGCGGCGGCCTGGCCCTCCTCGCTGATCACGTAGGAGAGGTACGCCTTCACCAGCTCGGCCTTGGCCGCGTCGTCGTAGGTGGCGCAGGCCATCGCGTAGGACACGAGGACGATCGGGTAGGTGCCGGCCTCGGTGGTGTCGCGCGCCAGCTCGTAGGCGAAGTCGTACTCGCCGCGGCCCTCAAGGCGCTCGGAGACCTCGAGGACGTTGGCCGCGGCCTCCGGCGAGTAGGAGACGAACTCCTCGCCGACGCCCACGTTGACCGTGGACAGGTCGCCGACCTGGCTGGCGTCCGCGTAGCCGATGGTGCCGTCGCCGCCGGAGACGGCCTGGACGACGCCGGAGGTGCCCTGGGCGGCCTCGCCGCCGGAGACCGGCCACTCGTCGCTGGCCTCGTGCGGCCAGGCGTCGGGGGCGACGGCGAGCAGGTACTCGACGAAGTTCTCGGTGGTGCCGGAGGCGTCGGACCGGTTGACCGGGGTGATCGCCGTGTCGGGCAGCTCCACGTCCGGGTTGTCGGCGGCGATGGCCTCGTCGTTCCAGGTGGTGATCTCCTGGTTGAAGATGCCGGCGATGGTGGCGGGCTGGAGGTTCAGCTCGTCCACGCCCTCGACGTTGAACGCCAGCGCGATCGGGGAGACGTAGACCGGGACCTCGATGACCTCGGTGCAGCGCTCCGTCGCGGTGGCCAGCTCGTCGTCGGCCAGCGCGGCGTCGGTGCCGCCGAAGTCGGTGCCGCCCGCGATGAACTGCTCACGGCCACCGCCGGAGCCGACCGGGTCGTAGTTGACGGTGGTGTCCGGGTTGGCGGCCAGGAAGCCGGCCTGCCACGCCTGCTGGGCGGCGGCCTGGGAGCTGGCGCCGGCGCCGGAGATGGTGCCTGACAGGTCGGAGCCGCCCTCGCTGCCCCCGGAACTGCCGCCGGCGCCGTTGCCGTTGTCGCTCTCGTTGTCACTGCTGCACGCCGTGACCAACGCCAGGGCGGACACCGCGGCTATCGCGGCGAGACGAGCGCGCGTCTTGCGCATGACCTGCTCCTTGTTCCTGACCGGCCCCGTGGCCGGGATGTGGAGATGACGTCTATGACGTGTTTCGAGTCAGAACGTAGGAGCGGCCAGCGAAGCAGTGAGGGCCAGAAGGTGAACAGAAAGATAGGTTCGGCAGAACCGGGCGTTTCACAAAAAGAGTTGGAATCGTTAAGGAGCAAGCCTGGCGATCGCGACCGGGATCGGCGGTGCCACGGGAGGTGCGGGACGCCCCGCCGACCGCCGTATTCCCGGGGGAAACTCAGCCCGCCGGCGGCACCAGCCGGTAGCCGACGCCGCGCACCGTCTGGATGATCTCCGGGTGGTGCGGGTCGTCACCGAGCCGCTCCCGGAGTCGCCGAATGTGAACGGTGATGGTGTTCGAGCGCCGTGCGCCCTCGCCCCACAACTCCGTCCTGATCTGATCGCGCGTGATCACCTTTTCGGCGTGCAGCATCAGCAAGTGAAGCAGCTGGAACTCGCGCAGCGGCAACCGGGCCGTCGAGACGCCGTGCATCCGCACCTCGTAGGTGCTCGGGTCGAGCGTCAGCGGCCCGCAGACCAGCGGCTGGTCCCAGCCCCTGTGGCCCCGGTCGGCCAGGCTGAGCAGCTGCGCGACCTCGCGCGGGCGATAGGGGCGCGCGACACAGGCGCTCGCGCCGGCGGCCAGCGCGGGCGCGACCTGGGCGGTGTCCTCCGGGCCCACGCCCAGCACCACGGGGATCGACAGCCGCCGCCGCACCAGCCGCAGCACGGTTGCCCCGTCGATCAGCGGCAGGTCGGCCGAGACCAGCAGCACGTCGGGCTTGCGCAGCCCCGCCTCCAGCAGCGCGGCGGCCCCGTCGGCGCAGTGGACCACCGACACCTGGTACTTGGCCAGCTGCGTGGTCAGACCCTGCCGGATGCGCTCGTCCGCGTCGGCCAGCAGCACCACCGGGTGCGTCCCCAGCGGTATCGGTGTCGGCCCCACCGGTTCCGCGGGCCGCTCGGCGCCGACGCCGGCGCCGGCGCCGAAGGCCGGGACGTCGTCCTCCGGACCATCAAACCCCGTGCCAGGCACGGCGGTTGCCCGAGTCGAACTCAACCAGGCGCCCACGGGCTCTCCCTCGCTGTCGGTCTCGGCGGTGAAGGAACGGCCAGAGCTTGAGGTGGCCAGGCCGCGTCGCGCCACGGGAGCACAGCAGGGCACCGGCGGCCGTGCGCCCGGCTCCCGGGAGGCGTGAAAACGGTGTCCACGAGCGACGTTCACCATGTAACGAGCTGTGGGTAGCGGGTTGTGCGGCGTTCGGTGAACCCGCGATGAACAACGGCGTTCTCTCAGGTTCCGGCCCCCTCCGCCCGCCGGCGGGCCGCCGCCCCGCGCGTGCCGGCCCCATCGGGGGGCGCGCGTCAGTAGCATCAGGTGGGTACGTGGGGGGTGTTGGGGACCGGGAGCGGTCCGGGCAGGGCGAGCGCAGGGGCGATGCCGTGGGGATCGACGAAGAGAAGCTGGTGTTCGACTACCTGAGCCGGGTGGGCGATCTGGCGCATGGCACCGCCATGTCGTCGGCCGAGAGGGCCCGGCTGGTCAACCGGCTGCGGGACGAGATCGGCCGGCAGCGTTCCGGCGGCGCCTCCGACGCCCGCTCGCCCTCGGTCAAACGCATCCTGGGGCGGATCGGCAGCCCCGAGGACGTGGTCGCCGAGGCCGCGGGCTCCGCGCCGCCCGCGCCCGCGCGCCCCACCCACAGCGCGTCGACGAGCCGCCCCTCGGCGTCCCCCGCCGGCCCCGCCTGGCCCTCGTCCGCCGCCTCGTCCTCGTCCGCCGCCTCGCCCGCCCCCGAGGCGCCGGCCCCCGAGCTGCCCACCCCGCGCGAGGCCGACCCGCGAGCCGGGGCGCGCCCCGAGGTGGCGGCGCGCTGGCCCGCGGAGGGCCAGCCGCGGGTGACCGGCTGGCAGCAGGGCTCCGACGAGCAGATCGCCGGCTTCAGCGGCGGCATCGACATCCCCGAGCTGATGCACCCCAGCGGGCTGGCCGCCCCCGAGCCCGGCGCCGCGACCGAGGCCGAGCTGACGGCCGCCGAGGCGGAACGCGAGGCCGCGGAGGCCGCCCTCGCCCGGCCGGTGGTCGAGGACGCCGACCCGCCGCGCCCGCGCCGGGGCGCCCGGCTGGCCAGGGCCGTCCTCGCCGGCCGCCGCCGGGGCGGGATCGTCGAGCTGCTGGGCGTGGCGGCGCTGGCCGGCGGCGCGGTGTTCGGCTCGTTCCCCGCGATGCTGGCGGGCTGGGCGCTCGCCTACTGGTCGCCCCGGCTCTCCCCACGCGCCGGCCAGTGGGCGACGTTCGGGATGCCGGCGCTGGTCGCCACCGGCTACGGGGTCTGGCTGATGGGCCGCGCCGGCGGCTACTGGGGCGAGGCCCTCGCCGACGGGCAGGCCAACGAGCTGCTGCGCGACGACTGGCCCACCCTGCTGCGGCTGGCCGGCCTCGCCTCCGCCGCGCTGCTCCTCTTCCTGGCCCGCAGACCGGTCAAGGAGGGGTGACGCCGGCCGCCGGCCGCCGGCCGGCGCCCTCAGCCCGCCAGGGTCTCCTCGATCTCGTCGAGGATGCCCTCCGCCGCCGTGTAGCCGATGCCGAGGAACCACAGCTGGTCGTTGACGGGGAAGGCGCGGTTCTCCCGCACGGCGGTCAGGTCCTCCCACAGCGGGCCGCCGACGGCGGCGTCCTCGCCCGAGGCGTCGGTGTCGCCGTACGAGGAGTAGTAGATGACGTCGCCGTCGGCCTGGTCGACCTGCTCGGGGCTGACCTCCACGGCGAAGCCGTCGGTGGCCTCGTCGACGATAGCCGGCCGGCCCAGGCCCACGTCGGCGAGGACGGTGCCGATGTAGTTCTCCCGGCCGTAGAGCCGGGTGTTGCCGCCGTCGATGAAGCGCAGCATGCTGACCTCGGTCCCGGCCGCCGCCTCCGGCCCGCCGAGCGCCTCGGTGACCTCGGCGACCCGCGTCTCGTACGCCGCCACGGCCTCCTCCGCCTCGGCCGACCTGCCCATGGCCTCGGCGTGCAGCAGGAAGTTCTCCTTCCACGGCGCGCCGACGGTCTCGCTGAAGACGGTCGGCGCGATCGCCGACAGCTCGTCGTAGCTCTGCTCGTCGCGGACCTTGCTGCCGATGATCAGGTCGGGGTCGAGCTCGTGGATGGCCTCCAGGTTGGGGGCGGCGATGTTGCCGACGTTCCGGACGTCGGTCAGCCGCTCCTGCGGCAGGTAGTCGAGGAACTCCCGCGTCGCGTCGGCCTGCACCGCGCCGACGGGGACGACCCCCAGGGTGATCGCCGTGTCCAGCTCGGCGGTGTCCAGCACCACCACGCGCTCCGGGTTCTCGGGCACCTCGACCGGCCCCATCGCGGTCTCCACGGTCCTGCCGCCCCCGCCCGACCCGCCGTCGGAGCCCCCCGAGCCGGCGGACCCGGAGTCGTCGCCGCAGGCGGCGAGCGTCACGGCGCAGGCCAGCGCGAGCGCGGAGGCGGTGATGCGTCGGTTCATGAGCGGGACGCCCTTCTCTCGGTCTTCTCTCGGTCTTCGGCGAACTTCGGCGAACGGGCCAAGGCCGTGGGGGAGTTCATCGCGGCCCCCCGGGAACGGGGACCGGCGCGCGGGGCACCACCAGCGGCGAGCCGGTGACGGGGTCGGGGATCACCACGGCGGCCAGCCCGAAGACCTCGTCGACCAGCTCGGCGGTGACGACCTCCTCGGGGCGCCCGCGCGCCGCTATCCGCCCGTCCTTCATCGCGACCAGGTGGTCGGCGTAGCGGGCGGCCTGGTTCAGGTCGTGCAGCACGGTCACCACGGTGCGGGCCGGCGCCTCCTCGGTCGGGGTGGCCAACTGGCGCACCAGGTCGAGCACCTCGACCTGGTGCGCGATGTCCAGATAGGTCGTCGGCTCGTCCAGCAGCAGCAGGTCCGTCCGCTGGGCCAGCGCCATCGCGATCCAGACGCGCTGCCGCTGCCCGCCGGAGAGCGCGTCCACCGGGCGGTCGGCCAGCCCGGCGACGTCGGTGCGTTCCATCGCCTCGGCGACCGCCTCCTCGTCGGTCGGCGACCACTGCTGCCACCAGCGCTGGTGCGGCTGCCGGCCGCGGGAGACCAGGTCGGCGACGGTGATCGCCTCCGGCGCCACCGGGGTCTGCGGCAGCAGCCCCAGCGACTGGGCGATCCGCCGGGTGGAGAGCGTGTGCAGCTCGGCGCCGTCCAGCAGCACCGCGCCGGCGCGCGGCTTCAGCAGCCGGCCCAGGGCGCGCAGCGTCGTCGACTTGCCGCAGGCGTTGGGGCCGACGATCACGGTGACCCGGCCGTCGGGTATGTCCACGTCCAGGCCGTCGACGACCGGGCGGTCCGCCTCGTAGCCGAGGGTCAGCCCCCTGGCCGCCAGCCGGCCGGCCGGCTCCCGCTCGGAACGCGTGCTCATGTCCGGCCTCCGGTGCGGTTGTTGAGGATCAGCCACAGCAGGTAGGGCGCGCCGATCGCCGCCGTGACCACCCCGGCCGGCAGCTCCGTCGGCGAGAACAGCGTCCGCGCCAGCAGGTCGGCCAGCACGGTCAGGCTCGCCCCGACCAGCGCCGTGGTCAGCAGCGGTATCTGCGCCGTGCCGGTCAGCCGGCGGGCGATCTGCGGCGAGAGCAGCGCGACGAAGTCGACGGGGCCGGCCGTGCCGGTGGCCAGCGCCGCCAGCAGCACCCCGACGGTCGCCAGCCCCAGGCGGGTCGCGTTCAGCCGCACGCCGAGCGCGGTCGCCGTGTCGTCGTCCAGGGTCACGGTCCGCTGCGCGCGCGCCGCCCAGCAGACGGCGGGCAGCACCGCCAGCAGCGCCCAGGCCAGCGGCTCGGCCTCGGCGTAGCCGCGCCCGTGGAACGAGCCCGTCATCCACACCGTCGCCTGCTGCGCCACGGTGTGGTCGCCCTTGGTGAGGAAGAGCTGGGTGACCGCGCGCAGCGCCACCGCGAGCCCGATGCCGACCAGCACGAACCGCGCGGCGTGCAGCCCGCCGCGCCACGCGAGGAGATAGACCAGCCCGGCGGCGGCGAGCCCGCCGGCGACCGCCCAGTAGGGCAGCACCGCCGTGGAGGCCAGCCCGTAGGTCATGGCGACCACCGCGACGGCGGCGGCGCCCTGGCTGACGCCGATGATGTCGGGGCTGGCCAGCGGGTTGCGCGCGACGGTCTGGATCAGCGCGCCCGCCACCGCCAGCGCGGCGCCGACCAGCAGCGCCACCGTCAGCCGCGGCAGCCGCAACACCCCGATCACGAAGTCGTGTTCGTCCGTCAGCCCCAGCACCGAACGGATCGCCTCCAGCGGCGGCACCGTGGACTCGCCGAACGACAGGCTTGCCACACAGCCGGCGGCCAGCACCAGCGCCAGCACCGTCGCGGCCAGCAGCGCCCTGCCGTGCAGCAGGAACGAGGCGCCGCCCGGCAGCCGCAGCACCCGGTAGCCGGTGGGGCGGGCGCCACCGCGCCCGGTCGTGGCGGCGCGCGGGCCGCCCAGCGTCGCGGTCATCGCGTTCCCCCCTTCGTGCGCCAGCCGTTCATCCGCGCACCGCCGAGCGGCGCACCAGATAGACCAGGAACGGCACGCCGACCAGCGCCGTCGTCACCCCGGCCGGCACCTCGGACGGCGGGAAGACCAGCCGGCCGACCACGTCGGAGACCAGCAGCACCACCGCCCCGAGCAGCGCCGACATCGGCAGCAGCCAGCGGTGCCCGCCGCCGACCAGCGCCCGCCCGATGTGCGGGACGGCGAGCCCCACGAACGCGATCGGCCCGGCCGCCGCCACCCCCGCGCCCGTGAGCACCGCGGCGCCCAGTCCGCCGGTGATCCGCACCACCGCCACGTTCTGGCCCAGCCCGCGCGCGACGTCGTCGCCGAGCGCCAACGCGTCGAGCCCCCGCGCCGCCGCGGCCACCAGCACGACGCCCGCCAGCAGGAACGGCCATATCCGCGCGGCGATGTCGGCGTCCCTGCCGGTCAACGAGCCGACCTGCCAGAAGCGGAACTCGTCCAGCGTCGCGCCGTGCGTGGTCAGCACCCCGGCGATCACCGACGCCAGCAGCGCGTTGATCGCCGCGCCCGCCAGCGCCAGCCGCACCGGTGTCGCGCCGCCCCGGCCCTGGTTGGCGACGGCGTAGACGACGACGGCCGCCAGCGCGGCGCCGACGAACGCGAACCACACGTAGTCGTCGAGGGAGTCGGCGCCCGTGTAGGCGATCGCCAGCACCACCGCGACCGAGGCGCCCTGGCTGACGCCGAGGATGCCGGGTTCGGCGATCGGGTTGCGGGTCAGGCCCTGCATCGCCGCGCCCGCCATGCCGAGCGCGGCGCCGACCATCAGCGCGATCAGGGTGCGCGGCACCCGGAGTTCGCGCACCACCTTGGCCGCGCTGGCGTCCTCGCCGGTCAGCGCGTCCGGGGACTCGGTCAGCGCGCGCAGCAGCTGGTCGAAGCCGATCGAACGGCTGCCGAGGGCGACGCTGAGCAGCATCGCGACCCCCACGGCGGCCACCCCGGCCAGCAGCCAGCCGAGCCGCCGCGCGGCGGTGCCGCGGCGTTCGACGGGGGGCCGGCGTTCGGCGAGCGTGGACATCGTTCCTCGGGGGGGTCCTTCGCGCGGTGCGTGCGGGTGAGCGGGTGGGCAATGAGACCGTGGGACAGTGAGACCGTGGGGCAGTTAGGTAAGGCGAGCCTAAGTGTAGGCAACTGCCAGGGGCACAATAGCCGCATGTCCTTCGCAGCGCCGACGCATCCCCAGAACCCCGAAGGCGACCCCGGAGCGGACTCCGCACGCGCCACCGCACGCCCCCCGGAGCGCGCCCCCGGGCCCGACAGCGCGCCCCACCCCCGGTTCACCGTCGGGTTCGACCTCGACATGACCCTGGTCGACTCCCGGCCCGGCATCCACCGCACCTACACGGCGCTCGCCGAGGAGACCGGCGTGCCCATCGACGCCGACCTCGCCGTCAGCCGCCTCGGGCCGCCGCTGGAGGACGAGTTGGCCTGCTGGTTCCCGCCCGAGCGGGTGCCGGCCGTCGCCGACCAGTACCGCGCGCTGTACGTGCGGCTGGCGATCGAACCCTCGCTGCTGCTGCCGGGCGCCGCCGAGGCCGTAGAGACCGTGCGCGGGCTCGGCGGGCGCAGCGTGGTCGTCACCGCCAAGCACGCGCCCAACGCCCGGCTGCACATGGACCATCTGGGCCTGCGCGCCGACGTGCTGGTCGGCTCGCTCTGGGCCGAACGCAAGGCGGAGGCCCTGCGCGAGCACACCGCCGGCGTGTACGTCGGCGACCACGTCGGGGACGTGCGCGGGGCGCGCGCCGCGGGCGCCGTCTCCGTCGCCGTCGCGACCGGTCCCTGCCCCGCCGACGAACTTCGGGAGGCCGGCGCGGACGTGGTGCTGACCGACCTCACCGCGTTCCCCGACTGGCTGGCCGGCCACCTCGCCGGGGTCTAGGCGGAGTCCGGCACCGCCACGCGCTGCGCCGCGCGGTCCTCGCGGCGCTGCGCGGCCACCGAGCGCATCAGCCCGCAGCCGGCGACGAAGAACCCCACCCCCATCAGCATGGAGACCAGATAGGCGGCGGTCGGCAGCGCGTCCGCCCCGACCAGCAACGGAATCACGGTGATCAGGGTCGCCAGCGCCCCGACGGCGAAGATCACGCCGCCGATCCGCACGAGCCTGTCCCCTGCTTGGTTGGTACTCACCACCACAGGATCGCAGGTACGAGCATATTTACGACCGGCCGGGGGCAGTGATCCTCCGAAACGGCTCGGCAGCATCTTGTCACCGGGCCGGGGGCGATTAGCCTTGGATCGGCGGGCCGATGTGGCCCGCCTCACTGCTATGCGAGCGAGGACGAGGACACGTGCCTACCGGCAAGGTGAAGTGGTTCAACAGCGAGAAGGGCTTCGGCTTCCTTTCCCGCGACGACGGCGGCGACGTCTTTGTGCACTCCTCCGCCTTGCCCGCCGGGCTGGATCTGCTGAAGCCGGGCCAGCGCGTGGAGTTCGGGGTGGTCGCCGGCCAGCGCGGGGACCAGGCGCTCTCCGTGGTGCTGCTCGACCCGGTGCCCTCGGTGGCCGCCGCGCAGCGCCGCAAGCCGGACGAGCTGGCGTCCATCGTCCAGGACCTGACGACGCTGCTGGACGGCGTCTCCCAGCAGTTGGAGCGCGGTCGCTACCCCGACCGCGCGGCCGGCCGCAAGATCGCGGGAATGCTCCGCGCCGTCGCCGACCAACTGGACGTCTGAGGTCCGGGCCCCCGGACGCCGCGGCGCTTCCGGGGGCGACGGCCGACCGGCCCGACGGCCGCCCGCCGTCACCGCGCCGGTGACAGCGGCGCGGTGGCCGGCACCAGGCCGGCCGCCGCGGCCCGGCCCAGCAGCGCGTCGATCGCCGCGTGACCGCTGGCGCCCAGGTCGCGCGTGAACTCGTTGACATAGAGCCCGATGTGGGCGTCGGCCACCGCCGGGTCCATCTCCTGCGCGTGCGCCAGCACATGCTCCCGGCTGGCCGACGGGTCGGCCCACGCGTGGTCCACCGAGGCGCGGATCGCGCCCGCGACGGCCGCCAGCCGTTCCTCGCCCAGCGAGCGGCGCGCCACGATCGCGCCCAGCGGGATCGGGTGCCCCGTCGTCGACTCCCAGTACTCGCCCATGTCGGCCAACTGCCGCAGCCCGTACGTGTGGAACGTGAACCGCGCCTCGTGGATCACCAGCCCGGCGTCCACCCGGCCGTCCCGCACCGCCGGCATGATCTCGGCGAACGGCAGCACCACGACCTCGCCGACCCCGCCCGGCACCAGGTCGGCGGCCCAGAGGCGGAAGAGCAGATACGCCGTCGACCGCTCGCTCGGCACCGCGACCGTCCGCCCCGCCAGCTCGGCCGGCGAGGCGGCGCCGCCCTCCGCCGTCAGCACCAGCGGACCGCAGCCCCGGCCCAGCGCGCCGCCGCACGGCAGCAGCGCGTACTCGTCCCGCACATAGGGCAGCACCGCGTAGGAGACCTTCAACAGGTCGCCCTCGCCGCGCTCCGCCCGCCCGTTGGTGACATCGATGTCGGCGTAGTCCACGGTCACCCCCGGCGCGCCGGGCAGCAGCCCGTGCGCCCAGGCGTGGAAGACGAAGGTGTCGTTGGGGCAGGGAGAGTAGGTCAGGGTCAGCGGTCGGTCATCCGTGCTGCTCATGGGGTTGCTGCCTCCACTTCTCGACCGCGGGCCCCACGGCGGCGAACGCGTCCGTCAGCGCGCGCAGCGCGGCCGGGATGCGCCAGGCCGCGCGGTCCCGTGGGCCCACGGGGTTGGACACGGTGCGGATCTCCAGCACCGCGAGTCGGTGGGCGGCGGCGGCCGTCGCCACGCCGTGGCCCTCCATCGCCTCGGCGGCGGCGCCCGGGTGGCGCGCGGCCAGCGCCGCGGCCCGTTCGGCCGTCCCCGTCGCCGTGGCGACCGTCAGCACCGGGCCCACCACCGCGCCCGCGGCCTCGGCCACCGCCTCGGCCAGCCCGTCGGGCGGCCGGTGGCTGGTCCGGCCGAAGCCCAGCTCCGCCAGGTCGACGAAGCCGTCCTGGCTCTCCGCGCCCAGGTCGGCGGCGACCAGCGCCGAGCCGACCACCGTGTCACCCACGTCGGCGACCGGCGCGAACCCGCCGCCGATGCCGGCGGCCACCACCAGGTCGTAGCGGCCGGGCGCCACCGCCAGCACCGTCGCCGTGCCGGCGGCAGCCGCCGCCGGGCCCACGCCCACGGCCACCGCGTCCCACGCCGGCCCCCGGTGCAGCGTCAGCCCGGTCGGCAGGGTGAACGCGTCGGGCGGCGCGCCCGTCGCCAGCGTCACCGCGTCCCGCTCGGCGGGCACGGCCGTCACCACCAACGCCCGCGTGCGGTCCATCGGTTCGCGTGCGGCGGCGATGCTCAGTCGCCCGGGGTGAGCGTCACGTTCCAGATGCCCTCGACGCTGCCGTAGAGGTTCTCCTGGAACTCCTCCTCGGTCTGCGAGGACCAGATCGTCTCGATGTCGTAGTCCTCGCGCACCTGCGCCACGCTCAGCCGCAGGTCCTCGGCGACCGGCGGCGCGCCGGGCGTCGCCTGCTGCTGCACCATCTGGAAGAGCTGGTCGCTCGGGAAGCTGCGGTAGGTGCCGGTGAACGGCTCGGCGCGGTACAGCTGGTCGTTGACGAAGAGCAGCCAGCCCTCCTCGGCGACGTCGGCGTCCACCCCGATCCGGAACGTGTCGCCCGGCGTGCTGGAGAACGTCGCGCGGTTGTCGTCCGTGGAGAAGCACTCCAGCGCCCGCTCGGCGCCGAGCGGCTCGCCGTGGCCGTAGCAGTCGCTCGCGGTCTCCTTCGAGGAGCTGCTGCTGTCCAGCGTGAAGTGCGCGTTGGGCGAGGGCTTCTCACACGCCGACAGCACGAGGACGCCCAGCGAAACGGTGCCGAGGGCGAGCGTCGTACGGATGGCCCGGCGGCCCCGGTTCCTGGCGATGGCAGTCATGCCACGCAGATTACCGGCCGATACCGGTCACCTGACGCGCGGGTGCGGCGAGCCGCGTCTCGCGGTCGCCAGCAGGCCCCGCACGCTGAGCCCCGCACCCAGCAGGACCAGGACGGCCGCCACCCCCATGCCCAGCGGCCCCACCAGCGGCAGCGAGATCCCGATCGCGCCGCCCAGCACCCACGACATCTGGAGCGTCGTCTCCGACCTGGCGAACGCCGACGTCCGCACCACCTCCGGCACGTCCCGCTGGACCAGCGCGTCCAGCGCCAGCTTCCCCAGCGCCTGGCAGACCCCGGCGGCGGCGCAGACCGCGATCACCGTCACCGCCAGATAGCTGACCGTCGCGGTGACGGTGGTGCCGACCGCGACCACCAGCACGACCAGCAGGATCAGCTCGGGGGAACGTTCCCGCAGCCAGTTGCCCAGGACGTTGCCCAGCCCGTTGCCGACGCCGGCGGCGACGCCCACCAGCCCGAGGGAGAGCGCGGCGCTCAACCCCGGCAGCGGCTCCCCGCGCAGCAGAAACGCCATGAAGAAGAGGAGGAAACCGGAGAGCGCCCGCAGCGAGGCGTTCGCCACCAGCGCCTTCAGCACCGGGGAGTCGCCCACCTTCGGCAGGAAGCCCCCGCGCTGGCTCTCAGCCCCGCCCTGACCGGAACGCACCTCCGCCAACTCGGCCAGATGCGCGGTCCGTTCACCCTTCGCCAGGTCGACCCGGCCGGGCAGCCGGAACGACATCAACGCGCCGACCACCGTGATCGCGCAGGCGGCGTAGAGCGGCCAGCGCTCGCCGATCGCGTTGAGCGCCAGCCCCACCGGCGCCATCGCGCCGGCCGACAGCAGGCCGGTGAGGGTGATCCGCGCGTTCGCCTTCACCAGCGAGATCCGGGGCGGCAGCAGCCGTGGCACGACCGCCGCCCGCACGATGTTGTACGCCTTCGAACAGACCATCACGCCGAGCGCCGCCGGATACAGCTCAAGCCCGCCGGTCACCACGGCGCTCGCGATGACCAGCGCCAACATCCCGCGTGCCAGCAGCGCGCCGGCCATCGCCGCGCGCCTGCCGTGCGGCACGCGGTCCAGCAGCGGCCCGATCACCGGCGCCAGCAGGATGAACGGGGCCATGGTGACGGCCAGATAGAGCGCCACCCGGCCGCGGGCCTCGTCGGTCGGGACGGAGAAGAAGATGGTGGAGGCCAGCGCGAACGTGATCAGCATGTCGCCGGCGGAGTGCACGGCGTGCAGCTCGATCAGCTTCGCCATACCCGACTCGCCCGCGCCGTGAGCGTGCGTCACGCGGCGCACGCGGCGCGTGACGAGGCGCGGAGGCGCGAGGAACGCACGCCCCAGCGCCCGGCCGGCGCGCACGACCGCCCCGGACCGGTGCTCGGTCCCCGAGTCCAACTGACCGCCAGCAGTCACAGGCGCAAGCGTAAGGCCCTCCGGGCCGGGGGCGACGATAACGCCGTACGTAGATCGGCGGGTTGTCGTCCTCGCCCCGGTGTGTGGTCACTCGCGACCTTCCGCGCTGGTGGCGGTCTTGGACGCGTGGTGCGTTTGTGGCGGGGGTTGGTCGACTACTGACCTTGCCGGTCGGGGCGGGTTGTCGTCCTCGCCCCGGTGTGTGGTCACTCGCGCCCTTCCGCGCTGGTGGCGGTCTTGGACGCGTGGTGCATTTGTGGTGGGGGTTGGTCGACTACTGACCTTGCCGGTCGGGGCGGGTTGTCGTCCTCGCCCCGGTGTGTGGTTGCTCGCGCAGTTCCCCGCGCCCCTGTCACGCCGGTGGCGGTCTTGGGGGCGCGGGGAACTGCGCGAATGCTGGGTGGTGGGGGTTGGTCGACTACTGACCTTGCCGGTCTGGGTGGGTTGTCGTCCTCGGCCGGGTGTGTGGTTGCTCGCGCCGTTCCCCGCGCCCCTGTCACGCCGGTGGGCGGCTTGGGGGCGCGGGGAACTGCGCGGTGCATCCATGGCGGCGTGCAGACGACCACGGTGCCGCGCCGGCCAGGTGGGTTGTCGTCCTCACCCCGGCTCATTCGTGGCGGGGTGCAGACGACCACGGTGCCGCACCGGCAAGGTGGGTTGTCGGCCGCCGGCCCCTGGGCCGGCGGCCCCGCACCAGAACCCGTGCGCGTCGCGTCCATGCCGTGCGATAGCGTGGCCGACGGCGCGCCTGGCCTCGATGAGTGCGACGTCGCAGCGGTCCCGGTGTCCGCTCCGTCGGCTTCCTTCGCCCGCGAGGCGCCCGCCTCGATCAACGCGGTAGGAGAGTTGCCTGTGAGTGCTGGGATGCGAAGCCGGACGCCCGACCGGCTGTGCGCCGAAGCGGTGGAGCTGGCCCGCGACGCGGCGGCGCAGGCGGCCTACCCGCACCTGCCGGGCGAGCACCTGGGGATGGTCGCCGAGGGAGAGCGGCTCGTCACCCACTTCTTCGCCAGTGAGGTGCCCGGCTACGCCGGCTGGCGTTGGGGCGTCACCGTCGCCCGCGCCTCCCGCGCCCGTTACGCCACGGTCGACGAGGTGGCGCTCACCCCCGGGCCCGAGGCGCTGCTCGCGCCGGACTGGGTGCCCTGGAGCGAGCGGCTGCGCCCGGGCGACCTCGGCCCCGGCGACCTGCTGCCCGCCGAGGGCGACGACCCGCGTCTGGAGTCGGGCTTCGGCGCCGGCGACACCGCGCCGGTCGAGGACGACGAGGACGGCGAGCGGCCCGAGCGCGGCACCGTGCGCGATGTCGCGGGCGAACTGGGCCTCGGCCGCAGCAGGGTGCTTTCCCTCCAGGGTTTGCGGGAGGCCGCCGACCGCTGGGACGAGGAGTTCGGCGCGGCCACCCAGATGGCGCAGGCGGCGCCCGCCTCGTGTGTGAGCTGCGGCTTTCTGATCCCGCTGGCCGGCAGCCTGCGGCAGGCGTTCGGGGTCTGCGGCAACGAGTTCGCGCCGGCCGACGGCCGCGTGGTCTCCCTCGCCTACGGCTGCGGCGCCCACTCGGAGGCCGCCGAGGCGCCCAAGCACCAGGCGCCTCCGCCCCCGGTGATCGACGAGATGGGCGCCGACCCGCTGTAGTCGGAGCCGGCGGCGGCCCGTTCAGAGCAGCGCGCGCAGCAGCAGGCCGGCGCCCGCCAGCGCCACCACGGCCAGCAGCAGTGTGCGCAGCGCGTCCGCGTCGATCCGCCGGCGCAGCGTGCGCCCCAGCAGAAAGCCGGACACCACCAGCGGCGTCGCCGCCAGCCCGTAGCCGACCTGCCGCCCGTCCAGCTCTCCGGTCAGCAGCAGCGCGCCCAGCGAGAACGCGCTGCCCAGCGCGAAGAACGCCGCCAGCGTCGCCCGCATGCGCGCCGGCGGCTCGTGCTGGTAGAGCAGCGCCATCGGCGGACCGCCGATCGACGTCGCCGTGCCCGTGACACCCGCGAGCGCCCCGGCCGGCGTCAGCGACCACGGCCCGACCGCCACCCGCGTCCGCGCCAGCGAGGCGGCGACCGCCAGCAGCACCATCACCCCCACCGCCCCGGCCAGCGCGTCGGCCTCCCACCGCGTGACCAGCCATGCCCCGAGCAGCGCCCCCGGCGCCTGCGCCGGCAGCGCCCACGCCAGGCCGCGCCGGTCCACGTCCCGCCACTCGCTGGCCATCCCCAACAGCGGCAGCACAAGCGAGGCGATCAGCAGGCCGCCGGGCAGCAGCGACGGCTCGACCAGCGCCAGCGTCGGCGCGGCCAGCAGCCCGAGGCCCATGCCGATGCCGCTCTGGAGCGCGGAGCCGGCGAACACCGCGAAGCCCATGAGAATCAGGGCGGATATGTCGGTCACGGGACACCGAACGTAGCAGCCGTCACCGACAGCGCGACCGGCGCCCGGCCTTCGCGCCGGCGGACGAGCGGCCCGGGGGCCCGTCGTCAGTGGACGGCGATAGTGTCTGGCGTTGTGACCACCGACCACGCGTATGACCCGTACTCCGGACTGCCCGACCCGTTCGACACCGAGCGGCTCCGGCGGCGCGTGCTGCGCGCCTGGCGGGACTCGCCGGCCAGGTTCAGGGAGGACGCCAACGCCGAGGAGGACCTCGCGCGCGGCGGTTACCGCGACCGGCTGGTCGTCGAGCTGGCGCAGAACGCGGCGGACGCGGCGCAACGCGCAGGCCAGCCAGGGCGGTTGCTGCTGACGCTGCGCGACGGGGTGCTCTCGGCGGCGAACACGGGCACCCCGGTCGACGCCGCCGGCGTCGAGTCGCTGTCCACGCTGCGCGCCTCGGCGAAGCGCGCCGGTTCGGGCGTCGGCCGGTTCGGCGTCGGCTTCGCGGCGACGCTCGCGGTCACCGACCGCCCGGAGATCGCGGGGGAGGCCGGCGGGGTGCGCTGGTCGCTCGGCGAGGCGGCCGAGATGGCGCGGGAGATCGGGGAGGAGCTGCCGGAGCTCCAGGCCGAGTTGGATCGCAGGGCGGGGGAGCGGCACGCCGTTCCGCTGCTGCGGCTGCCGTTGCCGCTGGCCGAGTTCGAGCTGCCCGAGGGGTTCGACACGGTCGTCACCATGCCGCTGCGCGACGCGGCGGCCGAGGATCTCGCCGACCGGCTGCTGGCGGCCGTCGACGACACGCTGCTGCTGTCGCTGCCCGGGCTCGTCGAGGTCGTGCTGGACACCCCGTCGGGGAAGCGCGCGCTGACCCGCAGGCAGTTCGGCCCGTACACGCAGATCACCGAGGAGCCGGGGCCGGCGGGCAGCGCGGTGCGTTCCACCCGTTGGCGGGTGGCCACGCAGGCCGGCGAGGCGGACGAGGCGCTGCTGGCGGACCGGCCGCTGGAGGAGCGTGAGCGCCGCCACTGGTCGTTGACCTGGGCGGTGCCGGTGGACGCGGAGGGCGCGCCGTCCCCGCCGACGAGCGCGGCCGTGCTGCACGCGCCGACGCCGACCGACGACACGCTGGGCCTGCCGGCGCTGCTGATCGGCAGCTTCCCGCTGGAGCCGACGCGGCGCCATGTCGCGGACGGGCCGCTCACCGACTTCCTGCTGGCGCGGGCCGCCGAGGGGTACGCGGCGCTGCTGGCCGACTGGCGGCCGGTGACCCCGGAGATCCTGTCGCTGGTGCCGGGGCCGCTGGGCCGTGGCGAGTTGGACGGCAGGCTGCGGGGGTTGGTCCTCGACCTGCTGCCGGGGACCGCGTTCCTGCCGAGCGCCGCGGCCGGCGCCGCCCCGCCCGAGCCCGCGGAGCCGGCCGAGTCCGGCGAGGAGGACGCCGAGCAGGGGCCGCCGGCGGCACTGCGCCCCACCGAGGCCGAGCTGGTGGAGCGGGCGGGCGTCGACACGGTCGCCGTGCTCTCCGAGCTGTTCCCCGGGCTGCTGCCCGCCGGTCTCGAACGCCGGGCCGAGCTGCGGGTGCTGGAGGTCGAACGGGTCTCGCTCGGCGAGATCATCGAGCGGCTGGCCGGCGTGGACCGCCCGCCGGGCTGGTGGTGGCGGCTGTACGAGTCGCTGCTCGGCGTCGACCCCGACCTGCTGACCGGGCTGCCGGTGCCGCTCGCCGACGGCAGGACCACCGTCGGGCCGCTGCGGGTGCTGCTGCCGTCGGCCGGCACCGAGCCTTCGGAGCTGGGGCGCCTGGGGCTGAAGGTGGCGCACCCGGAGGCGGCGCACCCGCTGCTGGAGAAGCTGGGCGCCGCGCCCGCGACGCCCCGCGCGGTGCTGGACACCCCGCAGGTGCGGCACGCGGTGGCGGCCTCGGCCGACCTGGAGATCTGGGACGAGGACGCCCCGCCGGCCGCCGAGTTGGCCGGCACGGTGCTCGCCCTGGTCCGCGAGGCGGGCCTCGGGCCGGGCGACGAGCCGTGGCTGGCGGCGCTGGCGCTGCCGGACGAGACGGGCGAGCTGACGCCGGCCGGCGAGCTGGTGCTGCCGGAGAGCCTCTTCCAACAGGTCATCAGGCCGGACGAGTTGACGGCCTGCGACGCCGACCTGGTCGAGGAGTGGGGCGAACGCGTGCTCACCGCCGTCGGCGTGCAGGCCGACTTCGTGCTGGTGCGCGCCGCCGACGTGGTGCTCGACCCGGACGAGATGGAGCCGCGTGACGGCTCCTACGCGGAGCCCGACGACATCGGCCTGCTGGACTCGGTCGACGTCTGGTGCGAGGACGCGCTGGACGCCCTGCCGGACGCCGCGCTGCCGCCGGTCGCCGCCGAGGTGGTCGCGGTGCGGGACCTGGAGCTGGTGGACGACGAACGCTGGCCGAGGGTGCTGGAGCTGCTGGGCCGCTCCCCGCTGCGCGAGGCGCTGACCGCCAGGATGCGGGTGCGGATGCCGGACGGCACGGTGGAGACCGCCCGTTCCTACACCGCGTGGTGGCTGCGCGGCGCGCCCGTGCTGGACGGGCGCCGGCCGGCCGGGCTGCGTTCGGCCGACGGGGACCCGCTGCTGGCGGGGCTCTACGAGGACGCGGACACCGCGCGGGCCGACGAGGAGGTGCTGCGCGCGCTGGGCGTGCGGACGACGGCCGCGGCGCTGCTGGCCGAGCCGGGGGGCGCCGCCGAGCTGCTGTCCCGGCTGGGTGACCCGGAACTGCCGGTCTCCGCCTGGCAGTTGCACGGGCTCTACGGGCTGCTGGCCGATCTGGACCCGGAGGCGGTCACCTTGCCGGACACGCTGCGCGCGGTGGTCGACGGCGAGGTGCGGGTGGTGGAGGCGGGCGAGGCGCTGGTCGCCGACGCCCCCGACCTGCTGCCGCTGGCCGGCGGCCGGCCGCTGCTGCCGGTGCCATCGCAGGCGGCGGCGGAGCTGGCCGCCGTCCTCGACGTGCGGCTGCTGTCCGCCGCGCTGCCGGCGGAGCCGCCGGCGGGTGGCGTGGTCCGCGAGGTGCCGGCCAGCGCGCGGGAGCTGCTGGGGGACGGCGCTCCGGCCGAGTACCACGAGCACGAGGACGGCCTGGTGATCGACGGCGAGGAGGTGGACTGGCGGCTCACCCCGGCCGGCGTGCTGCACGCAGCCACCTTCGAGGGCCTGGCCGCCGGCCTGGCCTGGTCCACGGGGCAGTGGCCGCGCCGCTTCGAGCTGGCGGCGCTGCTGGAGGACCCGGAGCGGGCGGCGGAGTTGGAGACGGCCCGATGGTTCGACTGAGGGCCCGCGGGCGCGGCGCCCGGCCGCTGCTCGCCGGCGCGCTGCCGTTGCTGCTTCTGGCCGGCTGCTCGTCGTCCTCGGACGAGGAGGAGGCGCTTGCGGAGCCCGGGGCGTCCGACGGCGCGTCGTCGGAGCGGGCCGCCGACTGGTGGCGGCCGGAGGCCGGTCTGGACTGGCAGTGGCAGCTGACCGGCCCGCTCGACCTCGAACTGCCCGTCCCCGTCTACGACATCGACGCCTTCGAAAGCGGCGCCGACGACGTCGCCGCGCTCCACGAACGGGACGTGCGGGTCATCTGCTACGTCAACGCCGGCGCCTGGGAGGACTTTCGCCCGGACGCCGACGCGTTCCCCGAGGAGCTGCTGGGCGAGGGGAACGGCTGGCCCGGCGAACGCTGGCTGGACATCAGGGCGTTGGACACCCTTCGGCCGCTGCTCGCCGAGCGCTTCGACCTCTGTGTGGAGAAGGGCTTCGACGCCGTCGAGCCCGACCTGCTCGACGGCTACCAGAACGACACGGGCTTCCCGCTGACCGCCGACGACCAGCTGGCGTTCAACCGCATGGTCGCCGAGCTGGCGCACGAGCGCGGGCTGGCCGTCGGGTTGAAGAACGACCTGGACCAGATCCCGGAGCTGGTCGACGAGTTCGACTTCGCGGTCAACGAGGAGTGCGCGGCGCACGACGAGTGCGAGCTGCTCACCCCGTTCATCGAGGCCGACAAGCCGGTCTTCCACGTCGAGTACGAGCTGAGTGCCGAGGAGTTCTGCCCGGACACCACCCGGCTGGGGCTCAGCTCGCTCGCCAAGAACTGGGACCTGGACGCCTGGCGCGAGACCTGCTGAGGCCGTCCGCTGTCAGTCGCCGGCGTCCACCCGCGGGTCCGAGTCTGCCGGGTCCAGCCGCCCCAGGGCGGTGACCGCCACCGTCGCCGCCCGCGCGACCAACGCGTCGTCACGCTCGGCGTCCTCCTCGTCGCGGCTGGAGAGCACGGCCAGCACGATCGGGTCGCCCCCGTCGTCCGGCCAGACCACGGCGATGTCGTTGCGCCCGCCGTAGCCGGCGCTGCCGCTCTTGTCCGCCACCGTCCACTCGGCCGGCAGCCCGGCCTCCACCAGGGTGCCGCCGGTGGTGTTGGTCTCCATCCACTGCCGCAACAGGTGGCGCTCCCGCTCGCCCAGCGCGTCCTCCAACAGCAGCGCCCGCAGGTCGTCGGCCATCGCGCGCGGGGTGCTGGTGTCGCGGGTGTCGCCGGGTGTCGCCTCGTTCAGCTCGGGCTCGTACCGCGACACCTCCGTGGTGTCGTCGCCCATCTCCCGCAGTGCCTCCTGGAGGCCGTCGGGGCCGCCGACCGCGTCCAGCAGCAGGTTGGCCGCCGTGTTGTCGCTGTACCAGAGGGTGGCGGCGCTCAGCTGGCTGAGGCTCATGCCGGAGTCGACGAAGTTCTCCGTCACGGGCGAGTAGTCGACCAGCTCGTCCTCCGTGTAGTCGACCACCTCCTCGATGCCGTCCGTCCCGTGCGCGTCGAGCACGGCGCCGACCAGCAGCGCCTTGAACGTGGAGGCGTAGGCGAACCGTTCGTCGTCCCGGTGGGCGATCTCCCCGCCCGAGCCGGTGTCCAGGGCGTACACCCCGAGCCGCGCGTCGAACTCGTCCTCCAGCGCCTCGAACTCCTCGGCGGCCTCGGCCAACTCGGCCTCACCCGGCGGCTCGGGCGGGCGCGGGTCGGCCGTGCCCGACTCGACCGCCGGCTCGTCCTCCTCCGTCCCGCACGCGGCGAGCGTGCCCAGCAGCCCCAGCACCGCGACCCCGGCGACCACGACCCGCCCGGGGCGTCCCCCGCGTCCCGACAGCCTCATCCGTTCCCTCCCATGTGTCGCGCGGCGACGGCCGGCTCGGTCCCCCTGCCCTGCGGCGGCGCGTCGATCTCTCCTCACCGTACCTTCGACCTGCGACAACCAGCCGGCCCCGGGCGCGTGAGGCGCCCGGGGCCGGGTCGTGCAGGGGGGTTTCGCGTGGCGTTCAGGACCGCTTGAGGGTTCCGAGCCAGGTGGTGAGTTGGGTGCGGGGGAAGTGGAGGTGGGGGGTGTCGGGGGTTTTGCTGTCGCGGATGGCGATGGTGTCGTCCGTCAGCTCGGCGATCTGCACGCACTCGCCGCCCGCGTTGCTGTAGGAGGAGGTCCGCCAGGGGGTCCGGGGCGTTCCGTTCATCCGTGGGGCGCCTCCGTCCGCTTGAGGGTTCCGAGCCAGGTGGTGAGTTGGGTGCGGGGGAAGTGGAGGTGGGG
The DNA here is from genome assembly GCF_006335015.1 of Streptomyces sedi. Taxonomy (GTDB): domain Bacteria; phylum Actinomycetota; class Actinomycetes; order Streptomycetales; family Streptomycetaceae; genus Streptomyces; species Streptomyces sedi. Next base: position 27,330 of record NZ_VDGT01000022.1, read on the forward strand.
GGTGTCGGGGGTTTTGCTGTCGCGGATGGCGATGGTGTCGTCCGTCAGCTCGGCGATCTGCACGCAGTTGCCGCCCGCGTCGCTGTAGGAGGAGGTCCGCCAGGGGGTCCGGGGCGTTCCGTTCATCACAGGGGTGCCTTATCCAGGTTGCTCGGCAAGGGCCTTGGCGAGCAGCTCCGTGGAATCCTTCGGCGAGAGTGCCAACTGGCTCAGATCGTCGAACATCGCGACCAACGTCGCCACATCGCCTTCGTCGCTGATCATATAGCCGCCCAACGGACTGTCGAAGCATCCCAACGGAGAGTCCTGCGCGGGGTCCTCGAAGTGCAACGTCAGGAAGTTGCTCGTCGCCCCACCAAAGCCGCTGCGGTCGGTGGGCAGCACCTGGATCGTGACGTTCTCCTTCGTGGAGAACTCGTGCAGCTTGGCCAGCTGCTGCTTGAACACCTGCGGACCGCCGACCGCCAGGCCGAGCGTGGTCTCCGGGATCACCGCGTGCAGCCGCAGCGGCCGGTGGTCGACCAGCCGCAGCTGGCGACGCATCCGGGCGGCCACCCACCGCTCCACGAACTCCGGGTCCACCTTGTGCCGCCCGGCCTCGTGAATGGCCAGCGCGTAGTCCTCGGTCTGGAGCAGCCCGGGCACCAGCACCGGCTCGAACGTCTGCACCTCGACCGCGTCCTCCTCGAAGCTGACGAGCGGTCGCAGCCAGTCGGGCAGCCCGTAGGTCGCCCAGGGCGAGCGGCCCTGGTTCGCCGCGACCCGCAGCTCCTCCAGCCCCTTGCGCACCTCGGCGGGCGCGCGCAACTCCGCGAGCAGGCAGGCCAGATCGGACTTGCCGATCTTCGTCTTGCCGCGCTCCCAGTTCACCACGCTGGCGTGGGTGCGCCCCACCACCTGCCCCAGATCACCCTGTGTCCGCCCGCTGAGCTCCCGCAGCTTGCGAAGCTCCGCGCCGAGTCGCCGCAGCTGCGCCGAAGTACTGGCCATGGATAACGCCCCCTCACATCACGCCGGTTGTGCCGACCTGGATCGATCTTAGGTGCGCGGCGCGAGAAATGAATTCACACGTTCGAGTGATGTTGTCCGCTTACGTAAGCGTCTAGCATCCTGTCTCCAGAGCAACTCGGCGAAGGAGAACGGGACATGCGGATCTGGGACGAGCTGGGCGTCGACTTCGACGCGGAGGTGCGGGAACTGGCGTTGAGCCAGCGCCCGCGCCTCTTCGCGGTGGTGCAGGTCTTCGGCGAGGACGAGGACGCCGTGGTGGCGGCGTGGGGGATGCGGCAGGAGGACGGCAGGTTCGACGTCGTCAGCGACGACGGGCGGCGCGTCATGCGGCTGCGGACCCTGGACCGGGTGCTGCTGCCGTTCCAGCGGGTGCCCGAGGTCAGCGCCCGCGTCGTCTGGGCCGACCCGGAGCCGGAGGCCGACGTCGTCCCTCCGCCCACGGCCACCGTCCGGCCCGGGCCCGGCCCACACCTCGGGGAAGGGGAACGGGAAGGGGAAGGGGACGCGGAGGCGGTCGCGGGGCGGGCGCCCCGTTGAAGCGGCTCCGCTGACGGGGGACACGGCGTGGGCGGGGGCGCACGCCGCTCCCCGGAGAGGCGCGGACGCCTCAGGCGCTCGGCGCCGCTTCCCGCAGGACGGCGGCCTGCTCGGCCGTCAGCTCCAGGTCCGTCTCCTCGGCCAGCGCCCGCAGCGGCATGGCCAGCCGGTCCCCGCGCGGCACCCCGCCGGCGCGCAACGCCTCGACCGCGTAGGCCGCCAACTCCGCGCCCGCACCGGCCGGATCACACAGCGCCGCCAGCACCCTCCCGGCGGCGGCGCGCGGCCCGCCGTCCCACTCCAGATCCGCGCGGAGCGTGCGGAAGACCTCACGCGGGTCCGCGTACCGCTCGACGAGGGAAAACCGGCGGCGCTCGGCTCCGGACTCGCGCTACCGTAGCTGTCATGCAGCGTGCCGCCATGACGACGACGCCGGAGTGGGTCCCGGCGCGCTGACCGTTGTTCGTTGCGAAGCCCCGGGCCAGTGGCCCGGGGCTTCGTCGCGTGGTCACCCGCCCGTGGTTTCCGTCCTCCCGAGAGACCGAGGAGACCACCGTGAGTACCACCCCCGCCGTCAACGACCACCGCAGGCTCGGCCGTGAGCTGGGCCTCTTCGACACCGACCCGCTGATCGGCGCCGGGCTGCCCTACTGGCTGCCGGACGGCGCGGCCGTGCGGCACGCGCTGGCCGAGTACCTGCACGCCGTCGAACGCCGCGCCGGCTATCTGCACGTCGCCTCGCCGGTGCTCGGCAAGCGCGAGCTGTACGAGATCTCGGGGCACTGGGCGCACTACAGGGACGACATGTTCCCGCCGATGGACGTCGGCGACGAGCAGCTGGTGCTGCGGCCGAGCCTCTGTCCCCACCACGCGTTGATCTACCGTTCCCGTTCCCGCAGCTACCGCGAACTTCCCCTGCGCATGGCGGAGCTGGGCGGGATGTACCGCTCCGAGCGGTCCGGGGTGCTGGGCGGGCTCAGCCGGGTGCGGGCGATCCAGCTCAACGACGCGCATGTGTTCTGCGCGTTGGAGCAGGTGGCCGGCGAGGTGCGCGAGGCCCTGGAGCTGATCCGCCGCGCCCACCGCGCGCTGGGCGTCGCCCCGGCCCGCTACCGCCTGTCGCTGCCGGGCCCGGGCGGGAAGTACGTCGACGACCCGGAGCTGTGGCGCCGCTCCACCGCGCTGCTGCGGGAGGCGCTGGACGAAGCGGGGCTGCCGTACGAGGAGGACGAGGGCGAGGCGGCGTTCTACGGGCCGAAGATCGACGTGCAGGTGGTCGACGACCTGGGGCGGGAGACCAGCCTGTCGACCGTGCAGGTCGACTTCCACCTGCCGGAACGCTTCGACCTGCGCTACGTCGGCGCCGACGGGGCGCGGCACCGGCCGGTGATGGTGCACCGCAGCATCGTGGGGAGCGTGGAGCGCGCGGTGGCGCATCTGATCGAGGTGCACGCCGGCGCGTTCCCCGCGTGGTTCGCGCCGGTACAGCTGGCGATCCTGCCGGTGACCGAGGCGGAGCGGTCGGCCGCCGAGGAGTTGGCGCGCCGGGGCCTCGGCCGCGACCTGCGGGCCGTGGTGGCCGACCCGGAGCGCGGCACCCTCGGCGCCCGCGTCCGGGAGGCGAGGCTGGTGCCGTACCAGCTGGTCATCGGCCCGGCGGAGGCCGCGGAAGGACTCGTCGCCGTCCGCCTGCGCGACGGCCGCCGGCTGCCGCCGCTCCCGGCGGAGGAAGTGCTGGAACGGGTGTCGGCGCTGGTGGCGGCGCACTCCACCGCGCTGTGGGAACCGGCTCCGGTCGTCGAGGAGAACGCGCCGGCGTGAACGGTCAGCCGGCGGGCGCCAGAAAGCGCTCCGCCAGCGCCCCGGCCCGGCGCCGCACCCGCGCGACGCCCTCAGGGGAGTTGAACGCGGCGAACGGCGGCCACAGCCACAGGAAGGTCGCCAACTCCTCGGCCACCAGCGCCCGTTCCCAGGCCGTCTCGTCCCCGGCGCGGTGCGCCAGATAGCCGTCGAGCAACGTCCGGGGCACCACGGTGCCGCCCGGGGTGGCCCGGACGCTCGGAAACGCCAGGTCGGAGACGGGCCGGCCGACTCCGGCCGCCTGCCAGTCGCAGAAGACGAGGGCGCCGTCGGTGTGCGGCAGGTTCTCCGTGTGGCAGTCGCCGTGCCCGAAGACCGGTGCCCCGAGCGGCGCGGCCATCCGGTGGCGGAAGACGTCGACGGCGGCCAGCAGCTCGGGCAGCTCGGGCAGGGCCTCCGCCCAGAACGCCTCGACGGCCCGGAGGTCGGGGTCGGCCAGCGCGGCGAGCAGCGGGTCGGGCCGCTCCCAGCCCTCGGCCGGCGGCTCCACGGCGTGCAGCGCGGCCAGTTCGGCGCCGAGCGCCGCCCACTGCTCCGGCGTCCAGTCGGCGGCGGGGCGCGGCGCCCCGGCGAACCCGAGGAGCAGGGCGACCCCGTTCCCGTTCTCCCAGCAGTCGAGCAGCGGCGGGACCCGCACCGGGACGACGGGGGCGATCTCCCGATAGAAGCGCAGCTCGCGGCGGGCTTCGGGGCCGCCGGGGGCGACCTTCAGAAACGCCGGGGCGCCGTCGGATGTCCGCACCCGGCCGACCCAGGCCCCGGAACGGGACTCCAGCGGGCCGCCTCCGCTCTCGGCGACCACCCCGAGGGCGTGCGCCGCGAGCGCCGCCAGCGTGTCGGCCACCCCGACCGCCCTTCTCCGGCACCGCGGGCCGGCGTCAGTCCTCGGGCTCGGTCATCCGCGGGGCCCCGGCTCCGCTCGCGGGCTCGGACTCGGCCGCGCGGCGGATGGCGGCGTCGCGGGCGCGGACGTACCAGAGGCCGATCAGTCCGAGCCCGGCGCCGGCGGCGCAGGTCCAGAGCCACCAGAGGCGGTCGTGGTCGTCGAACCAGCCGTAGAAGGGGAGTTGGACGACGAAGAGCGCGGCCCAGACGAGGGTGCCGACGAGCACCGTGCGCACCGGGTCGCCCTCAAGCGGCTCGGGTGCCTCTCGCTTGCCGTCCGCCAGATCGCCCCAGCGCATCGCGCCAGCCTCCCCTGTCAGTGAACCGTCCGCCGGCTCAGCGTACCCCCGGGTCCTGGGGCACGCGGAAGTGCGCCGGGGCGCGGGCGGGGGCGCGGGGACGTCGTGCGGTTGCTCACTCCGGTGGGTCACAGGAATGTACAGGGCCCTCCGATCGTCCTATATTTCGTTAGGCAAGCTAATGAGCGAACGGTGGTGTGGATGCCTCACGCGATGGACGGCCCGGAGGACGCCGAGGCGGTCAACACGTTGCGTGTCGGGGTGCTGCGGCTGTCCCGACGGCTGCGCCACCTCTCCGTCGACCGCACGCTCAGCCTCGCCGAGCTGTCCGCCCTCGGCACGCTCGCCCGCTGCGGCGCGATGACCCCGGGGGAGCTGGCCCGCAAGGAGCATGTGCAGCCCCCGTCGATGACCCGCATCCTGTCGTTGTTGCAGGAACGAGGGCTGGTCGCCCTCCAGCCGCACCCGGAGGACCGCCGGCAGAAGCTGGTGGCCGCCACCGACGCGGCGGAGGAGATGCTCGCCGCCAGCCGCGAGCAGCGGAACGCCTGGCTGACCGGGCTCGCCGACGAGCTGACCGAGGAGGAGTGGGACGCGCTGCGCGCCGCGGCCCCCGTGCTCCACAAGCTCGCCCACTTGTAGCGCCCTCGCGCCACCACCCCCGAAACCACACCACAGGCACCACAGGCACCACAGGCACGACCAGCACGACCAGCACGACCAGCACGAGAACGTACTAAGGAGAGTCTCCCTTGAGTCCGGGACCCGGAGCAGGCTCCGCACCCGCATCCCTGACCGCAACCGACAAAGTGTCCACCTTCAGCTCCTTCCGGGTGCGCAACTACCGCATCCACTTCTTCGGCAACGCGATATCCAACATCGGCACCTGGATGCAGCGCATCGCCCAGGACTGGCTGGTCCACGAACTCACGGACTCCGCCGCCGCCGTCGGCATCACCCTCGCGCTCCAGTTCCTGCCGATGCTGCTCTTCGGCCTCTACGGCGGCGTCCTCGCCGACCGCGTCGACAAGCGCAAGCTGCTCATCGGCACCCAGGTCGCGCTCGGCCTCACCGGCCTCACGCTGGCGGCGCTGACCTTCACCGACGTGGTGAACGTCTACCACGTCTATGTCCTGGCGTTTCTCGTCGGCCTGGTGACGGTGGTCGACAACCCGGCCCGACAGACCTTCGTCTCCGACATGGTCGGTCCGCGCCTGCTGCGCAACGCGGTCTCCCTGAACTCGGCGAACTTCCAGTCGGCCCGGCTCATCGGCCCCGCGGTGGCCGGCGTCATGATCGCCGCCGTGGGCGGCGCGTGGGCGTTTCTCGCGAACGGACTCTCCTTCATCGCACCGATCATCGGGCTGCTGATGATGCGCACCTCCGAGCTGAACCCGGCCGAGCGGGTGCCGCGCGGGCGCGGCCAGCTGCGTGACGGGCTGCGCTACGTCGGCGGGCGGCCGGACCTGCTGTGGATGATCGTGCTGGTCGGCTTCATCGGAACCTTCGGCTACAACTTCGCGATCTGGCTGGTCGCCTTCACCGACCAGGTCTTCGCTTCGGGTGCCGGCACCTTCGGCCTGCTCAACTCGCTGATGGCCGCGGGCTCGGTCGTCGGCGCCCTGCTGGCGGCCCGGCGCGGCAGCAACCGGACGCGGTTCACCGTGGGGGCGGCGGCCGTCTTCTCCTCTCTGCTGGTGGTGGCCTCGGCGGCGCCGAACTTCGTCGTCTTCGCCGTGCTGATGCCGCTGATCGGGCTGGCCGGAATGACCTTCCAGGTGACCGCCAACTCGACCATCCAGATATCCAGTGACCCGGCGATGCGGGGCCGGGTCATCAGCCTCTTCATGATGGTCTTCGTCGGCGGCACCCCCATCGGCGGACCTCTGGTCGGCTGGCTCAGCGACGAGTTCGGTGCCCGGGTGGGGCTGATCAGCGGCGGCCTGGTCTGCCTGGCCGCGGCCGTCGGCGTGGCCCTGATCCTCGCCAGGATCGGCGGGCTGCGGCTGCGCATCAGCCTGCGGGCCGGCAGCCGGGGCTTCGCCCTGGTGCCGCGCGATCCGGAAGAGGTGACCGCCCCGGCGGGTGCGGCCATCCGCTCCGTCGGCTGACCCACGCCCCCGGCGACACGGCGCCGGCCGGGAACGCCTTCACCGGCGCGGCCGGCGCCGAGCCGCCGACCCCTTGGCGCCCGCCCCCGAGAGGAACGGACACCGTGCCCACCCCGGACACCACCCAGGCCGAACCACGCCCGACCCCGGTCGAGACGCTGACCGCGCTGGGGCACCGGCCCCTCGCCCTGCTCGGGCAAGGCATGGAGGGCACCGTCCACCGGCTGGCCGACGGGCTGGTCGGCAAGGTCTGGCACGGCGGGCGAACGGCGGCCGACGCGCGGCGGCTCGCCGCCTTCCACAGCGAAGTGGCCGCCCAGGGGCTGCCGTTCGCCACACCCGAGCCGGTGGCCGTGCAGGAGCACCGGGGCGTCGTGGTGACCGTGGAACGCGAAATGGTCGGCACCCCGCTGAGCGAGGCCGACTTCCTCGCCCCCGAGGCGGGGCACGCCGCCTTCGTCGAGGCGGTGGCCGCGCTCGGCGCGACCACGGCCGGCCCGGCCGCCCGCGCCCTGCCCGCGCCCGGCGAGACCGAGCCGCTCTGGGCGGGCCACGCCACCTGGCCCGAGGCGCTGGCCGCGCTCGTCGAGCGCCGCACCGAGGCGGGCCGCCCCGCGCTCGCCCGCGCGCTGCCCGAGCTGGACGCCGCGCGCGACGCGGTGCTGGCGCGGCTGCGCTCCCTGCCCGCGCAGGCCGGCCCCGCCGTGGTGCACGGGGACATCTGCCCGCCCAACATCCTGGTCGACCGCGGCGGCACGGTCGTCGGGCTGCTGGACTGGGGCTTCCTCAGCACGGCCGGCGACAACGCCTTCGACGCCGCCACCGCCGCCGGCTTCTACGACATGTACGGGCCCGAGGCCCGCACCCACGACGAGGCGCTGCTGGCCGCCATGGCCGAACGCCTCGGGCACCCCAGGGAGGCGCTGCTCACCTACCGGGCCGCGTACTCGCTGGTCACCGCCACGATCTACTCCTCGACCGGCGAGGACGGCCACTTCGTCTGGTGTGTGGAACTCCTCCGCCGCCCCGAGGTGCGACGACTGCTCGGGCTCGGGCGTCGGGCACTGCCCGGAGGCGTGTCCGCCCCGGGCGAGCCGGATCAGTGCGCGGCGCGCGAACCGTCCCAGCCACGCCCGGGCCATCCCCGCTCCCCGGACCCACGCGCCGACCGTCCCGCTCCCCACTCGGTCGCCCATCGGGCAGCCCCCTCTCCCTCGGCGCCGCGCACCCCACGCGACGAACACGACACACAGAGTAACGAACCCCGGGGCGAAAAGTAACCCTGAGTGCCGAAAAAACTCCCCACCCCTCCACCGCGCCCGTCCCCGACCTAGCATGAGCCGCCATGAGGACCTTCTCCGCGCTGCTTCCGCCGTCCGAGGCGCTCGACCAACTCGCCGACGCCGTCGCCCCGTTGCATGACCGGACGACGGACTGGCCGCGCTGGGCCCCGCGTGCCGGCTGGCACGTCACCCTCGCCTTCTACGGCGAGACGGAGGAGTACCAGCTGACGGCGCTCGGCGACGGCCTGGCGCGGGCGGCGCGAAGCGTCGAGCCGTTCACCGCGCGGCTGGTCGGCGCGGGCACGTTCGGGCGGCGTCACCTGTGGGCCGGCGTGGAGGGCGACCTGGAGCCGCTGCACCGGTTGGCCGCCGCGAGTGCGGTGGCCGGCCGCGCCGCCGGCACCCCCGGCGGGACGCCGCACGGCGCCTACCGCCCCCACCTCACCGTGGCCCGCGGCCGGGGTCCCGGCCGCGACCTGGACCGACCGCTGGCCGCCCTCGCCGCCTTCGAGGGGCGGCGGTGGACGGCGTCCTCGCTGGTGCTGATGGGCGCCGAGGACCACCCGGGCGGCAGCACCGGCTACCGCGTCCTGGACACCCGGCAGCTGGGAGCGGCGAACGAACGTGCGTGAGCCCGGCGTACCGTGGGGATGTGAACGCGAAGACCAGAGCACGCATCGTCAGTGCCGCCCTCGTCCTGATGCTCGTCGTGGTCGCCGTGGCCGCGGCCCTCGGCGGCTGACCCGGGCCCGCTCGCCGGGGTCGGGAACGAAGGGGCCCGCCGACCCGGGAGCATCCGGGCGACGGGCCACGAGGCGACGACGGGCCGCCAGACTTGTGCCGCCAGGCGTCGGTCACCAGACGCCGGTCGTCAGACTCCGGTCACCAGACGCCGGTCACCAGGCGTCGGTCACCAGGAATCGGTCACCAGGCGAAGGCCTCCGGCGAGGCGCCGGGGCCGGGGAAGATCCGGTCCAGCTCGGCGAGGATCTCCTCGCTCAGCTCCAGCTCCACCGCGCGCAGCGCCGACCCCAGGTGCTCGGCGGTGCGCGGCCCGACGATCGGACCGGTCACGCCCGGCCTGGTCAGCAGCCACGCCAGCGCCGCCTCACCGGGCTCGATGCCGTGCTTGGCCAACAGGTCCTCGTACTCCTGGACCTTCGCCCGGAAGGCGCTGTCCGCCAGCGCGTCGGCCGCGCGCCCGCCGGAGCTGCGCGAGGCGCCGCCCTCCCGCTCCTTGCGGATGGCGCCGCCCAGCAGCCCGCCCTGGAGCGGGGACCACGGGATCACGCCCAGGCCGTAGGTCTCCGCCGACGGGATGACCTCCATCTCGGCCCTGCGCTCGGCCAGGTTGTAGAGGCACTGCTCGCTCACCAGGCCCAGCGAACCACGCCGCGCCGCCGCCTCGTTGGCGCGCGAGATGTGCCAGCCGGCGAAGTTCGACGAGCCGGCGTAGAGGATCTTCCCCTGCTGCACCAGCACGTCGACGGCCTGCCAGATCTCCTCCCACGGCGTGTTCCGGTCCACGTGGTGGAACTGGTACAGGTCGATGTGGTCGGTCTGGAGCCGACGGAGGCTCGCGTCCACGGCCCGGCGGATGTTGAGCGCCGAGAGCTTGTCGTGGTTGGGCCAGGCGGGCTGGCCGTCGCCCGCCATGTTGCCGTACACCTTGGTGGCCAGGACGACCTTGTCGCGCCGGTCGCCGCCCTTGGCGAACCAGGTCCCGAGGATCTCCTCGGTGCGGCCCTTGTTCTCGCCCCAGCCGTAGACGTTCGCGGTGTCGAAGAAGTTGACGCCCGCGTCCAGCGCGGTGTCCATGATCGAGTGGCTCGTCGCCTCGTCGGCGAGCGGGCCGAAGTTCATCGTCCCCAGGACCAGTCGGCTGACCCTGAGCCCCGTGCGTCCCAGCTGTGTGTACTTCATGGGGGCAAGCCAACGCCCTGGAGTGCGCTCGAAGCAAGAGGCACTGCCGGCCGGCGGGCCGTTGAGGTCCGGTGCCCCGGACGGTTCACCCCACCGGGCGCGCGCGGCCGATCAGCGCGTTCAGGTTGGCACGGGTCGACTCCAGTTCGCCGATCGCCTCCTCGATCCGGTCCCGGTGCGCCGCCAACGCGTCCACCAGCCCGGAGCACTTCGGCTGCAACAGCTCGTCCTCGTCGACCATGCACGGCAGGGCCTCGTTGATCTGCGCGGTGCTCAGGCCGGCAGCGAGCAGGAGGCGGACCCGGCGGACCGCCGCGACATCCAGCTCCGTGTACACGCGGTAGCCGCTCGGTAGCCGCTCCGGGCGCAGCAGGCCCTGCTCCTCGTAGTAGCGCAGCGCCCGCTCGCTGACGCCGGTCCGCCGCGCGAGCTCTCCGATGCGCATGTCCGCCTCCGTCGGCTTGACTCTCACGTCAACGTCAAGCTTTACGTTACCCGGCATGACTTCCACAGCCACCCCCGTCACCGTCCTGGGGCTGGGGCCGATGGGCCGCGCCCTGGCCGCCGCCTTCGCCGCCGCCGGCCACCCCGTCACCGTCTGGAACCGCACCCCGGGGAAGGCGGACGGCCTCGACGCCGCCGTCGCCACGACCGCCGCCGAGGCGTCGGCCGCCAGCCCGCTGGTCGTCGTCTGCGTGATCAACTACGAGGCGGCGCGGTCGGTGCTCGACCCCGAGGCGCTGCGCGGGCGCACCCTGGTGAACCTCACCGGCGGCTCGCCGGAGCAGGCACGCGACACGGCCCGCTGGGCCGAGGAGCACGGCATCGCCTATCTCGACGGCGTGATCATGACGCCGGTCGGCGGCCCGGACGCGGTCGTGCTGTACGGCGGGCCGGCCGAGGTGCACGCCGCCCACGAGGCGACGCTGGCCGCGCTCGGCGGGAAGCCGACGCACGTCGGCGAGGACCCGGGGCGCGCGGCCGGGTTCAACATGGCGCTGCTCGACTTCTTCTGGACCTCGATGTTCGGCGTGGTCCACGCGTTTCGGCTGGCCTCCGCCGAGGGCATCGCACCGGGGGAACTCAACGGCTACGCGCAGGTCATGAGCGGCCTGCTGCCCGGGATGGTCGACGCGGTCGCCGAGCACGTGGCCGCCGGCCGCTTCCCCGGCGACGAGTCGTCGCTCGACTCGTCGGCCTCGGTCCTGGACGACGTCCTCGACACGATCCGGGCCAACGGCCTGGACGACGCGATGCTCGCCGCCGGACGCGCCGCCGTGCGACGGGCCGTCGACGCCGGCCACGGGGCGGAGGGCTTCACCCGCCTCGCCGCGCCGTAGGCGTGGTCTCCGGCGGGGGCCCGGAAAGAGGCCGGAAAAGCGAAAGCCGGCCATCACATCCGTGATGACCGACCGTGGAACGCGCCCGGCGAACGTGCTGTCCGTCGGGGCGTGTTCCCGCTTGGTTGTGCCTTGTTCTGTTCGGTTCTGCCAACGGATGTCGGCAGGGGCTCACTTCTTCAGCTTGGTGGCCGCGATGGCGCCGGCGACGATGGCACCGAGGGCGCCGATCAGCACGAGGTAGAGACCGAAGCCTGCCGAGATCTCGAACTGCTCGACGAGGGCGTCAAGCTGCTCGGAAGGGGCGCCTTCGTCCTCCAGCTTGGCGCGGACCGAGCGCTCGGGGTCGAGGAAGTTGAGCGCGGCGAAGATCAGCACCAGCACGGCCGGTGCCGCGGCGGCAGCGCTGAGCACGGTCTTCTTGGTGGCCATCCCGGCGCCGAAGAGGCCGATGACGGCGAGGCTGAGCAGGAGGGTCCAGAGGCCGTCGACCTCGTGGCCCTTCACGCTCTCGCTCTCGCCCTGGATCTCGACGCTCGCCCAGGCGACGAGCGAGCCGAGCGCGGCCAGCGCGCCGCCGACCAGGCCGGCGATGTGAAGCTGCTGCGGAAGGGCCGGAACGGCCGGGGCCGCCGGGGGCGGGGAGTAGGGGCCGGGCTGCTGTTGTCCATATGCACTCATGCCGGCAGACGCTAGGAAGCGGGCTCTTCCCCTGCAACCCGCTTGTCCGATAGGCGGTTTATGCCGCCCTTTTCTTCGCGTAAATTTATCCATCCACCGAGAATGTTTTCATTCGGAGTCCGCGTTCCGCTTCGACCCGAATGACTCGCACGCCCGTGCAACGAGCGACTGCCCCCTATGGTTCCCCCCTCGTCGGCTCGTTACTCCCTTATGGAAAAGGGGAGTTGAGCCGCGCGCCCCCCGACGGCGCCGTAACTGCCTTTACCTCTCGCGTAGTTACTTCTTGCGCAGTTGGGTGGCCGACAGGATGCCGGCGACCAGGACGCACGTGCCGGCGGTGAGCGTCAGGTAGAGCCCGGCGCCGGCGCTGAAGTCGACCTGCGAGGCGAGCTGGTCCCACTGCGCGTCCGGGATCGAGCCCAGGTCGTCCTCCGCGTCGGCGCGGGCGAGCCGCTCCAGGTTGGCGAGGTTGAGCGCGCCGAAGACCAGGATCGCCAGCCCGGGAAGCGCGGCTGCCGCGTTCAGCACGGGCTTCTTGGCAGCCAGGGCCGCGCCGAAGAGGATGGCGGCGACGATGCCGAGGATCAGCGTCCACATGCCGTCACCCGAGGTGCCCCGCGCGCCCGCGTTGTCCTGGACCAGGTCGCCGTCGACCGTGACCCAGGCGAGGAACGACGCGACGACCGCGAGACCCGAGCCGACGAATCCGATGATGTGCAGCTGACGCCCCAGCGCGGTGCCGGAGTTCGACGGCGGTATCGGCGGGCCGGGGGTGTTCCAGGCCGGCGGCTGCTGGCCCTGGCCGGGCTGCTGGCCGTAGGGGGGCTGCTGTTGCCCCGGGGGCCGGCCGTAGGCGGGCGGCTGCTGCTGCCCCTGGCCGGGGTATCCGTAGCCGGGCTGCTGGCCGGGTGCCTGCGGCTGTCCGTAGGCCGGCGGCTGCTGGCCGGGCGCCTGCGGTTGCCCCTGGGGCTGACCGTAGGGCTGCTGCGGCTGCTGGCCGTAGCCGGGTTGCTGTGGTGTGGGTGGGCCCGAGGGCTGTCCCTGGCCGGGGTATCCGTAGCCGGGCTGTTGGCCCTGGCCTGGCTGCCCCTGGCCGGGCTGCTGCCCGTAACCGGGCGGTCCGTATCCGCTCATGGACACCGAGACTAGAAAGCAGTCAAGCGCGGCGCAATGGTCGGCGTCACCTGGTTCGTCCGGCGAGGCCCCGGGAACGGGACGACTGGCCCGGCGGCCCGCGCGCGCGGGATGGCACTCTTGGAGCCATGCCCACCTGGATCTCGCGCCTGCTGGTCGTTCCCTGCCTGGTGGCGGGGGTGTGGATCGCCGCGCCGCCGGCCGTGGCGGAGACGGAACGGGACGAGGCGCCCGAGGAGTTCACGCTCACCGACGAGCGGCTGACCGAGTCCAGTGGGCTGGCGGCGAGTTCGGTCCACCCGGACGTCTACTGGACGCACAACGACAGCGACGACGCCGCCCGGATCTTCGCCGTGGACGGCACCACGGGCGAGACGGTGGCCACCGTCGACCTGGCCGGCGTGACGGCGAGGGACGTCGAGGCGATCTCGCTGGGCCCCGACGGCGACCTCTATGTCGCGGACATCGGGGACAACTTCGACGGCGCGTGGGACGAGGTGTGGATCTACCGGCTGCCCGAGCCGGCGGAGTTGGCCGACGCGACGGTGACGCCGACCGTCCACACCGTCCAGTACGCGGACGGGCCGCGCAACGCCGAGGCGCTGATGGTCCATCCGGAGACGGGCAGGGTCTACATCGCCAGCAAGAACGGGGACGGCGAGGGCGGCCTCTACGCGGGTCCCGAGGAATTGTCAGAGGCGGGCGTTAACGTCTTCGAGCGGGTGGCCGACATCGAGTTGGAGGTGACGGACGGGGCGTTCTCGCCGGACGGCAGCAGGTTGCTGCTGCGGGGCTACTTCGCGGCGCGGATGTACGCGTGGGGCGAGGACGGGCAGCCCCAGCGGTTGGAGCGGCGGGTGCGGGTCCCGCTTCAACGGCAGGGGGAGTCGCTGACCTTCGCCACGGGGGGACGGTATGTGATGTTCGGCTCGGAGGGCCCCAGCAGCCCGGTCGAGCCGGTGGAGTTGGAGGGGGAGCTGCTGCCGGAGAGTGTCGCGGCCGAGGACGCCGCGCGGGAGGAGGGGGAGACCGGGACCGACGAGGGCGAGGATGCCGCCGGCGGGGGCGGCGACGGCGGGAAGGACGACGAGGGTGGCATGAGCGGCAACGCGGTCGTCGCGCTGCTGGTGGTCGGCGCGGTCGCGGTGCTGGCGTCGCGGCGCCTGCCGACGAAGGGGAGGTAGCCGGGCCTCACCGGCCGGCGCCGGCGGTGGCGCCGTCCTCCGGTCCGCAGTCGTGGTCCTGCCCGGTCTCCGGGGGGCCGTCAGGCCGGGACTCCTGGCAGGCGGCGACGAAGGAGGCGATGCCGTCGAGTACCCGTTCCAGTCCGAAGTCGAGCATCGACTGCTGCGACATCGAGAACGCCTCACCGCTCAGCCTCATCAGGTGAGGGAACGAGTACTCCCTCATCGCCTCCTCGATCGCGGGGCCCTGCGCCGCCCAGAACTCCTCGTCCGAGATCCCGGTCTCCTCGTGGGCCTGCCGCAGCAGCGCGTAGTGGCGGGCGGTGCCGGTGACATAGGAGTCGAGGGTGACGATGACCTGGATCTTCTCCGGGTCCGTGAGGCTGAGGCCGTCCAGCGTCGCGAGGCTGTACTCCAGGCCGAGCATGGAGTTGGGGCCCAGCACCGGCCGCGACTGGTTGACCTGGAGCAGCCAGGGGTGGTCCACATAGAGCTGGTAGGTCTCGCGCCCGGTCCGCTCCAGGCGGGTGAGCCAGCTCTCGCCGGCGATCTCCGCCTCGTCCGGTTCGTTCGGCGCCGAGACGTGGTCGAGCATCAGGTACAGCAGCTCGGTCTTGGCCGGCACATAGCGGTACAGCGACATCGTGCCCACGCCCAGCTCCGCGGCGACCCTGCGCATCGAGAGCGCGGCGAGCCCCTCGCGGTCGGCCAGCCGGACGGCGGCGGAGACGATCGCGTCCAGCGACAACCCGGGCTTCGGTCCGCGACTGCGCTGGCCACGCCCTCGCCACAGCAGCTCAAGGCTGCGGCTGATGGCGGCATGGCTCTGCTCGATCTCCGATGTCATCGCGCACCATCCTAAAACCGCTCGACGAACCGAGTACAACGTACGCTACATTGGGTACGTCGTACTCAGTACGGCGTACCCAGTTATGTCGCTCGAATGCGAAGTCGGTCGCCGGCGTCCCGGAACGGACGCGCGGCGGGAGGGGAGAAAGGCATGGGGTCGTCCGACTACTCGGTCGTGGCGGAGGGGCTGCGCAAGCGCTACGGGGACAAGGTCGCCCTCGACGGGCTCGACCTGGCCGTCCGCCGCGGGACGGTGCTGGGTCTGCTCGGGCCCAACGGCGCCGGCAAGACCACCTCGGTGCGGATCCTGTCGACGCTGCTGCGCGCCGACGGGGGCCGCGCGGAGGTGGCGGGCGTCGACGTGCGGGCCGAGCCCGCGCGGGTGCGCCGGCGGATCGGTCTGACCGGCCAGAACGCCGCGGTGGACGAGATCCTCAGCGCCCGGCAGAACCTCAGGATGTTCGGCCGCCTCTACCACCTCGACCACGCCACCGCGTGGCGGCGGGCGGAGGAGCTGCTGGCGCAGTTCAGCCTGACGGAGGCGGCCGACAAGCAGGTCAAGGGGTTCAGCGGCGGGATGCGCCGCCGGCTGGACCTGGCGGCCAGCATGATCCTGGCCCCCCAGGTGCTCTTCCTCGACGAGCCGACCACCGGGCTGGACCCGCGCGGGCGCAGCGAGGTGTGGGACGCCGTGCGTTCCCTGGCCGCCGGCGGGACCACGGTGCTGCTGACCACGCACTACCTGGACGAGGCCGACAAGCTGTCGGACCGGATCGCGGTCATCGACCAGGGCCGCAACATCACCGAGGACACCCCCGCCGGCCTCAAGCGCGCCGTCGGCGGCGACCGGCTTGAGGTGGTGCTGACCGACCCCGCCGACCTGGAGCGGACGGTCAAGACCATGGCCAGGGTGACCAGGGGCGTCGGCCCCGAGCAGGACGAGGAGGCCCTGCGGGTGCACACCCCGGTGGCCGACGGCGTGGCCGCGCTGACCGCCGTGGCGCGCGAGCTGGAGGAACGCGGCGTCTCCGTCGAGGACATCGGGCTGCGCCGCCCCACGCTGGACGAGGTGTTCCTCCGCCTGACCGGCGGCGACGCCTCCGAGGCGCCCGGCCGGCAGACGAGCGACCCGACAGAGCGGCGGCCGGCCGACGCCCCGTCCGCCGCGGAGCCGAGTGAGGAGACCCACGCATGAGCGACAGCACGGCGCCCGAGCGGCCAGGCCCGCCGCTCGCCCTCGACGACACCGGGGCGGAACGGAAGCTCTACTGGGCCGTCACCGACTGCCTGACCATCGTCCGACGCGAGTTGACCCACCTCGCCAAGCAACCGTCCATGGTCGCCTGGCAGTTGGGCTTCCCGATCGTCTCCGTGCTGCTCTTCGTCTATGTCTTCGGCAGCGCCATGGACGTCGGCGAGGGCGCGGACTACAAGTCGTTCGCGATGCCCGGACTCTTCGCGATGACCATGGCGTTCGGGTTCATGAACACCGCGATGGCCGTCGTGATCGAGAAGGAGCGGGGAATCACCGACCGGTTCCGTTCCATGCCCATGGCGCCCTCGGCCGTGGTCACCGGGCGCGGGGTCTCCGACGTCGTGCAGGCGTCGTTCGACCTGCTGGTGATGGCCGTCATCGCGCTGGTCATCGGCTGGCGCTCCGACGGTGGCCTGTGGGCGACGCTGGGCGCGTTCGGGCTGTTGCTGCTGCTGCGCTTCGCGCTGATCTGGATCGGCGTCTTCCTCGGCCTGATCACCCCGAACCAGGAGGCGGCGGGCAACCTCTTCGCCGTGGCCTTCCCCTTCGGGATGATCTCCAGCGTCTTCACCCCGCCCTCGATGATGCCGGACTGGCTGGGCGCCATCGCCATGTGGAACCCGGTCTCCTCGACGGCCAACGCGATCCGCGACCTCTTCGGCAACCCGATGCCCGCCGGCGACAGCTGGATCGAGCAGAACGCGCTGCTGATGTCGATCGTCTGGCCGCTGGTCATCACGGCGGTCTTCGTCCCCCTCGCCGTCCGGCGCTACCAGGCGCTGGGTCGTTAAACTGAGGGGAGGAGGTGGCTGGCCATGACATCCGGAACCCTGCGTGGCGCCCAGATGCCGGTCGAGGACTTCGAGGAGCTGGCCCGGTCCGCTCCGGAGACGGTGTCGCTGGAGTTCCTTGACGGGCGTATCGAGGTGAAGAAGTTGCCCGACGGTGATCACGGGGCCATCATCATGTGGATGATCAGGCAGTGCATCCAGGCGCGTCCCGACCTTGACCTGCACCCCGAGCAGGGGTTGGTCGTGGAGAGCTACCGCAAGGGCCGGGCCCGCCCCGACGGGGTGCTGGCGCCCGTGGGGCACTTCGCCGGGCAGGGCGAGTGGGCCGATCCCGAGGGCGTGTCCATGGCGGTCGAGATCACCTCCTACGACCAGGACACCGACCGACGGGACCGGGTCGAGAAGCCGGCGGCCTACGCCGCCGTCGGTGTCCCGGTCTATCTGCTCGTCGACCGGGACGACTCCACGGTCACCGTGCACGCCTCACCGGAGCGGGGTCGTTATCGCGAGACCCACACCTTCGACTTCGGGGAGCGGGTGTCGCTGCCGGAGCCGGTGCGCATCGATCTCGACACCGAGATCCTCAAGCGCTACGTCCGCTGACCGTCGCCGCCATGGCGGAGGCCCGGCACCCCGTGTGGGGCGCCGGGCCTCCGCCGTGGACGGGGGAACGCTCGGGTCAGAGGCGCTCGACCACGTGGTCGACGCAGTGGGTCAGCGCCTCGACGTCGTCCGGGGTGACCGCTGGGTACATCGCGATCCGCAGCTGGTTGCGGCCGAGCTTGCGGTAGGGCTCGGTGTCCACCACGCCGTTCTCGCGCAGCACGGCGGCGATCCTGGCGGCGTCCACGCCGTCGGCGAAGTCGATCGTGCCGACGACCTGCGAACGCGCCGCCGGGTCGGTGACGAACGGCGAGGCGAACTCGGACTTCTCCGCCCAGGAGTACAGCCGCGCCGAGGAGTCGGCGGTGCGGCCCACGGCCCAGTCCAGGCCGCCCTGGCCGTTGATCCACTCCAGCTGGTCGGCCAGCAGGAACAGCGTGGCGACGGCCGGGGTGTTGTACGTCTGGTCCTTGCGGGAGTTGTCGACCGCCGTGGGCAGCGACAGGAACTCCGGGATGTGCCGGCCGGAGGCCGCGACCCGCTCGACCCGCTCCAGCGCGGTCGGCGAGAACGCCGCGATCCACAGGCCGCCGTCGGCGGCGAAGGACTTCTGCGGCGCGAAGTAGTAGACGTCGGTCTCGGTGATGTCCACCGGCAGCCCGCCGGCCCCCGAGGTCGCGTCGACCAGCACCAGCGAGCCCTCGTCCGCGCCCGCCACCCGGTTGATCGGGGCGGCGACGCCGGTGGAGGTCTCGTTCTGGGTGAACGCGTAGGAGTCGACGCCGCGCTCGGCGCGCGGCTGGGCGAAGGTGCCGGGGTCGGCGGTGATCACCGTGGGCTCGTCCAGCCAGGGCGCCTTGCTGGCGGCCTTGGCGAACTTGGCCGAGAACTCGCCGAACGACAGGTGCTGCGACTTGGCCTCGATCAGGCCGTGGGTGGCGATGTCCCAGAACGCGGTGGAGCCGCCGTTGCCGAGCACCACCTCGTAGCCCTCGGGGAGGGACAGCAGCGAGGACACCCCCTCGCGCACCCGGCGCACCAGGCTCTTCACCGGCGCCTTGCGATGGGAGGTGCCGAGCAGGGAGTCGCCGGTCGCCGCCAGGGCGTTCAGCGCCTCGACGCGCACCTTGGAGGGGCCCGATCCGAACCGGCCGTCGGCGGGCTTGATCTCAGCGGGAATCTCGATATCGGCCACGAGCCGGAGCGTAGTCCCTTCCGGGGGCTGTCGGCACCTCGTCCGGGGGGTGAGACGGTGCCCAGCCCCTTGCCGGGGGTTGGGGGAACGACTACGGACCTCGGTGTCCGAGGGAATTGTCGGCGTGCGGCCCGGTGGTGGGTTGCTCGCGCAGTTCCCCGCGCCCCTGGAGGGGGCTGGCGTGGTCGGTCAGGCGTGGGCCCACCGTAGCCGGGGCCGGCCTTGAGGGGCGCGGGGAACTGCGCGGTGCATCCGTGGCGGGCCGCGGTCGACTACTCGTGTGCGTGGCTTGGGTGGGTGGTCGTCCTCGGCCCGGTGGTGGGTTGCTCGCGCAGTTCCCCGCGCCCCTTCACCGGCGGTGGGCGGCTTGGGGGCGCGGGGAACGGCGCGAATGCTGGGTGGCGGGGGAAAGGTGACGACGAGACCGGCACCCGTCCGTAAAAGAGCCTCAGCGACCAAGCGCCCCGTGGAGCAGAACCGGCAGCTCCCGCAGGTCGTTCTGCGTGACGTTCGGCCGGCGCGTCAGCGCCTCGTCGGGGACGGCGGGAGCCAGATCGGGGAAACGTTCGAAGAGCGCCGGCAGCGCGGTCGCCGCCTCAAGGCGGGCCAGCGGGGCGCCGGGACAGACGTGCGGCCCGTGCCCGAAGGAGATGTGCCGTATCGGGGTGGGCCGCGTGATGTCGAACTGGCGGGCGGTCGGGCCGTGTTGCTCCTCGTCCCAGCCGATGGCCACATACGAGGTGATCAGGCCCTCGCCCTTGGGGATCACCGTGTCGCCGACCTCTATGTCCTCGGTGGCGAAGCGGATCAGCACGTGGGAGGTCGGAGAGGAGTAGCGCAGGGTCTCCTCGATCACGTTCTCCCAGGGCACCTCGCCGCCGAGGACCATCGCCTTCTGGTCGGGGTGGGTGAGCAGCCCGCGCACCGCGTTGTTCAGCAGCGCGACGGTGGTCTCGTGGCCGGCCGCGATCGCCAGCTGGAGGGTGTTGGTGATCTCGTCGTCGGTGAGCCGCTCGCCGCCGTCGTCCGCGAGGATCAGCGCGCTGGTCAGGTCGTCGCCCGGGTGGGCGCGCTTGGCCTCGACGGTCTTCTCGAAGAGGACGCGCAGTTCGGCGAGCATCTTCGGGACGCGGGCGGGCGGCGTCTGCGTGTTGAAGAACTCGTTGAAGAGCTTGCGCAGCTCCGGCTCGTCGGCCGGGTCGATGCCCATCAGCTCGCAGACGACCGCCATCGGCAGCGGGTAGGAGAAGTGTGCCTTGAGGTCGACCGGTTCGCCTGCCGGCTGGGCCGCGAGGCCCTCCAGCAGCCGCTCGGTGACGCGTTCGACGCCGGGCCTCAGCAGGTGCACCCGGCGGGGGGTCAGCGCCTGCGCGACCTTGGCGCGCAGGCGACGGTGTTCGGGGCCGTCCACCGTGAGCATGGAACGAGGCGGAGCGGCCAGCCCTATCAGCGGCCACTCCTCGGATATCTCGCCGCGCTGCCAGGCGCCCCAGGCGTTGACGTCCTTCACCAGCCGCGGGTCGTTCAGCAGCCGGCGGGCCTCTTCGTGTCGGGTGACCGCCAACGCGGACACCCCGCCCGGGAGTTCGACGCGCGCTATGGGCCCCGCCGCCAGCAGCGCCTCCCCCTCACCCGCCAGGTCGCGGACCAACGGATCGAGCACGATCGTGTCCGCGCGGGGGGAATCGGCCGCGTGGTGTACGGGACAGGTCATCTCTGGCCTCCTAGTGCCGGTGTCGGCGTGAAGCGCACCGGCAGCACTGTCATGCCCCGCAGCCAGGGTGAGGGCCGCCGGACGAGCGATGCCGGTGGAACGGAAAGATCCATGTCTGGGAGCCGGTCGAGGATCACCTCGATTCCGGTCCTCGCGATGACTTCCGCAATCTCCACCGCCGGAAACGGGCAACGGTGCTCCCCGTGACTGAACGAGAAGAAAGCGTTGTTGCCACCCGTCATCCCGCCGGCCCCGCCGTGCTGGTGGACGCGCACCTGGGGGTCGTCGTTGGCGCCCTGGAAACCGAGCACCATCAGGTCGCCCGCCTTGATGTGACGGTCCGCCAGCCTGGTGTCCCTGCTGGCCCAGCGACCGGCGATGATCTGGCTTGGTGCGTCCTCCCAGAGCACCTCGCGCATCGCCTCGGCGACGCTGTTGCGCCCGCCGAAGAACGAGGCGGCGAACCGGTCGTCGGTGAGCATCAGCCGCAGTGTGTTGCCGATCCAGTCGGCGGTCGGCTGGTGTCCGGAGGTGATGGAGACCATCAGGTCCCAGACGATCTCCTCGTCGGTGAGCCCCCGCGGCGTCGCCAACATGCGGCTGGTCACGTCGGCCCCCGGCCGTTCGCGCCGCGAGGCGACCAGCCGCTCGATGGAGCCCACCATGTACTGCTGCCCGTCGATGGCCTTCTCCGTGCCGTCGACCAGGTCGTGCATCGCCTGGCTGAGCGCCGGGCCGTCCTCCTCGGGGAGGCCCAGGAGCTGGGCCAGCACGAGGACGGGCAGCAACTTGGCGTAGTCCCCGATCAGTTCGGCCTCACCCTGCCCGCAGATCCGGTCCACCAGCGCGTCGGCGTGGCGCTCGACGATGCGGCGCAGCTCGATCTGGTCGACGGCCTCCAGCGCGTCGTTGGTGACCGAGACCCGCCGGGTGTGCGCCTCGCCCGTGGTGTAGAGGATCGACGGCTGCTTGCCGACCATGGGCAGCAGCGGCCAGTCGTCGGGGATGTTCTCCCACTGGTTCCACAGCGCCGAGTCGCGGGTGAACAGCTCGGAGTCGCTGAGGAGTTGGTGTAGCTCCCGGTAGCCGATGACCAGCCAGGCGGGGATGTCGCCGGCCAGCACGATCGGCACGACGGGCCCGTGCTTCTGCCGCATCTCCCGGTACAGCTCGTGGGGGTCGGTGTGAAAGCGCTCGCCGCTGAGCGGCACGGCGTCCGGGGCGAGCCCGGGCGCGCCGGCGGGGGAGGACGAGGGGGACGCGGGGGTGGTCACTGAGCGCTCTCCTGGGCGGTGGACAGGGCGTGCAGGTGCTCGACGAGCGTGATCAGCACGTTCTTGCTGGAGGGGCGGGAGCGGGCGTCGCAGTCGATCATGGGGACGTCCTCGGAGAGGTCCAGCGCGTCCCGCACCTGTTCGGCGCTGTGCTGGGGGCCGCCGAAGTCGTTGCGGGCCACGATGAACGGCGTGCCGTGGTGTTCCAGGCGGTCGATCGCGTACCAGGAGTCGGCCAGCCGCCGGGTGTCCACCAGGACCACGGCGCCCAGCGTTCCGGTGAAGAGCCGGTCCCACAGAAACCAGAAACGTTCCTGTCCGGGGGCGCCGAAGAGGTACAGCACGGTGCGCTCGTTGAGCGTTATCCGGCCGAAGTCGAACGCCACCGTGGTGGAGGTCTTCCCCTGGATGGCGGATACGTCGTCGACCTGCTCGCCGGCCCGCGTCATCACCTCCTCGGTGTTGAGCGGACGGATGTCGCTCACGGAACGCACCATGGTGGTCTTGCCCACGCCGAAGCCGCCGACGACCACGATCTTCAGACCGTTGTCGGCTGACCTGCCGAGTGGGGTGCGGTGGGCCGGGCGGTCAGAGGTTGCGGAGTCCAACGAGCACCTGCTCAAGGAGATTCGAGTCGGGTAGGTGTGCGGCCGAACCGGCCGTCTGGGGATGCCGGGCCGTGATCAGGCCCGAGTCGAGCAGGTCGCTGAGGAGGATGCGGACGACGGTGACCGGGAGCTTCAGCTCGGCCGAGACCTCCACCACCGCCGTCGGGTACTGGCACATCCGCAGGATGCGGCTGTGCTCCGACTGCATCCCCGGCGTCGCGTCCGACTCGCTCACCACGAGGGTGACCAGGTCGAACGCGTCCGACGAAGCCCGGCTGCGACCCCGGGTCACGGTGTACAGGCGGTCGGGGTCCTCGTCGCGCCCCGGGCGGGTCACGGGGTCCCGCCTCCGCCGCCCTGCTCGCGTGGCGCGGCGCTGAGGTACTCGCCGAGCTGCTCGACCAGCTCGTTCATGTTGTGGCCGATGACGCCGACGTCGGCGTGCTGGTCGGCGACGATCGCCAGGTGGGCGCCGTCGCCGGCCTCGACGATGAAGAGGATGCCGCCGTAGAACTCGGTCATCGACTGCCGCACGCCGCCCGAGCCGTCGCCGAACTCGATGGACGCGCCGTGCGAGAGGCTCTGGATGCCGGCGGCGATCGCCGCGAGCTGGTCGGCCTGGTCCTCGGAGAGCTCGGGCGTCCGGCAGAGCTTCAGCCCGTCGCGGGAGAGCACCAGCGCGTGCCGGGCGCCCGGGGTGCGGTCAAGCAGCCGCTCCAGCAGCCAGTTGAGCCGCTCGTCCGCCGTCGCTGTCGGGGAGGGATGCCGGGTCCCGGCGGATGATGTGGTCATGGGGTGTGTTCCTCCGGGTGGGACTTTTCTCGGGGGGAGAGTTCGGTCTGGTCGCCGGTGGCGCGGTCCCGTCCCTGGAGGGCCTGACGGAACGCGCCGAACCTGGCGGCGGACTCGGCCGGCGAGTGCGCGGGGGCGGGGGCGGCGCGGTCCTGGCGGGCGCGTTCCTGCCGGTTGGCGTTGGCCAGGGTGCGGCCCCTGCGGCGCTTGGGCAGGCCGCTCTCGCCGAACTGCGGCAGCTCGTCGGTGCCGGTCGGGTCCGCGGGGGAGTGCTCGCGCGTGGCCGGCGGGCGGTCGTCGGCGGCCGGTGCCGCGGGCGGGGCGGGGCGCTCGACCTCGGGCGCCGGGGTCGGCGCGGGGAGGGGCGCGGCGGCCGGGGCGGTCTTCGCGGGGGCGGCGCGGCTCGGCGACTCCTCGGGGGAGCGGGGGCGGGTGATCAGCTCCTGGGGGATCACCATCAGCACGCCGGTGCCGCCCCTGGCGGACGGGCGGAAGGAGATCCGCAGCCCGTGCTTGCGGGCGAGCCGGCCGACGACGGCCAGGCCGAGCCGGGTGCCGGAGAGCGTGCTGAGGTCCAGCTCCTTGGCGGAGACGGCGCGTTCGGCGCGGCGCAGCGCCACGTCGCTCATCACGAGGCCGCTGTCCTCGACGGTGATGACGACGCCGGTCTGCACCTCCTCGACGTAGACGTGCACCTCGGCCGTCGGCGGGGAGAAGTTGGCCGCGTTGTCCAGCAGCTCGGCGAGCGCGTGCATCACGCCCTCGGCGGCGTGGCCGGCGACGGCGACGTTGACCGTGGAGTGGGAACGCACCCGCTGGTAGCCGCCGATGCGGCCCATGGCGCCGCGGATGATGGACTCCATCACGATGGGCTTGGACCAGCGTCGGCCGGAGCGGGCGCCGGTGATCACCGCGATGCTGTCGGCGAGGCGGCCGGCCTGCGCGGTGCGGTGGTCGAGCAGCAGCAGGTCGCCGAGGACGTCCTCGTCGCCGTGCCGGTGCTCCATGTCCCGCAGCTCGGCCAACATGCCGATGGTCAGTGCCTGGAGCCGGGCGGCTGCGCCGGCGCCGGCGGCCAGGGCGGCGGCCTTGCCCGCCTCGGCCCTGCCGACCTCCTCGGCGAGGGTGCGCAGCACCTTGGCCTCGGCGTTGTTGTCCGGGCGTGCGGCGCCCAGCGCCGTGTCGGTCGACGCGCCGCCGCGCAGGCGGCCCACGAGCGCGGGCACCTCCTGGTCGGCGAAGTCGTCGAGGCGGTGCCGCCGTTCGGCCAGCTCGGCGGTGAGGCGTCGGGTTTCGGCCCGGCCGTGCACGGCCCAGGGCACCGCGACGCAGAGCGCGAGCGCGGCGGCTCCGGCGCCCCACGCGAGGGGGGTCCGCACGGAGTCGTCGGCGAGCGAGACGGCGACGGTCCAGGTGAGACCCGTGACCATCAGGGTGATCAGCAGGGCGAGCACCATCTGACGCTTCGCCGGGCGCTGCGGCCTCGGGCGTTCCGGCCGGGTGTGCGCTGTCATGAAACGGGACCTCGGGGGGACGTCAGGGGGCGTTAATTGGCCAACACTATAGGGTGAGTTGAGACCCTCCACGGTCTCATGCTTTTCGGAATTGCGGGTGTTTTCCGCGCGCTCCGACGCCCCGACCTCGCGAAAAGGGTGCAGGCTGGGAGTTATGGAACGGCTGAGGCGAACGACGGTCGATCAGAGAAACGGGAAGTATCCGGCGCAGGGGGCGGATGACGCCGGAGCGCGGGAGTTGGCCGCCGCGCTTCGCGCCCGGGTGCGCGGCGAGGTCGAATTCGACGCGGCCGGCCGGGCGCTGACGACGATGGACGCGTCCAACTACCGCCGGGTGCCGCTCGGCGTGGTGGCGCCGAGGGACGCCGAGGACGTGGCCGTCGCCCTCGCGGTGGCCGCCGAGCGCGGGGTGCCGGTGGTGGCCAGGGGCGGCGGCACCAGCATCGCGGGGCAGGCCACGGGGCTCGGCCTGGTGCTGGACTTCACCCGCCACATGAACCGCGTGCTGTCCGTCGACCCGGAGGCGCGGACGGCCGTGGTGCAGCCGGGGGTGATCTGTGACGCGCTGCGTTCCGAGGCGTCCGTGCACGGTCTGACGTTCGGTCCCGATCCGTCCACGCACAGCCGTTGCACGCTGGGCGGGATGATCGGCAACAACTCCTGCGGCTCGCACTCGGTCGCGTGGGGCACGACGGCGGACAACACGCGGCGGGTCACGGCGCTGACCTACCGGGGCGAGGAGGCGGTGCTCGGGCGGGGCGGCGAGGGCGTTCCCGAGCGGCTGCGGGCCGGCGTCGAGTCGCTGGTCGCGGGCGAACTGGCCAGGCTGCGCACGGGCTTCCCCGACCTGCCGCGGCGGATCTCGGGGTACGCGCTGGACGAGTTGCTGCCGGAGCGCGGGCGGGACTGGGCGCGGGCGTTCACCGGCTCGGAGGGCACCCTGGGGGTGCTCACCGAGGCGGAGGTGGCGCTGGTCGCGCCGCCGGCGGCGCGGGCGCTGGCGGTGCTGGGCTATCCGCAGGAGAGCGCGGCGGCCGAGGCGGCGGCCGGGCTGCTGGCGCACGGGCCGCTGACCGTGGAGGGGATGGCGGCCGACCTGGTGGGCGACGCGGCGGCTGCCTCGCTGCCGCGCGGCGGCGCGTGGCTGTTCGTCGAGGTCGGCGGCGCCGACCCGGGCGAGGCGCGGGCCGCCGCCGAGGCGGTGTGCCGGGCGTCGGCGGAGGAGTCCACGGGCAGCGCGGTGCTCACCGAACCGGCGGAGCAGCGCGCGCTGTGGCGGATCAGGGAGGACGCCTCGGGCACCGCGACCCGGCTGCCGGACGGCGGCGAGGCGTGGCCCGGTTGGGAGGACTGCGCGGTGCCGCCGGCCCGACTGGGCGCCTATCTGCGGGAGTTCCGGGGGCTGCTGCGCGACCACGGGCTGCGCGGGCTGCCGTACGGGCACTTCGGCGACGGCTGCATCCATGTCCGGATCGACTTCGACCTGCTGAGCGAGCCGGGGGTGGCGCGGTTCCGGGAGTTCGGCGTGGAGCTGGCGGACCTGGTGGTGGCGCACGGCGGCTCGCTCTCCGGGGAGCACGGCGACGGGCTGGCGCGCTCGGAGCTGCTGGGCCGGATGTACGGGCCCGAACTGGTCGGCGTCTTCGACCGGTTCAAGGACCTGTGGGACCCGGACGGCGGGCTGAACCCCGGGGTGGTCTCCCGGCCCGCGCCGCTGGACGCCGACCTGCGGTTTCTCGGGATGCCGAGCCGGCCGCCGGTCGCGTTCTCCTACCCCGGGGACGGCGGCGACTTCTCGGCGGCGGTGCGGCGCTGCGTCGGGGTCGCCAAGTGCCGTGAGCCGGGGCCGGGTTCCGGGGTGATGTGCCCCTCGTTCCGGGCGACGGGCCGGGAGGAGCACTCGACCAGGGGCCGCGCCAGGCTGCTGCACGAGATGCTGCTGGGCGAGGTGGTCACGGACGGGTGGCGCTCGACGGAGGTGCGGGACGCGCTGGACCTGTGTCTGTCCTGCAAGGGGTGCCGCAGCGACTGCCCGGTGGGCGTCGACATGGCCACCTACAAGGCCGAGTTCCTGAACCATCACTATGCGGGGAGGCCGCGCCCCGCGGCGCACTACGCCATGGGGCGGCTGCCGACCTGGCTGCGGCTGACGGCGGCGCTGCGGCTGGCGGGTCCCGCCAACGTGGCGGGCCGGATCGGGCCGTTGGCGGCGGTGGCCAAGCGGCTGGGCGGGATCGCGCCGGAGCGGGCCATCCCGCCGCTGGCGCGGGAGCCGTTCACCCGCTGGTGGGCGCGGCAGGGGCGGGCGCCGGGGGGCGACGTGGTGCTCTTCCCCGACAGCTTCACCAACTACCTGTCGCCGGAGGCGGGTCGGGCGGCGGTCCGGGTCCTCGACGACGCGGGGCTGGGGACGCGGCTGCCGGCGGGAGCGGTCTGCTGCGGGCTGACGGAGGTCTCCACCGGCCAGCTGGACCGGGCGCGCGCGGCGGGGCGGCGGACCCTGGACCGGCTGGAGGGCGACATCGAGGCGGGGCGGACGGTGACGGTGCTGGAGCCGCCGTGCGCCGCCGCGCTCCGCACCGACCTGCCCGAGCTGCTGCCGGACGACCCGCGCGCCGCCCGACTGGCCGCCTCGGTGCGGACGTTCGCCGAGACGCTGACGGAGCTGGCGCCCGACTGGAGGCCGCCGGTGATCGGCCGGCCGGTGGCCGGGCAGACCCACTGCCACCAGCACGCGGTGCTGGGCGACGCGGCGGACCGGGCGCTGCGCGCGGCGGCGGGGCTGAGCGGCGGGCTCTCCTCGGGGTGCTGCGGTCTCGCGGGGAACTTCGGCTTCGAGAAGGGGCACTACGAGGTGTCCGTGGCGTGCGCGGAGGACCAGTTGCTGCCCTCGGTGCGCACGGCGCCAGCGGACGCGGTGCTGGTCGCCGACGGCTACTCCTGCCGGCTGCAACTCGACCAGTTGGCCGGGGTCGGCGCGCGGCACTTCGCCGAGGTGTTGGCGGAACACCTGGAACGGTAGGAACGCGGAGGGGCGTTCGGTATCCCGTTCGGCGTTCGGCTGTGGGCGTTCAGCGGGTTTTCTTGAATTATGAATTTCTTTCTTCGGGGTGGTGGCCGGGTCGGCCGCCGCCCCGAAGGCGGTAGCGCCATATCGGTGCGTGACGGCTGCCTTTTGTCCTCGTCTTTCCGGCGCGTTTCGGGGCCTTCGCGCGGCTTGGCCGGCGCGCCGTCCTGGCCGTCGCCGCGCGTCGCGACGGCACGGCCGAAACCGCGCGCCGCGGCCCGTCCCCCCGGAGTCGCCCTCAACCTCCCCCGGGGCCGCGCCCGTTCACCCCGCTGAACAAGCGTCGCCCCCGCCAGGTCCGCCGTCGGGCCTGTGCGGACCCTTGACGCCCCTCGGGGGCACTTCTACAGTTGCCGCGTCTGTTCACCAGAATGGCCCATATTCAAATATGTGAATGGTCGGCTATGCGCATACGCGAGATCCACCTGACCCCCGTCGCCTTCCGCGACCCGCCCCTGCTCAACGCCAGCGGCGTCCACGAGCCCTGGGCGCTGCGCACCATCGTCGAGGTGATCACCGACGACGGCCTGAGCGGACTCGGCGAGACCTACGGCGACCGCTCCCACCTGGAGCGACTGCGCGCGGCTGCCCCCGCGTTGATCGGCGTCGAGGTGCACGCGCACCACGCGCAGTACGCCGCCGTCGCCGCGACCGTCGGCGGCGACGTCTTCGTCGACCAGCACGGGCTGACCGGCGCCGGCAGCAACCAGAAGACGGTGGACGCCGTCTTCTCCCCCTTCGAGGTCGCCTGCCTCGACATCAGGGGCAAGGCCGCGGGGCTGCGCGTCGCCGACCTCCTCGGCGGGCCCGTGCGGGAGGCCGTCCCCTACAGCGCCTACCTCTTCTACAAGTGGGCCGGCCACCCGGGCGAGGACGAGGACCGGTTCGGCGCCGCGCTCGACCCCGAGGGCATCGCCGCCCAGGCGCGGCTCTTCGTCGAGGAGTACGGCTTCGGCTCGATCAAGCTCAAGGGCGGCGTCCTGCCCCCCGACGAGGAGATCGAGGCCGTCCACGCGCTCCGCGAGGCGTTCCCCGACCTGCCGCTGCGCATCGACCCCAACGCCGCCTGGACGCCCGAGACCTCGATCCGCGTCGGCCGCGCCCTCGACGGCGTGCTGGAGTACCTGGAGGACCCCGCCCCCGAGATCGAGGGCATGGCGAAGGTCGCCCCCGAGGTCCCGATGAAGCTGGCCACCAACATGTGCGTGGTCACCCACGCCCATCTGCCGCCCGCCCTCGCCCAGGGCGCCATCGGGGTGCTGCTCACCGACCACCACTACTGGGGCGGGCTGCTGCGCTCCACCCAGGTCGCCGCGCTCTGCGACACCTTCGGGCTCGAACTCTCCATGCACTCCAACACCCACCTGGGCATCAGCCTCGCCGCCATGACGCACCTGGCCGCGGCCGTGCCCAACCTGAACCACGCGTGCGACACCCACACCCCCTGGCAACAGGGCCAGGACGTGGTGGTCCCCGGTGCGCTGCGGTTCGTCGAGGGCGCGGTGCCGCTCCCCGAGGCACCGGGACTCGGCGTCGCACTCGACCGGGACGCGCTGGGCGCGCTCCACGAGAACTACCTCCGATGTGGCGTCGAACGGCGGGACGACACCGCGTACATGCGGCGGTTCGACCCGACGTTCCAACCGAAGCGCGCGCACTGGTGAGTCGGGCCCGGCCCGGCGCGCTGGCGGCGGGCAGGACCCGCGCACAGCCCCGTTCCCCGCCCCCTCCGTTTAGGAGCCGCGATGTCCGCACTCGACTGGATCGTGGTCGCCGGCTACTTCCTCGTGGTGGTCGCCATCGGCTGGTGGTCCAAGCAACGCATCCACGACGTGGCCGACTTCTTCACCGCCCGCGGCCGAATACCCTGGTGGCTCTCCGGCATCTCGCACCACATGTCGGGCTACAGCGCGGTGATGTTCGTCGCCTTCGCCGCGGTCGCCTACGACGACGGGATCACCGTCTACTTCTGGTGGCCGCTGACCATCGGACTCGGCGTCGGCGTCGGCGCGTTCCTCTTCGCCGCCCGCTGGAACCGGCTGCGCGCCAAACACGACGTCAAGTCGCCACTCGAATACCTGGCCCGCCGCTACAACCTGCCCACCCAGCAGGTCCTCGCCTACAGCGGGGCCGCCCTGAAGGTCGTGGACATCGCCGCCAAGTGGGTCGCGATCTCCGTGCTGTTGAAGGGCTTCGCCGACATCCCCCTGGAGGTCGGCATCATCTTCACCGGGGTCGCGACCATGGCCTACATGACGGTGGGCGGCCTCTGGGCCGACGTGCTCACCGACATGGGGCAGTTCGTGATCCAGGCCGTCGCCGGCTTCGCGATGCTGTTCGCGGTGATGATCGAACTCGGCGCCGACTTCCCGTTCACCATGTGGGGCGACCTGCCCGACGGCCACGGCGACCCGGTCAGCGGCTCCGTGACCACCTGGCTGATCATCGCGTTCCTCTTCGTGAAGACCTTCGAGTACAACGGCGGCATGTGGAACCTGGCGCAGCGCTACATGGCCGCGCCCTCCGGCTCCGCGGCCAAGCGCTCGGCGCTGCTCTCCAGCGCGCTGTGGCTGGTCTGGCCGCTGATCCTCTTCCTGCCGATGGTCGCGGCGCCGCTGATCGTGCCCGGGCTCACCGCCGGCGAGGAGTCCTATGTCGCGCTCGCCAAGGAGCTGCTGCCCGCCGGCCTGATCGGGCTGATGCTGGCCGGCTTCTTCTCCCACACGATGGCGATGGTGGCCTCCGACTCCAACGTGATCACCGCCGTGATCACCCGGGACATCGCGCCCGTGCTGGTCCCGAAGGTCCGCCGCCTCACCGAGCGCGCCCAGCTGACGTTCGCCCGCATCACCACCGTGCTCTTCGTCAGCCTCAGCATGACGATCGCGATCACCACCAGGGGAGAGGGGTTCGTCCTCGACACCGTGGTGCAACTCGTCGCCGCCACCATGGGCCCCATCTCCATCCCGCTGATGCTGGGGCTGCTGCCCTGGTTCCGCAGGATCGGGCCGACGGCGGCGATCGTCTCCTGGGCGGGCGGCCTGCTCGTCTGGTACGTGGTGCGGTACCAGATCGACGGCTCGACCGAGGCCGCGATCGTCGGGCTGCCGCTGCTCACCTCCCTCGTGCTCTACCTGGGCATCGGCTTCCTGAAGCCGGAGAGCACCCCGGAGAGCGAGGAACTGGTGCTGTCCCTCAACTCCGACCCCGGCGAGGACGACACCGACGACGGCCGCCCCGGCCGCGACCAGGTCACCACCGGCTGACGCCCCGTGCCCCGGCCCCCCCAAACACCGCGCGGGGGCCGGGGCCGCTGGCTAGGGTGGCGGCTCATGACCATCGACATCGTCGACTACGACCGGGGGCGGCACTCACCGGGCCGGCCCGGGGGCGATGGTGCCGCGTGCCGTCAGCACGGTGTGGCCGCCGACCGAGACCTCGCTCAGCCGTCCCGCCCGCCACCGGGCCGACGCCTCGATCACGCCGGGGCGGCCCATCGCCACGCCCTGGTCGACCGTGAGCCGCACCTCGCCCTCCGCCGAGGCCGGCGCGTGCCCCGGCCGGGCGACCAGCCCCGCGACCAGCCCGGCCGCCGCCGACCCCGTCGCGGGGTCCTCGGTCCCCAGCGACGGCAGGAGGCACCGGGCGTGCACCCGGCCGCCGTCCGCCAACCCGCCCGCGCACACGTAGAGATCCTCCGTCCAGCCACCGGCGAGGCCGGCCGCCCAGGCCGACGCGTCGAGCCGCGCCCGGTCCACCGCGCCCGCGTCCGTCAGCCGCACATAGTGGAACCCCAGCCCGATCCCGCCGTACCAGTGGTCCACCACCGCGCCCTCCGGCAGCGACAGCGCCGCCGCCACCGCGGCCCTCGACGGCGGCGCCTGCGGCGTCGACCGGTAGGGCGCGTCCAACGTCAGCCGGGCGAACGAGCCGCTCACCTCGACGCCCACCACGCCGACCCCCTCCTCGAACAACAGCCGCCCACCCGTCGCCGCCGGGTCGAGCAACCCCTCCCCGACCAGCACCGCCGCCGCCCCGACCGTCGGGTGACCGGCGAACGGCAGCTCCTCCTCGGGCGTGAGGATGCGCAGCCTGGCGCTGTGCGCGGGGTCCTCGGGCGGCAGCACGAAGACGGTCTCGGAGAAGTCGAACTCCCTTGCCAGCCCCCGGAGCTGCGCGTCGCTCAGGCCCTCCGCGTCGGGCAGCACCGCCAGCTGGTTGCCGCCGAAGGGGCGTTCGGTGAAGACGTCGGCGATCAGGAACGGACGGCCGTCCGGGAGTGGCATCATCCCCCCACCCTAGGAACGGCGCGTGCCGTCCCGCACGGAGAAAACCGGAGGACCCGCGCGGCGGCGATGCCCACGAGGGCAGGGGAGGCCCTTTCTGGCGGAGACCTTAACCACGCGTGTCCGGCCGGCACGAGGCACGGGAACGAATCTCCGCCGGGGGAGCCAGTGTCAGTCCGATGCTGCAAGATATGGGCCGTGTCCCACGCCGAGAACTCCGACCGTCCCCGCCCGTCCCGCCGCCCCCGCCCAGGACGCGGCGCCCGCCCCGCCGCCCGCGGCTCGCTCACCGAGGTCGGCCGCCCCCCTGCCGCGCCCGAGCCCGTTCCGGACCCCGCGGAGATGCGGGTGCGCTACCGGGAGGCCGGGCTCGGCGAGGCGGACCTGGCGGAGGGGCCGCTCGACCAGTTCGGGCGCTGGTTCGACGACGCGGTCGCCGGCGGGCTCGAAGAGCCCAACGCGATGGTGCTGGCCACGGCCGACGCGACGGGGGCGCCCAGCCAGCGCACGGTCCTGCTCAAGGCGTTCGACGAGCGGGGCTTCGTTTTTTTCAGCAACTACGCCTCCCGCAAGGGGCGCGAGATCGAGGCCAACCCGCGGGTCGCGCTGCTCTTCCCCTGGCACCCCCTCGCCCGCCAGGTGATCGTGACCGGCTCGGTGACCCGCACCGGCCGCGACGAGACGGCGGCGTACTTCCGTACCCGCCCGCACGGCTCCCAGCTGGGCGCCTGGGCGAGCGAGCAGTCGGCGCCGGTCGCCTCCCGCGAGGCGCTGGACGGCATGTACGCGGAGCTGGCCGCGCGGTACCCGGAGGGCGAGGACGTGCCGGCCCCGCCCAACTGGGGCGGATACCGGGTCGCCCCCGAGACCGTCGAGTTCTGGCAGGGCCGGGCGAACCGCCTCCACGACCGGCTGCGCTACAGCCGCACGGAGACCGGCTGGTCCGTCGAACGCCTCTGCCCCTGACACCCCCGCCGTCGCGCACGGGGCCCGGGCGGGCCGTCGTGCGCGGGGGCTTCCCCCTCCGCGAACTCGCGCGGACTTCCACAAACGCAGCGATCCGCGAGCCTTTGGTCCCCGGGGCCGCTGGGGCCTCGGGGAGCCGGCCGGACTTACCGGCGGCTCGCGGATCGGGTGACTGCTTGGGATTGGCCGGCGGCGCCGGCTTCGCCACGTGTCGTGTGAACCAGCGACCTAGGCCGCAGTCACCTCACGCGTCCGGTTGTCATACATCTGCCGAACCACCTCCCTTCTCGTGTGCCTCCGACCGTAGGCGAGCCCCCCGGGCTCCGCCAAGCGAATTAACGGGCCGGATCCCGACGCCGGCCTCGACGCGGATCTCGGTGCGGCAACGAGATTGGTGGAAACCCTATGTGACCGACGTCACCGTGGAGTTGAATGGTTCGGTGCGCACGCGACCGGGTGCCCACTCTCCTGTGCTGGGGGTAGAACAGGTGACCGCACACTCCGAAGCAGTCCACTCCGAGACGCCGCACGCGGAACACGCGGAAGGCGACACCTCTCCGTTCCTCGTCTCCGACCGGGGCCTGCTGGCCGCGCTGCTGGACGGGATGGAGGCGGCGTTCTTCGCCGTCGACATGTCCGGCACCGTCACGCACTGGAACCACCGCGCGACCCGCCTGCTCGGCTGGAGCGCCGAGCAGGCGGTGGGCCGCGCCGGTCTCGGCGGCTGGCTGGTGCGCGAGGCGGACGCCGCCGAGGTGCGGCGGCAGCTGCTGGAGGTGGGCCGCGCCGCCGACCCCGAGCGGCCTGGCGGGGGCGTCGGCCGGCGGACCAGGGAGTTTCCCTTTCTGCACGCCGACGGCACCCGTGTGCTGATGCGCGCGACGGTGACGCCGGTCCGCGACGACGAGGGCCGGCCGCTGGGCGTCTACTGCGCCTTCGGCGAGGCCCTCGCCCAACTCGACCTGGAGCGCCATCTCGCGCTGAGTGACGGGATGCTGGGCGACGCCCCGTTCGGAGTGCTGCTCGCCGACCCGGATCTGCGCACCGTCGCGGTCAACGGCCGCGCGGCGCACGCGCTCGGCGTCTCGCCCGTCGACATGCTGGGGGAGCCGCTGGCCGAGTTCGTCGGCGCGGGACTCGACGAGTTGGAGAGCGCCCTCGAACACACACTGGCCGGCCAGCCGCCGAGGGAACCGGTCGAGCTGTGGCTCACCCTGAGTGAGGGGGAGGGCGAGGACGGCGGCCCGCTGGGCGAGGGGCCGCCGGAACGGCGGCGCTGTCTGGTGAGCGGCTTCGTCCAGCTGGGCTCGCCCGTGGTCGGCGACCCCGTGCCGCTGGGAGCCGCGTGGGTCTTCCAGGACGCCACCCACGCCAAGCGGGTCGGCCAGGGCGCGGCGCGCCAGCGGTTCCGTGACAGCCAGCTCAGCCGCGCCTCGCGGGCCGCCGCGGACTGCCCCGACCCGACGGACGCCGCGGTGCTGCACCTGCACTACGCGCTGCCGGGCTTCGCCGAGCACGCGCTGCTCGACACCGCGGGCGAGGCCGGCGGCCTGGTCCGGATCGCGGAGAGCCCGGGGAGCCTCGCCGGCCGCGGCACGGCGTGCGGCCTCGCCGTGCGCTACCGCGCCGGGCATCCCGCGCTCCAGGCCGTCGACTGCGGGGTGCCGGTCCGGGCGACCGGCGGGGTCTCCCGTTCGTCGTGGGCGCGCGACCACCGTTGGCCGGCCGAGGCCGAGCACGCGCTGTGCGTGCCGTTGCGCAGCCGGGGGCGGGTGCTGGGCGCGCTCACCTTCCTGCGCGGTGGCGGGCGCCGTGCCTTCGACCGACTGGATGTCGGCTACGGCGAGGAGGTCGCGCTGCGCGTCGCTGCCTCCCTCGACCTGGCGCGGGCGCTCGGCGCGCGCTGAGCCCGCGCCGGCTCCGTCGCGGCCGGGACTACCTGCGCCAGAGGATCTGGTCGCGGTGCTCGCTGAAGACGCGTTCGTTCCACTCGCCGCCGCCGTCCACGTTGGCCGAGCGCAGCAGTGGCGGCTCGACGCCGCGTTCCGCGAGCCGGCCGGCGGCCTCGGCGAAGACCGCCTGGAGCAGCGCGCAGGTCACCACGGTGGAGGCGGGGGCGAACGGCGCGCCGACGCCCTCGCTGGTGAGCGTCGCGTCGCCGATCGGGATGGCGCTGTCCAGCACCACGTCGCAGTGGTCCTTGAGGAAGGTGCCCGAGGCGTGGCGCGACTCGGTGCCGGTGGCGTAGCCGACGGAGGTGACGCCGATGACACGCAGTCCGCTCTCCCGCGCGTGCTGGGCCAGCTCGATGGGGAGGGTGTTGCGGCCGGAGAGCGAGATGACGATCAGCAGGTCGCCGGGGGCGGCCGGGCTGTTGTCGAGGGTGGCCGGCGCGAGGCCGCTGACCCGCTCCAACGCGCTGCCCAGGGTGGCCGGTGAGACGTCGACCCCGGTGGTGCCGGGAATGGCCAGAAGATTGACCAGGGCGAGCCCGCCTGCCCGGTAGACTAGGTCCTGGGCGGGTAGTGCCGAGTGCCCAGCGCCACTGGCGAACACCTTGCCGCCACCGCTCACCGTGTCGGCGATCAGCGTCGCGGCCTCGGCGATGTGCCCCGCCTCCTGGTCTCTGACCTGGCACAGCAGCTCGATCGCGGCATCGAAGAACTGGTGGGCGAGAGTTTCTTCGCGCATCTACGGGCGTCCCTTGCTGCTGGCCGGTGGCGGCGTTCCGGGTCTTGGTACGGCACACCGTAATGGTCCAGACCAGTTCGGTGTCAATATGCACGCTGGGCCACCTGCGGCCGGTCTCTTGTCAGTGCAGTGCGTCAGAATGGGCGACAGGGCCACCGCACGAATTCGAGGGGCACTTATGTCCGGACTGATCGACACCACCGAGATGTACCTCCGCACCGTTCTGGAGCTGGAGGAAGAGGGCGTGGTCCCGATGCGTGCCCGCATCGCCGAGCGGCTCGAACAGAGCGGCCCGACGGTGAGCCAGACGGTGGCGAGGATGGAGCGGGACGGCCTGCTCACCGTCGCCGGCGACCGGCATCTGGAGCTGACGGAGCAGGGGCGTCGGCTGGCGGAGCGGGTGATGCGCAAGCACAGGCTGGCCGAGTGTCTGCTGGTCGACGTGATCGGCCTGGAGTGGGAGCACGTGCACGCGGAGGCCTGCCGCTGGGAGCACGTGATGAGCGACGCCGTGGAGCGGCGGGTGCTGGAGCTGTTGAACCACCCGACGGAGTCCCCTTACGGGAACCCGATCCCCGGGCTCGCGGAGCTGGGGGAGAAGGGCACGACCGACCCGTTCCTCGCGGAGGGCGTCGTGGCGCTCGCCGACCTGGACGTGGACGGCGGGAAGACGGTGATCGTCCGCAGGATCGGTGAGCCGGTGCAGACGGACGCGCAGGTGATGCACACGCTGCGCCGGGCCGGGGTGCAGCCCGGCTCCTCCGTCAGCGTCACGGCGGCCTCGGGCGGAGCGGTCCAGGTCGGCAGCGGCGGGGAGTCGGCTGAGCTGGAGCAGCAGGTCGCGATGCACGTCTTCGTCGACAAGGGCTGAGCCCCTTCCCGGGGTCCCGTTCC
This sequence comes from Streptomyces sedi, assembly GCF_006335015.1. Lineage (GTDB taxonomy): Bacteria > Actinomycetota > Actinomycetes > Streptomycetales > Streptomycetaceae > Streptomyces > Streptomyces sedi. The sequence continues at coordinate 64,077 of NZ_VDGT01000022.1, forward strand.
CCGCCTCTCCGTTCCCTGTTCTCCCTCTTCCCGTCGTCTCCCGCGCATGGTCTCTCCCGCGTGGTTTCCCCGCGCTCCCCCCAGCCGTCCGCCGGCCCGGAGGGGGCGCGGGGTTCGTCGTGTGGTGCCCCGTCGCCGGGTGCTGTCGACGGCTGACCTGTCCACCCCGGTGCCGAGGTCGTCGGTGGCTCGCCGCTGATGTCCACGGCCAACTCGTGTGCCGTGGGGCGCTTCTGTCACCCGTGAGAGGGAACTGCCCTCCCATACCCCCATGTTCGAATATCTGTTCGGTATTCTGGGGGGAGCGACGGGGAGACGGGAAGGAGGGGCAGGCGATGGGGCGAGCGATCGAGGTGTCGGGGTTCGGCGAACTGCCATTGGTGGCACGGGAATTCGGGCGTGGACCGGCCGGCAGGCCGGGCGCGTTGTTGCTGCACGGGCTGATGGGGCACGCGGGGCACTGGGAGGAGACCGGGCGCTGGCTCTCCTCGCGGTTCCGGGCCGTCGCCCTGGACCAGCGGGGGCACGGCCGCAGCGCCAAGCCACCGGAGGGCCCGTTCGACGGGGCGGCCTTCGTCGGCGACGCCGAGAGGGCGATCGAGCGTCTCGGGTTGGGCCCCGTGCTGCTCGTGGGCCACGGGATGGGCGCGCTCACCGCCTGGCGGCTGGCGGCCCGCCGCCCCGACCTGGTGCGGGCGCTGGTGATCTGCGAGATGCGGGCCTCCGCCATCGGCGCCGACGCCCAGCGCCGCTGGCGGCGTTGGCTCGGTTCCTGGCCGCTGCCCTTCGCCTCGCCCGAGGAGGTGCGGGCCTGGTTCGGCGAGCGGGATCCGACGCTCAACGCCCCGCTGCCGTCCCGTGGTTGGTTCTTCGGCGAGGTCATGGCGCGGCGCTCGGACGGCTGGCGGCCGGTCTTCAGCCGGGAGCAGATACTCGCGGCCCGCGAGGGCTTCGCGCGGGACGCGCACTGGGAGGAGTTGGCCGAGGTCTCCTGCCCCACGCTGGTGGTCAGGGGCGTGGACGGCGAGTTGGGGCGGGCGGAGGCGCAGGAGATGGTGCGCGCGCTGCCGCGCGGCCGTTACGCGGACATCCCCGGTGCCGGGCATCTCCCGCAAAAGGAGCGGCCGACCGCATGGCGGGAGACACTCCGGCATTTCGTCGAGGGCGCGTTGATAGCGTGACCCCTGGGACCGACACCGTCGGGTCCGTTTTCACGAGGCACTATCTCTCACCGGGGGGCCCGATGAGGTTCATAGCCAGACGCACGCGCGCGGCGGCGGTCGCCGTCGCCACCGCGACGGTCGTCACCTTGGCCGGCTGTTCCAGCGACAGCGACGACGAGGAGACCACGCCGACCGACAACGAGAGCTCGACCGAGAAGGGCGAGAACGAGGGCACGGAGGGCGACGAGGGTTCGGACAGCGACGCGTTCGGCGGCGCCTCGGCCGACGAGATCGCCGACCAGGCCTTCGACGCCCTGATGAGCGCCGAATCGCTCCGCATGGTGGGTGACATCGACCAGGCCGGCGAGCAGATGGGCATCGACCTCTCCCTGAGCAGCGCCGGCGACTGCGCCGGTTCGATCTCCATGAGCTCGCAGGGCTCGTTCGAGATCATCAAGCTGGAGAACGAGGCGTGGCTGCGCCCGGACACCCAGTTCTGGGAGACCGCCGCGGGCATCGACGACCCGGCGATCCTGGGCCAGTTGGACGGCTTCTTCCTCTACGGCCCGGCCGACGAGGCGCCGATGGACTCCTCCGTCGAGTCGTGCAACCTGGACACCTTCCTGGCCGGCATGGGCCAGGGCAGCTCCGCCTCCGGGATGACCATGGGCGAGGCCACCGAGATCGACGGCGTCGCCGGCGTCACCCTGCACGAGGGTGAGGAGGCCAGCCTCGTGGTCGCCACCGACGGCGAGCCGTTCCCGCTGCGCTTCGAGAACAACGACGCCGCCACCGGCGCCGGCGTCATCGACTTCAGCGCGTTCAACGAGCCGGTGCCCAGCGACCGGCCGGCCGACAGCGAGGTCATCACCATCGAGGACCTGCAGTCCGGCGCGTTCATGAGCTGACGGTCGAGCGGCTTCGGCGGAGCGGCGGTCCCGAACGGGCCGCCCCCGCCGGCCGTTCGCCCGGTCGGGGCGCCGGCGGCGATCGCCGCCGGCGCCCCGCGCGCGTTCGCGGGGCGGCCGTCAGCCCTTGCTGACCGCGGCGAGGATCTCCGGCAGCGCCGCGGCCGTGCGGCGCGCGGCCAGCCACAGCGCGCCCCAGCACAGCGCCGTACCCCACGCCAACCCCGCGGGCACCAGTGCCCAGTTGGTCGGCCCCCCGTGGAGGAGCAGCGCCAGCAGCCCGACCGGCGCGGAGAGCACCGCCCCCACCAGCGTGCCGCCCAGGATCGAGCCCCAGGCGAGCCCGGACTGTCCCGGTGCGACGTTCTTCATCGCCCCCTCCTGCGGGATCGAGTACGGCAGCCACGCCGAGGTCACCGCCCCCACCGCGAGCAGCGCGCCCAGCAGCGTCAGCGTCAGCCCGAGCCCCGTCGGCAGCGACTCCCAGTCGTTGGAGAGCGCCGCCGTGCCCAGCACCACCGCCACCATCAGCGGCAGCCCGAGCAGGCAGATCACCAGCATCCTGGCCCGCAGCTCGACGAAGGCGTCACGCGGTGCGGCGATGGTCTGCGCCACCAGCCAGAAGCCGCTGTAGTCGCTGCCGAACTGGTTGTACATCAGCAGCCCCAGCATCCCGGCGGCCCAGCACGCCGTGTACACGCTTCCGCCGTCCCGCACGGTCAGCACCAGCGGCAGCAGTACCGCCATGCCCAGCGAGGTGGCCCAGCCCATCTTGGCCTTGGGGTCGCGCCACGCGTAGCGCAGCACCCGCAGCATCACCGTGCCCGTGCGGCCGGTGGGCAGCAGCCCGGCGAGGCCGTTCTCGCGCCGGTCGTGTGCGGGGCCGGCGTCCGGCGGCGGCTGGAGGCTGGAGGCGTCGGGCGCGGTGAGCAGCGCCGTCAGGGTGCGCCGCCACCAGAGCAGCAGCAGCGCCAGGCAGCCGGCGGTGGCCGCCAGCGCCAGCACGGCCCCGACCGCGGACCCCTCGTCCGCGAGCCGCACCGCCCGCACCGCGCTGGCCGGCGGCAGCCACCCCAGCACGTCGGCCAGCGGACGCGTCGGCGCCAGGCTGCCGTCCTCGTTGGCCATCCGGCTGAGCGCGAGGTTCAGCCCCTGGAGGCCGAAGGCCACCAACAGCCCGCTGAGCACGGCGAGATCGCGCCCCCTGCGGCTGGTCAGCAGCCGCGCGTTGGCCGTGGCCAGCGCGCGGGTGAGGGCGACGCAGAAGACCAGCACCAGCGGCACCGCCACCACGGCGGTCAGCGCCGCGGCCACCCCGTGCACCGCGACCAGCGCCGCGCCGGTCAGCAGCAGCAACGTGAACAGCGGCCCGCTGCCGACCAGCCCGCTGGCCAGCTGCGCCACCAGCAGCGGCGCCGGGCGCAGCGGCAGCATCGCCAGCCGGCCCGGGTCCAGCGTCTCGTCCACGCCGACGAACAGCGGCAGGAACGCCCAGCCCAGCGCGATCACCGCCACCAGCACCACGCCGGTGTCCGGCCCGTACTCGTTGCCCCGCAGCGCCACCAGCCCCAGCAGGCCGAGGGCGCCGACGAGCGCCGCGAGCACGGCCGAGCCGACGAAGGCCGCGGACTTCCCGTTCGACTGCCGCATCCCGTTGCGCAACAGCGACAGCTTGAGGCGGACGAAGACCGCGGTGGTCGCGGCGACGGACGGGTCGGTGATCCGTTCGTCCGGTGGTGCGACGGCGGGCGCGGGCGGCAGCTCGGCGGTGCTCATCTCGCGCCGCCCAGCCAGTCGAGCCGGGCGCCGTCGGGGTTGCCCCGCGCGCCGACCAGTTCGAGGAACGCGTGGTGCAGCGACCCGGCCTCCCCGCGCACCTCGGCGGTCGGCCCGTGCGCCCTGATCCGCCCGGCGGCCAGCACCGCGACCCAGTCGCAGAGCGACTCCACCAGCTCCATCACATGGCTGGAGAAGACCACCGTGGCGCCCGAGTCGGTGTAACGCTCCAGCACGCCCCTGATGGCCTGCGCCGAGACCGGGTCCACGCCCTCGAACGGCTCGTCGAGGAAGAGCACCTCGGGGTTGTGCAGCAGCGCGGCGGCCAGGCCGATCTTCTTGCGCATCCCGGTCGAGTAGTCCACGACGAGCTTGTGTTGCGCGCCCGAGAGGTCCAGGACGTCGAGCAGCTGCTCGGTGCGCGACTCCAGCTCGACCGGGTCCAGGGCGCGCATCCGGCCCATGTAGGTCAGCAGTTCACGGCCCGAGAGCCGTTCGAAGAGCCGCAGCCCCTCGGGGAGCACCCCGATCCTGGCCTTCACGTCCACCGGGTCCCGCCAGACGTCGCGGCCCACCACCTCGACCGTGCCCGAGTCCGGCCGCAGCAGACCGGTGACCATCGACAGGGTGGTCGTCTTGCCGGCGCCGTTGGGGCCCACCAGGCCGACGAAGCGGCCGGCCGGCAGGTCGAGGTCGATGCCTGAGACGGCGGCATGTTCCCCGAAGGTCTTCCACAGGCCCCGCACCCGCACGGCCGGCGGCCGTTCCCCCTCGGGCGTCGACGCTCCCGGTATGGGAGGGATGCCCGTTTCCGTGTTCTCGGTCATGGCGGACACGTTATCGACCCGTGCGCGCCCGCAACGACCCGCGACGTCCCCCTTGTCGGGAACGGCGCCCGGGCGGGGGCGGACGGGGGTGAGGGGCGTTGACTTAGGCCGTCTCGTTTGGATCTTCGCGGGGGCGCGACGCCAGCTACGGCACCTCGCTGCGTTACCGGATCGCGCGAATACGACCAAGTATGAGCTGCGATCCGGCGCCTTGCGATGCACCGCATCTGACGCCGCGCCCTGATCCACGAAGATCCAAACGAGACGACCCTAGGCGCGAGCCCCGCGCACCCGCTTCCATACCGGCACGTATGGCGTGGGGCGCGGTGTGGCCGTGTGGCCGCACGCCACCGTTTCCCGGCCCCCGCGCGCCCCCGCGCCTCCGGGCGCCCCCGCCGCCGCCGGCCGCGCCCCCCGCCAGCCCGCGCGGCAACGGCGCTGGTGGAGCGCCGGCTTCCCACGCCGGGCCCGTCGGCCGCGGCCGGGCCCCGGCGGCGGCCGACGCCAGCCGGGCGTCACGGGCCCCGGTGCGTGCGCCGGGTCCCATGGCCGGGGCGCATGGGTGCATCCACCGGGGCATACGGGATGGACCCGGCATTCCTAGGGCATGGTTCTGCCCGGGATCGACCCGGCGAGCCGATCGGCCAAGGGAGACACGGATGTCCGCCAGACCACTGATCGCCCGACAGCCCAACGAGCGTCTGCTGGCGCTCATACGCGAGGCCAACTGCTCCAACGCCGGGCTGGCACGACGGGTGAACATGTGCGCCGCAGAGCGCTCGCTCGACTTCCGCTACGACAAGACGTCGGTGGCCCGCTGGATCCGCGGCCAGCAGCCGCGCGGCAGGGCGCCCGAGCTGATCGCCGAGGCGCTCGGCCGCAAGCTGGGCCGCCCGGTGACCGTCGACGAGATCGGGATGGGCACCACCCGGCAGCTGACCTCCTCGGTCGGGCTGCACTTCGCGGCCGGGCTCGGCGACTCGCTGGAGCAGGCGGCCGAGCTGTGGCGCTCCGACGTGCAGCGGACGGAGGGCGAGCGCGGCAGCCACCCGTACGCCCCCGGGGGCGCGCAGGTGGCGCCCGCCGCGCTGGTCGAGCCCAGCAGGGACTGGCTGATCACCCCGCCGGACGTGGAGGTCGAACGGGCCGGGGCCGGCCCCCGCGTCGGCGAGGCCGACGTGTCGGCCGTGGTGGACACCACCGCCTCGCTGGTCGACCTGGACCGCCGCTGGGGCTCGGGGCAGGTCAGGCCGCTGGTGGTGCACTACCTCAACGGCGTGGTGGCCGGGCTGCTCGCCGGCTCCTACAGCGAGGCCATCGGCCGCGAGCTCTTCGCCGCCGCCGCCCGACTGACCGAACTCGCCGGGTACATGGCCGTGGACAGCGGACTGCCGGGGCTCGCGCAGCGCTACTACATCCAGGCGCTGCGGATGTCGCAGGCCGCGGGGGACCGGGGCTTCGGCGGTTACGTGCTGGCGGCCGGAATGAGCCATCTCGCGGCCGAGTTGGGCAACCCGCGCGAGGTGATCCAGCTGGCGCGCGCCGCGCAGGAGGGCACCAGGGGGCGGGTGCCCTCGCGCGCCGAGGCGCTGTTCCTGTCGGCGGAGGCGCGCGGCCACGCCCAGCTCGGCGACCGCGAGTCCTGCCGCCGCGCCGCGTCCGAGGCGCTGGCCGCGCAGGAACGTGCCGGCGAGGCCGGCTCCGACGCGGACGAGCCGACCTGGGTGCGGCACTTCGACGCCGCCTACCTCGCGGACGAGCTGGCGCACTGCCACCGCGACCTCGGCCAGGGCCGAGCCGCCCAGCGGAGGGCCGCCGACGCGGTCGCCGGCCACCCGGAGAGCCGCACCCGCCGCCGTGCGATAGGCATGGTCCTGATGGCCACCGGCCAACTCCAGGAGGGTGATCTCGAACACGCCTGCCACACGGCGGGCCGCGCCGGCGAGCTGCTCGCGGGGCTGCGTTCGGGGCGCGGAGCCGAGTACTTCGCGGACTTCAGGGGCCGTCTGGAGCCGCATCGGGAGCACCGGGTGGTGCGGGAGTTCACCAGTCGCTGGGCGCCGGTGCCGACTCCGGCCTGACGCACCGGACTTGACGACCGGCGGGCGGCGCAGCAGTCTGCGGGGAGCCGGTACCGTGGCCCGGCTAGCTGCGTTGAGCCGAATGAGGAGCCCCGGGTGACGAGCCACAACGGACGGGACGACGAGCCGCGCGAGGGCGTGGTCCTGCCCCCGGGTTCCGGCGGTGCCGCGGGCGAGGCCCACCACGACCCGACCCCCGCCGCGCCGCCCGCCGGCCAGGCGTGGGGGCAGCACTGGGGCCCCGACCAGCAGGCCGCGGTGCCGGAAGCGCCAGGCACCTTCGGCGGCGCGCCCGGCGCCTACGGCTCGCCCGGCGGCTGGGGCAGCGCGCCCCCGCCGCCCGCCGCCGTGCCCCCGCCGCCGCCCGCCTCCGCGCCCCCCGTTCCGCCCCGGCAGCCGCAGGCGCCCCCGCAGGCGCCGCCCCAGCAGCCGCGGCTGCCGCCGGTCGGCCAGCACGCGCTGCCGACCCAGGCCACGCCCCAGATGCCTTCCCGGCCGCCGGCGCCGGCGCCGCACGAGGGCGCCACGGAGCTGATCGCCCCGATCGAGACCACCACCCAACTGCGCGCCGTCGCGCCCCCCGAGGGCCGGCGCCCCGGCGGGCGCCACGGGCGCCACGCCCCGCAGGGCCCGCCGGCGCAGCCGCCGCAGGCGCCGCCCCACCAGCCGCCCGCCCAACCGCCCGTCGACGAGGGCGCGACCGAGCTGATCCCGCTGGTCACCGACCGCTTCCCGCCCGACAACGGTCTCCCCGGGAACAACGGCCACCCCCACGAGGCGGCGACCGAGCTGATCGCGCCCGTCACCGACGACACCCCGCCGCCCGGCGCCGCCCAGGAGGCCGCCACCCAGCTGATTCCGCCGGTGCCCGCGGACGGCGGCGGCGACCCCGAGTCGACGACCAGGCTGCGGGCCGTTCCGCCGAGACAGCCGGGCCGGCACCGTTCGTCCGCGCAGCCGCCCCCGCCGGGCGCGGGCGGTGTCGAGGCCACGCAGACACTGCCGCCCGTCGGCGGCGGGGACTTCGACCAGCTCTTCCGTTCCGCCGCCGACCGCCGGCAGCCGCCCCCGCCGCCCTCCCGGGGTTGGGCCGACGGCGCCGGCCACGGCGGCCCACCGCCGCCGGCGCCCGACCGGCGCCGCAACCCCGCGCTGCTGGTCGGCGCCGTCATCGCCGGCTGCGCCGTGGTGGGGCTGCTCGCGGGCTACCTGCTCAGCGGCGGTGACGACGACGAGGGCGGAGGCTCGGGCGACGACGTCTCGCCGGAGGCGCTGGTCGACGAGCCGGACGGCGCGGACGACGCCTCGGGCGGCGCGGACGAGGACGAGGGCGACCCGGCGCGCGCGCAGGCGGAGGCGCTCTCCGCGCTGCTCGCCGACAGCAACGACAGCCGCGACGCGGTGATCGAGTCGGTCGCCGCCATCCGCTCCTGCGAACGGCTGGACGCCGCCGCCGACGACCTGCGGGCCGCCGCCGACCAGCGCACCGGGATGGTGGACCGGCTCAACGAGCTGACCCTGGACGAACTCCCGGACAACGGCGACCTGATCGCCGCGCTGACCGAGGCGTGGCAGGCGTCGGCCGAGGCCGACGAGCACTACGCGGCCTGGGCGGACGAGGCCCGCGCCAACCGCCGCGACGTCTGCCGCGGCGGCCAGGCCAAGCACACCCAGCGGGCCGGCGAGGGCGACGCGGCCAGCGGGCGCGCCACCGAGGCCAAGGAGCGGGCGGCCAACCTGTGGAACCCGCTGGCCGGCCAGTACGAGCTTCCGGAGAGGGCGGCCACCCAGCTGTGACGACGAGCCCCGTAGCATCGGTCGGCGTGCAAGCTTCGGATAAGTCTTCCCGTCGACCCCGCGGTTCCACCACCATGGCGGGTATGCCGCTCAACGACATGCCATGGTGGCGCTGGCGGGCCAACGTTCGCTCGGCGCTGCACATGCTCTCCGATCCCGTCTTCCACCAGAACTGCTGGCTCGCCGGCGTACCCGGCTACGGCGACGTGACCGACGCCGTCTACCGGCTGGTCGAGGACACCTGGCTGGACAACTGGTCGGCCGAGAAGTACGTCGGCGCCGTGTTCCGGGACGCCGAGGAGGCCGCGCTGGTCGACGCCGCCGTGCTCCGGGTGCTGCGCATCATGCACCAGGTCGGCGCCGACGCCCCCGTCGCCGACTACCTCCACCACGCCGGCTGGCCCGAGGCGGTGGCGGCGGCGCGCGAGGCGCACGTGCGGATGGCGGTCGGCGACGGGGACGACCCCGAGGCGCCCCCGCGCTCCCTCGACGAGTTGGCCGCGGCGTCCCGCGCCGTCTGACGGCGCCCTCCGGGGTGTGTAAGGCTGACCACCATGACCCTCACCACCGACGACCGGGGCCCGGAGCCTGCCGAGGGGCCCGGGCGCCAGCAGTACGTGCTGACCCTCTCCTGCCCGGACAAGCCGGGCATCGTGCACGCCGTCTCCAGCTTCCTCTTCATGACGGGCTGCAACATCGAGGACAGCCAGCAGTTCGGCGACCACGACACCCGCCTGTTCTTCATGCGGGTGCACTTCTCGGGACAGCCGCCGGTGACGTTGGAGAAGCTGCGCGCCAGCTTCGCCGCCGTGGGTGACACCTTCCAGATGGACTGGCAGCTCCACCACGCGGACGGCCGGATGCGCGTCGTGCTGATGGTCAGCAAGTTCGGCCACTGCCTCAACGACCTGCTCTACCGCACCTCGATCGGCGCCCTGCCGGTCGAGGTCGCGGGCGTCGTCTCCAACCACCCGAACTTCGCCGAGCTGGCCGCCTCCTACGACGTGCCGTTCCACCACATCCCGGTCACCGCCGACAACAAGCCGGAGGCCGAGGCCGCGCTGCTGGAGATCGTGGAGCGCGAACAGGTCGAACTCGTCGTCCTCGCCCGCTACATGCAGGTCGTCTCCGACGACCTCTGCAAGCGGCTCTCCGGTCGGCTGATCAACATCCACCACTCGTTCCTGCCGAGCTTCAAGGGCGCCAAGCCGTACCACCAGGCGCACGCCAGGGGCGTGAAGCTGATCGGCGCGACCGCGCACTACGTGACGGCCGAGCTGGACGAGGGGCCGATCATCGAGCAGGAGGTGGAGCGTGTCGGCCACGGGCTGACCCCGAGCGAGCTGGTCGCCGTCGGCCGCGACGTCGAGTGCCGCGCGCTGGCCCGCGCCGTGCGGTGGCACAGCGAGCGCCGGGTGCTGCTCAACGGGCGCCGCACGGTCGTCTTCGACTGACCGCCGTCCTCGGCCGCCCGCGCGCCCGCGCGTTCACAGCCGGGACATCCCGGCCGCCGCCGTCAGCACGTCGTGGATGATGTCCGGATCGCCCTCGGCCCCCGAGGCCGCCTCGTCGGGGGCGATCCGGCCGGCCGCCAGCTGGCAGAAGACCACGTCGTCCAGGGCGACATGGGCCACCGCCCCGCGCGCCGCCGTGCGGCTGACGCCGGCCACCGGCGAGTCCAGCGGGATGTACCAGTCGCCGCCGCCCGCGCCCTCCACCTCCAGATGGAGCGTGCGCCCCGGCGAACCGGCCGTGGTCAGCCGGGTGGCCGACCGGGCCAGCCCCGCTCTTCGGCGCCCGGCGATGCTGCCGGGAAGCCTGCGCGCCGTCAGGTCGACCAGCAGCCGCAGATGCGGCGGCAGCGGCGGCTCGTACGGGTACTCGACGGCGTGGGCGATGTCCCCCGCGTGCGTCCAACAGGCGAACGCCCGCTCCAGATACAGGTCGGAGAGCGACCACGCGCCGCCGACCGCGGGCAGCCGCCCCGGGTCGCCGAGCGCGCCCGGCACCCGCCGTTCCCCCATCCGGCCGCCGGTGCGCGAGGCCGCCCAGACCAGCGCCCTGGTCTGGGAACGCCACGGCTCCCAGGACGCGGCCCCGTTCGCCCGGGTCCCGTTCCCCTCACCCCCCGTGGCCTCAGCGGAGCCGTGGCCGGTGGTCGCCCACGCCGCCAGCGTGCGGGCGGTCGGGTCGTCCGGGTCGGCGAGCCCCGGCAGTCCCGCCAGCGGGTCGGGCAGCCCCATGAGCCGCGCCAACAGCCCGTCCAGCGCCCGCAGATGGTCCAGAACGCCGGCGACGGTCGTGGTGTGACCGCGTTCCCCGTCGTCCTCGAACCACCGCAGCGGCACCTTGGCCAGCCACTCGTCGTCGGCCATGTCCAGCAGCAACGCGTCCAGCCTCGCCGCCTCCGCGTCCAACGGCGCGGCCCACGACGGCACCGGCAGCCGCGCCGGGCGCCTCGCCAGGCAGCCGTCCAACACCTCAGCCCGCAGCTCGGGGGCCAGGTCCAGGCTCCGGGGCGGCTCCAGCAGCATCGCCGCGTCCGCCAGCCGGTCCGCCTCGTCGGCGCACGCCGCGCAGTCGGCCAGATGCCCCTCCACCAGCACCGACTCCTCGACCGAGCAGGCCACCAGCGCCCAGGCGCCCAGCAGCGCCGTCACCCGTTCATGGGCGTCGGGCGGCGGCCCCGCCTCGACTTCTCCCCGGCGCTCCGCGTTCCCCCGGTGGTCCTCGTGGTTCCCCGCCACTTCGGCCTCTCCTCGGCGCGGTCTCGGCACCCGCGCGGCCTCGCCCCCGGGCACCCCCTTCTCCCCGGGATCGTCGGAGGCGCCGCGCGCGCCGGCGCCGTTCGGTGGGCGCCCGCCGGGCCGAGGGGCGCTCACCGTGCCTCCCGCTCCCCCGCGTGCGCCGGCGCCTCGGACGCCTCCGCGCTCTCGGCCCCGTACCGCGCGGCCGACGACAGCAGCTGGAGTCCCAGCCGCAGTCGGCGCCTCGCCTCGTTCTCGTTGATGCCGAGCCGCTCGGCCATCTGCCGGTAGTCCTGCCGTTGGAAGCGGGTCAGTTCGAGCGCCTCGCGCAGCGGGGCCGGCATCGCCGTCACGATGTAGTCGGCCCTCGCCGCCGTCGCCGCGTCCCGCACCTGCGCGTGGGTCTCGGGCCCGGCGGCCCGCTGGCGGAGCCTGCTCACCGCGAGCCGGTGCGCCTGCCCCGCGATCCAGGCGCGCATCGTCGACTGGCGCGGGTCGAAGCGGTCGGGGGACTCCCAGATGGTGGCGAAGACCTCACGGGTCACCTGGCCCGTCGCGGCCTCGTCGTCGAGCACCCGCTGCGCTATGCCGAACGCGAGCGAGGCGAAACGGTCGTACAGCTCGGCCAGGGCCGCGGCCTCGCCCCGGCGCAGCCGCTCCCGCATGTTCCGGTCCCAGTGTGGCGGCGTCTCGTGCGCCATTCGGCCCCCATTTCGTCCGCCCGCCGACAACCTCAGGCACCTCGCCGACGTCAAATGTAGTGTGCGGTGCTGTCCCGGCGCTCCCCCGCGCGAGGAGCCCCGTGGGGCGCGGGCCGGGAGCGCCCACGAATCCGCCGCCGGGACCGGGCGTACGGTGGCCGGATGACCGAGGCGGCCATGGCCGGACACGGATGGTGACGCGTGCTCGTCGGGAAAGTGGGCAGGTCGCGTAGAAGGAGTGCGATGGGGACCGGTCGGCGAGCAGGGAAGGACGCGTGATGACGGCTCTCACGGTGCGGGCGGAACAGCGGGGGGAGTGGACCGTGCTGCGCGTCGTCGGTGAGCTCGACCTGGCGACCTCGCCTACCGTGCGGCAGCGCGTCCACGACGCGGTTGCCGACGGCAGACGACGGGTGGTGCTCGACCTCTCCGAGGTCCTCTTCTGCGACTCCAGCGGCGTCGGCGTCCTCGTCGGCGCCCGCAGGCTGATGCGTTCCTGCGCGGGGGAGTTGCGGCTGATCCTGCCCGCCAGGGGCGCCGAGGACGGCTCCCACGTCAACCGCGTGCTCGCCGCGCTCGGCGTGCGCCGCCTCTTCGACTGTCACCCCGACCTGGCCTCCGCCGTCGGCGAGACGGACGCGCAGCTCAGCGCGTGACGCGTGACGCGTGACGCTGCCGCTGGGCTTTCTCGGGGCGGGTGCTCGCTGGGGTTCGGTCGTCGCCGGTCGGTGAACTCACCCTGATGAGCCTTGCCTTACTCCTGTTCGAGCGAACGTTTCGGGGCTCGCACAGCCACCCCCCGGCTTACTCCTTTGCGCCGGATTATTCCGGAAGCGCTTGTTGTCCGACTCGCCCGTCAATCATGCTGTCCTGAGCTGGGGTTGTGCCTCGGTGTGAGGTGTTTTGTCCGGCGGTTCGGATGGTGTGAACGGTGCAGGAGCTGGAAAGACAGTTGGAGGTGGCCCCCGAGTCCTCGGAGGTGGCCCGCGCGCGCCGCTGGGCGCGGGCGCAGATCGGTCGTGGACGGCCCTGCCTGGCCTGTCCCGACGCGACCCCGGGAGACACGGTGGTGTTGCTGGTTTCCGAGCTGGTGACCAACGCGGTGGTGCACACCGGCCGTCCCGCGCTGCTGCGGTTGGCGGTGCGGAGCCCGGAGGCGTCCCGGGCCGAACGGGGATGCGCCGGCGCGCCGGTGCGGCTCGAAGTGGTGGACGGCAGCGCCGTCGCGCCGCTGCCGCGCCAGGCGACCCACTGCGACACCGGTGGGCGCGGGCTGGAGCTGATCGAGATCCTCGCGGCGCGCTGGGGGTGGCAGCGCGAGGGGGACGGCAAACGCGTCTGGTGCGAGTTGGACTGCTCGCCGTCGCGTCAACCCCCCGACGGCGCCTCGTGGGTGGGACGCCGGGTTCCAGCCAGGTATTGACGTCCCGTATTGGCTTGATGACCCTGTGAAGGGTTCCGTTCGGCCGTGGAGGCCGGCTCGAACGGACGCGGGTGGAGCGCCGCGAGGGGACGCCGAGGCCGGCCGGAGGCCGGAGCCCTCGGCGAGTGCGGACCACCCGACGGGCCCCCTCCTCCTGGCGGGGAGGGGCACCCGGCTTTTCGCCTTGCCGGCGGGGGCGGGTTTGTCGTCCTCGGCTCGGTGTGTGGTTGCTCGCGCAGTTCCCCGCGCCCCTGCACTGCCGTGGGCGGCCTGCTTGGGGGCGCGGGGAACTGCGCGGTGCATTCGTGGCGGCGTGCAGACGACCACGGTGCCGTACCGGCGCGGTGGGTTGTCGGCGTGAGCCCGGTGTGGGGTTCCCCGCGCCCCTGCCGCCGCCGGTGGGCGCGCCGGCAAGGCGGGTGGCTGCCTACCGCGTGACGTGGTCGGCGACGGCGGTCGCGATCTTCGGGGCGTCGTAGCCCAGTTCGCGGAGGGTGCCGCTGATGGGGTTGGTGTAGCCGATGAAGTGCAGCCCCGGCGCCGCCGGATGGGACTGCTTGCCGTGCACCAGCGGTCGGCCCGAGCCGTCCAGCAGGCCCAGGTGTCCGACCAGCGGTTCGAGCCCGCGCCGGTAGCCCGTGGCGGCGATCACCACGTCGGGCCGCAGCTCCGAACCGTCGGCCAGCAGCGCCCGTTCACCCTCGAACGCCGTCAACGCGGCGACCGGCCGCACCCGTCCGCGCTTGACCGCGCGCACGAGGCCGCGGTCCAGCACGGGGATCGCGCCCTGCCGCACGCGCGTGTAGAGGCCGGCCTCGGGGCGCGGCAGGCCGTGGGGGCCGAGGTCGGGGAGGGTGCGGGCCAGCAGGCGTGCGCCGCGGTCCACGAGGCCGACCGGGAGCCGGCGGCAGAGGATGGCGTTGGCCTGGGAGGGCCAGCCGAGGGTGGCGCGGCGCATGATGTGCGGCGGGGTGCGCACCGCCAGCCAGACGTTGCCCGCGCCGGAGGCGGCGAGTTCGGCGGCTATCTCGGCGCCGGTGTTGCCGGTGCCGACCACCAGCACGTCCCGGTCGCGGTAGGGCTCGGGCGCGCGGTAGGAGCGGGCGTGTACCAGCTCGCCGGCGAAGCCGTCGGCGCCGGGCCAGTCGGGCACGTGCGGCGTGTGGTTGAACCCGGTGGCCACCACCACGGCTGAGGCGCGCAGCCGGCGCCCGCCGGTCGCGGTGAGAGACCAGTCGCCGGTCTCCGCCGCCCGTTCTATTCGGAACACCTCGACGCCCGCGGCGAGATCGATCCGGTGGTGGCGGGCGTACTCCTCCAGGTAGGCCACGAAGTCGTCCCGCGCCACCCAGCGGCCCGCCGACCTGGGGAGGGGCAGTCCCGGCAGCGACGACCACCGTCGGGTGGTGTGCAGCCGCAGGCGTTCGTAGTGGCCGCGCCAACTGGCGCCCACGTCGGGGGACTTCTCGACGACCACGGCGCGAACGCCGCGTCGGGCCAGCGCTGCCGCGGTGGCGAGCCCTCCCGGGCCTGCCCCGATGACGTGCACGGGCGCGGTGGACTCCGAGGGGGTGGGCGGGTTCGGCATGGTCAGGAGCATACGCAGCCGGCCCGTTCACCAGCAGAGGGCCTTGGTGCCGGAACACGCCCGATCGTTGGTCGGCCGGCTCCGCGCGCCGGCGCGCGGAGGGGGCGGGACGCGCCGTCCCGGAGACAGGGGCCGGGCGGCGCCGCCCGATCCCTCACTTGGTCGGCTTGCGACCCGTGACTCCGAGATGCACGAGGAGGGAGAGCGCCGGCTTCAGTTCCGACTGCTTGGCGCCCAACGACTGGAGGCTCTTGGACTGTGCGGAGACCGCGCCCAGCATGGTGACCAGCGAGCCGGCCAACGCGGCGGGCGACGCCGGTGGCTTGGCCCGGCCGCGCCCCAACTGGCTCTCGGCCGCCTCGGTCAACGGCTTCACCAGCGCGCCCTGCACCCGGGTCCTGATCCGGACGAAACGCCGATCGCCCTCGGCGGCGCCGAGTTCGATCACTCGGAGAATGGCGTCGTGTTTGCGCCAGAAGGCGAGTACCCCGTCGACGAGCTTGTCCGCCGTCGCGGCGCCCGCCTTGCCGGTCCACGAGCGCCCCGTCACCAGCTCGGAGAGGGCGGCGGACTCCCGCACCGTCTCCTCCGCCAGTTCGAGCACCGCGGCTTCGACATCCGGGAAATACTGGTAGAAAGTGGCCGGCGAGGTGCCCGCTTTGCGCGCTACGTCGATCACCTTGACGTCTCGATACGGGGAGCCGGAGAGCATTTTCGCCAGGCAGTCGAGGAGCTTCTGCCGCGTCGCCTGACCGCGTCGGCCGGCGACCCGGCCGTCAACGGTCGTTACCTTTCCTGTCATGCCAGTCAGCTTATCGACGCGTGAACTCGGCGCGATTTGATCGCATCCGAATGGGGAACCACCCGCCGTTCCCGGCCACGCGCGGCCGTCCACAGCCTGTGGGCAGGGCCTCTTCCGGTCGACGAGGGCAACGGACGACGGGCGGCGGGGCGCCGGTCACCCGGGGGCCGTGGCCGTGTGCGACCCGCCACATTTCGTCCGCGGGGTCCGACGTGTCCCGAGGGCTGCCGGCGGGCGGGGGCGGTCGGGATCACCCGCGCCCCGCGTTCGTCTCTGTCAGTGTCGGGGGGAAGAATCGTCTCGGAAGGCCGCCCCTGTCTCACGGCAATGAGATGCTGCGAGGGGGGCGGGACACGCAAGCGCCCAGACGGGGAGGTGGCAAGCACATGGTGGGGCAGCTGACGCAGCACGATCCCCGGCGGATCGGGCCGTTCGAGGTGCTCGGACGGCTGGGCGCCGGCGGCATGGGACTGGTGTACCTGGCCCGTTCGGCCTCGGGCCGGCGGGTGGCGATCAAGACCGTGCGCAGCGAGCTTGCCGAGGACCAGCTGTTCCGCGTGCGCTTCACCAGGGAGGTGGAGGCGGCCCGCGCCGTCAGCGGCTTCTACACGGCCGCCGTGGTGGACGCGGACCCGCGCGCCGCCGTTCCCTGGCTGGCGACCGCCTACGTGCCCGCGCCGTCCCTGGAGGAGATCATCACCGACTGCGGGCCGCTGCCCGCCCAGTCGGTGCGCTGGCTGGCCGCCGGCATCGCCGAGGCGCTCCAGTCGATCCACGGCGCCGGCCTGGTCCACCGCGACCTGAAGCCCTCCAACGTGCTGGTCGTCGAGGACGGCCCCCGGGTGATCGACTTCGGTATCGCGTCCGGCGTCTCCAACACCCGCCTCACCATGACCAACGTCGCGGTCGGCACCCCGGCGTACATGTCTCCCGAGCAGGCCAAGGACTCCCGCTCGGTCAACGGCGCGAGCGACGTCTTCTCGCTCGCCTCCACCCTGGTCTTCGCCGCCACCGGCCACCCGCCGTACCACGGGGGGAACCCGGTGGAGACGGTCTTCATGCTGCTGCGCGAGCGCCCCGACCTCGCGGGACTGCCGGACGAGCTGCGGCCGTTGATCGAGTCGCTGATGGAGCACAAGCCGGAGGACCGGCCCTCGCCGGCCGACCTCCAGGCCCAGTTGGCGCCCTACCTCTTCGCCGCCGGCGACGACGGCGGCAGCGCCTCCGCGTGGCTGCCGCCGGACGCCGTGGCCATGATCGAGACCCGCAGGGGCCGGCCCGGCGGGGCGCCCCGGCAGCAGCCGTGGAGCGGCACGGACGCGCCCCCGCCGCCCGGGCCCACGGGCGGGCAGATGCCGCCGTCCCCGCCGCCGCCCTCCCAGGCGCGGCCCGAGCCGCAGCCGTCCGGCGCGGCGCCGCGTTCCTACGCGCCGCCGATGCCGTCGATGCCGCCGCCTCCCCCGCCGAGCACACCCCCGCCGAGCACACCTCCGCCGCCGACGCACGACAGCCCGCCGACCGGACCGCCGATCGTGCGGCAGCCGTCGGTGGCCGCGCAGCCGCCCCCGCCGCAGGCCGAGCCGCGGCGCGAGCAGCCGCAGGAGTGGGGCAGACCGCCGACGGCCCACCAGCAGGCGGCCGTTCCCAGCCCCAACACGGCGCACCCGGGCCAGATGCACAAGCCGGGCTCGACGGCCGACCACGCGATGGGCCAGGAGGCCGGCACCACCCCGCGCTGGCGGCCCTGGCGCTTCCGGATGAGCAACGACCTGTGGGGATCGCCCACGGTTCACGGCGGCGCGCTCTACGTCACCTCCCTTGAGGTCCACGCGCTGGACGTGGCCAGCGGCCGGCGGCGCTTCCGCACCCGGGAGGTCGCCTGGTCGATGGCCGTGGACGGCGGCCTCGTGCTCGCCTCCGACGGCCCGAGCCTCTTCGCGCTGGACGCCGCCGACGGCACCGACCGCTGGCGGGTCGGCACCGACGGATGGATCTACGGGCTGCGCGCCGAGCACGGCACGGTGCTCACCGCCTCGCGCGGCGGCCTGGTCACCGCCTGGGACGCGGGAACGGGCGAGCAGCTGTGGGAGCTGACCGGCGGGCAGAGCGACTTCGAGACGCAGGACGCGGTGCCCGTGCTGCGGGACGGCGTGGTCTACGCCTGGGGCGAGGGACAGCTCTACGTCCTCCAGGCGCGCACCGGCGCGGAGCTGTGGCGCTACCCGGTGGGTGACACCTCGGTCACCGGCGGGGTACCCGTCCGGGTGACACCGGCCGAGGACGGGACGGTGTACGTCTGCGCCGGCTCCCGGGTGCTGGCGCTGGACGCCGCGTCGGGCGCCGAGCGCTGGCGGTTCGACGCGCCCGCCGCGATCCTCTGCCCGCCGACGTACCAGCCCGCGGGCGGCCGGGACGCGGGCATCTACTTCACCGACTACCTGGGGACGGTCTACGCCCTGGACCTGGCGAGCGGCGACGACCGCTGGCGGATCGCCACCGAGGCGCGGCAGTCGACGGAGCCGGTGCTGGTCTCCGACGGGCTGGTGCACCTGGGCAGCGGCACCGCGATGTACACGCTCGACGCGGTCAGCGGCACCCCGCGCTGGCGGTTCGCCGCGGGGGAGTCCATCGTGGGCGCGCCCGTGGTGCGGGACGGCCGGCTGCACTTCGGCTCCGAGGACCACTGCCTGTACACCCTGGACGCGGTGAGCGGCCGGCTCAGCTGGAAGCTGGAGACCGGCGGCGCGATCACCGGGACACCGGCGGCCGAGAACGGGATGGTCTTCGCCTGCAGCAAGGACCACTGCGTCTACGCCCTCGACGCGGCGCGGGGCACCCGGCAGTCCTGACCGCACGGTGCCGGCCGCGGCGGGCCGTGGCGGGCCAGGGTGTGACCGGTGGCTGGCCGCGGGCGACCGTGGTCCTGGGCCCCGCGGGTGAGGCGAAACGCGACGCACCGCCGTCCCCCACGTGCGGGGGCGGCGGTGGCGCGCGAACCGGTGGTTCGACGAGGTTGCTGGGTGGCTACGCGACGTCGCGCCGGCCGTGCTCCTCGTGCTCACCGTGTACGGGGTGCTCCTCGTGGCGCTTGCGCCACGGGCCCTGCCGCACCTCGCCGCCCGTCCTCTCCTCGCGGTGACGCCCGTGGTGAGCGGGGCGCCCCTCGTGCTCGTGGCGCCCGTGACCGCGCAGGCCACGCTCCGCGAGATGACGGCCGGCCATGGTGGTGGCCGCGTACAGCATCAGCAGGCCCGAGCCCAGTGCGGCGAGCACCGGCCAGGACATGCCGCCCTCACCAACGGTGAGACCGTTGCCGGCGTTGTACTGACGGATGATCCACAGCACGGTGAACGCGAGGATCGCGATGCCGGACAGGGTGGTCAGCAGACGGGACCGCAGCAGAATTCCGGCCACGGCCAGGGCGGCGGCGACCAGCATCGGCAGGAACAGGCCCGCGAAGAGCTCCGCGTTCCCTCCTGTCACACCGGCACCGTTGAACAGGTCCCACCATCGGTAGTTATGGCCGTCGCGTCCTCCGTACCAGTTGAAGAACACGCTGCCGATACCCACGACGGCGGCTATCAGAGCGAGTATCGCTCCGAGGGTGTTACGCACCATGACGAGCCTCCCTAGGCACGACTGTCTGATTCCGGCTCGTGCTTTCGACGCTACGTCCACTCGGGCGGGCTCGCACCCCGAACGGCGGAGCACCGGATGCGGGCACTAACCTCACCGGCCATGAGCCCCGTCGCGCGCCCGCTGCCCTTGCTCACCGCCGTCGTCGCCCTGATCACCCTCGAACTGCTGCGGCTGGGGACCACGGTGCTGGGCGGTTCCGGCACCGTCGCGGTCGCCGCCGTGCCCGCGTTGGCCTGCTTCGCCGGGCCGCTGACCTGGTGGTTGGGGTCGCGTCAGGGGCTGACCGTCGCGGTCGGTGTGCTGGCGGGCGCGCGGCTGCTGGTGCAGTTCCCGGTGGGGCGCTCGGTGCCGCTCGTCGGGTTCGCGCTCGCGTCGGCGCTGGTGGCGCTGGTGCTGGTGGTCCGGCGCGACATGGGCGACGCGGCGGCCGGCCCCGGCCGCGCGGCCAGGGCGATCGGCCTGGCCGTCGCCTTCGACCTGGCGCTGCGCCTCCCGCTCGACCTGCTGGACCTGATCTGGCGCGGCCGGATGCTGGGCTGGCTGCTGGTGCTGGCGCTGGCCGCGATGCTCGGCCCGCTGGCCAGGGCGGCGGCGACGGAACGGCTGACCCGCCCCGAGGGCGGCGCGCAACTCGCGGTGCTGGGCCCCGCGTTCGCCCTCTACGCGATGGTGCTGGCCGCGCCGGGCGCCGTCGCGGTGGCCGGCGGGGTCTCGCTGACCACGGCGGGGCTGTGGCTGGGGGCCGGCGCCGCGGCCGGGATCGCGCTGCTCTCGCTGCCGGAGCCGGCGGGCCTCGGCCGGTGGACGCGCTGGGCGCTGCCCGCCGCGCTGCCGCTGGCCGTCGCCGGCGTGACGCTCGGCCCGACGGCGCTGGTCGCGCCGTCGGCGCTGCTGGGGCTCGCGGTGCTGCCCTCGGTGCTGCGGCGGGCGCTCGCGGTGCCGACGGGGTTCGGGCACGGCCCGCAGTTCGACCTGGCGCTCGCGGGCCTCGGCACCGGGCTGTCCTGCGTGCTGCTGGCCGCCGGCTACGAGTTCCGCCTGCTGCCCTGGGCGTTCGCGCTGCTGCTCGCCCTCGTTCTCGCCGCGCGTGCGACGCGCGTCACCGAGGCGCCGCCGCTGGCGCGGGCGTTCGTGCCGGTGGTGGCCGCGGTGCTGCTGCTCGCCTGGTCGCCGCTGGTCGGCGCGCTGCGCCCCGGGCCCGAGCCGCTGCCGACCGACACGGCCGGCGGCATGTACCGGCTGATGACGTGGAACGTGCACTCGGCCGTCGCGCGGGACGGGGAGCTGACGCCGGACGAGCTCCGCTCGGTGATCCAGGACTCGGGGGCGCAGGTCGTCGTCCTCCAGGAGGTGCCGCGCGGCACCCCGGGCGCCGGCGGGCTGGACCTGGTGGCGTTCCTGGAACGCAGGCTGGACGTGACGGCGGTCTGGGCGCCGGCCGCCGACGAGCGGTTCGGCAACCTGCTCCTCACCTCGCTGCCGGTGGTCAACGCCGAGACCGGCGCGCTCCCGCGCGCCGGTGGCGACATGGACCGCTCGTTCGCCGACGTGACGGTGCGTCTCACCGACGGCGAGACCGCCCGGATCGTCGGCACCCATCTGCACGGCGGCTCGTCGCCCGAGCCGCGGCTGGCCCAACTCGACCCGCTGCTGGACCGGGTCGCCGGCGACCCGAGCGCGGTGCTGGCGGGCGACCTCAACGCGCGCCCCGACTCGGAGGAGATCGAGACCGTCCGCGGGACCGGGCTGCGCAGCGCCCAGGACGAGGTCGGCGACCCGTCGCTGGACACCGCGTTCCGCCCGGAGCGCCGCGTCGACTGGATCTTCGGAGCGCCCGAGGTGGCCTTCGGCGGCTTCGAGTTGATCGACACCGCCGCCTCGGATCATCTGCCGTTGACCGTCACCGTCTTTCTGGAGTAGCCGCGCTTTCCGGAGCGGCGGCGCTTTCCGGAGCGGCGGCGCTTCGCGGGGTGGCCACGCTTCGCGGAGTGGCGGCGTTCTGCCGCGTGGCCGTGTTCTCCTGAGCGGTCGCGCGGGGCTCCGCCGTTCGGGCCTCCCCCGCCGGGAGCGGACGCGGTGACCGGCGAGGTGCCCGCAGGCCGAACATGGTCCTCAGCCCCGGAGTCCTGCGAATGACCTCGTAGGTGGCGACGCTCAGAAGAAGCGCCGGCACCATGATGGCCAGGAAATTGACGGCACCGTGTGCGTCCCTCTGGAGAACGTAGTACGCGATCACGATCAGATAGGTCTGGTGCAGGATGTAGACGGGGAAGGCGCCCCGGCTGAAATAGTCCATGAAGGCCGACCTGCGGTCGAGATACCTCTTCCCGTACCCGAGGAGGGCGAGCACGGTCGCCCAGTACACCGGGTAGTGCCAGGCGGTGAAGAGCAGGCTTGTCTGACTGTCGATCGTGAAGCGCTCGACGACGATTCCGGCCGCTCCGGGAACGGCGATGAGCAGATAGGCGCGGCGGTGCCTCACCAGCGCTTCGGTGATCGAGTCGTCGGTGGCGATCAGGAATCCGAGCAGCACATAGCCGGCGTACACGAAGATGTTCTCCCCTCCGATCTCCGGGAGGAACGACAGCAGCGCGAGGCCCACCGCCGGAGCGAGGGCGAGAACCGGCCTGCCCAGCCAGTCCGGCGTGTAGCCGCTCCGGATCACCCTGAGCATGAGGGGGAGCAGGGCGAGCGAGATCAGGAAGAGAAACAGGATGAACCACAGGTGCGCCGGTGAGATTCCGGTGAGCACGGTCCACTCGGAGAAGTCCGTGAAGTAGGTCTCCAGGAACTCGAAGTAGCCGCCCTCGTAGCCGTCGTGGAACTTCATCGCGTAGTACGCCTGCGGCGGCACGACGACGAGGCAGCCGAAGAAGAACGGTATCAACAGCCGCAGATACCGTTCCTTCGCATAGCTCCCCGCGGAACGCTTGCGCAGCGCGTAGTAGCTCGACATGCCGGCCAGCAGGAAGAGCAGCGGCATGAACCAGAAGGAGGAGACGTTGACCAGGGCCGAGGAGAAGTCGTTCTCCGGACCCTTGACATAGAACTCCGGGTTGTCGTTGAAGATCCTGGCCGTATGGAACGGGAACAGGAAGAGAATGGCCAGGTTCCGCAGCCAGTCGATGTGTTCCTTGCGCTTCACTTGTCCGCTTCCTCGGTCAGCCAGCCGAGCACGGCGCGCAGCGCACGCTCGGCGGTGTCGGAGTCGACGCCCTCGGCGTCGACCAGGTGTTCCATCGCCAGGCCGTTGGTCAGGCAGTGCAGGATCGTCCCGGCCAGCTCGGGGTCGACCGGGGGTGTGGTCCCGGCGTGCTCGGTGACCGCCCGGACCGCCTGTCCGGCAGCCGCGCGCTGGGCGCGGCGCATCGGGGCGACGACGGCCCCCGTCTCCTCGTCGTGGAGGGCGCGGGTGGCGATCTCCAGGCCGAGCCGGCCCCGCTCGGTGTCGTCGATGATCCGCCGCGCGACGGCGCGGGCGGCCTGCTCGATGAAGGCGGGCACGTCCGCCGCCGCGTCGAGACCGGCCATCACGCCGAACAGCTCCGCCTCGGAGCGTTCGGTGAGGATCGCCGCGAAGAGCTCCTGCTTGCTGCCGAAGTTGGAGTAGACGGCGCCCTTGGTGAAGCCGGCGGCGCGCGCGATGTCCTCCAGCTTGCTGTCCGCGTACCCGCGCTCGGCGAACACCCGCCCCGCGGCGGCGAGCAGCCGCCGGCGCACCTCGTCGCGGGGGAGTCGGGGAACGGGCCCCGGTGGATGGCTGCGGCTCTCTGCTTCTGGCATGACCCCAGTGTTGCATACCTCCGGGTATCCAGTACCCATCGGTATCGAGATCGGGTGCCCTCACGCGCGCTCAACGCCACGCGCTCAACGCCACGCGCTCAACGGGACGCGCTTAACGGGATGCGGCCCGGCGGCGGTTCGGGAAGGGTGCCGCCATGGGCGACAACGGCGACGGGCACCCGGACGGACGAGGGAACGCCTGCGGGCAGGCCAACGCGTACGCGCGAGTGCGGGAACGGCTGGTCGGGCACGTTCTGGCGGCGCCTGGGCCGGCCCCCGGGGGCCTGGACGCCGCCTCACTCGCCGACGCGCTCACCGGGGACGGCCGCTGGCCCGACCTTGACTACGACGACACCGAAACCCCGGACTGGCCGCCGTTCCACCACGCCCTGCGCACCGTCACGCTGGCCCGGGTCCCCGCCCGACACCCGGCGGCACTCCGCGCGTTGGCCGCCTGGCGGCGGCTCGCCCCGCGCTCGGCCAACTGGTGGTTCAACGAGATCGGCGCGCCCCAGCACCTCGGCGACGCCGTGCTGCTGCTCCACGACCGGCTCACCCCCGCCCAACGCCGCGACTGGGCCGCATGGTTGGCGGAGGCGGCCGGGCCCGTCGAGTTGACCGGGCAGAACCTCGTCTGGAGCCAGGGCGTCGAGCTGCGCCGCGCCGTGCTCGCCGAGGACCCGGGGGCGTTGGCCGCCGCGGTGCGCCGGATGGCGCCCGTGCTCCGCCCCACCCGCGAGGAGGGAATCCAGGACGACCTCAGCTTCCACCACCACGGCGCCCTGCCCTACCTGGGCGGCTACGGACGTTCCCTCGTCACCGAGGTCTCCCGCTGGGTGCACGCCGTGCACGGCACACCCTGGGCCTTCGACCCGGCGGAGGAGCGTCTCCTCGTCGACCATGTCCTCGACGCGCACCGCTGGGCGCTCCACGGAGACGGCTACGACTTCACGCTGATGGGCCGCGAGATCGCCCGCGTCCAGGCGCACCATGTCGCGGGGGAGTTGGGCCGCGCCCTCGACCGGCTGCTGGCGCGCGCGCCCTACCGGAGGGACGAACTCGCCGCCTTCGCGGCCGAGTCGCGGACGGCCGCCGAGGGCGGCGAGACGGCCGGGCCGGTCGGCAGCCGCGCCTACCCGCGCTCGGACCACCTCGTCCACCGCCGCCCCGGCTGGTCGTTCGCCGTGCGGATGTCCTCCACCCGCACGGTCCCCACCGAGTGCCTCAACGGGGAGAACCTGCTCGGCCGCCACCTCGCCGACGGCGTCGCGACCGTGCGGGTGGGCGGCGCCCCCGAGGACGGCTACCGGGGGGTCCTCCCCGTCTGGGACTGGGCCCGCCTCCCCGGCACCACCGTGGAACTGCCCGCCGACACCGCCGGGTTGCGCCCCCGCCCGAACGACCGGCACGGCGCCGCCGACGAGGTCGGCTGCTGGAGCGACGGCGTCCACGGCGTCGCCGTGTTCCGGCTGGCCGGAACGGACCGGTTCGCCGACGGGTGGAAGGCGTGGTTCTGCCTCGACGACGCCGTCGTCGCCCTCGGCTCCGGCATCACCGCCCCCGAAGCGGAACGCCCCGTGGTCACCACCGTCGACCAGCGGCTCGCCGTCGCCCGCCCCACCGTCGGCGGCCCCGAAGGCGGGCCACCGACCTGGGTGCACCACGGCCGGATCGGCTACGTTCCGCTGACCGCGCACCCCGTGGTCGTCGTCAACGCGACCTCACGCACCGGCCGTTGGTCCGACCTCTCGACCAGCGGAGCCTCCGACCCGGTCACCGCCGGGGTCTTCCACCTCGGCGTGGACCACGGCCCGCGCCCGGAGAACGCCGGCTACGCCTGGCTGATCCTCCCCGCCGCCGACGCGGAGGCCACCCGCCGCCGTGCCGCCGCCCCCGGCGTCACGGTGCTCGTCAACGAGCCCGCCCATCAGGCCGTTCGCTGCGACCGCACCGGCCGTGTGCTCGCCGCGCGCCTCGACCCGGACGGCTCGCTGTTCCTCGGCGAGCCGGACGCGGATCACGCCGGGGCGCCGCCGCTCTCCGGCCGCTCCCCCTCGTCAGACGTGACGCCGTCCACCGAGTAACGGAGCCCGATCGTCCCGCTCTTGAGGCGGCGCTCCTCCAACAGGCCGAGCCGCAGCCGCAGTCCACGCGGGAAGGCCGCCAGGCCGCCGCCGACCGTGACCGGGTGGAGCAGCAACCTGACCTCGTCCACCAGCCCGGCCGCCAACGCGGGAGCGGCCAGCGTCGGCCCGGAGACGGCCAGGTCCGCCGTGGCCTCGGCCTTCATGGCCCGCACCGCCTCCACGTCGAACTCCCGCTCGATCCTGGTGCGTGCCGTCTCCACCGAGGCCAGGGTCCGCGAGTAGACCACCTTCTCCGCCGACAGCCAGATGTCGGCGAACTCCCGTTCCAACGGCGTCAGTTCCGTGCCCTCGCCGGCCGTCTCCCAGTAGACCGACTCCAGGTACATCCGGCGGCCGAGCAGATAGGTGCCGAGGGAACGTTCCCACTCGTTGACGAGCGCCATCCCCTCCTGATCGGGTGCGCTCCACTCGTAGGCGCCGCTCTCGTCGGCGAGATATCCGTCGAGCGAGGTGATGGCGGAGTAGATCAGTCGACCGGCCATGAGCGTCGCGTCCTTTCCGGAACGAGAACGCTGAGACGTTCGCCCAGCGCACCCCAGGAGATCACGAGCGGGCGGAACCAGTGAGGAAGACGTCAAGTTCAGGCACGTCAAGGGCAGTTGTGTGATGGGGTAGTCCTATGGACGTCAATGGGATCGTGGTGGAGACCGGCGGCTACCGCGCCGTGACCCCTTGGGAGGACGAGAAGTGGCGCGCCGAGGCGCTCGCCTGGATCTCCGAGCGGCTCGTCCACCGCGACCTGGTCGCCGGAGACGACCCCGTCTGGGCGCGGCTCCGCCCGTGGTCCGTCGTCCTCCGCGTCCCCGTCGCCGACGGCCGCACCGCCTGGTTCAAGGCCAACCCGCCCGGTTCCGCCTACGAACCGGCCGTCATGGCCGCCCTCCACCGCTGGGTCCCCGGCCGCGTCGTCGAACCGTTCGCCGTCGACACCACCCGCGCCTGGTCCCTGCTCCCCGACGCCGGACCGATGTTCGCCGAGGTCCTCACCAACGACCCCGAGGACCTGGCGGCCTGGAGCGACATGCTCCGCCAGTACGCCCAGCTGCAACGCGAGGTCGAGTCGCACGCCGACGAGTTGCTCGCCATGGGCGTCCCCGACTTCCGGCCGTCGCGCCTCGTCGAACGCTACCGCTGCCTCGTCGAGACCGCCGGCGGCCTCCGTGACTCCGAACGCGAGACGCTGCGCGCGGCGACCCCCCGCTTCGAGGAGTGGTGCCAACTCCTCGCGGACTCCCCCGTCGCCTGCTCGCTCGACCAGTCCGACCTCCACCCCGCCTCGGTCCTCACCGGCGGCCAACACCTCACCCCGACGGGCGCGCTGACCGGCGACGGCGGCTATCTCTTCTTCGACTGGGGCGACTCCTCCGTCACCCACCCCTTCGCCAGCCTGCTGGTCGTCGGCCGCGTCCTCGACGAACGCTTCGACCGCGACCCGGCGGCCCGCACCCGAGCATGGGACGCCTACCTCGACGCCTGGGCGGAACGCGGCACCGGCCTCCCCGAGCTGCGCACCCTCGCGACGGTCGCCTGCCGCGTGGCCGCCGTCTGCCGCGCGGACACCTGGGACCGCGTCTTCCCGAGCATGTCGCTGACGACGGCCTACCGCGACGCCCACATCGCGCGGTGGCTACGGGAACTGCTGTAGCCACGCCGCCGCGCCCCCAACGGTTCGGGGGGCGCGACGGCCACACCACGGTCACCACACCGGGGTGCGCGGGGGCGGCACTGCATCCGCTGCGCCGCGTGGGCGGCCGTGACCGTCGGAACGTCCCCGCTCGCGCGGGGACTACGCGATCTCCCGGAGGATTCGGGCGGGTGTCTTCGGAACACCCCCGCTCGCGCGGGGACTACGACCAGGACACCGAGGGGGCCCGGTCGTGGTCCGGAACACCCCCGCTCGCGCGGGGACTGCCCCTCCACCAGCGGCATCTGCACCACCTGCGGCGGAACACCCCCGCTCGCGCGGGGACTACAGTTCGCGGAGCTGCGCGAGGGTCAGCCCCTCCGGAACACCCCCGCTCGCGCGGGGACTACGTCGGAGGTCTGGCTCATCGGGCGAACATGTCCGGAACACCCCCGCTCGCGCGGGGACTACCCTTCTTGACCGGGGGTGTTAGGTCGGGTTTGCCGTCCTTTTGCCTGCCGGCGCGGGGTGGGCGGGGTCCGTGGGCAAGGCTAGGGCTCCCAACTGGGGGCGGGATACGGTGGTTTAGCTTACCGACGGCTCGTAGCCCCCGGCGGGAACCCGGCGGTGTTGTGTGGGGGCCCGTCGGCCGCCTTGTCTCGGCGCGGCGGCCAACGTCTCATCGTTCAACGGGCCACCCCCACCTGCCTTCACCCCGCTCGGCGGCGGGCCTTGACCGTCTGGTCGGTGCGGGTGACGGTCTCGCCCGTGTGGGGGTGGGTCTGCTGGCGCGGGTGGCGTTCGGCGAGGAGGATCTCCCATGCGCCCGGCGCCAACTCCAACGAGGCGACGGTCTCCTCCGGCGTCGGGAAGTGGATGTCGCTGATCTCGTCCTGCCACGGCGGGAGCCCGCCGTGGGCCTCGATCAGCAGCGTGCCGCCCGGTGCCACCGCCGCTGCCGCCGCGCGCAGGACGCGCGGGCTGAGCGTTCCGTCCCTGAAGTGCAGGAAGTGGGTGCTGACCAGGTCGAACACGCCGGTCGGGAAGGTCTCGGCCAGGTCGTGGCGCTGCCATTCGATCCGGTCGGCGACGCCGGCCTCCGCCGCGTGGTCGGCGGCGCGGCCGAGGGCCACGTCGGAGACGTCGACGGCGGTGACCCGCCAGCCCAGGCGCGCCAGGTGGATGGCGTCGCCGCCTTCCCCGCAGCCGAGGTCGAGCGCGCTGCCGGGGGAGAGGTCGGCGGTCTGGCGGGCCAGCACCTCGTTGGCGCTGCCGCTCCAGATGTGGCCGCCCTGGGCGGAGGCGTAGCGCCCGTTCCAGTACGCGTGGTCGTCGAGCTGGTCCAGGTCGCGCGCCTGGCCGCCGCCGTGCTCCTCGCCGTGGCCGTGCTCCTCGCCGTGGTGGTGGTCGTGCTGACGCTCGTGCTGGTGTCGGGTCATCGGGAACTCCTCCGGGAGGGGGTGGGAACGGACGGGGTGTCGGCCTCGATGAGGTCCATGTTGATCATCGCGCCGGCGCGGACGCCGGCCGCCGCCGAGCCGACGACGTGTTCGTGAGGGGAGGCGGCGTTGCCCGCGACCCAGATGCCGGGGACGGGGGAGCGGCCGGTCGGGTCGGTCTCGATCTGGGTACCGAGTACGTCGCCCTCCATGACCACCTCGGCGGGTTCGAGCCCCAACGCGGCCAACGGACCCAGCCGCACGGTCGAGCGCGGCGAGACCACCACCGCCAGGCACGGCACGGAGCCGCCGCCGGCCAGGGTCAGTCCGCTGAGCGCGCCGTCCGCGTCGACGGCGACGCCGTCGGCCCGGTCGTCGACGACGCGCACGCCGGCGGCGGCGAGCCGCGCGCGCTTCGCGTCGTCGAGCGCGGAGGCGGGGGCGGTGTGGGTGACCAGGGTCACGTCGTCGCTCCACTGGCTCCAGAGCAGGCCCATATGCGCGGCGAGCCCGTTGCTGGCGAGCAACGCGATCGGCTGGTCGCGGGCCTCCCAGCCGTGGCAGTAGGGGCAGTGCAGCACGGACGCGCCCCAGTGCGCGGCGAGCCCCGGCACGTCGGGCAGCTCGTCCCGCACGCCGGTGGCGACCAGCAGCCGTCGCGCGGTGACGGAACGGCCGTCGCTGAGGCCGAGCCGGAAGAGCGGCGCGCCGGATCCGTCCCCCAGGGACTCGGCGGCGACGACGGAGACCGGGCTGAGGATCTCGGCGCCGTAGCCGCGCACCTCCCGGCGGCCGGCGGCCAGGATCTCGGCGGGCGGGGCGCCGTCCCTGGTCAGGTAGTTGTGGGCGTGTGCGGACGGTGCGTTGCGCGGCTCGCCCGCGTCGATCACCAGCACCCCGCGGCGGGACCTGGCCAGGACCAGGGCGCCGCTGAGGCCGGCCGGGCCGCCGCCGATCACCGCGACGTCGTACGCGGCCTCGGCGCGGTCCCCGGGCGGCGGGGTCCGTTCGGTCACGGTCATCGCTTCCTCCTGCGAGAGTGCGTTCACGGCTTCGCCGTCATGAATGTCGTTGCCACTGACTCGGAGCCTGCGGCACGCGGGGTCGGGACGACAAACCTCGTTGCCGGGATGGCAAAAAGTGAGCGGATGGGCTCATGATGGGGCCATGAACGACAGCGCGAACGACAGCGCGAACGGCGGCACGAACGAGGGCGAGCGGCGAACGGCGGAGCCGGCCGAGAAGGCAGCGGCGGCAGCGGCGGCGACCGACCTGGCGCGGGTGCTGAACGACGTGGGTCCGAGGCTGCGGGCGCTGCGCCGGGAGCGGGACGTCACGCTGGCGGCGCTGAGCGAGGAGACCGGGATCTCGGTCTCCACGCTCTCCCGGCTGGAGTCCGGGCGCCGCAAGCCGACGCTGGAGCTGCTCTTCCCGCTGGCGCGGGCGTACCGGGTGCAGCTGGACGAGCTGGTGGGCGCGCCCACGACGGGTGACCCGAGGATCCATCCGCGCCCGTTCGTGCGCTACGGGCAGACGTTCATCCCGTTGACCCGCTATCTCGGCGGGCTGCACGCGTACAAGCAGATCCTGCCGCCGGGCTACGGCTGCGACGCCGAGCCGCGCGTGCACGAGGGGTTCGAGTGGTGCTACGTGCTCTCGGGGCAGGTGCGACTGCGGTTGGGGGACCGGGTGTTGACGCTGTCGGCGGGGGAGGCGGCCGAGTTCGACACCCGGGTGCCGCACGCGTTCGGCAACCCGGGTGAGCAACCGGCCGAGTACCTCAGCCTCTTCGGGGCCCAGGGGGAACGGATGCATGTCCGCGCCCGGCCGAGAGCGGGCGGCACGAGTGGCGCCGGCGGCGAGGAAGGCGCGAGTGGCGCCGGCGAGGCGGTGCCCGACGAGGAGGGTTGGGCCGGGGCCTGAGGCCCGGGGCCCGGGGGGCCGCCCGAACGGAGCGGACCCGCCTGGGACATCGGCCGCCGGCCCCCACCGGCGGCCGATGTCTGGGTGGTTGTCGAGCCGGTTCGGACGGCGCCCCCTCCACGCCGCCCGACCCGTCGCTCGGAACCTGCCCGGCGACTCCCCCGTCGCCGCCGAGCAGGCACACCACCGGGGAGGCCCGGCCGCGCACCCCTGTGCGGCCGGACAACACTGAGCATGTCAGGCCGCCATAAACAGTCGATAAACGCGTGAGGGCGGCCCCCGCGAGGGGGCCGCCCGTTGCCGCCGGCGGTGGCTGAGCCGGCGTCAGCTACCCGTGGCCTGCGCGCTCCCCCCGGGCCCGCCGCTGCTGTAGTGGTCCGCCTGGGCCACCCCCGCGGAGGCACCCCACACCGCGGTGACCAGGGCCAGGCCGACGGCGAACTTCCTGATGCGGGTCATGACGGACTCCTCACTGGGAACGCCGACACGCGTCCCCTCCCGTGGCGTTGTGGAACCCGGTACCGCGTGCGGTACCGGGCGTCGTGCGAGGTGGTGCCGTGCGCCTTCCAACACGAAGGCCGGCCCCCGGGACAACGGGAGCCGGCCTCGGATAAGACCATTGTGTGCTCAGGACGCGTAGTGGTCCACAGGGGCCACCGGGCCCGGCTTGTCCTTCGGCTCGCCCGAGGCGTAGTGGTCGCCCTTGGTCTCGACCTCGCCGTCGCCGTCCCGCTCGGGGACGTGGCCCGCCGCCTTGGGCTCGCCGGAGGCGTAGTGGTCGCCCTTGGTCTCCACGGAACCCTCGGCGGGCTCGCCGGAGGCGTAGTGGTCGCCCTTGGTCTCCACGGAACCCTCGGCCGGCTCGCTGGAGGCGTAGTGGTCGCCCAGCGGACGGACCTGCTCGGGCTTCTTGCTCGCGGTCGTGGTGTCGGTCATTGTCAGCTCCTTGACGGTGTGGCTGTCATGGGGCGACACGGTCAGGCAGCAACCCCCCGTTGTGCTTCGGTCGATCCCAGCCAAAGATCGTCCGCCCCCGTGTTGTCGAGACGGTCCGCAGCCTGGCACGCCGAAATAAATGATCTCTAAACGTCTGAACGCAAGATATTCCGAACCGTCCTGGGTCTCTAGACGCGGGTGGGAGTCAGGAGGTTCCTCGCTTCGCCGGCCTCCGGCGCGCCCATCGTCTCCAGGATCTTCAGCGCCTCCTGCCAACAGGCCCGCGCGCGGTCCGTCTGCTGAAGCTCCGCCAGGGCCCGCCCGAGCACCAACAGCACGGTGCCGCGCCGCCATTCGCCGCCGATGCCGCCGAGCGCCAGCGCCCGCTCCGCGTGCCGGGCCGCGTCCCCCGGGCGGCCGGCCGCGAGGTGCACCTCGCTGACGCGGTAGTGGGTGACGCCCTCCCAGAGCCGCTGCCGGGTGGCCCGGAAGACCTCCATCGCCCGGTCGAACTCCTCCAACGCCTCCCGGTGGCGGTCCGCCCTGTTGAGCGCCACGCCCAGGGTGTAGCGGACGTTGGCCAGCCGCAGCGGCTGCCGCGCGCCGCCCAGCAGCATCGCGACGCAGTCACGCGCCATCTCTATGGCGCTGTCGACCCGGCCGGTGTCCAGATGGACGCGCGCCAGGTTGCACAGGGCGCTGGCCTGCCCCGGCAGGTTGCCGTCCGCGCGGTACTCCTCGACCGCGCGCGCCAGATAGCTCTCGGCCGCCTCCAGGTCACCCCGGTAGATGCCGATGATGCCCCGGTCGTTGAGCGCCGTGGAGACCGCGTACGGGTCACCGGCCGCCGTGCCCAGGAGCAGCGCGTGCTGGCTCTCCGCGTCGGCCTCGTCGAACCGGCCGTCCACCGAGTGCCCGTGGGCCAGCAGCGCGTGCAGCCGGCCCTGCACCAGGTCGTCGTCGGCCTCCTGCGCGGTGGCGAGCATCCCCCGCACCACCTGGTCGAACTGGTGGGAGAACGCGCCGGACTCGGAGAGGTCCTGCACCGTCAGCAGGGTGTCGA
This sequence comes from Streptomyces sedi, assembly GCF_006335015.1. Taxonomy (GTDB): domain Bacteria; phylum Actinomycetota; class Actinomycetes; order Streptomycetales; family Streptomycetaceae; genus Streptomyces; species Streptomyces sedi. Next base: position 96,444 of record NZ_VDGT01000022.1, read on the forward strand.
CCGCGCGCCGCAGCCCCTCGGACGAACGCTGCTGGCGGACGCTGGCCAGCAGGCACTCCGCCTCGCTGAAGAGCCAGTCGAGCGCCGAGGCGCGGTCCCGGAAGGTGAGCCCGAGATGGTCGGTGCGCGCCAGATGGTCGATCAGCCGGTCGCCGGGGCGTTCGAAGGCGTAGACCCGGGCGCTGGACGCCAGGAAGTACTCCAGCAGCCGCGCCAGCGCCGCCTCCCGCTCGGCCGGCGGCTGCTCGTCGCGCTCCGCGCAGGCGCGGGCGAAGAGCCGCACCAGGTCGTGCAGCCGGTAGCGGCCCAGGGGCGCGGACTCCAGCAGCGAGGTGTCCACCAGGGACTCCAGCAGCTCCTCCGTCGTCTCCGCGTCGCGGTCCAGCAGCGCCGACGCCGCGGCCAGCGAGATGTCCGGGCCCTCGGTGAGGCCCAACAGCCGGAACGCGCGCGCCTGTTCGGCCTCCAGCTGGCCGTATCCCAGCTCGAAGGTGGCCTTCACCGCCTGGTCGCCGGCCTTCAACTCGTCGAGCCTGCGCCGTTCGTCGCTCAGCTTCCTGGCCAGCGTCGAGACCGTCCAGGTGCGGCGGGCCGCCAGCCGGGCGGCGGCGATCCTGATCGCCAGCGGCAGGAAGCCGCAGGCGCCCACGACCGCCATCGCCGCCTTGCGCTCACCGGAGACCCGGTCCTCGCCGACGATCCTGCTGAAGAGGGTCAGCGCCTCCTCGGGGCTCATCACGTCCAGGTCGACCAGGTGCGCGCCCGCCAGGTCCACCATCCGCAGCCGGCTGGTGATCAGCGTCGCGCAGCCGGGAGCGCCCGGCAGCAGGTCGCGGACCTGCGCCGCGTCGCGCGCGTTGTCCAGCAGGATCAGCACCCGCCGGCCGGCCAGCAGCGAGCGGTAGAGGCCGGACCTCTCGTCCACGCCGTCCGGTATGCCGTCGTCCGGGATGCCCAACGCGCGCAGGAACGCCGCCAGTACGGCGGTCGGCTCGGCGGGCGCGTCGCCGGCGCCCTGGAGGTCGACGTACAGCTGCCCGTCGGGGAAGTGCTCCCGCACGGAGTGCGCCACCTGGACGGCCAGCGTCGTCTTGCCGACGCCGCCGATGCCGGCGACCGCGGAGACGGCCATCACCTGGCTGCCGGAGCCGGCCAGTTGCGACCCCAGCTCGGCGACGAACGCGCCGCGGCCCGTGAAGTCGGGCACGGCGGCCGGCAGTTGCGCCGGCCGCACGCTGGGGCGCGCCGGGGAGCCCGTGGGTACGGTCTTCAGGGTCAGCGAGCTGTCCGCGTTGAGGATGCGCTGCTGCAACTCGGACAGCTCGGCGCGCGGCTCGACGCCCAGCTCGTCTATCAGCAGCCGCCGCGCGTCCGCGTAGACCGCGAGCGCCTCCGCCTGCCGGCCGCTGCGGTAGAGGGCCAGCATCAGCAGCTCCCGCAGCCGTTCCCGCATCGGCTGCGCGGCGGACAGCGCGGTCAGCTCGGCGACGGAGTCGGCGTGCAGCCCGGCCTGGAGCCCGACGTCCAGCCGCTGCTCACGCAGCGTCAGCAGCTGTTCGGCCAGCCGGTTGCGTTGCATCTCGGCCTCGGGGCCCGGCAGTCCGGCGAGCGCCTCGCCGTGCCACATGTCGACGGCCGCGCCGTACAGCTCGTGGGCCTGCGTCAGGTCACCGCCGCCGGCGGCCTTCTCGGCCGCCGCGCTGAGCCTGCCGACCTCGTCCAGGTCCAACTCGTCGCGCGGGCCCAGCCGCAGCAGATAGCCGCCGGACTGGCTGACCAGCACCGAGGCGCGGGAGCCGAAGGACTTCCGCAGCCGGGAGGCGTAGGTGCGCAGTGCGGCGATCGCCTGCTGGGGCGGCTCGTCCCACAGCGAGTCCACCAGCTCCGTCGCCGAGGCCAGCCGACCGCGCCGCAGCAACAGCGTGGCGAGCAGGGCGCGTTGCTGAGGTGATCCTTGGGGCAGGAGCTGTTCTCCCTGCCATGCGCGCACCGTCCCGAGCACCGCGAAGCGCAAGGTAGGTGTGTAACCCCCCGTGGTCCCCTCACCAACGGCCATGGTTTCCTCTGCTTCTCAACCTCTGCGTGTATGGGGCGAACGTTGGAGTCTATCCGTCATCACGGAGTCCGATAAAGACCAAGGTGGCCATCGCAGTGTGGCACGGAGTGGGCCCCGCCGGGAGTCGGTGTCCGTGAGAGGCGCCACTCCAGGCCACACCCGCACCGCGTCCTGTGGAGCCGGGGAGCGGCCTCTTATCCTCGAACCATGACGAGAAGCGCGGATGTTCCCACGGCCAACGCCATGCGCCGGGCGCTGCGCCGGGCTCGTGACGGGGTGGCCCTGGACGTGACAGAGGCTGCCGTGTTGCTCCAGGCGCGCGGCGCTGACCTGGAACGGCTCGCCGAGGCTGCCGGCCGGGTGCGGGACGCGGGGCTCGCCGAGGCCGGACGGCCCGGGGTGATCACCTACTCCCGCAAGGTCTTTGTGCCACTGACCCGGCTCTGCCGTGATCGTTGCCATTACTGCACCTTTGTGACCGTTCCGGGAAAGCTTCGTCGAGAGGGACACGGGATGTTCCTGTCCCCGGACGAGGTGCTGGAAATCGCCCGTCGGGGTGCCGCCCTCGGCTGCAAGGAGGCGCTCTTCACCCTCGGCGACCGCCCCGAGGACCGCTGGCCCGAGGCGCGCGAGTGGCTCGCCGCGGCCGGCTACGACGACACCCTCTCCTACGTGCGGGCCATGGCCATCCGGGTGTTGGAGGAGACCGGACTGCTGCCCCACCTCAACCCCGGGGTGCTCACCTGGACCGACTTCCAGCGGCTCAAGCCCGTCGCTCCCTCCATGGGCATGATGCTGGAGACCACCGCCACCCGGCTGTGGTCCGAGCCCGGCGGCCCCCACCACGGCTCGCCCGACAAGGAGCCGGCCGTCCGGCTGCGCGCCCTGGAGGACGCCGGCCGCTCCAGCGTCCCGTTCACCAGCGGGCTGCTGCTGGGCATCGGCGAGGACTTCACCGAACGCGCCGAGTCGATCTTCGCGCTGCGCCGGATCTCCCGCACCTACCGCGGCATCCAGGAGGTCATCCTCCAGAACTTCCGCGCCAAGCCCGACACCGCGATGCGCGCCATGCCCGACACCGAACTCGCCGAGCTGGCCGCGGCCGTGGCCGTCGCCCGGCTGCTGCTCGGCCCCTCCGCGCGCCTCCAGGCCCCGCCCAACCTGGTCGACGAGGAGTACGCGCTGCTCATCCGCGCCGGCATCGACGACTGGGGCGGCGTCTCGCCCGTCACCCCGGACCACGTCAACCCGGAACGCCCCTGGCCCGCCATCGACGAGCTCGCCGCCCGCACCCGCGCCGCCGGCTTCACGCTGCGCGAACGCCTCACCATCTACCCGGAGTTCGTCCGCCGCGGCGAACCCTGGCTGGACCCCAGGCTGCTGCCGCACGTCCAGGCGCTGGCCGACCCCGAGACCGGGCTCGCCGACGAGGACGCGACCCCCCGCGGCCTGCCCTGGCAGGAGCCCGACGAACCGCTCGCCGCCAGGGGCCGCACCGAACTCCACCGCACCATCGACACCGAGGGACGCACCGGCGACCGGCGCGCCGACTTCGACTCCGTCTACGGCGACTGGAACGAGCTGCGGGCCCTCGCCCAGCCCGGCCTCACCCCCGACGCCGGCGCCTCCCCCCGCCTCGACGGCGAGGCCCGCGCCGCGCTCTCCGTCGCCGCCGACGACCCCACCCGGCTCACCGACGCACAGGCCCTGACCCTGCTGCACGCCGACGGGCCGGCGCTGGACGCGCTGACCGACGTGGCCGACCAACTGCGCCGCCAGGTCGTCGGCGACGACGTGACCTACATCGTGACCCGCAACGTCAACTTCACCAACGTCTGCTACACCGGCTGCCGGTTCTGCGCCTTCGCCCAGCGCCGCACCGACGAGGACGCCTACACCCTCTCCCTCGACCAGGTCGCCGACCGCGCCCAACAGGCGTGGGACGTCGGCGCCGTCGAGATCTGCATGCAGGGCGGCATCCACCCCGACCTCCCCGGCACCGCCTACTTCGACCTGGTGCGCGCGGTGCGCGAACGCGTCCCCGGGATGCACATCCACGCGTTCTCGCCCATGGAGGTCGTCAACGGCGCGACCCGCACCGGGATGTCGATCCGCGAGTGGCTCACCGCCGCCCGCGACGCCGGGCTCGACACCATCCCCGGCACGGCCGCCGAGATCCTCGACGACGAGGTGCGCTGGGTGCTCACCAAGGGCAAGCTTCCCGCCGACACCTGGATCGAGGTGATCTCCACCGCCCACGAGCTGGGCCTGCGTTCCTCGTCCACCATGATGTACGGCCACGTCGACCAGCCGCGCCACTGGCTGGGGCACCTGCGGACGCTCGCCGACCTCCAGCGGCGCAACGAGGAACGCGGCGTCGAGGGCTTCACCGAGTTCGTGACGCTGCCGTTCGTCCACACCAACGCGCCCGTCTATCTCGCCGGCATCGCCAGGCCCGGGCCCACCGCGCGCGAGAACCGGGCCGTCACCGCGATGGCCAGGCTGCTGCTCCACCCGCACATCCGGAACATCCAGACCAGCTGGGTCAAGCTCGGCACCGAGGGCGCCGCCGAGATGCTGAGGTCCGGCGCCAACGACCTGGGGGGCACCCTGATGGAGGAGACGATCTCGCGGATGGCCGGCTCGGCCTACGGCTCGCACCGCAGCGTCGCCGAGCTGACCGCCATCGCCGAACTGGCCGGCCGCCCCGCCAGGCCGCGCACCACCACCTACGGCACCGTCGACCCCGAACGGGTCGCCACCGCCCTCGCCGAGGACGGCCGACTGCCCAGGCTGCTGCCGCTCGCCGGCGGTGCCGGGTGACCGCCCCGGTCGGCGGCGCCCTGTGGGGGCGCGGGGACCAGCAGGACTTCCGCAGCCGGGTGCGCGGCTGCCTGCTCGGCGGCGCGATAGGCGACGCGCTGGGCGCCGGCGTGGAGTTCGACTCGTGGGAGGCGATACGCACGGCCCACGGGCCGGACGGCGTCACCGACTACGTTCCCGCCTACGGCAGGCGGGGCGCGGTCACCGACGACACGCAGATGACCCTCTTCACGGTGGACGGCCTGATACGGGCCCATGTCCGCCGCGACACCGGCGCCTGGCACCCGCCGACCGACGTGCACGCGGCCCACCGGCGGTGGTACCGCACCCAGAGCGAGTGGGGTCCGGACGAACGCCGTCCCGGCGACGGCTGGTTGGCGCGCGAGGAGTGGCTCTACAGCCAGCGCGCCCCGGGCCGGGCCTGCCTCGGCGGGCTGGCCGACGAGCGGATGGGCACCGTCGAGAAGCCCAAGAACCCGGACTCCAAGGGCTGCGGCACGGTGATGCGCTCCGCGCCGTTCGGGCTGCTCGTCGGCTGGGAGCCGCAGCTGGTCTTCCAACTCGGCGTCGAGTGCGCCGCCCAGACCCACGGCCACCCGACGGGGATGCTGGCGGCCGGCGCGTTCGCCGCCATCGTGCACGCGCTGGTGCGCGGCGACGACCTGGACGCGGCGGTGCAGAAGGCCCTCGCCCAACTCGCCACCAGGCCCGGCCACGAGGAGACCACCGAGGCGCTCAAGCAGGCCCTCGGCGCGGTCCGCCAGGGCCTGCCGACGCCGGAACGCGTCGCGTCGCTCGGCGAGGGTTGGACGGCGGAGGAGTCCCTGGCCATCGGCGTCTACTGCGCGCTGGTCGCGCAGGACATCCGCCACGGGCTGCTGCTGGCGGTCAACCACGGCGGGGACTCCGACTCCACGGGCTCCATCTGCGGCAACCTGCTCGGCGCCCTCCACGGCGAGACGGCCCTCCCGCCGGCGTGGCTGGCGGAGTTGGAGGGCCGCGCGACGATCCTGGAACTGGCGGACGACTTCGCGATGGAGATGACCCAGGGCCCGGCCCTCCACGGCCCCGGCGACTCCGCCCGAGTCTGGCTCGAACGGTACCCTCGCGGGGCGTAGCGGGAGCGACGACGCGTTCGCCGACGACGGACCGTTGTCGTCCTCGCCCCGCCACCCAGCATTCGCGCAGTTCCCCGCGCCCCCAAGCCGCCTACCGGCCCAGGGGCGCGGGGAACTGCGCGGGCGACCGTCTGCCGGGCCGCGGTCGACGACGCACCTCGCCGACCGGCTCGGTGGTCGCCCCCGCCCTGCCACGGACCGCGCTCCCAAGCCGCCTACCGGCCCCAGGGGCGCGGGGAACTGCGCGGGCAACCGTCCAACGGGCCGCAGTCGACGGCGCACCTGGCCGATCGGTTCGGTGGTCACCCCCGCCCGCAGCGGACGCGCCCTCGTGGTCGCCCCCGCCGCCTACACCTTCCCGCCGGCTTAACTCCCCTTCCCGCCGCAGGAGTCGCGGACGGTGAGGTGCGGGTGGAGGACCACGTGCCGCGTGGCCATCGCGTCGGCCTCGGGGCCCGCGTCCACCCGGTCCAGCAGAAGCCCGGCCGCGACCTCCCCCAGCAGCCGCTTGGCCGGCGCCACCGCCGTCAGCGGCACCTCGGCCAGTGACGCGATCTCGTCGTCGTAGGCGATCAGCGCCATGTCGTCCGGCGTGCGCAGCCCCCTCGACCGGAGCCGTTGCAGCAGCTCTATCGCGTCGTAGTCGGAGTGCACCAGCGCGGCGCGCGCCCCGCTCGCCAACAGCCCCTCGACGAAGCGGTCGTACTCCTGCCCCGCCCCCTGCGCGTCCGGCGCCGGGCGGCGCCCGTGGACGACCGGCGCGGTCGCGTCGAGGCCGAGTCGTTCCACCGCGTGCCGGTAGCCGTCGAGGATCAGCGGCGCGGTCGGCGTGTGGTTGAGGTAGAGCCCGACCGACTCGTGGCCGAGGCCGCGCAGTTGGCGCAGCGCGTTGAACGCGCCGAGCCGGTGGTCGGAGACCACGAACTCGCAGGCTTCATACGGGTCCTCGGGTCGCCGTTCCAGCAGCACGAACGGCAGCCCCGTGGCGCGCAGCGCCTCCAGCGTGGGCACCGGCAGGTGGTGGCCGCCGGCCGTCGCGATCAGCAGCCCGGAGGCGCCGGCGGCGCACAGCTCCTCGATCTGCTGGTTGTCGCGCGGGGTGTCGTGCTGGCTGAGGCCGATGACGATCCGCGTGTTCCGACGGTTGGCTACCGTGCGCACCCCGGCGACCACGCTCGGGTAGTAGTAGGTGGCCGAGGGTACGAGCAGCCCGATGGTGCGTCCCGCCGACGGCGGTTCCCGCTCGGGCGTCGGCGCCGTGGGGTGCGCCAGCGGCGGGGGCGCGTCAGGTGGCGGCTCGCCGCCTTGTTCGCCGCGCCGGCCCACCGGTATCGCGCCGCCGCGCACCTTGGTGAGCTGCCCCAGCTCCGCCAGCTCCGCCAGGTCGCGCCTGATGGTGCCGGCCGACACCCCGAAGCGGGCGGCGAGTTCGGCGACACGCACGGCACCGCTGGCGCGCAGCTCCCGCAGCAGCAGCTCCTGCCGTTGTTCTACCAGCATCTCGGCGACCCCTCTCGGTTGGTCGTAGAGCTTAATGGTTGTTCGTAGATGCTCATTAACGTTTTTGAACACTTTCCCTTGACTCGTGATTGAAGCTGGTTCAGGGTGCAGGCATCCGTCACCTAGGAAGCGGAGCCGTTCGTGTTTCCTCGCCGATGCCATGCGCTGTCGCGGAGCATCCTGACGACAGTGGCAGCAGGTGCCCTGCTGACCTCCTGCGCGCTCTCGGGTGGTTCCTCCGATGACGGCACCACCACGATCACCTACTGGTCCTGGACCTCCGGTTCGCAGGAGATCGTCGACCGGTTCAACGAGACCCACGACGACGTCCAGGTCGACTTCCAGCTCATACCGGGCGGTGGCGACGGCGGGTACTCCAAGATGTTCAACGCGGTGCGCGCCGGCAAGGCGCCCGACATCATGACGGTGGAGTATCCGCAGCTCAACAGCTTCATCACCCAGGACCTGATCCAGCCCATGACCGACTGGGACGTGGCGGAGCTGGAGGACCAGTACCCGGAGTGGACCTGGGAGCAGATCTCCCCGACGGGCGAGGACGTGTACGCGCTTCCCAGGGACGTGGCGCCGACCGTGCTCTTCTACCGGGCCGACCTCTTCGAGGAGTACGGACTGACGCCCCCGGAGACCTGGGACGACTTCCGCGAGGCCGCCGTGCGCGTGAAGGAGCTGAACCCGGAGGCGCAGCTCACCTCGCTCGGCCACAACGACGCTGGCCTGGTGGCCTCGCTCGCCTGGCAGTCCGGCGCCGAGTGGTTCGACACCTCGACCGGTGAGTGGTCGGTCGAGACCGGGGACGACAACACCCGGCGCATGGCGGCCCTCTGGGACGACATGATCACCGAGGGGCTGGTCACCGCCGAGCCGCAGTTCGCCGAGTCGCACATCTCGGACCTCAAGGCGGGCCGGACCCTGACCCTGGTCGGCGCCCCCTGGTCGGCCGGCCATCTCTCCCGCTACCTGCCCGAGCTGGCCGGCACGTTCGACGTCGCGCCCATCCCGCGGTGGGACGACGAACCGTCCGCCGGCAACCTGGGCGGCTCCACCATGGCGCTGCCCGTCGGCTCCCCGAACCCGGACGCGGCCATGGTCTTCGCCCGTTGGGCCTCCACCTCGCCCGACGCCGTCGCCGCCGCCGCGCCCGCCTCCACCGCCTACCCGGCCAACATCAACCTCCAGGACACCTGGGCCACCGAGGTCAGCTCGGCCAACGAGTGGGTGCAGGGCATGAGACTGCCCGAGGTCACCTCCACCGCCGCCGAGGAGATCAACCCCGCCTGGGAGTGGGGCCCCGACATGACCGAGAGCTTCGCCCGGCTGACGAACGCCACCAGCGCGCGGATCGGCAGGGACGGCGGGCTCGAACGGGCCGTGACCGGCTGGGGCGACGCCGTGATCGACCAGCTGCGCCTCCGCGGCTACAACGTCGCCGACTAGGCCACCTCACCACCCGCCCCGTACTCCTCGACCCAGGGGACACCCCATGGCCTCACTCACCTCACCCCGGACGCCTCGGACGCCCCGGGCCACGCGCGGGAGACGACGCTCCAGCGTGCTGCTCCTGCTCGGACCGTTCTTCTTCCTCTTCGCCTTCACCTATCTGGGCCCGATCCTCTACGCGTTCGGCCTCAGCCTCTTCCGCGAGCGCTTCGACGGCATCGGCTGGGACGGGCCGGAGAAGGTCTTCGCCGGCTTCGACAACTACAGCAGGGCGCTCACCGACAGCGAGTTCCTCACCGGCGTCGGGCGGGTGCTGCTCTACGGCCTGATCTACGTGCCGCTGCTGATCGCGCTCGCCTCCGTCTTCGCGCTGCTGCTGGACAGCGCGGTCACCGCGTTCCGCAAGACCTGGCAGACCGTGCTCTTCCTGCCGCACATCGTCCCCGGCCTGATCGCCTCCATCGTCTGGCTCTACCTCTACACCCCGGGGCTCAGCCCGGTGATCGACGGGCTGGAAGTGCTCGGCTGGGAAGTCGACTTCCTGCACGGCGCCACCGTGCTCTTCTCCCTGGTCAACATCGCGGTCTGGAGCAACCTCGGCTTCAACGTGGTGCTGATCTTCGTCGCGCTCCAGGCGATCCCGCGCTCCACCATCGAGGCCGCCAGGCTCGACGGCGCGGGCGAGGCCAGGATCGGGCTGCGCGTCAAGCTGCCGCAGGTGCTGCCCGCGATGATGGTCGCGACGCTCTTCACCATCATCGGCTCGCTCCAGCTCTTCACCGAGCCGTACATCCTCCAGGCCTCCGGCAACAGCTCGGTGAGCAGCACCTGGACGCCCAACATGCTGTCCTACACCGCCGCCTTCCAGTCCAACGACTACCACTACGCGGCCACGGTCTCCGTGCTCGTCGCCGTCCTGGCCGGCGTGCTGTCCTTCACCGTCACCAAGATCTCCAACAGAAGGGCGCTGCGATGAGCACCGTGGGAACCCAGGTCGGCAGCGGCGACCGCGCCTGGTGGATGCGGCGTTCCTTTGCCACCCTGCTGTGCGCGCTGGCCGCGCTCTACACGCTGATGCCGCTGGTCTGGCTGCTCTTCGGCGTCACCAAGTCGCTGCCCGACCTCTACGGCAGCAACGGCTTCGCGCCCTCGACCGGCTTCCACGTCTGGGAGAACGTCCGCGACCTCTTCACCCAGGACGGCGGGCTCTACGGCCGCTGGCTGCTGAACACCGCCGTCTACGCCTTCGGCGGCGCCGCCGTCGCCACACTGGTGTCGGTCGCGGCCGGCTACGCCTTCGACAAGTTCGAGTTCCCCGGCCGGGAGAAGTGGTACGGCCTGGTGATCGCCGGCGTGCTGGTCCCGCACACCGCCATCGTCGTGCCGATGTACCTGATGATGTCCGAGATCCGCATGACCGACACCATGTGGTCGGTGCTGATCCCCGTCATGGTCAACCCGTTCGGCGTCTATCTCGCCCGCGCCTACTCCTCGGGCGCGATCCCCAACGAGCTGCTGGAGTCGGCCCGCATGGACGGCGCCGGCGAGCTGCGCACCTTCTTCTCCGTCGGGCTGCGGCTGATGGGGCCGGGCGCGCTGACGATCTTCCTCTTCCAGTTCATCGCGATCTGGAACAACTTCTTCCTGCCCATGGTCATGATCACCAACAACGACCTCTTCACCCTCGGGCAGGGACTCTTCGTCTGGAACACCGCCGTCGACCAGAACCCCGACTACACGCGGATGGTCGTCGTCGGCTCCGCCGTCGCCACCATTCCGCTGATCCTGCTGTTCATCCCGCTTCAGCGGCGCTGGCGGGCCGGACTCACCGAAGGTGGCATCAAGTGACCGAAGCGCACCACGACCCGGAACTCTCCCCCCACACCGGCTGGACCAGGGCGGACTGGCTGGCCACGGCCGACCGGCTGCTGGCCGCCGTGCGCCCGCACGCGACCCCCGGCAACTCCCTCATCCACCTCCCCGGGCCGCCCAGCCGCTCCGGCAAGCACAGCGACGGGCTTGAGGGCTACGCCAGGACGTTCCTGCTCGCCGCGTTCCGGACCGGCGGCGCCAACCTCGAAGACCCGCGCGCGCCCGAGCTGTTGGCGCCCTACGCCGAGGGCCTGGCCGCCGGCACCGACCCCGCCCACCCCCACGCCTGGCCCCGCCCGCTGGACATCCCGCAGGCCAGGGTCGAGGCCGCCTCCGTCGCCCTCGGCCTCCACGAGACCCGCGCGCTGCTCTGGGACCGGCTGCCGGCCGAGGTCCAGGAACGGACGGTCGACTGGCTGTCCGAGATGGCCGACGTCTGGGTCCCGGAGAACAACTGGGTGTGGTTCCGCGCCACCGTCGCCGCGTTCCTCCGCTCCGTGGGCGCGCCCCACCAGGCCAGCGACATCGCCTACGCCATCGACGAGACCGAGGGCTGGTACGCCGGCCACGGCTGGTACACCGACGGCGCCCAACAGCGCGGCCAGTTCCGGAACTTCGACTACTACAACGCCTGGGCGATGCACCTCTACCCGCTCTGGTACACCCGGATCTCCGGCGCCGACGCCGAGCCGGGGCTCGCCGAGCGGTACCGCGCGCGGCTGCGGGCCTTCCTCGCCGACGCCGAACACCTGGTCGCCGCCGACGGCGGGCCGCTCTTCCAGGGACGCTCGCTCACCTACCGGTTCGCCGCCGCCGCGCCGTTCTGGACCGGCGCGGTCTTCGACGCCTCGCCGCTGCCGCCGGGACGCACCCGGCGGATCGCCTCCGGGATGCTCCGCCACTTCGTGGACCGGGGCGCCACCGCCGAGGAAGGGGTGCTCTCCCTCGGCTGGCACCACCGCTTCGAGCCGGTGCGGCAGACCTACTCGGGCCCCGCCTCGCCCTACTGGGCCAGCAAGGGCATGGCCGGCCTGCTGCTGCCCGCCGACCACCCGGTGTGGGCCGCCACCGAGGAGGAGTCACCCGTCGAACGCGGGGACTTCACCCGCGCCCTGCCCGTGCCCGGCTGGCTCGCCTCCGGCACCCGCGCCGACGGCGTCGTCCGCGTCGCCAACCACGGCACCGACCACACCCCGCCGCACCAGCCGGGCCGCGACGACCCGTTCTACGCCCGCGTCGCCTACTCCACCCACACCGGGCCCGAGTTGGGCGCCACCCGTTCCCCCGCCGCCGGGCGCGACATCCACCAGCGGGACGGCGACGCGCGGGACGGCGTGGCCTACGACGGCCAGGTCACCCCGCTGGACGCGGACGGCGTTCCCGCGCACCGCAGCCCGTTCCAACGGCTCGCCCTCACCGACGAGTTCGCCGTCTCGCGGCACCGCGCGCACTGGCCGGACGAGGAGACCGCCGACAGCCTGGGGTGGGCGCGCGGCCCCTGGGTGACCACGGCGTCCGCGGTGCGCGGCCCGTGGGAGGTGCGGCTGGCGCGCGTCGGCCACCCGGCGGGCGACCACCGGCTGCTGGTCGGCGGCCACGCACTCGCCGACGACCTCCCGCCGGCCGCCTCCGCCGGCGGTGTGGTGCGCCGCGCCGACGGGCTGACCAGCGCCCTGCTTCCGCTGCACCCGGCGGGCGGCGAGATCACGGTGCACCGCTCCGAGGGCACCAACGCCCTCGGCCCGCACAGCGCGACCCCCGCCTACCGGGGCGCCGGGCAGCTACACGCGGTGGCGGTCTTCCTCGGCCGCACCGAGGCCGACGCCGGGCTGCCGCCCGCCCCCTCGGTCAGCTTCCCGGACGCGGAGACCGCCCAGGTCCGCTGGCCGGACGGCGGCGAGACGACGGTGCCCCTGGGGGAGTGAACGGCAGAACGCACGCCGGGGGCGCGGGGAACTTCCCCGCGCCCCCCGCGCGCGGCCCGTTCACCCCGTCCGGCCGACCGCTCGCACCGTCAGGGTCACAGCAGGGCGGACCTGACCCGTTCGGCCAGGCCCGTCAGCCGGTGCACCGGCTCGTTGGAGTAGACGAGCCGAACGTAACGCCCGCCGCTCGGGCCCCAGCCGTCCATCGGGGTGGCGACCACCTTGCCCCTGGTCAGCAGGCGTTCGGAGAACTCGCTCGCCGTAAAGCCCAGTTGATCCGCGTCCACCAGCAACGACCAGCCGCCGCCCGGCCGGACCAGCGGATAGCCGGCCAGCTCGGCGACCACCGTCTCGGCCCGCCGCCGCCACTCGTCCGTCGCCGCCGCCACGTCGGCGTCCGCGTCCGGCGCGGTCAGCGCCTCAGCCACCGCGCGTTGGGCCAGCCCCACCGGGGCGACCACGTTGGTCAACCCCACCATCCTGATGTCCGCGACGATCTCCGCCGGGCCCACCACCCAGCCGACCCGCCAGCCGATCATCCGCAGCTCCTTGGAGGCGGAGCCGACGGTGATGGTGCGTTCCGCCAAGCCCGGCTCGGCGGCCGGGTGTTGCGGCGGCAGGCCGTCGAAGCGGACGCGTTCCATCGCCGCGTCGTAGATCAACCAGGCGCCGTGCCGTCGGCAGGGCTCGGCCAGCGCCGCCCAGTGCTCGGCGCCCAACAGCTCCCCGCTCGGCATCGCCGGGCTCATCAGCAACACGGCGGCCGTGCGCGGTCCGACGGCGGCGGCCAACTCCTCGGGCTCCACCCGCCAGCCCCCGGGCGTCGGCCGCGACGGCACGAACCGCGGCACGCCACCCGCCAGCCGCACCCGGTTGACCAGCCCCGCGTAGACCGGGTCGGTCAGCACCACCTCGTCGCCCGGTTCGACGGTGGCCAGCAGCGCGTTGAGCACCCCGTTGAGCCCGCCGGCCACCGAGACGCACTCCGTCTCGGGGTCGTAGGAACGTTCCGCGATCCTGCCCACGTGGGCGGTCGCCGCCCGCCTCAGCTCGCCGCTGCCCTGGAACGGCAGATAGCTGTTGGCGGAGTCCAGGTCGATCGCCTGGTGGGTGGCGACCACCGCGGCGTGCGGCGGTCGCAGATCGGTGTCCAGATTCTCCAGCCGCAACAGCTCGGGGTCGGCCAGGGCGTCTGCCCGGTCCCCGAGCGCGTCCACCCCGATCCCCGGGATGTCGCGCAGCCTGCTGACGGGCATCAATGGCCCCCTCCATCGACGATGCTTGGCGCGATCCATCACATCATGGGGAGATCCACCGCACCCAGCGCGCGGACTGACCGGGCGTCGATTTCTGCCTCACTCTCCTTGACCAGCGCGAGTTGACCGTGGACTGGCAGGTGGCCGACCACGCGCTCGGGCCCACTCTCCCTCCTCAGGCCGCCCGGTTCCGGCCACGCGCCGGCTCCCGACCGCGTGCCGTCCGTTCCCCGGCCCCGCGGCCCGGACCGACCCTCGTCACCCCAGCTCAGCGCCGGTACCGTGCCCTCATGCCACCCCAACAGCCGCCCGTCGCCGCACAGTCCAGCGCCGCACAGTCCACCGCCGCACCGTTCCCGCCCGTCACCCCCGACGCCACCCCGGCCGCCCGCCGGCTGCTCGACCGCCTCCACCGCGCCACCGGCGAGACCACCCTCTCCGGCCAGCACAACCAGCCACGCCACGGCTCCGCCTGGACCGAACGCCTCACCGGCATCACCGACCACGTCCCCGCCGTCTGGGGCGGCGAGATCGGCTTCTCAGCGCCGGGCACCCTCGACGCCGTCGACCGCCGCGAGGCCAACGCCGAGCAGGCCATCGCCTGGCACCGGCGCGGCGCGGTCATCACCTACACCTGGCACTCCGTCTGCCCGACCGACGACGAACCCGTCGAGTTCCAGGGTGGGATCATCCGCGACCTCGCCCCGGCGGACTTCGACTCCGTGCTGGAACCGGGCACCGCGCTCCACGCCCGCTGGTGCGCCCAGGTCGACACGGCGGCGGCCGTGCTGCGCCAACTCGCCGACGCCGACGTGCCGGTGCTGTGGCGGCCGTACCACGAGATGAACGGCCCCTGGTTCTGGTGGGGAGCCCAGCCCACCCGCCTCGTCGCCCTCTGGCGCCAGCTCTTCGACCGGCTGGTCCACCACCACGGGCTGCGCAACCTCCTGTGGGTCTGGAGCCCCAACGCCGCCTACGGGGAGGCCGCACCGTTCGCCCCCTACTACCCGGGCCACGACGTCGTGGACGTGCTGGCCATGG
Source organism: Streptomyces sedi (assembly GCF_006335015.1). GTDB lineage: Bacteria > Actinomycetota > Actinomycetes > Streptomycetales > Streptomycetaceae > Streptomyces > Streptomyces sedi. Next base: position 111,493 of record NZ_VDGT01000022.1, read on the forward strand.
ACACCTACAAGAACCACTACGAACCCGAACACCACGCCAACCTGCTGACCCTCGCCGAGGGACGCCCCCTCGGCCTCGGCGAGGTCGGCGACCTGCCGACGCCCGAGGTGCTGGCCGAGCAGCCGCACTGGACCTGGTTCCTGGCCTGGCCCGACGTCGTGACCGACAGCAACACCGACGCCGCCATCCGCGCCCTCTACCACCACCCGCGCATCACGAACCTCGCCTGACGCTCCCACCCACCGGGGGCTGGCGTTGACACCGACGTCAGGGCCTACCGTCGTGGACGACCGGTCGCCGCCGGTCGCCACGACGGCCGAGGGGAGCCCATGCGCATCGGAGAACTGGCCGCGTTGGCCGGCACCAGCCCCCGCGCACTGCGCCACTACGAGTCACTCGGGCTGCTCCCCGCGCGCCGTGACCACCGGGGACACCGCGACTACGACGAGAACGACCTCCGACTGCTGCGGCAGATCCGCGTCCTCCAGGACTTCGGCTTCGGCCTGGAGGAGACCCGCCCCTTCGTCGAATGCCTGCGCGCCGGCCACCCCAGCGGCGACGTCTGCCCCGCCTCGCTGGCCACCTACCGCGCCAAGCTCGCCGAACTCGACGCCGTCATAGCCGAGCTGACCCAGGTCAGGGACGAGGTCCGCAGCCGCCTCCAACACGCCGAGGCCGCGACCGCCCCCGCCCCCGCCCCCGCCTGCGTCTTCACACCCCCCTCCCACCCACACTGAGAGGCCCGCCATGCCCCACCCCATCCCTGTCGCCCCCGTCACCCCCGTCACCGACGCCACTTTCGCCTCGGAGGTCCTTGCCTCCGAACTCCCCGTGCTCGTCGACTTCACCGCCGACTGGTGCCCACCGTGCCGGATGCTGGCCCCCGTCCTGACCGCCCTCGCCGCCGAACACCCCGACACCCTGCGCGTCGTCACCCTCGACATCGACCACAACCCCGAAACCCCCACCACCTACGGCGTCCTCGCCGCCCCCACCCTCCTCCTCTTCCAGGCCGGCCAACCGATCCGCTCCCTCGTCGGCGCCCGCTCCAAGGCCCGCCTGACGGAGGAACTGGCCGACGTGCTGTCACCAGAAACCGCCCAGCGAGGCCGCGCCACCGCGTAGCCCCCCGTCGCGTCCCGCGGGTATTCGGCCATCCGGCGGCGACGACCCGAAGGACACCGCCTTGACGCTGCGCGCCCTGACGGCTCCCTGGCGTGCGAGGACGGAACGCTCGCCCATGTCGCCGACCGCTCCGTCCGGCCGGCACCGGCCCCCACGCCACGGCCGCACTACTCCAGACAGTCGAGAAGTGACCACGGTGCGTTCTACGGACGGGGCGGTTAGGCCAGGTCATCTGAGTTGGCAAGTCGGCCCTCGAAGGCATGGTGGCTGTCGCACTCCGCCGCGGTAGCGCAACGGCCTCAATCCATCGGGATGCCTGGAACGACGGGCGTCTCCCTTCGCAGCCTCCAATGGGCCAGGACGCGTTTCCGGGACTCGGCGGCAGACTGCTTGCTTGGCGTGGGCATGCGATCCGGGGTGGACCACGGCCGACCGGGGTGGAGCTCGTCCCAGGGCGGCCGAGCTTGGGCTGTCCTCTTGCCGCCCGGGGCGTGGTTGCCGAACCCATCTACGAGCGTATTCCACACTGGGCGGAACTGTCGGATCATGAGTTGTTCTGCCAAGGTTACGAAGAATTCCTCAGCGACGAGGTACCGGGCGCGGAAGTCCTCGGCGTCCAGATCGTGAGCGTGCTCCAGCGATACTCGGTGCTCGTTTATGCGCGTCCACAACGGGGCCTGATCCTTCTCAGATGTCGTCAGCCCCTTGCGTCCGCCCTTGTACGCCGCCTTTCCGACGTAGATAGGCGTGCGGCACTCATCGGCGATCTCCTGGTAGAGCTCGTGGTCGCCCACGTAGTAGATCGCGTAGATCCCAGCGCCGTACATCGGGGGGACGTTCGTGATGGGTCTCGGTCGCATCCGTAGCATCTCTGCCTCGATGCTTCGCCCCAAGTTCTCCAGCTTGAGCGGATCGTAGGGATCGGGACGCGCTGCGTCCCGTCTCCAGCCTCCTCGTGGCGACCGCTTCTGACCTTGCGACTCAAAAAGTCCATCGGACACTGACGTGTCCCCTCCCCTGACCGGCTTCTCGTGGTGCGGATGGCCACTCTAACGAGCTCGTGCACGGTAGGCAGGGGTCGTCGAGCCTGGAGGGTTGATCATGGTGAGGTGGTGGGGAACTCAACGCGTGCGGTGATCATCAGTAATCGGCGGATCACAGGCCTGGCTGCGGGAGTGA
>NZ_VDGT01000023.1 GCF_006335015.1 Streptomyces sedi
ACTTGATGGGGTAAGGCTCCCTGGAGACCACGGGGTTGATAGGCCGGAGATGGAAGCCTAGTGATAGGTGGAGTTGACCGGTACTAATAGGCCGAGGGCTTGTCCATAGATGCTCGCGTCCACTGTGAATTCAAACATCGCACTTGTTGTGCTTTCAAACTGAACAGTGTGCTTGTTCGCTTGGAGCACTTCTTTTAGTGTTTCGGTGGTCATGGCGGAGAGGAAACGCCCGGTTACATTCCGAACCCGGAAGCTAAGCTCTTCAGCGCCGATGGTACTGCATGGGGGACCGTGTGGGAGAGTAGGACGCCGCCGGACAATCATTGATGGGACCTCTGGTTCCCCAGCGTAACTGGCTGGGGAACCAGAGGTCCCTTTTTTGTTTCTGGCACCATTGCATGGAGAGAGAAGAAAGGGGTCACGGCGATGTCTGACTCTTCCGACGACCGTTCCTCGGAAAGGCCGGAGCGCGACGCGCGTGGGCGCGGTGGCGCTTCCGGGGCTCGCCGTGACGACGACCGGCCGCGTTCCGGACAGCAGGGCTGGCGCGGCGGCGAGCGGCGGGAGTTCCGCCGCGATGACCGTCCTCGGCAGGATGGCCGGGGCGGCGGTTTCCGTCGTGACGACCGGCCGCGCCAGGACGGGGACGGCCGGCGGGAGTTCCGCCGTGACGACCGTCCTCGGCAGGATGGCCGGGGCGGCGGTTTCCGTCGTGACGACCGGCCGCGCCAGGGCGGCGGCGACCGCGGGGACTTCCGGCGCGACGACCGTCCCAGGGACGATCGTCCTCGATGGAACGACCGCGACCGCGACCGCGACAGGAACCGGGACCGGGACGGCGACCGCGGTGGGTACCGCCGTGACGACCGGTTCCGTGACGACCGTTCGCGTCGGGATGACCGGCCGGGCGGCGGGGGTCGTTTCCGGGATGATCGCCCGAGGCGGGATGACCGGCCGCGTGACGATCGTCCGCGTGAGAATCGTTTCCGGGACGACCGTCCGAGGCGGGACGATCGGGACCGTGACCGGGGGTTCCGTCGTGACGACCGTGGCCGCGATGACCGGCCGGGCGGCGGCAGCGGCGGTGGGTACCGCCGTGACGATCGGCGGCGGCGGGATGACCGGCCGGGCGGCGGGGGTCGTTTCCGGGATGACCGGCCGAGGCGGGATGACCGGCCGCGTGACGATCGTCCGCGTGAGAATCGTTTCCGGGACGACCGTCCGAGGCGGGACGATCGCGACCGTGAACGCGGTGGGTACCGTCGAGACGACCGGCCGCGTCGCGACGACCGGCCGGGCGGCGGCGGTGGGTACCGTCGCGACGACCGTGACCGGGACCGTGGGCCCCGCCAGGGCGGCGACGGGCGGCGGGAGTTCCGCCGTGACGACCGGCCGCGCGGTGGCGGGTACCGGCGCGACGACCGCGGTGGTGGCGGTGGCTACCGGCGTGACGACCGCGACCGGGGTGAGCGTTCGGGGCGCCCGCCGCAGCGGCGGCTGCCGATCCCGGACGACGTGACGGGCGAGGAGATCGACCGTTCCGTGCGGCAGGAGCTGATGAGCCTGCCCAAGACGCTGGCCGAGGACGTCGCGAAGAACCTGGTGATGGTCGCCAAGCTGCTGGACGAGAACCCGCAGCGCGCCTACGAGTACTCCAGGACCGCGCTGCGGCTCGCCTCGCGGGTCGGCGCGGTGCGGGAGGCCGCCGGCTTCGCCGCCTACGGGGTGGCGAAGTACTCGGAGGCGCTCAACGAGTTCCGCGCGGCCAAGCGCATGACCGGTTCGACGCATCTGTGGCCGATCATGGCGGACTGCGAGCGCGGCATCGGCCGTCCCGAGCGGGCGCTGGCGATGGCCGGCGAGCCCGAGGTGAAGCGGCTCGACCGGGCGGGGCAGGTCGAGATGCGGCTGGTCGCGGCCGGCGCGCGGCGCGATCTGGGGCAGCCGGATGCCGCCGTGGTGACGCTCCAGAGTTCGGAGCTGTCCTCCACGGCGGTGCACCCGTGGACCGCGCGGCTGCGTTACGCCTACGCGGACGCGCTGCTCTCCGTGGGCCGGGAGTCGGAGGCGCGGGAGTGGTTCGCCAAGGCGCTGGAGGCGGACCAGGGCGGCACCACCAACGCCTCCGACCGGCTGGCGGAGTTGGACGGGATCGAGTTCGTCGACGCCCTGGACCCGGAGCTGGACGAGGAGCTGGACCGGGGAGTGACGGGCGACCGGGACTGAGTCGGGTTCCTAGCGCTCCGCGGGGCGGTGGTCGGCCAGCGGGTTGTCCAGTTGGCCGACCAGGTGGGACTGGTCCTCGTCGGGGTTCTCGATGTCGACCATCTGCTTGTTGTTCTTCAGCTGGAGGCGGTTGAGGCAGACCCGGTGGAAGGTGTCGGCGAAGAGGTCGTAGCGTGCGAACTTCTCCGCCAGTTCGGGCACCGAGCGCTGGTAGTCGGTGACGGCCTCCGAGACGGTGCGCCAGAAGGTGTCCTCGTCGAGGAGGCCGTCGTTGACCAGGATCGCGTTGAGGAAGCGGAAGACGCAGTCGAAGACGTCCGTGAAGACCGACAGCGGCCAGAGGTCGTCTTCGGGGGTGGGGAAGCGGACGCGTGCGACGTCCTCGGGCACCTCGCGGTCCTCGTTGAGGACGCCGATCTCCTCGGCGAGGTCCTTCATCAGGACGCGGACGGGGACGCCGTTCTCCAGGACCAGGATCACGTTCTCGCCGTGCGGCATGAACACCAGGTCGTGCGCGTAGGCGCAGTGGACCAGCGGGACGAGGTAGGCGTCGACATAGCGGCGCAGCCACCGCTCGGCGGGCAGCCCCGACTCCTTGATCAACCCGCCGACGAACGACGGGCCTTCGGGGTCGGCGTGGAGCAACGAGGCCATGGTGGCGAGCCGTTGGCCGGGGGCCAGCGCGGGGAGCGGGCTCTCGCGCCAGAGGGCGGCGAGCATCTTGAGATAGGAGGAGCGCTTCGGCGCGGCCTCCTCGTAGTGCCGCGGGTGGTAGCCGATCGCGGCGTGCTCCCTGAGGATGCCGAAACCGTACCGGTGCAGCACCTCGTCCCCGTTGACCAGTTCGAGCAGCCAGTCGTTGATGGCCGGGGTGACGCGCATGTAGCGGGCGGAGAGGCCGCGGACGAAGCCCATGTTGAGGACCGAGAGCGAGGTCTTCACGTAGTGCTTCTCGGGGTGGTCCTGGTTGAAGAACGTGCGGATCGACTGCTGCGCGCGGTAGCGGTCCTCGCTGCCGCCGAGATGGACCAGGCGGCGCTGGGCGACTTCGGCGGCGAAGGTGACGGAGATCTTGTTCCGCCACTGCCAGGGGTGGGTGGGCAGGAGGTAGTAGTCGTCCAGGTTCAACCCGAGGTCGGTCATCCGCCGGGCGAGCGTCGCCCGTTCGGCCTCGCTCAGCTCGCCGGCGAGCAGGGAGTCGTAGTCGAGGTCGGCGCAGGCGGTGAACGTGGCGTGGTCGCGGTGGGCGGCGAGCCAGGTCAGGTGGAGGGGGGCGCCGGCCTCGGGCGCGTAGGCGTGGTACTCGGCGGAGTCGAAGCCCAGGCGGCCGTTGTTGGCGACGAAGCAGGGGTGGCCCTCGAACATGCCGGCCTCGACGGTCTGGAAGTCGGTCGTCGCGAGGGCGGCGGGGTCGTGCGCGCGGTGGGTGAGGCGATAGGCGGCGCTGGCCAGCGTGGAGCTGACCTCCTCCAGATAGACGGGGAGGATCTCGTCGCTGAGCTGGAGCGACTCGCGGAATTCGAGGATCAGGTCGAGGGCGTCCAACGGCAGCCGTTCGCCGGCGCGTTCCCTGGTGATGCTGGCCGGGTCGACCAGCCAGTGGTCGAGGGTCAGGCGGCGGGCCTCGAAGCGGTAGACGACGGAGCCGTCGTCGCTGTGCAGGGCGTAGCTGCCGTCGGGCTGCTCCTTGGGGGCGAGCAGCAGTTCGTGGGAGAACTCGGCGATCGCCTTGCGTATCAGCAGGCGGGTGGCCCGCTCCCAGTACTCGGGGTTGAGGTGGGCGACGGTGGAGTCGGGGGTGGGTGTCGTGGGGGTCATCGGGCCGCTCCGGGGTGTCGCTGGCTGACGGCTGCCTGGTGCTGTGCGCGGGTGCAGAAGCTCAGAAGCCCGGTCTTGTCCGGGAGTTCGATCTCCCGCTCCGGTAGGAACCCGACGGCTTCGTTGAGTCGGTGGACCGCCTTGTTGCCGGCGTCGGGCTCGACGACGACCCGCTGGTGGGCGGGGTCGGCGAAGAGCAGCTCCATCACGGTCTCGATCACGGCCAGGGTGAAGCCGTGGAGCGGCGTTCCGGTGGGCGCGACGAGGAAGTGCATCCCGATGTCGCCCTCGCGCACCGGGTAGGTCGTGCCGACGGGTTCGCGCGCCGGGTCGTAGGTCTCGACCAGGAAGGCGGGCGTGCCGTCGTGGTGACCGAGGTGGGCGGTGCGCGCCGGGTCGGCGTCGATGGTGCGGTACTCCTCGACGACATCGTCGAGAGTCGCCTCGGTCATCATCCAGTAGACCGCCTTGGGGTGGGTGAGCCAGCGGTGCAGCAGCGGGCAGTCGACGTCGGGGTCGACCGGTCGCAGGGAGAAGGTGCCGAGGGCGGGGTGGTCGCGGGTGTAGGGCTGACCGCGCATGGAACTCCAAGTCGCAGAACGGGGGACTGGGAGTGAGGTTAGCCTGTCCTAACTTTCGTCGGCAATCCGGTCGGGCGCCTCGTCGGCCAGGTCACGCAGCACCAGACCACTCGCCGGCTTGGGCCCGAACGAGGTCGACTTCTGCGGCATCACCACGCCCGCCTCGGCCAGTTCGCGCACCGTCGCCTCGCTCACCGGCCGCAGCAGCACCGCGCTGCCGCCGAGCCGGCGGGCCTCGCCGAGGGCGCTGGGCGCGTCGTGCAGATAGCGCACCCGGGCGCCGTCGCCCGCGGCCTCCCGGCCGGGACACCAGAGGTGGTCGACCAGCGCGGAGTGCAGCACCGTCGCGTCCAACTCCCGCCAGCGGGACGGCCGGTCCTGCGGAACGGTGCGCGCCAGCAGCTCGGGGCACGGCCGGTCCAGCAGATGGAACGCGTCACCGTCGGCCAGCAGCAGCGCGGGGCCCTCGGCGGCCCCCAGCCGAGCCAGCGCGGACTCCGGCGGGCCGGGCACCCGGGTGGCGCGGAAGGCGCCGCCCAGGCGGCGCAGCGCGTCGTCCGGGGTCAGCCAGGGCAGCACCCGGTGGATCGCCCGCACCCGCAGCGGGTGGCGCGCGGCGTCCACCAGCAGCACCAGGGTGCGGTCCCACGGCGGGCGCCCGCCGTGCTCCCCGTGCAGCCGCAGCGCGGTCGCCCAACGGTGGTGACCGTCCGCGATCAGCGCCCGGTGGTGGGCCAACTCCACGTTGACGGCCGCCTGTTCGGAGCGGTCGTGGATCGGCCAGACACGGTGGCGCACCCCGTTGGGGGTGACGGTGTCCAGCAGCGGGCGGCCCTCCGCGGCGCGCTCGACGGCGGTCGCGGCGGGGCCGGCCGGGTCGCCCCGGTAGGAGAGCAGCAGGGGTTCGAGGTTGGCGTGGGTCGCCCGCATCAGCGACGCCCGTTCCTCGACGACGTCCGCCATCACGCTCTCGTGCGGCAGCACCACGCCCGCGGCCGGCGGGGAGAGCGCCAGCGCGCCCAGCAGCCCGCGTTGCAGCACGCCCGCCGCCTCGGTGCGCTGCTCGTACACGTACAGCCCGGGGCGGGGGTCGGCGGTCAGCACGCCGTTGGCGCGCCAGTGGCGCAGCCGCGCGGCGGCGGCGGCGTGGTCGGCGCCCTCCGGGAGGATCAGCCGGACCACGTTGTGGGGTTCGGCGGTCTCCAGGCGTTTTCGGCCGTCCGGTTGGACGACCACGTCGTAGGGGGGTGAGGTGACGGCGGCCAGATCGCGCACGCGCTGGGGTTGGTAGCGCACGGCGTGGAACGGGGCGAGGGTGAGGCCCGCTACATGCATCCTGGCATGGTAAGCCGCGCGGCCGTGCGCGATGATGCCGTGCGATGGCTGACTCGACGAACGACCTCAGGACACGCCCCTCCGGCTCCACCGAGCCGCTGCACCGGGCCTACGACACGGCGCTGTTGGACCTGGACGGAGTGGTCTACGCGGGCGGCGCCGCCGTGCCGCACGCCGTCCCGGCGCTCGCGGAGGCGCGCGAGGCGGGGATGGGGCTCGCGTATGTCACCAACAACGCCGCCCGCACGCCCGGGACCGTGGCCGAGCACCTCTCCGCGCTGGGCGTTCCCGCCGAACCCGACGAGGTCGTCACCTCGGCGCAGGCCGTCGCCCGGCTGATCGCGGAGGCCCTGCCGGCCGGCGCGCGGGTGCTGTGCGCCGGCGGCGAGGGGCTGCGGGTGGCTTTGGCCGAACGGGGGTTGACGCCGGTGGACTCGGCGGAGGACGAACCGGCCGCCGTCGTCCAGGGCTACGGCGGCCCCGACCTGCCGTGGGGCGTCCTCACGGAGGCCGCGCTCGCGGTCAACCGCGGCCTGCCGTGGTACGCCTCCAACACCGACCTGACCATCCCCAGCGGGCGAGGCATCGCGCCGGGGAACGGCGCGGCGGTCGAGGTGGTGCGGATCGCCAACGGCCACCGCCGCGCCCCGGTCGTGGCCGGCAAGCCGCAGCCGCCGATGCACCGGGAGACGATCATCCGGACGGGCGCGCGGCGGCCGTTGGTGGTCGGTGACCGGCTGGACACGGACATCGAGGGCGCGTGGGCGGGGGGCGTGGACTCGTTGCTGGTGCTCACCGGCGTGGCGGACCCGGCCCAGCTGCTGGCCGCCGAGCCGAGGCACCGGCCGACCTATGTCGCGGCCGACCTGCGCGGCCTGCTCGCCCCGCACCCCGAGGTGCGGTCGGCCGCCGACGGCGGGTACCGGTGCGGGGGGTGGTGGGCCGGCACGGAGTCGGGCCGCCTGGCCGTCCGTGCGGCCGGGGGTGTCGGCGGTGCGGACCCGGTTGACGGGCTGCGGGCGCTGTGCGCGGCGGCGTGGTCGGCGGACGTGGCGCCGGACGCGGAGGGGGCGCTGGCGGCGCTGGGGTGGTGACGGGGGTGGACTTTCGCCGCTGGGTGGCGGGGGTTGGTCGACCGCGGTGCCGCGCTGGTTGGGTGGGTTGTCGTCCTCGGCCCGGTGGGTGGTTGCTCGCGCCGTTCCCCGCGCCCCTGGTTGGTCGTGGCGTGTGTGGGTGGTCGGGTGCGCGTTGTGCCGGCGGTGGCCCGTGAGGGGCGCGGGGAACTGCGCGGTGCATGGGTGGCGGGGGTTGGTCGACCGTGGTGCCGCGCTGGTCGGGTGGGTTGTCGTCCTCGGCCCGGTGGTGGCTTGCTCGCGCGGTTCCCCGCGCCCCCGGTTGGTCGTGGCGCGTATGGGCGGCCGGGGGAGCACCCCCGGCGGGGGTGCCGTTGTCGGGGCCCGAGCGGCCCGAGCGGGTAGCGTCGGGGCATGTGTTCCGCGCAGATCGATGAGCCCGGTGAGCCCCAGGTGCCCCAGGTGCCCGAGGAGCCGGCGGAAGAGGCCGAAGGGCCCGCCCCGTTGGGGGTGGGGGTGACCGGCACCGGGCACGGGCCGGTGGACGCGGTGCTGGCGCGGCTGGCCGACGTGGACCAACTCGGTGTCGGGGGCCACCGCGAGGTGTACGAGGATGTGCACGACGGCCTGCGGCGGACGCTGGCCGCGCTTGACGAGCAGCCATCCGGCCCGCCGGTGCCGCGGGCCCCCGAACACCCCAGGAGCTGAACGCCCCCGTGGCAGCGACACAGCGACGGCTCAGCCGGCTCGACGCGGAACTGGTGCGCCGCAAGCTGGCCCGTTCCCGTGACCACGCGCGTGGCCTGATCGAGGCCGGGCGGGTCACCGTCAACGGCAACCCCGCCGCCAAGCCGGCGACGCAGGTCGCGACCAGCGCGGCGCTGGTCGTCCGCGAGGACGCGGACGATCCCGGGTACGTCTCCCGCGGCGGTCACAAACTGGCCGGTGCGCTGGAGGCGTTCACCCGGCTCGGGCTGCGGGTGGAGGGGCGGGTGGCGTTGGACGCCGGCGCCTCGACCGGCGGGTTCACCGACGTGCTGCTGCGGGCCGGCGCCGCGGGCGTGATCGCGGTCGACGTGGGGTACGGGCAGTTGGCGTGGCGGCTGCGGGCGGACGAGCGGGTCACCGTCAGGGATCGGACCAACGTACGGGAGTTGACGCCGGAGGACGTCGGCGGGCGCCTCGTCGATCTCGTGGTCGGCGACCTGTCGTTCATCCCGTTGGGGCTGGTGCTGCCGGCGCTGGTGCGCTGCGCCGCGCCCGAGGCGGACCTGGTGCTGATGGTGAAGCCGCAGTTCGAGGTCGGGCGGGAACGGCTGGGCAGCGGCGGGGTGGTGCGTTCGGCCGCGCTGCGCGAGGAGGCGGTGCTCGGCGTCGGGCGACGCGCCGCCGAGCTGGGGCTCGGGGCGAGGGGCGTGGCTCCGAGTCCGCTCCCCGGGCCTTCGGGCAATGTTGAATACTTCCTGTGGCTGCGCGCCGGAGCACCCGCCCTGGACCCGGCCGCCGTGCACCGAGCCGTGACGGAAGGGCCCAGGTGACCGAAGTGACCAGCGAAGAAGCCGAGCCGCGTGACGAGCGAGGGCCCGAGGATCCGCCCCGCACGGTGTTCGTGCTCGCCCACACCGGGCGCCCCGCCGCCGTGCGCAGCGCGGAGCGGGTCGTCGCCGGGCTGCTGGGGCAGGGCGTCGGGGTGCGGTTGCTGGCCGAGGAGGCCGCCGACCTGCCGTTGCCGGACGCCGTCGAGCGGGTCGCGAAGACCGACTGCGACGGCCGGGTGCTGGACGGCTGCGAGCTGCTGGTGGTGCTCGGCGGTGACGGGACGCTGCTGCGCGGCGCCGAGTTCGCCCGCGCCTCCGGCGTCCCGATGCTCGGCGTCAACCTGGGGCGCGTCGGCTTTCTCGCCGAGGCCGAGCGGGAGGACCTGGACCACCTGGTGGAGCGGGTGGTGGGCCGGCGTTACGAGGTCGAGGAGCGGATGACGCTCGACGTCACCGTCCTGGGCGACGGCGAACTGCTGCACTCCGACTGGGCGCTGAACGAGGCGGCCGTCGAGAAGGCCGCGCGGGAACGCGTGCTGGAGCTGGTGATCGAGGTCGACGGGCGGCCGGTCTCCGGCTTCGGCGGGGACGGCGTGGTGTGCGCCACCCCGACCGGGTCGACGGCGTACGCGTTCTCGGCCGGCGGCCCGGTGGTCTGGCCCGAGGTGGAGGCGCTGCTGATGGTGCCGATCTCGGCGCACGCGCTCTTCGCGAAGCCGCTGGTCACCGCGCCGGACTCGATACTGGCCGTGGAGGTGGGGCAGCACACGGGGCCCGGTGTGCTGTGGTGCGACGGGCGGCGCAGCGTGGACCTGCCGGCGGGCGCCAGGATCGAGGTGCGGCGGGGTGCGGTGCCGGTGCGGTTGGCCCGGCTGCACCGGGCGCCGTTCACCGACCGGCTGGTGGCGAAGTTCGCGTTGCCGGTCGCCGGCTGGCGAGGTGCTCCGCACTGATGTTCGGGCACCGTCGTCGCCACGGGGCCCGTTAACCTCGTATGGTCGTATCCGTGTTGGAGGAAATGCGGATCAAGAGCCTCGGCGTGATCGACGACGCCGTGGTCGAGCTGTCCTCCGGCTTCACCGCTGTGACGGGTGAGACCGGTGCCGGCAAGACCATGGTCGTCACCAGCCTCGGGCTGCTGCTGGGCGGCCGGGCCGACGCGGGTTACGTACGCGTCGGCGCCCCGTCCGCCGTGGTCGAGGGCCGGATGGCGCTGCCGCCCGACGCCCCCGCCGCGCGCCGCGCGCAGGAGGCCGGCGCCGAACTGGACGAGGGAGCGTTGCTGCTCAGCCGCACCGTCTCGGCCGAGGGGCGCTCCCGGGCGCACGTCGGCGGGCGTTCGGTGCCCAACGGGCTGCTGGCCGAGCTGGGCGAGGAGCTGGTCGCCGTGCACGGCCAGACCGACCAGCAGGGGCTGCTGCGCCCGGCCAGACAGCGGGAGGCGCTGGACCGCTACGCGGGCGAGGGGGTCTCCGTTCCGCTCGCCGCCTACCAGGACACCTACCAGCGGCTGCGCGTGACCGCCGGCGAGCTGGCGACGTTGACCACCAGGGCGCGGGAGAGGGCCCAGGAGGCCGATCTGCTGCGGTTCGGCCTGGACGAGATCGCCGCGGCCGAGCCGCGCGCCGGGGAGGACGCGGAGCTGGCGGCCGAGGCCGAACGGCTCGGCCACGTCGAGGCGTTGGCCTCCGCCGCCGCGCAGGCGCACGGCGCGCTCGCCGGCGACCCGGCCGACCAGGAGGACGTGGACGCGGTCACCCTGGTCGGCGGCGCCGGCCGGGCGCTGGAGGCGGTGCGCTCCCACGACCGGGCACTGGCCGAGCTGGCCGACCGGCTCAACGAGGTCGGCATCCTGCTGGCCGACGCGGCCGGCGAGCTGGCGGGCTACGCCGACGGGTTGGAGGCCGACCCGCTGCGGCTGGCGGTCGTGGAGGAACGCCGGGCGCTGCTGGCCGGCCTGGTCCGCAAGTACGGCGAGGGGCCCGAAGCGGGCCTGGACGCCGTGCTCGCCTGGGCCGAGCAGGGCGCCGTCCGCCTCACCGAACTCGAAGGCGACGACGACCGCATCGGCGAACTCGCGGCCGAGCGTGACCGGCTGCGCGCGGAGCTGACCGAGCTGGCGCTCGCGTTGAGCGAGGCGCGCACGGACGCGGCCAAGCGGTTCGCCGACGCCGTCACCGAGGAGCTGACCCAGCTCGCCATGCCGCACGCCAGGGTGCAGGTCGCCGTGCGGCAGACCGAGGGCACCGAGTCCGACGAGGCGGACGACCTGGTCGAACTCCAGGGCCGCCACGTGCGGTTCGGCCCGCACGGCGCCGACGAGGTGGAGCTGCTGCTGGCCCCGCACCCCGGCGCCCCGCCCCGCCCCATCGCCAAGGGCGCCTCCGGCGGCGAGCTGTCCCGGGTGATGCTCGCCGTCGAGGTCGTCTTCGCCGACGCGGCGCCGGTGCCGACCTACCTCTTCGACGAGGTGGACGCCGGCGTCGGCGGCAAGGCCGCGGTCGAGGTCGGCCGCCGGCTCGCCAAGCTCGCCGACGTCGCACAGGTCGTGGTCGTCACCCACCTTCCGCAGGTCGCCGCGTTCGCCGACCGCCACCTGGTGGTGGAGAAGACCAACGACGGCACCGTCACCAGCTCCGGCGTGCGCCTGGTGCACGGCGAGGGCCGGGTGCGCGAGCTGTCCCGGATGCTCGCCGGCCAGGAGGACTCCGAGCTGGCCCGCGCCCACGCCGAGGAGCTGCTGGCGACCGCGGCGGCGCGACTGCGCGAGCGGGGGCGCTGACCGCCGCGCCCCCTCGTCCGAGTGAGTGGTCGGTGCTACCGCTGTACGGGGGTTGACTGGCATCCTGGAGGCCGTTGACACTCCCAGCGAACGCCGGGTCGCTGTGCGCGACGACGTACGCTGTCGGTGTCGGCGGCCCGGCCGTCGGCGGTAGTGACGAGGCCCGACGGCGTCGTTTCCGCAGGTCCAGTTAACGAGAGGTCGCCGTGAGCAGCTCGCCCCCGTCCCCGCGCCGCCGTGCGTCCCTGCACGTGGTGCAGCTCCTGGGCGGGGGAGGGGTGGGCACAGGGGACCATGTGCGCTCGCTCTCGGCGGGGTTGGCGGACCGCGGGCTGGCCGTCACGGTGGGCGCCGCCGGCTCGGCCGAGCGCCGCTACGGCTTCGCCTCGGCCGGGGCCCGCTTCGTCCCGCTGCCGGTCGACTCGACGCTCGCCGCCGTGCGGCTGCTGCGGCTGGCCTGCGCCGACGCCGACCTGGTCCACGCCCACGGCATACGCGCCGGGCTGCTGGCCACCCTCGCGCTGCGCGGCCGTTCCGTGCCGCTGGTGGTCACCTGGCACGCCCGCTCGACCGGCATCGGCCCCACCGCCCAACTCCGGCTGCTCTCCGAACGCCTGGTGGCGAGGACGGCCACCGTGGTGCTCGGCTCCACCTCCGACCTGGTGCATCGGGCGCGTCAACGGGGCGCGCGCGACGCGCGTCTCGCGCCGGTCGCACTTCCGGCGGCGCGTCGTTCCGCGCACGCCGACCGGATCGCCGAGACACACCGCGCCAAGCTCCGCGCGGACCTGGGCGCCCTGGACCGCCCGCTGCTGGTCGCCGCCGCCAAGTCTGGCCGCGACGGCGGGCTCGACCTGCTGCTGGCCGCCGCCCGCTACTGGCGCGACCGGCTTCCGCAGCCGCTGCTCGCGCTCGCCACGGACGGCCACGACCGGGCGTTGACGCGCGGGATCGAACGCGGGCGGCTGCCCGTCCGGCTGCTGGCGCCCGGGGAGGACCCGGTCGATCTGCTGCCGATCGCCGACCTGGCGCTGCTGCCGGCCCGTTGGGCCGGCCGGCCCCCGCTGGTCGACGGGGCACTGCGGCGCGGCGTCCCGCTGGTGGCGACCGCCGTCGGTGGGGTACCCGAAGTCGTCGGTGACGCCGGCGTGTTGGTCCCCTACGGCAAGCCCGCGGCGCTGGGCTCGGCGGTCAACGCGCTGCTGGACGACCCGGACCGCCGCGCCGCCCTGGCCATCGCCGGGCCCGCGCAGGCCCGCCGTTGGCCGACCGAGGACACCACGGCCGCCCAGGTGCTGAGCGTCTACGACGAGCTGGTCGCGGGTCGTTGACGCCGCTCGGGCGCCGTGTCCGCGCCCGCGGGCGGGGCGGCGTCCGAGCCGGGCCCGCGGGTGGATCGCCGTCCGCGCCTCGGGAGTCGGCCGCTCGCGCAGTTCCCCGCGCCCCTGGGAGGCCGGTGGGCTGGGGCCGCCGAACCACCCACGGTCGTTTGACGACGGCGCCCCGCCCCGTTGGCCCTGAGGGGCGCGGGGAACTGTCCACGTAGCGGTACTGGACGACGGCGCCTCGCCCCGGTGGCCCCGAGGGGCGCGGGGAACTGCGCGGGTAACCGTCCACGTAGCGGTACTGGATGACGGTGCCTCGCCCCGGTGGTCCTGAGGGGCGCGGGGAACTGCGCGGGCAACCCCCCACGTACCAGCACCCGACAGCGACGGACCACTCCACCCGGAGGGTGGTCGCGGGCAACCCCCCACACACCGGCACCCGACAGCGACGGACCACCCCACTCGGCCGGTGGTCGCCCCCGCTCCCCCCGGCAAGGGGCTACGCCGAGCCGCGCACCACCAGTTCCGACGGGATGACCACCGAACTCACCGGCGTCTGCGCGTCGTTGAGGCTGCGGACCAGCAGCCGCGCCATGATCTCGCCCATGTGGACGATGTCCTGCCGGACCGTGGTGAGCGGTGGGTCGGCCCAGGCCGCCGGGTCGAGGTCGTCGTAGCCGACGACCGCGACGTCCTCCGGCACGGACAGGCCGCGGGCGCGCAGCGTGCGCAGCGCGCCCGTGGCCATCAGGTCGTTGCCGGCGAAGACGGCGTCGGGGGCGGGGGAGCGGTCCAGCAGCTCGGCCATGGCGCGGGCGCCGCCGTCCACCGTGAAGTCGCCGTGCGCGTGCAGCGCGGGGTCCGGCTCCTCCAGCCCCAACGCGTCGCGGTAGCCCGCGAGTCGGTCGACCGCCGAGGTCTGGTCGAGCGGCCCGGTGATCACCGCGATCCGCCGGCGACCGCTCTCCGCGAGGTGGCGGACCGCGCGCCGCGCGCCGTCGCGGTTGTCGGTGTCCACGTAGACGAGCGAGTCGTCCTTCTCCCATCCCGGCCACCAGGGGCGCCCGCCGAAGACCGTCGGCAGCCCGGAGGCCGCGGCGATGCCGCGCAGCGGGTCGTTGGCGTGCAGCGAGAACATCAGCGTGCCGTCGACGTGTCCGCCGGCCAGATAGCGTCCCACCCGCTGGTAGTCGGCCTCCTCCTCGACCAGCATCAGCAGCAGCTGGAGGTCGTTGGCCGACAACTCGCGGCTGATGCCGCGCAGTTGACGCGCGAAGAACGGGTCGGCGAAGACCCGGGTCTCGGGCTCGGCGATCACCACGGCCACCGCTCCGGTGCGTCGGGTGACCAGTGAACGCGCCGCGCTGTTGGGAACGTATCCCAGCTCGGCGACCGAGCGTTTGACCTTCTCCCGAAGCTCGGGTCGGACCCCGGGGGTGCCGTTGACGACCCGGGACACGGTCGCCCGGGAGACCCCGGCGTGCGCCGCCACGGCCTCCAACGTGGGGTGGGCAGCGGACACCTTCACATCCTCTTGTCTCTCGTAGCCCCTTGACGGTACAGGCAAGCGGCGGCAGTGTGCAGTGTCACGACATGAGAGCGCTCTCACACCGTTCAACTCCCCGTTCCCCCACGGAACTTCCACCCCCACACGGAAGAGTGAATTG
The DNA here is from genome assembly GCF_006335015.1 of Streptomyces sedi. Lineage (GTDB taxonomy): Bacteria > Actinomycetota > Actinomycetes > Streptomycetales > Streptomycetaceae > Streptomyces > Streptomyces sedi. The sequence continues at coordinate 14,346 of NZ_VDGT01000023.1, forward strand.
TCATGAGCAGAAGGAAAATGCGGCGTGGGCCGCTGGCGGCCGTCGCCGCCGTGGGTGCCGCGTTGGCGGCGCTCGCCACCGTCGCCCTTCCCCAGGCCGGCGCGCAGGAGAGCGACGCGGGACCGGCGCCGTTGGTCGAGGTCTTCCGCTCCGACTTCGACGGTCCGGCCGGCAGCCCGCCCGGTGACGACTGGATCATCGACACCGGCACCGGCTACGAGGGCGGCCCGCCCAACTGGGGCACCGGCGAACGCCAGACCTACACCGACAGCCCCGAGAACCTCGGCCTCGACGGCGAGGGCAACCTGAAGATCACCGCGCTGCGCGACGGTGACACCTGGACCTCGGGTCGCATCGAGACCCAGCGCGACGACTTCGCCGCCCCCGACGGCGGGGTGATGCGCATCGAGGCCGGCCTCCAGCTCCCGAACGTCTCCGGTGACGCGGCGCTCGGCTACTGGCCCGCGTTCTGGACGCTGGGCGGCGAGTACCGGGGTAACTACTGGAACTGGCCGGGCATCGGCGAGTTCGACATCATGGAGAACGTCAACGGCCTGCCGCAGGTCTGGGGCGTGCTGCACTGCGGGGTCAACCCCGGCGGCCCCTGCAACGAGACCGAGGGGCTCGGCGCCTCGACCGGGTGTGACAGCTGCCAGAGCGACTTCCACACCTACGCGATCGAACTCGACCGCACCGGTGACACCGAGTTTCTGCGCTGGTACCTGGACGGCACCGAGTACCACTCCGTCAGCTCCGCCGACATGGACGCGGAGACCTGGGCCGCCGCCACCGACCACGGCCACTTCGTGCTGCTGAACCTGGCGATGGGCGGGGCGTTCCCCGACGGAGTCGCCGGCCAGGCCACGCCCACGGAGGCCACCGAGCCGGGGCACTCGTACCTGATCGACTACGTCTCCGTGCAGCAGACCGGCTGACCGCGCCGGGGCGCGCCCCGGAGACGACGGCGCCCCGCCTGCCCGCGGCGAGCGGGTGGCGGGGCGCGCGGTCGCGACGCCTCAGCCGGCGTAGCCGCCCGAGGCGGTCAGGCGCAGCGCGGTGTCGATCAGCGGCACATGGCTGAACGCCTGGGGGAAGTTCCCGACCTGCCGCATCCGGCGCGGGTCCCACTCCTCGGCGAGCAGGCCGAGGTCGTTGCGCAGGGCCAGCAGCTTCTCGAAGAGCTTGCGGGCCTCGTCGACGCGGCCGATCATCGCGAGGTCGTCGGCCATCCAGAACGAGCAGGCCAGGAACGCGCCCTCGTCGCCCTCAAGACCGTCGACGCCCGCCTCGTCACCCGCGGTGGGGTAGCGCAGGATGAAGCCGTCGAGCGTGGACAGCTCGCGCTGGATGGCCTCGATCGTGCCTATCACCCGCTTGTCGTCCGGCGGCAGGAAGCCCATCTGCGGGATCAGCAGCAGCGAGGCGTCCAGCTCCTTGGAGCCGTAGGACTGGGTGAACGTGTTGCGCTCCGCGTCGTAGCCGTGCTCGCAGACCGCGCGGTGGATCTCGTCCCGCAGGTCGCGCCAGCGCTCCAGCGGGCCGTCGACCTCTCCCGACTCGATCAGCTTGACCGTGCGGTCGACGGCGACCCAGGTCATCACCTTGGAGTGGACGAAGTGCCGGCGCGGGCCGCGGACCTCCCAGATGCCCTCGTCCGGCTCGTTCCAGTGGTTCTCCAGGTACTTGATCAGCTTCAGCTGGAGCAGGTTGGCGTGGTCGTTGCGCGCCAGCCCGGTCATGTGGGCCACGTGCAGGGCCTCGGTGACCTCGCCGTAGACGTCCAGCTGGAGCTGGCCGGCGGCGCCGTTGCCGACGCGCACCGGCTGCGAGTTCTCGTAGCCGGGAAGCCAGCTCAACTCGGCCTCGGCCAGCTCGCGTTCGCCGGCGATGCCGTACATGATCTGGAGGTTCTGCGGGTCGCCCGCGAGGGCGCGCAGCAGCCACTCGCGCCAGGCCCTGGCCTCCTCGTGGTAGCCGGTGCGCAGCAGCGAGGAGAGCGTCATGGCCGCGTCGCGCAGCCAGGTGAACCGGTAGTCCCAGTTCCGCGAGCCGCCGATCTCCTCGGGCAGCGAGGTGGTCGGGGCGGCGACGACGGCGCCGGTCGGGGCGTAGGTCAGCGCCTTGAGGGTGATCAGCGAGCGGACGACGGCCTCGCGGTAGGGGCCGTGGTAGGTGCACTGGGCGACCCAGTCGCTCCAGAACGACTCGGTGGCGGCCAGCGCCTCCTCGGGAGCGGCGACCGGTGGCGGCTCCTTGTGCGAGGCCTGCCAGCTGATGGTGAACGCGACCCGGTCGCCGGCGGCGACCGTGAAGTCGGCGTAGGTGGTCAGGTCCTTGCCGTAGGTGTCGACCGTGGTGTCCAGCCAGACCGAGTCCGGTCCGGAGACGGCCACGGTCCGGTCGTCGACCTTGTGCACCCACGGCACGATCCAGCCGTAGGAGAACCGCATCCGCAGCGCGGAGCGCATCGGCACCCGGCCGCTGACGCCCTCGACGACGCGCACCAGCTGGGGCGCCATCTCACCGCGCGGCGGCATGAAGTCGGTCACCCGCACGGTGCCCCGGGGGGTGTCCCACTCGGACTCCAGGATCAGGGAGTCCCCGACGTAGCGGCGGCGGCTGGCGGGCGGCGGCGGCATGTCCTTGCCGTGCGCGGGCCCGACTCTCCAGAAGCCGTGTTCGTCGGTGCCCAGCAGCCCGGCGAAGACCGCGTGGGAGTCGAATCGCGGCAGACACAGCCAGTCGGCCGATCCGTCGCGGCAGATGAGGGCGGCGGTCTGCATGTCGCCGACCAGTGCGTAGTCCTCGATGCGCCCGGCCACTTGAAACTCCAGTCGAACGGCGCCGCCCCCCGTGGGACGTGCGGAAACTTCCTCGCCCATTCCGGCGTCCAGGCAGGATACGACGCCTGGAGGACATCCGCTGGACACCGGGGAAACCGTTCTCTGTGACCGGGTGCTCTTGTTCGTATTAGTCGGTAAATGTCGAAAGGCTGAGCTTGGGTGCTTTGTGCCGCACCTTCGCTGTTACCCTGGTAGCCCGTGGACCGGAGGGCCCGAAAACCTTCGAACACTCACCGTCGGCACCCCCGGGCGAGCAGCCCGTGCGGAGCCGTTGTGTATCCGCCTCGCGACCACGGGAGCCCCGTTTTGGCCATGCCGCCCAGTTCCATGACGACAAAGACGACCAAGTTCATCTTCGTCACCGGCGGGGTCGCCTCCTCGCTCGGCAAGGGGCTCACCGCTTCCAGCCTCGGTGCCCTCCTCAAGGCGCGCGGCCTGCGCGTCACGATGCAGAAGCTGGACCCCTATCTCAACGTCGACCCGGGCACGATGAACCCGTTCCAGCACGGCGAGGTGTTCGTCACCAACGACGGCGCCGAGACCGACCTGGACATCGGCCACTACGAGCGCTTCCTCGACGTCGACCTCGACGGCAGCGCCAACGTCACCACCGGCCAGATCTACTCCACCGTGATCGCCAAGGAGCGGCGCGGCGAGTACCTGGGCGACACGGTGCAGGTCATCCCGCACATCACCAACGAGATCAAGCACCGCATCCGGCGGATGGCCACCGACGACGTCGACGTGGTGATCACCGAGGTCGGCGGCACGGTCGGCGACATCGAGTCGCTGCCCTTCCTGGAGGCCGTCCGCCAGACGCGGCACGAGGTCGGGCGGGACAACGTCTTCGTCGTCCACATCTCGCTGCTGCCCTACATCGGCCCCTCCGGCGAGCTGAAGACCAAGCCGACCCAGCACTCGGTCGCCGCCCTGCGCAACATCGGCATCCAGCCGGACGCCATCGTGCTGCGCGCCGACCGCGAGGTGCCCACCGCCATCAAGCGGAAGATCTCGCTGATGTGCGACGTGGAGGAGGCCGCCGTGGTCGCCGCCATCGACGCCAAGTCGATCTACGACATCCCGCCCGTGCTGCACGCCGGCGGGCTGGACGCCTACGTGGTGCGCCGGCTCGACCTGCCGTTCCGCGACGTGGACTGGACGCAGTGGAACGACCTGCTCGGCCGCGTGCACCGCCCGGAGCACGAGGTCACGGTCGCGCTGGTCGGCAAGTACATCGACCTGCCCGACGCCTATCTGTCGGTCACCGAGGCGCTGCGCGCCGGTGGCTTCGCCAACAACGCGCGCGTGACCATCAAGTGGGTCACCTCCGAGGACTGCCGGGTGCCGGGCGGCGCCGAGCGGCAGCTGTCCGACTGCGACGCGATCTGCATCCCCGGAGGCTTCGGCGAGCGCGGCGTCGAGGGCAAGATCGCCGCGATCACCTACGCCAGGGAGCACCGGCTCCCGCTGCTCGGGCTCTGTCTCGGCCTCCAGTGCGTGGTGATCGAGGCGGCGCGCAGCCTGCTGGGCATCCCGGAGGCCAACTCGACGGAGTTCGACAAGGCCGTCGCGCACCCGGTGATCTCCACGATGGAGGAGCAGCTGGACATCGTGGCGGGCGAGGGCGACCTGGGCGGCACCATGCGGCTCGGGCTCTACCCGGCGAAGCTCGCCGAGGGCTCGATCGTCCGCGAGGCCTACCAGGACGAGCCGTACGTCGAGGAGCGCCACCGGCACCGCTACGAGGTGAACAACTCCTACCGCTCGGAGCTGGAGAAGAAGGCGGGACTCGTCTTCTCCGGCACCTCCCCCGACGGGAAGCTGGTGGAGTTCGTGGAGTACCCGCGCGAGGTCCACCCCTATCTGGTCGCCACGCAGGCGCACCCGGAGCTGCGCTCCCGGCCCACCAGGCCGCACCCGCTCTTCGCCGGGCTGGTCGGTGCCGCCGTGCGGGCCCGGCGCGAGACCCCCGGGGCGGACGTGGCGTCCGCCGCCGGGGGAGACTGAGGGGTATGACCGACCAGTCCTCGGCGCCGCTCGCCGACTCTCCGACGCAGTGGCCCGTCACCGCGACCGAGACCCCGTTCACCGGCAACAAGACCAGCGTCCGCACCGACGAGGTGCGGCTCCCCGACGGCGGCCGGGTGCACCGCGACTACCAGGTGCACCCCGGCTCCGTCGCGGTCCTCGCGCTGGACGAACGGGACCGGGCCGTGGTGATCGAGCAGTACCGGCACCCGGTGCGCCACCGGCTGTGGGAGATCCCCGCCGGGCTGCTCGACGTGCCGGGGGAGAACCCGCTGCACGCCGCCCAGCGCGAGCTGTACGAGGAGGCGCACGTCAAGGCCGAGGACTGGCGGGTGCTGACCGACGTGTACACGACGCCGGGCGGCAGCGACGAGGCGGTGCGGATCTTCCTCGCCCGGCAGCTGTCGGAGGCCGAGGGCGAGCGCTACGAGGTGCACGCCGAGGAGGCCGACATGCGGCTGGCCAGGGTGCCGGTCGCCGACCTGGCGCGTGGCGTGCTGGCCGGCCGGCTGCACAACACCTGCCTGGCGCTGGGCGTCCTCGCCTATGGCGCGGCCCTCGCCGGGGAGGGCCCCGAGGCGCTGCGGCCGGCCGACGCGCCCTGGCCGGCCCGGCCGTTCCCGGCCTGACGTGTCCTGACCCGACGCCTCGGTGGCCTTGGCATACGCTCACCCCGTGACGGATGTGACGGAACAGACGGTCACCGACGGCGGGGGCTTCCTCGGCCGCAGCCGCGAGCTGGCGGGCCTGCGCGGAGAGATCGAACGCGCGGGCCTCGACACCCTGGCCGGCCGCCCCGCGCCCCGGGGCAGGGTGCTGCTGGTGGCGGGCCGGCCCGGCACCGGCAGGACGGCGTTGGCCGAGGCGTTCGCGGCCGAGCTCGCCGCCTCGGGCGACTACCCCGACGGGCTGCTGACCGCCCGGCTGACCGAGCCGGGCGGCACCCCCGTCACCGTGGAACGCGCGGCGCGCGAGCTGCTGGCCCAGCTCGGTGTCGCGGCGCCGGCCGGCGGCGGCGACGAGGACCTGGCCGACCTGCTGCGCGAGACCCTCGACACCAGGTCGGCCGTGCTGCTGCTGGACGACATCGCCGGCGCCGAGCAGCTGGCCGAGCTGGTGCCCGAGCACCGCGCCTGCGTGGTGGTGGCTGTCGCCGGCGGCCCGTTGACCAAGGTGCCGGACGTGCGGCCCTGCGTGCTGGGCGGGCTGGACCGGCCCAACGCGATCCGGCTGCTGGAGCGCGGCGCGGGACCGGTGCGGATCACCGTCGACCCGGGGGCCGCCGACCATCTCGCGGAGATCTGCGGCGACCTGCCGGCCGCGTTGAAGCTCACCGCCGGCTGGCTCGCGCTCCACCCCGACCACACGCTGGTCGACGCGGTGCGCGGCTTCGCCGCCGGCGCCGAGCGGCTGCCCTCGCCCGAGGGCGACGCCGCGTCCGACCCGGCCGAGCTGCCGCTGCGCCGGGCCTTCGGCCTGGTGCACGCGGCGCTGCCGGCGCAGGCGGCGCGGCTGCTGCGGCTGCTGGCGCTGGCGCCGGGCGGGCTGGTCGACGACCATGTCGCGGCGGCGCTGGCGGGCGCGCCGATCGGGGTGGCCCGCACGCTGCTCGACGACTTCGTCGCCTTCGGGCTGCTGCACGCGGCCGACCCGGGCGGCCCGCCGGGCGTGGGGCCCGGTTACCGGGTGCCCGGCTGTCTGGCGCCGCTGCTGTCCGGGCTGTTGGAGGCGGAGGAGCGGCCGGGCGAGGTGCTGCTGGCGCGCGCCAGGATGCTGGAGCGCACGGTGCGCCAGCTGCGCGCCTGCCTGGCCACCACCGAGCCGGCCGGTTCGCCGGCCGCCCGCTGGCTGAGCGAGCTGCCGCGGGCGCTGCGCTTCGAGAGCCCGAAGGCCGCCGCCCGCTGGCTGGACGCCCGGCTGCCCGCGCTGTTGGCCGCCGCGCGACTGGCCGTGGACGACGGCGAGTTGGACACGTTGGCCCGTCGGGTGGTGGCGGCGCTGACCCGGGCCCTGATCGCCCACCGGGGCACGGAGGAGGCGGCGCCCGAGCTGTACCGGCTGCACGAGCTGGTGCTGGGGGTCGCCGAACGGCAGGGGCTGACCAGGGAGCAGGCCGCCGCCCTGCTGAACCTGGGCGATCTGGACGTGCGCACCGGCCGGCTCGCCGGGGCGCTGACCCGATACCGGGCCGCGCTGGAGGTGGCGCGCGGCGAGGGCGACGCGGCCGACCCGCTGGCCGTCGGCCGCACGCTGGAGTCCATCGGCGGGACCTACGCGGAGCTGAACGACTGGCAGCGCGCCGCCGACTGGTACGGGCGGGCCGTGGCGCTGGCCCAGACCCGCGACGACCTGGCGGCCGAGGCCAGGCTCCAGGGCCGGATCGGCGCCGTGCTCTCCTACGACGGGCAGCTGGAGGAGGCGCTGCGCGCCTGGCGGGCGGCGGCCTCGGCGCACCGCAGGTGCGGGGACGCCCACGCGTACGCGCGCGCGCTGACCGAGGCGGCCCGGGTGATGGAGTACGCCGGGCAGTACGAGGAGTCCGAACGCACCGGGCGCGAGGCGCTGCGGCTGGCCGCCGGGACCGGCGACCAGCGGTTGCAGGCGGCGCTGCGGATGCGGCTCGCGGACACCGCCGACCGTCTCGGCCGCACCGACACCGCCGCCGTGCACCGGGCGGTGGCCGAGCAGATCCTCGCCGCTCCCGAGGAGCCGCCCCACACGCCGGGGGCGGAGAGGGATTCCTCTGGTCCTCCAGAGGGAAACACTTGTGAAACGCAGACGAAGCGTCGCCATGATTGACTGAAAGCAAGGCCATGCGTCAGTCTTCCCTTGCTTAGAATGGCGAAAGCACCCCCTTCGCGACACAAGGACCGTGATCGACATGAAGGTTGGCATCCCCCGCGAGGTCAAGAACAACGAGTTCCGCGTGGCCATCACCCCGGCCGGAGTGCACGAGCTCGTCAGCGGCGGCCACCAGGTCTTTCTGGAGGGCGGCGCCGGTCTCGGCTCCGCCATCCCCGACGAGGAGTACCTCGCGGCCGGCGCCACCGTGCTGCCCGAGGCGGACCAGGTCTGGGCCGAGGCCGACCTGCTGCTGAAGGTCAAGGAGCCGGTCGCCGAGGAGTACCACCGGCTGCGCAAGGATCTGACGCTCTTCACCTATCTCCATCTCGCCGCGTCCCGCGAGTGCACCGACGCGCTGCTGGCCGCCGGTACCACCGCGATCGCCTACGAGACGGTCGAGGCGCGCGGCGGGCTGCCGCTGCTCGCCCCGATGTCGGAGGTGGCCGGGCGGCTCGCGCCGCAGGTCGGCGCCTACCACCTGATGCGCCCGACCGGCGGGCGCGGCGTCCTGCCGGGCGGCGTCCCCGGCAGCCCGGCCGGCCACGCGGTGGTCATCGGCGCGGGCGTCTCCGGGTGGAACGCGACGCAGATCGCGGTCGGGCTCGGCTTCCAGGTCACCGTCCTGGACAAGGACACCGACAAGCTCCGGGCCGTGGACCGCGTCTTCGGCACCCGGGTGCGCACCGTCACCTCACACGCCCTGTCGCTGGAGCGCGAGGTGCTCACCGCCGACCTGGTGATCGGCGCCGTCCTGGTCCCGGGCGCCCGCGCGCCCCGGCTGGTCAGCGGCGAGCTGGTCTCCCGGATGCGCCAGGGAAGTGTCCTTGTCGACATCGCGATCGACCAGGGCGGCTGCTTCGCCGACTCCCGCCCCACCACCCATGCCGAGCCGACGTTCCCCGTGCACGGCTCGCTCTTCTACTGCGTGGCCAACATGCCCGGCGCCGTGCCCAGTACCTCAACGCACGCGCTGACCAACGCGACGCTGCCGTACGTGGTCCAACTGGCCTCCCTCGGCTGGCGTTCCGCGCTGGGCGCCGACCCGGGCCTGGCGGCCGGGCTCAACACGCACGAGGGGCTGGTCGCCCACCGGCCGGTCGCCGAAGCTCACCAACTGGCCTTCACCGCGCCCTCCGAGGTGCTTGCCTGAGCCGCCCGGGACCCGGGGCGACACCCCCCGGGTCAACTCCCCGCGTCAACATCGGGAATGTCACACCGGCGCGTTCGATGACCGTGTCGATTCAGCCACTCGGGCGCTTGTCGGTGTCGTCCGATCCGTCCCCAACTCCGCGCTCACGTCGTGGTTTAGCGGTCCGAACGGGGGTGAGATGCCCCGGCTCGCGAAGCATGGGGCCTTGACAAGTGATTGTTCGATGGCCGACACATCCGTGCCGGTCCGGTGGATTGTGTTGCTGCGGACCGCCGACACGCCATAGAGTCGCCAAACGTCGGCATGGTGCAACGCTGACTCTGTCTAGAAGTTCCCTGGTCCCCAAGGAGGTAAGACGACTTGTGAATGAGTCGATAATTACTCCCAGGGGAGCACAGGTCCCGGAGCGGCGTCAGAGCGCCTCGGATTCGACGGGCAACGGCTCCGTCGCTGTTCATCCCTTCGCAACCCACCAGAGCCAACCGAGCATGACAGCGCATCAGAGCACGGACGGCCACGAGACCAGTGCCGTCACAGCGAACCGTACGGCCGGCGAGTCCGACCGTTATCCCGACTACGAAGACATCCCCGACGGCCAGTTCTACGACCCGGACGCCGAATACGAGCCGGACCCCGAATACGCGGCGACCATCGCCCCGGACGCGGCCCGGCAGCGTCGGGAGCGGATCGGCCCCACCGGCCGGCCCCTGCCGTACTTCCCCATCCCGGGACCGCTCAGCGAGCGCGGCCCGGCGAAGGTCATCGCCATGTGCAACCAGAAGGGCGGCGTCGGCAAGACCACGTCGGCCATCAACCTGGGCGCGGCGCTGGCCGAGTACGGACGCCGGGTCCTGCTGGTGGACTTCGACCCGCAGGGCGCGCTCTCCGTCGGCCTCGGGGTCAACCCGATGGAGCTGGACCTCACCGTCTACAACCTGCTGATGGAACGCGGCATGGCCCCCGACGAGGTGCTGCTCAAGACGGCGGTCGCCGGCATGGACCTGCTGCCGAGCAACATCGACCTCTCGGCGGCCGAGGTGCAGCTGGTCAGCGAGGTGGCGAGGGAGTCCACGCTCCAGCGTGCGCTCCAACCGCTGCTCAGCGACTACGACTTCATCATCATCGACTGCCAGCCCTCGCTGGGCCTGCTCACCGTGAACGCCCTCACCGCGGCGCACAAGGTGATCGTGCCGCTGGAGTGCGAGTTCTTCGCGCTGCGCGGCGTGGCCCTGCTCACCGAGACGATCGAGAAGGTCCAGGAGCGGCTCAACCCCGAGCTGCGGCTGGACGGCATCCTCGCCACGATGTACGACTCGCGCACCGTGCACAGCCGAGAGGTGCTCGCCCGGGTCGTCGAGGCGTTCGACGACAACGTGTACCACACGGTCATCGGCCGCACCGTCCGGTTCCCCGAGACCACCGTCGCGGGCGAGCCGATCACCACCTACGCCTCCAACTCGGTGGGGGCGGCGGCCTACCGACAGCTCGCCAGGGAGGTGCTCGCCCGGTGCCACGCCGAGTGAGCCTTCCGGCGGCCGACGAACTGTTCCGCAGCACGGGTGGGGCGGCCGTCCAGCCGTCGAGCCCCTCGACCTCACAGGAGAACGCGGCGGCGGAGCCCCAACGGGCCCCGTCCGCCGACCAGTCGGGCGAACCGGCGGGCTCCGGCGCGCCGGGGGCGCCCGACGAGGGCGCGGGCGAGGGGCGTGCGCGCCGCGAGCCCAGGCCCGGCGCGCCGCGGGAGCGCGGCGGTCGGGAGGAGCGGCTTCCCGCCCAGGCGAAGCGGGACGGCTCCGGCCGGCCCACCGTTCCCCCCGCCGGAGGCCAGCCCACGGCCCCGGGTCGCGGCGCCCCCGCGGCACCGCAGCGCAAGGGCCGTGCGGCGCGGCGGCCGAGTGGCCGCGAGCGGCACGACGAGAAGATCACCGTCTATGTCTCGGCGGAGGAGTTGATGGACCTGGAGCACGCGCGGTTGGTGCTGCGTGGCGAGCACGGGCTCGCCGTCGACCGGGGCCGCATCGTGCGCGAGGCGGTCGCCGTGGTCCTCGCCGACCTCGAATCCCGGGGCGACGCCAGCATCTTGGTGCGGCGCCTGCGCGGGCGCTGACCGCGCGGCGCGCGCCGCCCGACGGTGGCGCGGAGTAACGTGCCCGGCGATGACCCCGCCCGCCCGCCGCCGCCCCCTGGGCCGGGGCCCCTCCGGCCCCGAGGCGACGCCCGACGAACGGGCCGCCGCACACCCCGCGGCGGCCCCTTCGCCCGTGCCCCCGCCGGGGCGCGAACAGCGGGGCGAGCCGGCGACCACCGCCGTGGACGACCCGCCGCCGGGGGAGGCGGACCAGGCGGTCGCCGGGCGCGAGGACCCAACCCCGGCCCCCGCGCCGGACGATGACCCGCCCGCCCCCGCGGAGCCGGACGGTCCGGCCGAGGAGGACGCCCCCGACGACGGGAAGTTCCGCGTCGTACTGGAGAACTTCTCCGGCCCCTTCGACCTGCTTCTCCAACTGATCTCCCGACACCGGCTGGACGTCACCGAGGTGGCGCTCTCGCGGGTCACCGACGACTTCCTCGCCCACCTGCGGGCCATGGGGCCGGACGGCGACCTCGACCAGACCACCGAGTTCCTGGTCGTCGCCGCCACCCTGCTGGACCTCAAGGCCGCCCGGCTGCTGCCCACCGCCGAGGTGGAGGACGAGGCCGACCTGGCGCTGCTGGAGGCCAGGGACCTGCTCTTCGCGCGGCTCCTCCAGTACCGCGCGTTCAAGCGGGTCGCCGAGATCTTCGCCGACCGGCTGGCCGACGAGTCGCGGCGCCACCCGCGCACCGTCGGCCTGGAGCCGCACCACGCGGAGCTGCTGCCCGACGTCGTGATCAGGATCGGCCCCGAGGGCTTCGCGCAGCTCGCGGTCAAGGCCATGCAGCCCAAACCCAAGCCCGCCGTGTACGTCGAGCACATCCACGCCCCGCTGGTCAGCGTCCGCGAACAGGCCGAGGTGGTCGTCGGCAGGCTGCGCGAGGCCGGCGCGCTCACGTTCGCCGAGCTGACGGAGGACGCCCCGGACACGTTGACCGTGGTGGCCAGGTTCCTCGCGCTGCTGGAGCTGTACAGGGAACGCGCGGTCGCCCTCGAACAGCCGGAGGCCCTCGGCTCGTTGCTGGTCCGCTGGAGCGGCGCGGAGCCGGGACGGGCGCTGGTCAGCGACGAGTTCGACCAGGCGGCGGGGGACGGCGGCGGGCGCGGCGCACGTGACGAGGACGGAACCGAGGCGAGCGACAGGGAAGGCGGAACGGCATGACCACCCCCGAGGCCCCCGCACACCGGGACCCCGAGCAGGACGCGGAGCGGGACCCGGTCGACGAGCGGGAGGAGGCGCCCGTCGCCCTCCGGCCGGCGCTGGAGGCCGTGCTGATGGTCGTCGACGAGCCGGCGACCGAGGAGCACCTGGCCCGGGTGCTGGGGTACCCCCGTCGCGCCGTGGCCGACGCCCTGCGCGAGCTGGCGGACGAGTACACCAGGGACGGCCGGGGCTTCGAGCTGCGGCTGGTCGCCGGCGGCTGGCGCTACTACACCAGGCCGGCATACGCCTCCGTCGTGGACGGCTTCGTGCTGGACGGCCAGCACGCCCGGCTGACACAGGCGGCGCTGGAGACGCTGGCCGTGGTCGCCTACCGCCAGCCGGTGAGCCGTTCCCGGGTCTCCGCGATCCGCGGCGTGAACTGTGACGGCGTGATGCGGACCCTGCTCCAGCGCGGGCTGCTGGCCGAGGCGGGCACCGAACCCGAAACAGGTGCGATCCTGTATGTGACGACGCACTACTTCCTGGAACGGATGGGGCTGCGCGGCCTGGACGAGCTTCCGGAGCTGGCGCCCTTCCTCCCCGAGGCGGACCAGGTCGAGGGCGAGAGCCAGGAGGGGGTGCCGTCGTTCGACGTAGATGCAGACGACGGCGACTCCCCAACGGATCATTGATGCGAAGCAGTGGCAGGAACAACGACAACCGGAGCTCCGGCGGCAACGGCGGCCGAGGCCGCGACTCCAGCCGGAGCACGAGCCGGAACACCAGCCGGAACACCAGCCGGAGCTCCCAGCGGGACAACCGCGGCGCGGGCAACAGCCGCGACGACCGCCAGCAGCGGTCCGGCCGCCCCCCGCGCCCCGAGGAGCGCCGCTACGACCAGGGCGGACGCGGCGACGACAGGAACGCGCCCGGCGGCCGGGGCCGGGGCGGCCAGGGCGGCCCCGGAGGCCGGGGCGCTCCCGGTGGCAAGGGCGGCGGCCCCGGAGGCAAGGGCGCTCCCGGTGGCAAGGGCGGCGGCCCCGGCCGTCGGCGTCCCGCTCCGCCGGCCAGGTCGCGCGAGTACGAGGCGCAGATCGAGGAGCGCAACCGGGAGCGGCACGCCAACAAGTCGACGGCCTCGAAGCTGCCCAAGACGTTCGACGAGCCCGAGGGCGAACGCCTCCAGAAGGTGCTCGCCCGCGCCGGCCTCGGCTCCCGCAGGGCCTGCGAGGAGCTGATCGACCAGTCCAGGGTCGAGGTGAACGGCCGGATCGTCACCTCCCAGGGGAAGCGGGTCAACCCCGACCAGGACGAGATCAAGGTCGACGGGCTGACCGTGGCCAGCCAGTCGCACCTGTACTTCGCGCTGAACAAGCCGGCCGGCGTCGTCTCCGCGATGGAGGACCCGGAAGGCCGCCAGTGCCTCGGCGACTACGTGCAGAACCGCGAGACCCGCCTCTTCCACGTCGGCCGGCTCGACACCGAGACCGAGGGCCTGCTGCTGCTCACCAACCACGGCGAGCTGGCCCACCGGCTGACCCACCCCCGTTACGGCGTGACCAAGACCTATCTGGCCGCGATCCAGGGCCCCATCCCGCGTGACCTGGGCAAGCGGCTGAAGGAGGGCGTCCGGCTGGAGGACGGCCATGTGCGGGCCGACCACTTCCGGGTGGTGGAGAACACCGGGAAGAACTACCTGGTGGAGGTCGTGCTGCACGAGGGCCGCAAGCACATCGTGCGCCGGATGCTGGCCGAGGTCGGCTTCCCCGTCGACCGGCTGGTGCGCACCGGGTTCGGCCCGATCGTGCTGGGCGACCAGAAGTCCGGCTGGCTGCGCCGGATGACCAACACCGAGGTCGGCCGGCTGCTGCGCGAGGTCGGCCTCTGACCGGCCGGCCCGGCCCGCACGGCCGCTGACCTGTCGAAAACGTTCGGAACGTGTCGGGAGCGGCGACTACCCTGAGGGGATGCGCACCGCTCTCGTCATCGGCTGCGGTCTGATCGGGACCTCCGTCGCCCTGGCGCTCTCCGCGAGGGGCGTCCGCGTCCATCTCGACGACCACGACCACGACCGCCGCCGCACCGCCGCCGCCCTGGGCGCCGGCAGCGAGGAGCCGCCCGAGGGGCGGGTGGAGCTGGCCGTGGTCGCGGTGCCGCCGACCAGGATCGCCGCCACCGTCGTCGAGCTGCAACGGCGGGACGCCGCCCACGCCTACGTGGACGTGGGCAGCGTCAAGGCGGGGCCGGCGGGCGAGTTGGCCGCGCTCGGCGGGGATCCGACCAGCTACCTCGGCACCCACCCGATGGCGGGCCGGGAGCGCTCCGGGCCGCTGGCCGCCTCGGCCGACCTCTTCGAGGGCAGGCCCTGGGTGCTCACCCCGACGTCGCGCACCAGGACCGAGGCGGTCAACCTGGTCCTGGAGCTGGCCTCGCTCTGCCGCGCGGTGCCCGTGATGATGGAGGCGGCGGCCCACGACCGCGCCGTCGCGCTGGTCTCCCACACCCCCCAGCTGGTCTCCAGTCTGGTCGCCGCCCGGCTGGAGAGCGCCGAGGAGTCGGCCGTGCGGCTGTGCGGCCAGGGCATCAGGGACGTCACCAGGATCGCCGCCTCCGACCCCCGGATGTGGAGCGAGATCCTGGCGGCCAACCCCGGCCCGGTCGCCGACGTGCTGGCCGAGGTCGCGGGCGACCTGGAGCGGACGGTCAGTTCGCTGCGCGCCCTGGCCTCCGCCGACGAGGCGAAGCGCGCCGAGGGCGCCGAGGGCATCGAGGCGGTGCTCCGCCGGGGCAACGCGGGCCGGGAGCGGGTGCCGGGCAAGCACGGGGCGGCGCCGGCCAGTTATGAGACGGTCGCGGTGCTGATCAGTGACCGCCCGGGCGAGCTGGCGGCGATCTTCGCCGACGCCGGCCGCGCCGGCGTCAACATCGAGGACGTGCGGATCGAGCACGCGACCGGCCAGCAGTCCGGGCTGGTGCAGCTGATGGTCGAGCCGTCGGCCGCCCCGCCGCTGGCGGCGGCCCTGCGGGAGCGCGGCTGGTCCCTGCGGCGGTAGCGGCCCTCCCCGCCGTCGCCGTCGCGGTCGTCGACGGGCGGCCGGCGGGCGGCCCGCGCGGGGCCGGTACCCTTGCCCGATGGGCTCGCCCGGTCCCACCGCGCCGGGCCGCCCGCGCGCCAGCGGGGAACCCGGGCCCGTCGAGGGGGCCGGCGCCCGCTTCCCGTCCCGAACTGCGAAAGGTGTCCACTTCCGTGGCTGCAACTCCCGTCGTCGTCGCCATCGATGGCCCCTCCGGCACCGGCAAGTCGAGCACCTCCAAGGCGGTGGCCGCGCGGATGGGGATGCGTTACCTGGACACCGGGGCCCAGTACCGCGCGATCACCTGGTGGATGCTGCACGCCGGCGTCGACATCGACGACCCCCGCGCCGTGGCCGCCGCCGCGGGGAAGCCGAGCATCGTCTCCGGCACCGACCCGCTGGCGCCCAGCATCACCATCGACGGCACCGACGTCGCCGCCCCGATCCGGGGTGAGCGGGTCACCGGCGCGGTCAGCGCCGTCAGCGCGGTGCCCGAGGTGCGGACGCTGATCACCGACCTCCAGCGTTCCATCGCCGCCGAGGCCGACGGCGGCATCGTCGTCGAGGGCCGCGACATCGGTACCACCGTGCTGCCCGACGCCGACGTCAAGATCTTCCTGACTGCCTCGCCCGAGGTGCGGGCCGCCCGCCGCAGCGCCGAGGTGTCCGGCCGCGCCGGCGCCCCGGCGGCCGGCGGCGCCGACGTCGCCGCGACCCAGGCGGCGCTGCTGCGCCGCGACGCCGCCGACTCCGGCCGCAAGACCTCGCCGCTGGCGAAGGCGGGGGACGCCACCGAGGTGGACACCAGCGAGCTGACCCTGGAGCAGGTCATCGAGTGCGTGGTCACCCTCATCGAGGAGCGGGGGCGGCGGTAACGATGACCCCACCCGGCGCCAGGGGCGCCGTGGCCGGCCACCGGCTGGCGCGCGGGGTGGTCCACACCGTGTGGCGCCCCCGGGTGCTGGGGGCGTGGCGCGTGCCACCCGCCGGCCCGCTGATCCTCGCGGTCAACCACACCCACAACGTCGACGGCCCGCTGCTCTTCGGCACCGCCCCGCGGCCGGTGAGCTTCCTGGTCAAACGGGAGGCGTTCGTCGGCCCGCTGGGCGCGTTCCTGCGCGGCGTCGGCCAGATCCGCGTCGACCGCGAGGCGACCGACCTGGCCGCGGTCCGCGCCGCCCGCGGGGTGCTGGAGCGGGGCGGCGTGCTCGGCGTCTTCCCCGAGGGCACCCGGGGGAACGGCGACTTCACCGCCGTCCGCGCCGGTCTCGCCTACTTCGCGCTCCGCTCGGGCGCCCCGATACAGCCGGTCGCCGTCCTGGGCAGCGACCGCCAGGGGCGGCTGGTGCGTTCCCTGCCACCGCTGCGCGGCCGGGTGGACGTGGTCGTCGGCGAACCGTTCACCGTGGGCGGGGGCGGGGGAAGCCGACGCGGCCGGGCGGCGTTGGACAGGGCGACCGACGAGATCAGGGTCCGGCTGGCCGCCCACCTGCGGGACGCCAGGCTGACCACGGGCCGCTAGCGCCCGCACCCCACCATCCACGACGGAACGACACGACGGACGAGGTAGAAGCGACGCCATGAACGACCAGAACTCCCAGGGCCCCGAGCCCGCGCCGCACGAAGGGCAGCTGGCCGGTCAGGGCGCGCTCGACGCCGGCGACTACGACGAGTTCCTGCGGATCGCCCAGGAGGAGGGGTTCGAGGCCGACGAGATCGAGGGCGAGCTGGCCGCCGCGAACGCGGGGCCGCTGCCCGTGCTGGCCGTCGTCGGCCGGCCCAACGTCGGCAAGTCGACGTTGGTCAACCGGATCCTCGGCCGCCGCGAGGCCGTCGTGGAGGACCGCCCCGGCGTCACCAGGGACCGCGTGACCTACGAGGCCGAGTGGGCGGGCCGCCGGTTCAAGGTGGTGGACACCGGCGGCTGGGAACAGGACGTGCTGGGCATCCAGGCGTCGGTCGCCGCGCAGGCCGAGTTCGCCATCGAGACCGCGGACGCCGTGGTGCTGGTGGTGGACGCCACGGTCGGCGTCACCGACACCGACAGCGCCGTGGTCAAGCTGCTGCGCAAGGCCGGCAAGCCGGTGGTGCTCTGCGCCAACAAGGTCGACGGCCCCAACATGGAGGCCGACGCCGCCTACCTGTGGTCGCTCGGCGTGGGGGAGCCGCACCCGGTCTCGGCGCTGCACGGCCGCGGCACCGGCGACATGCTGGACGCGGTGCTGGAGGCGCTCCCGGAGGCGCCGGCGCAGACCTTCGGCGACATCGTGGGCGGGCCGCGCCGGATCGCGCTGATCGGGCGCCCCAACGTCGGCAAGTCCTCGCTGCTCAACAAGGTCGCCAACGAGGACCGCGTGGTGGTCGACGCCACCGCCGGCACCACCAGGGACCCCGTCGACGAGCTGGTCGAACTGGCCGGCAAGACCTGGCGGTTCGTCGACACCGCCGGCATCCGGCGCAAGGTCCACCTCCAGGGCGGCGCCGACTACTACGCCTCGCTGCGCACCGCCGCCGCGCTGGAGAAGGCGGAGGCGGCGGTGGTGCTGATCGACGTCACCGAGCCGATCAGCGTGCAGGACACCCGGATCATCACCATGGCCGTCGAGGCGGGCCGGGCGCTGGTGATCGCCTACAACAAGTGGGACACCCTCGACGAGGAACGCCGCTACTACCTGGAGCGGGAGATCGAGCAGGAGCTGGTGCGGGTGCGCTGGGCGCCCCGCGTCAACGTCTCGGCCCGCACCGGGCGGCACCTGGAGAAGCTGGTGCCGGCGATGGAGACCGCGCTGGAGAGCTGGGGGGCGCGGGTGCCGACCGGGCGACTCAACGGCTTCCTCGGCGAGTTGGTCGCCTCCCACCCGCACCCGGTGCGGGGCGGCAAGCAGCCGAGGATCCTCTTCGGCACCCAGGCCGGCACCCGCCCGCCGCGGTTCGTGCTCTTCGCCTCGGGCTTCCTGGAGGCCAGCTACCGCCGCTTCGTCGAGCGGCGGCTGCGTGAGGAGTTCGGCTTCGAGGGGACCCCGATCCAGCTGTCGGTGCGGGTGCGGGAGAAGCGCTCACGGAGGAAGTGAGGGCGGGGCCGGCGCGCCGCCCCCGCCCTCAGCGCTCCCCGGCCGCCTCGGGACGGCCGGGGAGCAGCTCCGCACGGAACTGGCCCCCCGGCCGGTACTCCAGATGGCGCCAACTCCCCACGCCCACGCCCCTGATCGTGTTGAAACCGACGAAACGCAGCTCCTCCTCGCCACTGCGGTCACCCGGCAGCGTCCGGAAGAGCCGCCGGTACTCGGCGCAGAGCGAGTCGTAGATCGGCGTCTGCGAGCCGCCGGCGCGTTCGTAGGGCGAACGCATTCCCGGGATGGCGCTGGACGCGGGACGGAGCGAGGCGGAGGGCCGCCGGGGTTCGTAAGGGTGCACGTCCAACCAACGACCGGACCCCGCCCCGGATGCGGCCCCACCCAGCTCCGCACCCACCCGGGGGTGCCCGAACGACCACACGAGCACCCCCAGGGGCGCGGGTAACCACACGAGCAACCCCCCACAACCAAGGGGCGCGGGGAACTGCGCGAGCAACCCCCCACCGAGGCGCGGACGACGACGCACCACGACCCCCACCCCACGGTGGTCGCACCGCGCCCCCGGAGGGGGCAGGCGCGCGAGCACCCCCCACCGAGGCGCGGACGACGACGCACCACCACCCCCACCCCACGGTGGTCGCCCCCCGAAACCCCCGGAGGGATCAGGTGCCGGCCAGCGGCATCGCGGCGGCGACCAGCAGCCCGCCGGCCGCCGCCTTCTCCAGGGCCTCCCGCAGCATGTCCTCCCTCGGCTGCTGCCCGATCGTGCCGGCCGGCGCCGCGTAGACCAGCACGGTGTGCCGCTGGTTCGCCGTGGCCCGCCAGCCGTCCGTGACCGAGAGCGGCTCGTGCGCCTGCCACCAGGCGCTCGCGTCCCCGCCGGCCGGGTCGCTCTGGAGCACCGCGTGCAGCTTGCCCATCGCCAGCAGCACGGACCAGCCGGGGAGCCGGGCCGGCGCCGTGCCGACGTCGGAGATCGGGACGAAGCCGCCCTCGATCAGCAGCGGCAGGAAGTCGTCGCCCGGCCCCTGCGAGCCGGGGCGCACGATCGGGGTGGTCGGCTCCACCACGATCGCGGGGTACAGCTCGCCCTCGATCAGGATCTGGCCGCAGGTGACGCCGAGCACCGCCTGGCCGCGTTCGGCGGGGTTGGGCTCGGTGGGGGGCGCCGCCGGCGCCGCGGCCTGCTGGCCCTGGCTCTCTCCGGTGATGGAGCGCACCGCGCCGCGCAGCTGCTCCTCGGAGACGGAGACCACCTGGGAGGGGATGCAGGAGGCGTGTGCGAAGGCCAGCACGGCCGTCTCGCCGCCGACGAAGAGCACGGTGCTGGTGCGCTCCTGGGTGGTGCTGCCGGGGGTGCGGCAGGAGGTGCAGTCGTAGGCGCCCGGGGCGTTCTCGCCCGCGAGCAGCCGGTCGGCCTCTTCGTCGCCGATCTCGGCGCGTACGTCGTCGCTGACGTCGAGCAAGGGGGACACGGTCGCTCCTCGGTAGGGGTATGCGCCCGCCGTTGACGGCGGGTGCCCCGTGCTCAACGGCGGGAGACGCGCCCGGGTCACGCTGCGACCGCCACCGTGAGGGGGCCGCCGCGACGAACGTCGGACGAACGCGCGGTGTCCGGCGGGAAACCGGCACCGCACGGAACGTCGCCACCTGGACGCGCGACGGTCAGTCGCCATAAACCAGCCGTTCACCGGGAGCCATCGGAAGCGTGAATGAGCTGTGGGGAGGGAAACGCCCGTCACGCGCCGGAAAAACCGCCGCAGAACGTGAGCGAGGTGTGCTCTCCGTCCTTTCCTCGCGGCCGGCCATTACACAACGCGCACTTTCCCGCGAAAGTACGACCGGGGACGAGGCCGTGACACAAGCGTGACCGTTTCCCGCTCCTGGACGCCCTTCCTGGGGCCGGCGGGCAGGCCCTACGGTGGGGCCATGCCATCGCTGCCGAAGCCCCCGAGGCCCCCCGAGGACGACCCCGACACCTATCTGGGCATGGCCGCGGACCAGGCCGAGGAGCGCGCCAGGGGGCGTGGTTGGCGCACCGTGCGCCGGCTGGCGCCGGACGCGATCGTGACCATGGAGTTCATGCCGGGACGCCTCAACTTCGCGGTGCGCGACGGCGCGGTCGAACGCTGCTGGCGCGGCTGAACGGCCCTGCCCCGCACGTTCCGAGCTCCGACGCCCGCGTCCTGCCCACGACCCGGCTCAGTGCCGCGTTCAGCGCCGCGTTCAGCGCCGGGTGGCCGGGCCGACCGGCTGCTCCGGGTGCGCCGGGTGCGGCCTGCTGGTGCCGCGCACCGTCACCGTGGTGAGCCGTCCGCCGCTGGTCCTGCCGGCCGCGACGGCCGGCTGGGTGTGCGGTCGGGGGTCCCCGTCGGACAGCGGCGAGACCGGCAGCTCCGGGTGGCGGTGGTCGCCGTTGACGGGCGGTGCCGCCCCCGGGGAGGTGTCGGGCGCGACCTGCGCGCGGTTCCAACGCCGCAGCACGGCGGTGTCGATCCGGGTGATCAGCGGCTCGCTCCACGGCAGCGCCAGCAGGATCAGCAGCCCCGCCGCCCAGCCGAGAAGCACGTCGCTCACCCAGTGGGTTCCCAGATAGACGGTGGTCGCGCCGACGCCGAGCGCGAAGACGGAAGCGATCACCAGCAGGGTCCGGCGCGCGGTCGGGGTGGTGGCCAGATAGGCCAGAATCCCCCAGGTCACGACGGCGTTGGCGGTGTGGCCCGAGGGAAATATATCGCCGGTCAGCCACATCTCGTTGGAGCCTATGGTGGTCGCGTAGTGCGGCCCCTCGCGGCCCATTCCGATCTTGGCCGCGCCGACCGAGAGGTTCAGCAGCAGCAGCGCGCACGCCATCACCAGCAGCGGGCGCAGCGTCCGCTGGCGCCAGCAGCGCCAGCCGAGCCAGGCGGCGATCAGCACCGCCGTCGGGCCGCGCTGCCCCAGGACCACGAAGTAGTCGAGGAACGCGTGGAGCTCGGGCCACTGCTTGTACGGACGGAAGAGCATCACCTGCCAGTCCAGGCGGACCAGCCAGCTCGTGGTGCAGACCGCCGCCACGATGGCCGCGTAGATGGCCGCCGTGACCCAGAGCAGCCCCAGGCGGGTGCGGCTCATCACAGGAGTCGGCACGTCGGGCGGCCGTGGCTCCTGTTCGAGGCGGGCGAAGAATCGGTCGATGCGCACTCTCGCAAGATTACCGGTCGTGATACGCGACTTCCTCCCGAGGCCCGCCTTCGTAATGGCTATGTGATGTGCCGGGTGATACGGGTGAATCTCCAATTCGTCGGGCTTCACGAATTCCGGCGCCACCGGATAAGTGTCCGGGCATCTTTTCCGGTACTCGTTCATCTGCTTTTTCGGTGGGGTCGGCGCCGGTGAACGGGAGCCGGTGAACGGAACGGGTGCGCCCGGTGGCCGGCGAGCGTCGCCGCGGGGCCGCCGCGGGGCTGCCGTAGGGTGGCTCACCGTCCGCCCTCCCCTCTCGCCCGCGTCCGCGCAGCGCGAGGTTCCCCCGAGACGGTGAGGGACCTCGAAGCGCGGGAGTAGGTGCGTAGATGCCCGGGACGTCCCACCCCGGGGCCGGCGCCGCCGAACGGAACCGTTGGACGGTTCTGGTGGTGCTGTGCGTCAGTCTCTTCCTCGTCGCCGTCGACGCCACGGTGCTCCATGTCGCGGTGCCCGCCCTCACCGAGGACCTGCGGCCCGGCGGCATCGAACTGCTGTGGATCGTCGACGCCTACCCGCTGGTCTGCGCCTCGCTGCTGATTCTCTTCGGCACGCTGGGCGACCGCGTCGGCCGGCGGCGGGTGCTGCTGCTCGGCTACGCCTGCTTCGGCGTCGCCTCCGCGCTGGCCGCGCTGGCGCCCGGGCCGCTGCCGTTGATCCTGGCCCGCGCGCTGCTGGGAGCCGGCGGCGCGATGATCATGCCGGCGACCCTCTCCATCCTGCGGCAGGTCTTCCCCGACCGCCGTGAGCGCGCCCTGGCCATCGGCATCTGGAGCGCGGTCGCGGCCGTCGGCGCGGCGATCGGGCCACTGGTGGGCGGGGTGCTGCTGGAACACTTCTGGTGGGGCTCGGTCTTCCTGGTCAACGTGCCGCTGATGGCGCTCTGCCTGCCGGTCGCGCTGGCGCTGGTCCCCGAGTCACGCGGCACGGGCGAGGGCCCCTTCGACGTGACGGGCGCGCTCTGTGCCGCCGGCGGGCTCTTCGCGGCGATCCTGGCGCTCAAGCGCACCGGCGGCGGCGACCTGGTCACGCCGGGCACGCTGCTGGCAGCCCTCCTCGGGGCGCTGCTGCTGACGATCTTCGTCCGGCGGCAGCGGGCGGCCCGGCGGCCCCTGTTGGACCTGTCGGCGTTCGCCAGGCCGGCGTTCGGCGCCTCCGCCGGCTGCGTGGTACTGACCGTGCTGGCGCTGGTCGGGTTGGCCCTGGTGGCCGCCCAGTACCTGCAACTGGTCCTCGAACTCTCGCCGTTGGAGACCGGGCTGCGGCTGCTGCCGCTGAGCCTGTCGGCGATCTGCGCCGGGTTGCTCGGTTCCCGGATGCTGGTGCGGCTGGGGCCGCGCGCGATGGTCTCCGGCGGGTTCGCGTTGACCGTGGTGGCGGTGCTGCTGCTGACCGGCCTCGACGACGTGGACCGGCCGCTGCTGCTGAGCGCCGGGTTCGTGCTGTTGGGCTTCGGCCTGGAGACGACGCTCTTCGGCGCCTACGAGTCGCTGCTGAACGACGCCCCCGCCGGTCAGGCCGGCGAGGCGGCGGCGGTGGGGGAGACCGCGTACCAGTTCGGCGCCGGCGTCGGGATAGCGGTGCTGGGCAGCGTCATGAACGCCCTCTACGCGCCGGCGGTGCGCGGTGCCGACGGTGTTCCCCGGGAGGACTCGCGGGACGCGGCGCACTCGCTGGGCGAGGCGCTGACGGTGGCCGACCGGTTGGGCGGCCCGGCGGCGGAGGCGCTGCGCGCGGCGGCGCGGGACGCGTTCGTGCACGGGATGCGGATGACGCTGCTGACCAGCGCGGCGCTGCTGGCCCTCGGCGCGCTGCTGGCCCTCCGGCTCCCGGCCACCGGCCCCGGGGCCCCGCGCCCCCTCGCCACGGCGGACCGGTCCCGCGACTGACCCCCACCGGCGCGCCGGGCCGCGGTCGACCGCCCACGTGGCCACCCCGGCACCGCCGTCGCCCCGCACCGGCGGTAACGTCCGCCACAACCGCTCACCCCGTCCCGTCCCTCCGTGCGAGAGGCCGTCCCCCATGACCGAAGCCCCCGCGGGCCGCCCCGCGTTCGACCCCGCCGACCCGCTCGGAGTGGACGACCTGCTGTCGTCCGAGGACCGCGCGGTCCGCGACACCGTGCGCCGTTGGGCGGCCGAACGGGTGCTGCCGCACGTCGCCGACTGGTACGAGCGCGGCGCCGTCGACGACCCCAGGGGGCTCGCGCGCGAGCTCGGCGGCCTGGGCGCGCTGGGCATGTCGCTGCGCGGCTACGGCTGCGCCGGGGCCTCGGCCGTCCAGTACGGGCTGGTCTGCCTGGAGCTGGAGGCGGCGGACTCCGGCATCCGTTCGCTGGTCTCGGTGCAGGGTTCGCTCGCGATGTACGCGATCCACCGCTTCGGCTCCGAGGAGCAGCGGGAGCGGTGGCTGCCCGGCATGGCGGCGGGCGAGCTGATCGGCTGCTTCGCGCTGACCGAGCCGGACCACGGCTCCGACCCGGCGGGGATGCGCACCCGCGCCGAACGGGACGGCGACGGCTGGGTGGTGACGGGCCGCAAGATGTGGATCACCAACGGTTCGCTGGCGGACGCCGCGGTCGTGTGGGCCAGGACCGAGGACGGCGTGCGGGGCTTCGTGGTGGAGGCGGGGACGCCGGGGTTCGCGGCGCGGGACATCCCGCACAAGGGGTCGTTGCGCGCCTCCGTCACCAGCGAGCTGACGCTGGACGGGGTGCGGCTGCCGGCCGACGCGGTGCTGCCGGGGGCGCGCGGGCTGCGCGGCCCGTTGAGCTGCCTGGCGCACGCCCGTTACGGCATCGTCTGGGGGGCGCTGGGCGCGGCCCGCAGCTGTCTGGGGGCGGCGTTGGAGTACGCCACGACGCGCGAGCAGTTCGGCAGGCCGCTGGGCGGCTTCCAGCTGACCCAGGCGAAGCTCGCCGACATGGCGCTGGAACTCCACAAGGGGCTGTTGTTGGCGCTCCATCTGGGGCGGAGGATGGACGCCGGCACGCTGCTGCCCGAGCAGGTCAGCTTCGGGAAGTTGAACAACGTGCGGGAGGCGCTGACGATCTGCCGCACCGCCAGGACGATCCTGGGGGCCAACGGCATCTCGTACGAGTACCCGGTGATGCGGCACATGGCGAACCTGGAGTCGGTGCTCACCTACGAGGGCACGAGCGAGATGCACCAGCTGGTGCTCGGCAAGGCGCTGACCGGCCTGGACGCCTTCCGCGGCTGAGCCGGGGGGCGGGGCGCGGGACGTGCCTCGGGGCGCCGCCTGCCGGGCGGCGCCCCGATCTCCGGCCGTCGGGCCCCGGTCGGGGCCGTCAGCTCTGGTTGAAGAAGCCGTCCTCGTCGTGCCGGGGCGTCTCGGCGACCACCTGGTAGGTGGCGGGGGTGAGCAGGAAGACGCGGTTGGCGACCCGCTTGATGTCCCCGCGCAGCCCGAAGTTGAGCCCGGCGGCGAAGTCGACCACACGCTTGGCGTCCCCGGCCTCCAGGAGAGTCAGGTTGATCACCACGGGCACGCCGTCGCGGAACAGCTCGCCGATGCGGCGGGCGTCCCTGAAGTTCTCCGGGGTGACCATCGCGATCCGGCTGCCTTCCTCCTCGGCCGCCTCGGCAGCCACCCGCAGCTTCGGGTCGGTGGTCCAGGGCGCCGGGCTGTCCCCGGGCTCCGGGCCCTCGGCGTACTCGTCGTCGTAGTAACGCATCTCGCTGTCGTCGACGAGGCCCAGCCAGGCGCTGGCCTTCCGTACCGATCCCATGGTCGCCTCCTCTCCTGACGCGGCCTCTACCCGTCCGCCCGTCTATGGTCGTCCATGATGCGCTTGTGGTGCCATGTGGATACCTGGCTGTTATGAGTTTCGTGACGGTTCTGGTGCATTCGGCGTACCGCCCCATCAGCGAAGTTGTCGTGTGCGGATGCTGACGGGGAGTGAGTTCCGTTCGGCCCGCCAAACGGGTGAGAGTACCGGACGTCCTGGCCGAAAGGTGTTCTCGACAACGGCGGTTCCTGTGAAGAAGATTCACCCAGCGCTTGTCAGGGTCATGACCTTCACGTGACCCCGGCCACGCCTCACGGCCCGACACCCCGCGGGCCATCCGTTCCTTGACTGGAGGAAACACGTGAGTTCGAAGCGCACCAACTCCCACAGACGCGGCTCCCGCCTGGGGCTGATCGCCGCCGGAACCGGACTCCTCGCCGCCGCCTTCGCCCTGCCGGGCGGGGCGCAGGCGGAGGAGGCCAGGACCTTCTCCGCCTCCGAGCTCTCCACCGCGGGCGACGCGGTGCTCGCCGCCGACATCGCCGGCACCGCCTGGCTGGTGGACGAGGAGACCAACACCCTGGAGGTCACGGTCGACGAGACCGTCACCGACGCGGAGATCCGGGAGATCACCGAGCAGGCGGGAGACCTCGCCGGCGCCCTCACGATCGAGCGCGCCGAGGGAGAGATCACGCGGCTGATCGCGGGCGGGGACGCCATCTACGCGTCCGCGGGCTGGCGCTGCTCCGCCGGCTTCAACGTCAGCATCGGCGGCTCGGCCTACTTCCTGACCGCCGGCCACTGCACGGAGGGCCTCCCGGGCTGGTACACCAACTCCGGTCTCAGCACCTACATAGGCCCGAGCGTCGACGCCAGCTTCCCCGGCGACGACTACGGCCTGGTGCGCTACGACAACTCCTCGGTCCCGCGCCCCGGCGTGGTGAACCTGTACAACGGCACCACCCGGGACATCACCGGCGCCGCCAACGCGACCGTCGGCCTCTCGGTGACCCGCTCCGGCAGCACCACCGGCGTCAGCGGCGGCTCGGTGACCGGGCTCAACGCCACGGTCAACTACGGCGGCGGTGACATCGTCTCCGGTCTCATCCGGACCAACGTCTGCGCCGAGCCCGGCGACAGCGGCGGCCCGCTCTTCTCCGGCAGCACCGCCATCGGCCTCACCTCCGGCGGCAACGGCAACTGCTCGGTCGGCGGCACGACCTACTTCCAGCCGGTCGTCGAGGCGCTGAACGACTACGGGGCCAGCATCCTCTGATTCCCCGTCGGCCCCACGAGGGCCCTCCCGCCGCGCACGAGCGGCGGGGGCGGGCCCAGGCCGCCGCCCTCACCCGAACCCGGGTGGGGGCAGTGGTGCGTTCGGGGGGCGCGTGTGAACGCCCCTGTGAGGCGTGCCCGGCCCATGGTGGCCACGGAGGAGGCTGTGACTACCCCGAGCAGCGATTTCAAGCCAGGTCTATACCAGCGCATGTGACGTTCCGTGCGCCCCTGCGCGCCGGTACGTCACACCTCACGCGCCCCAACTGTGCGTCTATTGAGGGGGAAATCCGGAGTGTTCCGGACGGTTTATGCGCGTAACCCGCATCAGTGTGATGATCTGGTCGGGGCAGGAACTTGTCCTTGTGTGACCCAGGGGCTCATGGGAATACTCGCCGGTACCGCTTGGCATGGACGTGGCGGGCCAGCACAGGGTCTGGCCGGGTCCTTGCTACTCCGGAGCGCATGCTCCAACCCCCACAGGAGGAAAAAAGCGTGACTCATCGACGCACGTCAGCCCGGCGCATCACGGTTGCCGCCACCGGTGTGGCAGCCCTCTTCGTCGGCTCGTTCGCCGTCGCTCAAGCGAGCGCCAGCCCGGCGGACGAAGCCACCCCGAGCGTGCTGACCTCGACCGAGGCCGGTACGCTCGCGACCACCCTGGTCGAGGAGCTGGGCGACACCGCCGCAGCCGGCACCTACTTCGAATCCGACTCGGGGACCCTCGTGGTCAACGTCCTGGACGAGAGCGCGGCGGCTCTCGTGGAGGAGTCCGGCGCCGAGGCCCGGATCGTCGAGAACAGCCAGGAGACCCTCAACGAGGTCATGACCGAGGTCGACACGTTCGCCGTGCCGGGCACCTCGTGGTCCGTGGACCCCGTGAGCAACGCGGTCAAGGTCAAGGTGGACACCACCGTGTCCGAGGCCGACCTGGCCGACATCCAGGCGGGTGTCGCCGACCTGGGCGGCCTGGCCTCCCTGGAGTCGGTGAACGGCGAGTTCCAGCCCTTCGTGGCCGGCGGTGACGCCATCTACAGCTCGGGCGCCCGCTGCTCGGCCGGCTTCAACGTGAACGGCGGTACCGCGTTCCTCACCGCCGGCCACTGCGGCAGCGTCGGCAGCAGCTGGTCCGACACCTCGGGCGGTTCGCCGATCGGCACCCTGACCGACGGCGAGTTCCCGAACTCGGACTACGCGCTCGTCGAGTACAGCAGCGGCAGCGGCGCCAGCGAGGTCAACCGCTACGACGGCAGCACCCAGTCCATCAGCGGCGCCGCCGAGGCGGTCGTCGGCCAGGACGTGGAGCGTTCCGGCAGCACCACCGGCCTGCACGGCGGCTCGGTGACCGGCACGGACGTCGCCGTCAGCTACCCGGAGGGCACGGTCTACGGCACCATCGAGACCGATGTCTGCGCCGAGCCCGGCGACTCGGGCGGCGCGCTGTTCTCCGGCAGCGACGCGGTCGGCCTGACCTCCGGTGGCAGCGGCAACTGCTCCTCCGGTGGCCAGACCTTCTTCTACCCCGTCACGGACGCCCTGGCCGCCACCGGCTCGCAGCTTCCGTAACGGCCCCCGGGCCCGGCCGTCCCCGTGGCGGCCCGGCCAGGGTGAGCACCACCTTTTTCCGGACCCCCGGTCGCAACCGCGGCCGGGGGTCCGCGCGTCCTGGAAGCGTGGGATGGGCGGGGCCGATGTGGCCCCACGGTTCGGGGAGCGCGCGTGTTCGGCATCATCAGACCCTGTCAGCACCGCTTGTCCCGGGGGCTGCGCGAGGAGTGGACGGCCCACCTGTGCGGCCTCTGCCTCGCGTTGCGCGGGACGCACGGCCAGGCGGCCAGGGTCGCCACCAACTACGACGGGCTGCTGGTCTCGGTGCTGCACGACGCCCAGCTGCCGGCGCCGCGCCCCGGCGGGCGGCGCACCGCCGGCCCCTGCCCGCTGCGCGGGATGCGCACCGCCTCGGTCGCCGAGGGCCCGGGTGCCCAACTGGCCGCTGCGGTCTCCCTGGTGCTGGCCTCGGCCAAGATCAGGGACCATGTGGCGGACGGCGACGGCCCGTTCCGCCGCCGGCCGCTCGCCGTGGCCGCCACCCGGGTCGCCGGGAGCTGGGACGCGGCGGGCGCCAGGGGCGGCGCCGGCGTCGGCTTCGACACGGGGGTGCTGGTCGAGGCGGTGGAACGGCAGCAGTCCATCGAGGAACGCACCGCGCTCGGCAGCCCCCTGCTGGCCGTCACCGAGCCCACCGAGACCGCCACCTCCGCCGTCTTCGCCCACACCGCGCATCTCGCCGGGCGCCCGGGGAACGCGGTGCCGCTGGCGGAGGCCGGCCGGCTCTTCGGCCGGCTCGCCCATCTGCTGGACGCCGTCGAGGACCTGGCGTCCGACCGCGCCGCCGGCCTGTGGAACCCGATCGACGTCACCGCCACCCCGGCCGCCGAGGTCCGCCGGCTCTGCGACGACGCGGTGCGCGGCGTCCGACTCGCCCTGGCCGACTGCGAGTTCGGCGACGGCAGGCTGGCGCACACGCTGCTGGTCCACGAGCTGGAACGGGCCGTGGAGCGCGGCTTCGGCGCGGCCTGCTCCCACGCCTCCGGCTCCCACGCCCCGGGCCCCTACGCCCCGGGTCCGCCCGCCCCCGGCGGCCCCGGCGGTGGCTTCGGGCCGCCGCCGCCCCCGACCGGGAAGCCGCCGCTGATCCGCGGCCGGCTGGCCGGCTGCGCGGTGTGGACCGGACTCTTCTGCACCTGCCAGGTCTGCTGCCGCTCGGAGTACCAGGAGCCGTGGCGCGGCCGGGGCCGCGAGGGGTGGTGCCACAAGTGCGGTGACTGCTGCGACTGCTGTGACTGCTGCCGGTGCTGCAACTGCGGCGGTGGCGACGGCTGCTCCTGCGACTGCAACTGCTGAGGGGCGCGCGGCGCTGGACGACACGCCTCCGAGTGGAGTAATGCCCAGGTCGGCGGCGGGGCTCGCGGTGAGATCTTCCCGTTCAGTTCTTCCTCACCGAGGGGTAACCCCATGCGTCTTCGCACCGCTGCGGCCGTCACGGCCGTTGCCTGCACCGTCGTTCTCGGCGCCGGATCGGCCGCCTCCGCCACCGAGCAGCACTCGCCCCGCACGATCTCCGACCACGGGGACAAGGGCGACAAGCACGACAAGGGTGACAAGCACGGCAAGGGTGGGCACCACAGCGGTGCCGGCGCCGTCGGCTTCGCCGCTGGTTCGCCCGGCGTGCTGTCCGGCAACAACATCCAGGTCCCGATCCACATCCCCGTGAACGTCTGCGGGAACTCGATCAACCTCATCGGCCTGCTCAACCCGGCCAGCGGCAACATCTGCGTCAACGCCTGACCCGACGCACCCGCCGTACCCGACGTGACGAAGGTGGCCCGCGTCCCGGTTCCCACGAACCGGGACGCGGGCCACCGCCCGTTCCGCGCGGGCCTCAGCCCAGCTCGGCGGCCACCAGCTCCGCGATCTGCACCGCGTTGAGCGCCGCGCCCTTGCGGAGGTTGTCCCCGGAGACGAAGAGCGAGAGCCCGTTCTCCACCGTCTCGTCCCTGCGCACGCGCCCCACGAACGAGACGTCGCGACCGGCGGCCTGGAGCGGGGTCGGGATGTCGGAGAGCGCCACGCCCTCCGCCTCGCCGAGCAGTTCGAGCGCCCGGCGCGGGGTGAGGGGGCGGGCGAAGCGGGCGTTGAGCTGGAGCGAGTGGCCGGTGAAGACGGGGACCCGCACGCAGGTGCCGGCGACCGGCAACCCGGGGATCTCCAGGATCTTGCGGGTCTCGTTGCGGAGCTTCTGCTCCTCGTCGGTCTCCTCCAGGCCGTCGTCCACGATCGAACCGGCCATCGGCAGCACGTTGAACGCGATCGGCCGCACATACTGCTCGGGCGCGGGGAAGTCGACCGCCGCGCCGTCGAAGGTGAGCGCCGTCGCGTCCTGGGCCAGCGCGGACTTCGCCTGGGCGTGCAACTCGGCGACGCCGCTCAGCCCGCTGCCGGAGACCGCCTGGTAGGTCGTGGCCACCAGCGCGGACAGCTCCGCCTCGCGGTGCAGCGGTCGCAGCACCGGCATGGCCGCCATGGTGGTGCAGTTGGGGTTGGCGATGATGCCCTTGGGGCGCTCCGCGATCGCGTGCGGGTTGACCTCGGAGACGACCAGCGGGACCTCGGGGTCCATCCGCCAGGCCGAGGAGTTGTCGATCACCACGGCGCCGGCGGCGGCGACCTTCTCGGCCAGCGCCTTGGAGGTGCTCTTCCCCGCGGAGAAGAGGGCGATGTCGAGGTCGGAGAAGTCGGCCGTGGCCGCGTCCTCGACGGTGACCTCACCGTCGCCCCACGGGAGGGTGCGACCGGCCGAACGGGCCGAGGCGAAGAGCCGCAGCCGCTCCACCGGGAACTTCCGTTCGGCGAGAATCGCGCGCATCACGCCGCCGACCTGTCCGGTCGCGCCAACGATCCCGATCTTCATGGGGCTCCTTACCTCGGTGCTGGTAGCCGTCTTCCGCCTCCTACCCTGCCCGCTGGAACTCCTGCCAGCCAGTTCTTTGACGCTGGTCACACTCCCGGCACGCCGCGGTCACCCCGGGGAGCCGCCGTCCCCGGCGCGTTCGGCGCGGTACGCGCCGGGCGGCACCCCGTAGCGCTCCCGGAAGAGCCGGCTGAAGTGGAACGCGCTGGCGAAGCCGGCGGAGGCCGCCACCCTGGCCACCGAGAGGTCGGTGACCTCCAACAGCCGTGCCGCGTGCCGCAGTCGGGCCTCGCGCAGCGCCCGCATCGGCGGCTGGCCGAGCTGCTCGGCGAAGAGGTGTGCCAGCCGGGAGGGGGAGAGCGCCACCCGGGCGGCCAGCGACGCCACGGTGTGCGGGGCGCCCGGGTCGGCCGCGATCAACGCCGCGACCCGGCGCACCCTGGCGTCCACGCCGTCGCGCGCCACCGGCTGCGCGCCGGGGGCGCGCGCGGTGGAGCCGGCCAGCACCACGATCTCCTCCAGCGCGCCCAGCGCCAGCTCCCTGGCCGCCGAGCCGTGCGCCACCGCCACGGGCCCCGGCGCCTCGGCCGGCCGGGGCGCGGGCCCCGGGGCCTCGCCCGACCAGCGGGCGTCGGCCGCCATCCGCGCGAAGGCGCCGGCGATCCGCGCCCGCGCGAACTCCGGGACGCCGCGCACCGCGTAGAGCCCGCCGCCGGCCGAGCGGTGCGGGCGCAGCCAGCCGGCCCAGGCGGGCCTGGCCTGGCAGTGCACCCACCAGAAGGCCCACCGCTCCGCGCCCTCGGCGACCGCGTACCTGTGGGGCGCCCGGGGGCCGAGGGCGACCAGGTCGCCGGGGCCGGCCGTGGTCTCGTCGGGCCCCTGACGCAGCAGGCCGGTGCCGGCGACGGTCCAGGTGAAGAGCCAGCTGTCCGCGCCGCGCGGGCGGCCGACGGCGTAGCCGGGCCGCTCGTCGAAGTACCCCACGGTCAGCAGCCCGGGCGGGGGAGCAGCAGCCCCGGGCAGGTCCCCAGCGTTCACGGGCATCCTCCAGGCCACCGGGCGCGCCTAGCGTCGGAACGGACAACGAAGCGAACGGTCGAGGCCAACGGCCGCGGGAACGGGCCGTGGGGAGCCGCGCGACCGTCGAGGTGCGAGCCAAACAGACATCCCCGGCACACGCCACCCCGTCAGGAACAAGCGACGAAGACGACGACGGCACCAGCGGGAGCGATGAGATGACTACAGCCGAGACCCACCGAGCCACCGACGACACGGAAGGAGCGCTGCCGCAGTCCGAGCGGCTGCGCTTCCAGGAGCAGGGGTTCCTGGTGCTGCGCGGGCTCTTCGCGCGCGAGGAGATCGAGGAGCTGCGGGCCGAGTTCACGGCGATCGGCGAGGGCGGCCGGGTGCCGGGGCACTTCGAGCCGAGGGAACCGGTACCCGGCGAGCCCGAGGACCCCCTGGCGCGGCTGCCCCGGGTGATGCACCCGCACCAGATCAGCCAACTGGCGCTGCGCTGGCTGCTGGACGCCAGGCTGCGCGTGGTGCTGGAGGGGCTGCTGGGGGAGGAGCCGCTGGCCGCGCAGAGCATGTTCTACTACAAGCCGCCGGGCGCCAGGGGGCAGGCGCTGCACCAGGACAACTTCTATCTGCGGGTCGAACCCGGCACCTGCGTGGCGGCCTGGGTGGCCTGCGACCTGATCGACCGTGACAACGGCGGTCTGGAAGTGGTTCCCGGCACCCATGAGATGGACATCTTCTGCCCGGAAGAGGCCGATCCGACGCTCTCCTTCGTGCGGGAGTACGTTCCCCCGCCGCCCGGGCTGGCCGCGGTGCCGGTCGACATGGAACCGGGCGACGTGCTGTTCTTCAACGGCAGCCTGGTCCACGGCTCGCAGCCCAACCGCACGGCCGACCGGTTCCGCCGCTCGTTCATCTGCCACTACGTGGGGCGTTCCACGGAGCGGATCGGGACCTGGTACCCGACCATGGCGATGAGCGGCGACCGGGTGCGGCTGCCGGAGAGCGTGGGCGCCGGCCCCTGCGGGACGGAGTTCGACGACGGCGGGCGCGCGCCGCACTGACCGGCGCGCGCCCGACCCCGCACGCCCCCGGCCGGCCCTGACCCCGGCCGGGGGACAATGGGGCGCACGAGGAACCACGGGACCACGGGGACCCGTGGGACGAAACGACGGGGGTGTCGCGGTGGCGGACGGGACGGCGCCGGTGACGGCGGGCGCGCGGCGGCGGCTGGCGCTGGTCGGCGACTGCGCCGACTGCCACGGGCTGTGCTGTGTGGCGCTGCCGTTCACCGCCTCGGCGGACTTCGCGCGGAGCAAGCCGGCCGGCACCCCGTGCGGTCATCTGGGCGCCGACTCCGGCTGCGGCATCCACGCGAGGCTGCGGGACTCCGGCTACGCGGGGTGCGCGGTCTTCGACTGCTTCGGCGCCGGCCAGCGGGTCTCCCAGGTCACCTTCGGCGGCCGGGACTGGCGCGAGGACCCGGGGCTGGCGCGGCGGATGTTCGCGGTCTTCCCGGTGCAGCGCCAGCTCCACGAGCTGCTGTGGTACCTGACGGTCGCCCGTTCGCTGCCCGCCGCCGCCCCGTTCGCCGACCGCCTCGCCCCGGCGCTGGCCGAGACGGAGCGGCTGGTCGACGCCGAGGCGGACGAGCTGCTGGCGCTGGACGTGGCGGCGCACCGCGCCGGGATCAACGAGCTGCTGCTCGCGGTGAGCGAGCGCGCCAGGGCCGGGCTGCCGGCCGCGCGCCGCTACCGCAGGGGCGCCGACCTGGTCGGCGCGCGGCTGCGCCGGGCGGACCTGCGCGGCGCCAATCTGCGGGGCGCGCTGCTGCTCGCGGCCGAGCTGGGCGGGGCGGACCTGCGCCGGGCGGATCTGATCGGCGCGGACCTGCGCGCCGCGGACCTGCGCGGCGCCCGTCTGGACGGCGCGCTCTTCGTCACCCAGGCCCAGCTGAACGCGGCGCGCGGCGACGAGGCGACGACCGTCCCCGAGGGGCTGACCCGGCCGGCGCACTGGCGGGCTGCCTGACCCTGCACGGGGCCCGGACACGGCCAGGGGCCGGGACATGGCGAAGGGCCCCGCCCCCGTGAGAACGGGGACGGGGCCCTGGCACGCCGTGGGGCGAGATCAGGCGGGAACGATGTTCTCCGCCTGCGGGCCCTTCTGGCCCTGGGTCACGTCGAAGGTCACCTTCTGGCCCTCGTGCAGCTCACGGAAACCGGAGCCCGAGATGTTGGAGTAGTGGGCGAACACGTCGGCGCCGCCACCCTCCTGCTCGATGAAGCCGAAGCCCTTTTCGGCGTTGAACCACTTGACGGTGCCTGAAGCCATCCCTGCGTCTCCTTCGGGGGCAGACCCGGAACCGCACCTTGCGGAGCCGGAGTCGCTGTGATGATTTCCCCCTTCCGGAAACAACCGGAAAATGAAAAAAGGTGCCCACCGAACGTAGTAACGGACGGGAAGAGCACCTGAAATTCTTGGGAACCACAACTGCAACTTCCGCCACCGTAGCACAGCGGAGCGGTCCGCGTCCGGTGCTCCCGTCAGGCGTGGGCGCCCAGCAGCGCGGGCAGTTCGCGCATGTCGTGGAAGACGGTGGTGCGGGGGCCGGCGAGCCAGTCGGCGGGGGTCAGTCCGCCCGCGTAGCCGAAGGCGCGCATCCCGGCGGCGCGGGCGGCGCGCACGCCGTACTGGCTGTCCTCGACCACCGCGCAGCGGGCCGGCGGCACGCCCATCCGCCGCGCCGCGTGCAGGAAGAGGTCGGGCTCGGGCTTGCCCCGTTCCACCTCGCTGGCGCTGAAGATCCGGCCCTCGAACCTGGCGCGCAGCCCGGTGCGCCCCAGGGTGCGGCGCATCTTGTCGTGGCTCCCGCTGGAGGCGATGCAGGACAGCGGTATCGGCAGCGCGTCCAGCGCCTCGGAGACGCCGGCCACCTCGGCCAGCTCGGCGTCGATCACGCGGGCCAGCCGGGCCCGGTACTCCTCGCCCCAGCGGACGGCCAGCTCCTCGCCGAGCCGTTCGGCGATCTGTCGCGCGACCGCGCGCTCGGAGCGGCCGAGGAAGCGGTCGACCACCTCGTCCTCGGTCAACGGCCAGCCCAGCTCGGCGCCCAGCTCCAGGCAGACCTTCAGGGCCAGCGGCTCGCTGTCCACGAGCACGCCGTCGCAGTCGAAGATCACCAGGTCGAACGAGGGGTCGAGCGGGGGTACGGGGGGAGTCGCCACCCGGGAAGCCTAACGCGCGAGGCGTGCGCCCAGGGGCGTGAGAAGCCTCGCACGCGCGGGGCGCGGAATCCGGGGCGGGTGGACAACTCGGGGCGCCGCGCGGGGCGTTGCCCGCCCGTCGCTTTTCGGCCAGTCAAGATCACCGAAAGCCCGGGTGACCTGCGAAGGACATCACTCGCACACGCGTTCGATGGCTGGTTTATGGTGGACCGGAACGGCGGGGGAGACGGGCCGGAGGACGGCCTGGGGGGCGGTGCGCGAAGAGAGGCGGTGCGGCGATGGCGGGGTTCACTCATCTCCATGTGGCCTCCGGGTTCTCGCTCCGCTACGGCGCCTCCCACCCCGAGCGGCTGGCCCGGCGGGCCGGGGAGCGGGGGATGGAGGCCGTCGCGCTCACCGACCGCGACACCCTGGCCGGCGCGGTCCGCTTCGCCAAGGGCTGCGCGGCGGCCGGGGTGCGTCCGGTCTACGGCGTCGAGCTGGCCGTCGGCCCGCCCGATGAGCGCGAACGCACCGCCACGCAACGCCGCCGCACCCCCGTGCGCGGGGGCGCGTTCACCGACGAGTCGGCGCCCCGGGTGGTGCTGCTGGCCAGGGACGGCGCCGCCGGCTGGGCCGAGCTGTGCCGGCTGGTCACCGCGGCCCACGCCGGCGGCGGGGAACGGCCGCTGCTGCCCTGGCCGGAGCTGGCCGCCGGCGGCGGGCGCGGCGTGCTCGCGCTGCTGGGGCCGGACTCCGAGCCCGGGCGCGCGCTGACCGCCGGCCGCCCCGACCGGGCGGTGCGGCTGCTGGCGCCCTGGCGGGAGCTGTTCGGGCCGGCGCTGCGGCTGGAGGTGGTGGCCAGCGGCCCGGAGCGCACCGCGGCCCGCACCCTGGGCCTGGCCGCCGAGACCGGCGTCGTCCCGGTGCTCGGGAACGCCGTCCGCTACGCCGACCCCGGCCAGGGCCCGGTGGCCGACGTGCTGGACTCCGCCCGCCGGCTGGTGCCCATCGACACCCGCGGCGCCCTGGACGCCGGCGAGCGCTGGCTGAAGGACCCGGCCTCGATGGAGCGCGAGGCCGAGCGGGTCGCCCGCGCCGCCGGCTACGGCCCCGACGCCGCGCGGCGGCTGCTGGAGCACACCGCCGAGACCGCGCTCTCCTGCCGGGTCGACCCCGAGGACGACCTGGGCCTGGGCAGCGTGCACTTCCCCGAGCCCGCGCTGGTCGGCGCCGAGCGGCGCACCGCCGCACGGGTGCTGCGCTCCCGCTGCGCCGCCGCGATGACGCTCCGCGGCCACGCGGGGGACCGGGCGCGGTGGGACCGGCTCGACGCCGAGCTGGCGATCGTCGAACGGCTCGGCTACGCCTCGTACTTCCTGACCGTCGCCCAGGTGGTCGAGGACGTCCGCGCGCTGGGCATCCGGGTCACCGCGCGCGGCTCGGGCGCGGGGTCACTGGTCAACCACCTGCTGGGGATCGCCGCCGCCGACCCGGTGGAGCACGGGCTGCTGATGGAGCGCTTCCTCTCCCCGCGCCGCCCGGTCCTGCCCGACATCGACGTGGACGTCGAGTCGGCCCGCAGGCTGGAGGCGTACCGGGCCATCTTCGCGCGCTTCGGCGAGGAGCGGGTCGCGACCGTCGCCATGCCGGAGACCTACCGGGTGCGGCACGCGGTGCGGGACGTCGGGCTGGCGCTCGGTATCGAGCCGGCCGAGGTGGACCGGCTGGCCAAGGCGTTCCCGCACATCAGGGCCGGCGACGCGCGCGCCGCGCTCGCCGAGCTGCCCGAGCTGCGCGGGGTGGACGCCGACGCCTACGGGCCCCGGATGTGGGAGCTGGTCGAGGCGCTGGACGGGTTGCCGCGCGGGGTGGCGATGCATCCGTGCGGGGTGCTGCTCTCCGACGCCTCGCTGCGCGCCCGCACCCCGGTGGTGCCCACCAGCGGGGAGGGGTTCGCGATGTCCCAGTTCGACAAGGAGGACGTGGAGGACCTCGGGCTGCTCAAGCTCGACGTGCTCGGGGTGCGGATGCAGTCGGCGATGGCGCACGCCGTGGCCGAGACCGAACGGGCCGCGGGCGAGCGGATCGACCTGGACCGGGTGCCCGAGGGCGACCCGGAGACCTACCGGCTGATCCGTTCCAGCGAGACCCTGGGCTGCTTCCAGATCGAGTCCCCCGGCCAGCGCGACCTGCTGGGCCGGCTTCAGCCCGTGGACTTCCACGACCTGGTGGTCGACATATCGCTCTTCCGGCCGGGGCCGGTCTCCGCCGACATGGTCACCCCGTTCATCGAGGCCAAGCACGGCCGGCGCGCGGTCCGTCTCCTCCACCGCGACCTGGAGCCGGTGCTGCGGGAGACCCACGGTGTGGTGGTCTTCCACGAGCAGATCATCGGGGTGATCGCGACCATGACCGGCTGCGACGCCGGGCTGGCCGACGAGGCGAGGCGGGCGCTGTCCGACGCGGAGCGCCTGGGCCGGGTGCGGGTCTGGTTCTCCGAGCTGGCCGAACGGCGCGGCTACGCGCCGGAGGTGGTCGCCCGCGCCTGGGAGAGCGTCCAGTCGTTCGGCGCCTACGGCTTCTGCAAGGCGCACGCGGTGGCCTTCGCCGTCCCGACCTACCAGTCGGCCTGGCTCAAGGCCCACCACCCGGCCGCGTTCTATGCCGGGCTGCTCACCCACGACCCCGGGATGTACCCCAAGCGGCTGCTGCTCGCCGACGCCAGGCGGCGCGGGGTGCCGGTGCTGCCGCTCGACGTGAACCGGTCCGACGCGGTCTATCGAATCGAACTGGAGTCTGAATCCGGGCTGTGGGGTGTGCGGTTGGCGCTCGGCGAGGTGAAGGGCATCGCCGAGGAGGAGGCGGCCAGGATCGCCGCCGGCCGCCCCTACGCCTCGCTGCCCGACCTGGTCCACCGCGCCGCGCCCAGCCGCCCGGTCGCCGAACGGCTCGCCACCGTCGGGGCGTTGGACGCCTTCGGCGAGAACCGGCGCGACCTGCTGCTGCACCTGGCCGAGCTGCACCGCCAGCGCCGGGGGCGGCGCCCCGGCGCGCGCCAGCTGCCGCTGGCCGACGCCGCCCGCACCCCGCCGGCCGGCCTGCCCGACCTGGACGGGGACGAGCGCCTGGACGCCGAGCTGGGCGTGCTCGGCATGGAGACCCAGCGCCATCTGCTCGCCGACCACCGCGCGTTCCTCGACGAGCTGGGGGTGGTCGACGCACGCCGGCTGCGTGACGCGGCGCACGGCGAGACGGTGCTGGTGGCCGGCGCCAAGGTCGCCACCCAGACCCCGCCGATCCGTTCGGGGCGGCGGGTGATCTTCGTGACCCTGGACGACACCAACGGCCTGGTCGACCTCGCCTTCTTCGAGGACAGCCACGCCGCCAGCGCCCACACCGTCTTCCACTCCTGGCTGCTGCTGGTGCGCGGCACGGTGCAGCGGCGCGGGCCGCGCACGTTGAGCGTGGTCGGCGAGATCGCCTGGGACCTCGCCGACCTGGCCGAACTCCGCGCCGCCGGCGGCCTGCCGGCGGTCGCCGAGCACCTCGCCCACACCGAGGAGGCGGCGGGCGAACGGGCGGCGGCCAGTGAACGGGAGGAGGGCGGCCGGGAGGCGGGGGCGGAGGTCACCCGGCGGATCGAGCAGCCGGGCGGCCACCCGCTGCACCCCTGGGCCGACCTGCGGCCGGCCGGCGAGTCGGCCAAGGTGCCGCGCAAGCTCTGGCACGCCAGCCCCGGGAGCGCGGGATGACCGGGCGCGCGGTGCTCCAGGTCCGCTTCCTCGGCCACCGGCCGGAGGAACACCCGGCGCTGGTGGGGCTGCTCACCGACCTCACCCCCGTGGTGCGGGCGCTGCCCCCGGAGGGCGCGCTCGCCGATGTCGGGGGCGCGCTGCGCTACTTCGGCGCCGACGCGGAGCGGCTGGCGGGGCTGCTGCGGGTGCGCGCGCTGGCGCGGCACGGCGTGGACTGCGCGGTGGGCGTCGCCCACAACCCGCTGCTGGCCCGGCTGGCCCTGGTCGGCCGCGACGGGCCCGGGGTGTGGGCGGTGCCGGGCGACCCCGGGGGCGTCGCCGCGTTCCTCGCCGGGCTGCCGGTGGACGCGCTGCCGGGGGTGGGCGCCTCGACCGCACGCGCGTTGGCCGGCTACGGGCTGGGAACGGTGGGCCGGTTGGCCGCCGCGCCGCCCGCCGCGCTGCAACGGGTGCTCGGCGCGCGCGAGGCGCGCCGGCTGCGCGCGCTGGCCGAGGGGCAGGACCCCACGCCGGTGGTGCCCGGCGCCCCCGAGCCCACGCTGGCGGTCGAGCACCGCTTCGACCGCGACGAGCTCGACGCCGGCCGGCGTCACCGCGCGCTGCTGACCCTCGCCGACGAGCTGGGCTACCGGCTGCGCGGCGCCGGCCAGACCGCCGGCGCGCTGACCCTCACCGTCCGCTACGCCGACCACGCCACCACCACCCGGCGCCGGGGGCTGGCCGAACCGACCGCGCACACCCCGGCGTTGCTCGCGCTCGCCGACGCCCTGCACGAGGCGCTCGGGCTGCAACGCGCCCGGGTGCGCGCGGTCGCGCTGCGCGCCGAGGGGCTCGCGGCGGCCGAACGCGCCACCCGGCAGCTCTCCCTTGACCCGGCCGACGAGCGCCGGCGCGGCGCGGAGCGGGCCGCCGACCGGGCCAGGCGCAGGTTCGGGGAGCGGGCCGTGGGGCCGGCGGCGCGTACGGTCGTGCCGTGAGCGAGCCGTGAAGACTTCTTCACCGTCCCGCGTGTGGGCGGGGCGGGTTACCCGCCCGTAACTTGGCATGGGCCCGTCACTGTGACGCGAGCCACACCGCAGACCACGGGTGAGGAGAGCCGCCATGCCCTTCGGGACAACCACACCATCACGCGCCAACCGATTCGCCCTGTTCGCCGGCCTGTTGGCCCTGCCCCTGCTCGCGCTGCCCGGCGGCACCGCGAACGCGGCGGCCCCGACCGGCGGTTGGAACGAGTCCGACTGCTCGTCGGAGCACCGCCCCGTCGTCCTGGTCCACGGCACCGGCGCCAACGGCACCGTCAACTGGCTGGGGCTCGCCCCCTATCTGGTCGACCGCGGCTACTGCGTCTACTCGCTGGACTACGGCCAGCTGCCGGGAGTGCCCGTCCTCGCCGCGCTCGGCCCCATCGAGGAGTCGTCGGCGCAGCTGGCCGACTACGTCGACGAGGTGCTGGCCACCACGGGCGCCGACGAGGTGGACCTCGTCGGCCACTCC
The DNA here is from genome assembly GCF_006335015.1 of Streptomyces sedi. Taxonomy (GTDB): domain Bacteria; phylum Actinomycetota; class Actinomycetes; order Streptomycetales; family Streptomycetaceae; genus Streptomyces; species Streptomyces sedi. The sequence continues at coordinate 54,834 of NZ_VDGT01000023.1, forward strand.
CAGGGCGGGATGATGCCCCGCCACTACCTCAAGAACCACCCGGGCGCCGCCGACAAGGTCAACGCCCTGGTCGCGCTCGCCCCCAGCACCAACGGCACCACGCTGTCCGGGCTCACCACGCTGCTCGACATCGTCCCCGGGCTCGCCGACGCCATCGACACCTTCACCCCGGCCCTGACCCAGCAGGTCGTCGGCTCCGACTTCCTGACCGAGCTGAACGCCGACGGCCACACCGTCCCCGGCGTCGAGTACACCGTGATCGCCACCCGTTACGACCAGGTCGTCACGCCGTACGAGACGCAGTTCATCGACGAGCCCGGCGTGCGCAACGTGCTGCTCCAGGACCTCTGCCCGCTGAACGTCTCCGAGCACGTCTCCATCGGCCTCGGCGACCGGATGGCCTTCCACGAGGTGGTCAACGCCCTCGACCCGGCGGGCGCCGAGCCGACCGACTGCCGCCACCTCGTCTCCTGAGGGGCCTTCGCCGTCTCACTCCCCGTAGAGCCGCTGGGCGTAGGCCGGGCCGTAGTGCTCCTCCAACACCTCCAGCGGCTCGTCGGGGCGCTCCAGCGCCTTGGCGAGCCGGGCCCTGGTCGGCAGCACGTCCGGCCGCCAGCTCTCCGGCTCCCAGGCGCGGGAACGCAGAAAGGCCTTGGCGCAGTGGTGGAAGACCTCCTCGACCTCCACCAGCAGCGCGAGCCGGGGGCGGTTGCCCCGGACCACCATGCGGTCCAGGAACGGCGCCCGGCTGACGATCCTGGCGCGGCCGTTGACCCGCAGCGTGTCGCCACGCCCCGGCAGCAGGAAGATCAGGCCGACCCGGGGGTTGCGCAGGATGTTGTGGAAGCCGTCCACCCTGCGGTTCCCCGGGCGGTCGGGTATCGCGAGGGTGTGGTCGTCCAACACCAGCGCGACGCCTGCCGGATCGCCCTTCGGCGAGACGTCGAGCCGGCCCTCCGCGTCCGAGGTGGCGACCAGGCAGAGCGGCGAGTGCGCCAGCCACTCCCGGTCCCACGAATGAAGCGCCGTGCGGACCTTGTCCCTGGTGTACGGCTTGGGCTCGCCGACCAGCGCGGTCAACTCCTCCTCGCTGGCGACCTCGTGTATCTCCCCGGCTCTCCGCCAGGGCGTCTCGTCGTCGACCACCACGTGCTCCTCCCCGTCCCAAGGAGGCCCCGAATCCCCCGGGCTCTCCTGCTCGGCGAGCCTACTCCCGCCCACTGACAGTGGCGTCGGCGAAGCCCGGTGTGGCAAGGCTCGGTTGCAAGGTTAGGTGTGCCTAACCTAAATTGTCGTGGGTTGCCGTCCGGCCACGCTCTCCGGACACGTAGACCCCCACGACAGCCGCGACACCCGAGACAAGGGACGCCACCGACTCATGAGCATGTCCGGCCACGTACCCACCGTGCCCGCGCCCGACCCCCTGAGGGAGCCCGACCTGCTGGCCGCCGACCCCGAGGGCATCGTCGAGGTCGGCCGCCTCGTCGGTGAGTTGACCAGCGAGGCCGCCAAGGCCCTGCGCCGCAGGAGTGGCCCGCTCCCACCGCTCACGCCCCTCGAACTCGCCCACGTGGTGGACGCCCAACTCCCCGAGGGCCCGCTGCCGGCCGACGGCGGTGGCCGCGAGGCGGTGCTCGCGCTGGCCAGGACCTACGCCAGCCACACCGTCGACCTCGCCGACCCCAGGGCAGCCGCCCACCTCCAACCCCCGGCGCTCGGCGTCGCCACCGCGACCGACGTGCTGGCCTCCGCGTTCAACGCCTCCGTCGACACCTGGGACAGCGGCCCCGTCGCCGTCGAGTTGGAGAGCCGGCTGGTGCGCGCGCTCACCGCGCTCGCCGGCTACGGACCGGGGGCCGACGGCGTGCTCACCCCCGGCGGCACCGCCTCCAACCTCCAGGCCCTGCTCATCGCCCGCGACACCGCGCTGCGCGCCCAACGCGACGTCAGAAGCGCGGGACTGACCGGAATGGCCACCCAACCCGTCCTCTACTGCTCGGAGTTGGCACACTTCTCGGTCGCCAGGGCCTGCTCCGTGCTGGGCCTCGGCGAGGAGGCCGTCCGCCCCGTGCCCGCCGACGCGCACCGCAGGATGACCGCCGAGGCACTGGAGAAGGCCCTCGAAGCGCGCGCCGGGAACGAACTGCCGATCGCCGTCGTCGCCACCGCCGGTACCACCGACTACGGCTCCGTCGACCCGCTGCCCGAACTCGCCGCCACCGCCCACCGCCACGGCGCCCGGCTGCACGTCGACGCCGCCTACGGGGGCGGCGCGCTCTTCTCCGACCGGCTGCGCCCGCTGCTCGACGGCATCGAGCACGCCGACTCGCTCACCATCGACCTGCACAAGACCGCCTGGCAGCCGGCCGCCGCCAGCGTGCTGCTGGTCCGCGACCGCGCCGACCTGACGACCAGCACCGGGCTGCGCGTCGCCTACCTCAACCCCGACGACGACGGAGCCGCCGGCTACGACGGGCTGCTCGGCCACTCGTTGGCCACCACCCGCAGGGCCGACGCGCTCAAGGTCGTCGCCACCTTCCTCGCGCTCGGCAGGCGCGGCGTGGGACGGATGCTGGAGACCTGCCACGACCTGGCCCTATTCGCCGCCGAACGGATAACGGCCCACCCACGGCTGGAACTCGTCGCCGACCCCGTGCTCACCACCGTGGTCTTCCGCTATGTCCCCGCCGGCGGCAGCCCCGACCCCGAACGTGCCGACGCCGTCAACGGCGCGCTGCGCCGCCGGCTGCTGCTCCAGGGCCGCGCGCTGATCGGCCGCACCGACGACCTGGCCGGCGACGAGGCCACCGGCCGCGTCCGACTCAAACTCACCCTGCTCAACCCGCGGGCCACGCGGGACGACATCCAGGAGCTGCTGACCGCCGTCGAGGTGGCGGGACGCGCCGTGGAGACGGAGGAACTCCCGTGACCGAGTCCGAACCCGGGCCCCCGGCCGAGCCCGAACTCGACCTGGCGGCCGTCGGCATAGGCCCGTTCAACCTCGCCCTCGCCGCGCTCGCCGACGAGGTGCCCGAGCTGCGCTTCGCCGCGTTCGACCGCCGCCCGCGCTACGACTGGCACCCGGGCCTGATGTTCGACTGGGCCTCGCTCCAGGTCGGCTTCCTCGCCGACCTCGTCACACTGATCCGCCCCACCAGCCGCTGGTCGTTCCTCAACTACCTGGTCGAACACGACCGGATGTACCCCTTCTACATCGCCGAACGCTTCCACGTCCCGCGCCGCGAGTACGCCGACTACTGCGCCTGGGCCGCCGCCCGGCTGTCGGGCTGCCACTTCGGCACCGACGTCACGGCCGTCGACTGGGACGCCACGACCGAACGCTGGCTGCTCACCCTCCGCGACACCGCCACCGGCGCCGTCACCACCCGCCGCGCCCGCCACCTCGTCATGGGCGTCGGCACCGAACCCGTCCTGCCCGAGCCGCTGCGCCGGCTCGCCGGCGAACGGGTCTTCCACTCCGGCGAGTACCTGCACCGCGTCGACGCGCTCGCCGATGCCGGCACCCGTTCCGTCACCGTGGTCGGCTCCGGACAGTCGGGCGCCGAGGTCTTCCTCGACCTGCTGCGCCGCCAGCGCGACGCCGGCTGGTCAATCAACTGGCTCACCCGCTCCTGGGGGTTCGCCCCACTGGACTACTCCAAACTGGTGCTGGAGTACACCACCCCCGCCTACATGCGGTACTTCCACGCCTTGCCACCGGAGACCAGGGACCGACTGGTCACCTCCCAGTGGCAGCTCTACAAGGGCATCGACAGCGAGACCATCGACCTCATCCACCAGGAGCTCTACGACCACCTGCTCGACGGCGACCGGCCTCCCGTCACGCTGCTCCCCGCCACGGCCGTGCGCGGCGCCGAGGCCGACGAGGACGGCGGCCTGCGCCTGACCACCTGGCACGCCGACACCGAGCGCGAGGCCGTCCACCGCACCGAGGCGGTGATCGCCTCCACCGGCTACGCGGCGCGCCGACCCGACTGCCTGGCCCCCGTCGAGAAGCTCATCCTCTGGGACGCGCGGGGCCGTTACGACGTCTCGGCCGAACACCGGGTGGCGACCGCCCCCGAGGTCACCGGCGGGCTCTTCGTCCAGAACGCCGAACTCCACACCCACGGTGCCGCCGCCCCCGACCTGGGCATCGGCGCCTACCGCAGCGCGCTGATCCTCAACGCGGTCGCGGGGCGGGACGTCTTCCGCATCCCGAGGAACACGGCGTTCCAGACGTTCGGACCGGGGGCGCCGCCGGCCGGATGACGCCGGCGCCGGGGGAGGTGCGGCAGAATCGGACCGATGAACGGGATGACAGCGCGCATCGACCCCGAGTCCGCCGTGCCGCCCTACGAGCAGCTGTGCCGCCAGGTGGCCGAGCAGGCCAGGGGCGGCACGCTGCCCGTCGGCTACCGGCTGCCCACCGTGCGAGCCCTCGCCGCCGAGCTGGGCGTCGCGGTCAACACGGTCGCCAAGGCGTACCGCACCTTGGAGGCCGACGGCGTCGTGGAGACGCGGGGCCGCCAGGGCACGTTCGTCGCGCCCGCCGACTCGGCCGCCGCCCGGGAGGCGGCAGCCGCGGCCGAGACCTTCGCGCGCCGCGCGAAGCGGCTCGGCCTCGACGCGGACGAGGCCCTCGCGGCGGCCGTCGAGGCGGTCCGCGCCGCCTACGCCTCGTAGCGCGCCGGGAGTCGCTCACTCACCCGGCCGGTCGGCCCGCCGCCACGCGGCAGCGGGCCGACCCGCCGGGGCGACGTCACCCCCGGGCGGAGCCACCGCCCCAGAGCCAGACCGTCGTGTCGGGGGGCAGCTGGCCGTTGACCAGTCGTTCACTGGTCAGCAGCACACCCCAGTTCCTCGGCAACGGGTACGGCTCGTCGGAGAAGTTGACCGCGCACCGCAGCACCGGGGAGCGCTCGAAGGCGAGCACCCCCTCCGGGGTCGCCAGCCAGCGCAGCGTCCCGCTGTCGAAGCCCGGCTGCTCCCGCCGCAGCCGCAGCGCCGAGCGGTATAGCTCCAGCATCGACCAGGGGATGCCCGACTGCGCCTGCGCCGTCAGGCTCTTCCACTCCGCCGGCTGCGGCAGCCACGGCTCCGTGCCCTTCGGGCCGAAGCCGAACGGCCCGTCGAGCCCCGACCACGGCAGCGGCACCCGGCAGCCGTCGCGCCCGCGCACCGTGCGCCCGGAACGTTCCCACGTGGGGTCGGCCAGCACCTCTTCCGGCAGGTCCTCGACCTCCCACAGGCCCAACTCCTCGCCCTGGTACAGGTAGGCGCCGCCGGGCAGCGCCAGCGTCAGCAGCGCGGCGGCGCGCGCCCTGCGCGTTCCCAGCTCCAGGTCGACGCCGCCCCCGACGGTGTTGTGCTCGTGCGTCGTGGTGTCCTCGCGCCCGTAACGGGTGACGTGCCGGGGCACGTCGTGGTTGGAGAGCACCCAGGTCGGCGGCGCGCCGACCGTCGCCAGCGTGGTCACGCTGCGGTCGATCACCTCCCGCATCGCCTTCGGGTCCCAGGAGGACTTCAGATAGGGGAAGTTGAACGCCGTGTGCAGTTCGTCCTGGCGCAGATAGCCCGCCAGCCGCTCGTCCCGCACGTGCGCCTCGGCCACGAAGACCCGGTCGCCCGCGTAGGAGTCGGCGATCTTGCGCCACGCCTGGTAGATCTCGTGGACGCCGTCCTGGTCCCAGTGCGGGTGGCTCTCCCGGTGCCGCTCGTGCTCGAAGACGGCGTCCTCGGGGATGCCCAGGTCGGGCAGGTCCGGGTCCTTCACCAGCCCGTGCGCCACGTCGATCCGGAAGCCGTCCACCCCCCGGTCGAACCAGAAGCGCAGGATCGACTCGAACTCGTCCCGCACCTCCCGGTTGCCCCAGTGCAGGTCCGGCTGGAGTGAGTCGAACAGGTGCAGGTACCACTGGCCCGGCGTGCCGTCGGGCTCGGTGACGCGCGTCCACGCGGGTCCGCCGAACCGGCTGCGCCAGTCGTTGGGCGGACGGGCGCCGTCCTCACCCAGGCCGTCCCTGAAGACGTAGCGCTCCCGCTCGGGCGAGCCCGGTGCGGCGGCCAACGCCTCCTGGAACCAGACGTGTTGCTCGGAGGTGTGGTTGGGGACGATGTCCAGCACGACGCGCATCCCGAAGGTGTGCGCCTCGGCGATCATCTCCTCGGCCTCGGCGAGGGTGCCGAAGGCGGGGTCGATGTTCCGGTAGTCGGCGACGTCGTAGCCGCCGTCGGCCATCGGGGACGGATACCAGGGGTTGATCCACAGCGCGTCCACCCCCAGTTCCTGAAGGTAGGGCAGACGGGCACGCAGACCGGCGAGGTCGCCGATCCCGTCGCCGTTCCCGTCGGCGAAGCTTCTGATGTAGACCTGGTAGATGACGGCGTCTCGCCACCAGGGCGCGGCCGACTTCTGGTCAATGCGGGTGCGGGGCACGTATCTTCCATTCCTCTTGCGAGTTGACCCTGGGAGATGCGCGGTCGGCGGCGGCTCACCGCGCGGTGGTGCTGTGCTGGTCCGGTTCAGGTCCCGGCCGAGGTGTGGAGTGATATCGGGGCGGATGTTCCCGCGCCGCGCCGGTGGTGCCCCGGACTACCAGCCGGGTCGGCACCACCACCTGGGTGGGCTCCTCGTCGCCCCCGGACAGCGCGTCCAGTATCTGGCGGGCGAGCAACTCTCCCTGGTGGGCTACGGGTTGCGCGATCGTGGTGAGATCGAGCAGCTCGGCCGTCTCGTGGTCGTCAAACCCGATGACCGAGACATCGTCGGGGGCGGATAGCCCCATGCGGCCCAACGTCCGCAGTGCGCCGAAGGCCATCTGGTCCGACTCGGCGAAGACCGCCGTCGGGGGTTCGGCGAGGCTCAGCAGCTGTGCCATCGCCGAGGCGCCCTCGTCGATACTGAGATGGCCAGGCACTTCCAGATCCGGGTCGTAGGCAATCCCGGCCTGCGCGAGCACCGTGCGGTAGGCGTGCTGGCGAACGATCGGGGTGGTGAACCCCCGAGGATCTCCGGGGGCGGCGGTGATCATACCGATGCGCCGGTGCCCCAGGTTGATCAGGTGGCGCACGGCGGTGCTCGCGCCCTCCTGGTTGTCGATCGAGACATGCCAGCAGCCCGGAATCGAGCCGCCGAGCACGGCGATCGGCACCTCCATCGAGACCAGCGCCTCGCTCTCCGCTGCGGACAGCGGGAGGTTGAGCACGATCAGGGCGTCCACCCTGCGGCGCAGCGGCATCCTGGTGAAGAACCGCTCGTGCACCCGCTCGTCACCGAGGTTGTAGAGCAGCAGATCGAGGTCGTGGGCGCGCAGCACCGAGTCGACGCCGGCCAGCACCTGGCTGTAGAACCAGCGGTTGACGAAAGGCACCACGACGCCGACGGTGCCCGTGCGGCCGGAGGCGAGCGAGGAGGCGTGCGGGGAGACCGAGTACGACAGCTCCTCGGCGGCGCGCAGCACGCGCTCCCTGGTCGCCGCCGACACGTTCGGCAGCCCGCGCAGGGCACGGGAGACGGTGGCGGTCGACACCTCGGCCCGCTTGGCGACATCGATGATGCTCGTGGCCATAACCCTCCGATCAACGGCGGTACGCCGAACGTACTGCCGACACCGGAGGTGGTGCAATCGCTTACATGAAAAAATCTTGTGCTTTCAGCCAACTCAGGGCGCGAAACGGGCGATTGACGTCCGTGTCGACCCGTCAGCCCTGTCGCGGCGCGTTGTAAACGTGTGCATGAGAACAGTTCCCGTGAAACGTTCCCCGGAAGGCATACCCACTCGGCGCGCCCGGAACGGCCGGACCCGGCCGGCCGACGCGTGGGCGTCGAGCCGACCGGGCCCGGCCGTCGTGAACGGCGTGCGCTAGCCGTCGAGCCGGGCCCGCGCGGACTCGGCCGTGGCGAGGAACTCCTCCACCGGCGCCTGGTCCAGCGTGCCCATCTGGCCCCAACGCACCACCGTGACCAGGCTTCCCTCGCGGACGACCGCGAAGAGGTTCACGTCCTGACCGGCCTGCTCCGGCGCGGTGTACACGCCGAACACCCGCCCGTAGTCCGCCTGTTCCAACTCGCCAAGCTCGTCCCAGGAGGCGGTGCCGCCCGGGTTCTGCCACAGCCAGTCGGAGGCGCAGTCCGTGCCGGCCTCGTGCAGCACCTCGACCAGCCCGGCGGCGTCCTCCTCGTTGCCGAGGTCCATCACCACCTGGGTGGCGTTGGTGTCCAGCTCGGTGCGGTGGTTGACATGGCCGGCGTTTTCATCCGGCAGCAGCGAACCGAAGCAGAACACCGGCACCTCAGGCAGCCCGTCGAACGGGCCGTCGCTGTACCAGCCGTCCGGGTGCGTCGGCAGCTCGTCGCCCGTGACGAACGTGTCCGCGTCCCTGGCCGTCGACTCCCCGGCGCTCTCCCCGGCCGTCGCGGAGCCCGCCAGCGCGGTCAGCGCCAGCGCCCCGGCCCCGAGCGCCGCCCCCGCGGCGACCGCCAGTCCGCGTGCCGACCCTCGTGTGTGTCGCATGGGTCTCCCCCTCGTCTCGTCGGCCTCGTGGGCCGTCTCCCGGCGGCCCACGGCCGCCCTGCCGAGCAGCCTGGGACGCCCCGCGACCCGGCGGCAACCCGGGCGGGAACATCTGGGAAGGTGGAACGGCCGAAGCCCCTCTGACGTCGAAGAACGTGAGCCCCTGGAACGCGGAACGGGACGCGGGAACGGGCGGACGGCGGGGGAGAGAGGCACATGGGGAACGGGCCGGCCGGCGAGTTGGCGGCCAGACTGCGGGCGCTGAAGGAGCGCTCGGGGCTCAGCTACGGCGCGTTGGCGCGGCGACTGCACACCAGCACCTCCACCCTGCACCGCTACTGCTCGGGCGCGGTGGTGCCCGCCGACTACCCGGCGGTCGAACGCCTGGCGGCGGCGTGTGGCGCGCGCCCCGACGAGCTGTTGGAGCTGCACCGGCTCTGGCTCGCGGCCGACGGCGCGCGGGGCCGCGCGGCGCCGGCGCCGTCCGCCGAGCCGCGGTCGGCCGCCGCGCCCGCGGCGGAGGAGCCCGTTCCGGCTCCGGAACCCGCCGCCGACCCCGGCCCCGTTGCCGTTCCGGCCCTCGTGTCCGCCCCCGTCCCGACCCCTGTTCCGGCCCCCGGGCGCGGGCGCCGGCCGTGGGCGGTGCTGGTGGCGGCGGCGCTGCTGGTGGCCCCGGTCGGCGGCTGGGGGCTGTGGCGGTCGGCGACGGGACCCGGCGGCGACGGCGCGTCCGCCGCCGCCCCTGGCGACGCGCCCGGCGACGCGCCCGGCGACCAGGACGCGGCGCCGCGACAGGCCGCCGCGCCGCCGCCGTTGGAGTACGCGGCCCGCTCCCACGTCTGGGCCGAGGGCTGCGGGCACCGCTATCTCGTGGACCGCGCCCCGGACGCCGTTCCGCCGCCCCCGGTGGCCCAGGACGCCGAGGCGTGGGCCACCGGACTGGGCGCGGTGCACGGCGACTCCACCATCGTCGAGGCCACCCTGACCGGCACCGCGCCGGGGCCGGTGGTGATCGAGGCACTGCACCTGCGGGTCGAGGAGCGCCGCGCGCCGCTGGAGTGGACCGCCTACGACATGTCCCCGGGGTGCGGCGGCGCGCTGACCCCTGCCGCCTTCACCGCCGACCTGGACGCCGAACGGCCCCAGCTCCGCCCCCGGGACGGCTACGACGCCATGAGCGAAAGCGAACTCACGCCGCCGAGCCTGCCGTTCGCCGTCACACCCGAGGAGCCGCTGGCGCTGCGGATCGAGGCGCAGACGGCGGAGTGCGACTGCGACTGGTACGTCGAGCTGGAGTGGACCAACGGCGACGACGGCGGCACGCTGCGGCTCGACGACGGGGGAGCCCCGTTCCGCACCAGCGGTTCAGGCGGCGGGGGCGCGCTGGCGCACGACCATGCGACGGGGGAGTGGACGGACGCCGGCTGGTGATCGGCCGCTCAGGGGGCCGCCCGTGTGGCTGACCGGAACCGACCGGTTCCGGTGGGGCACGATCACCCCATGAGCAACCTCGACCCACACCCGGCGCCCTCCCCCTGCGGCGCGGCCCACCACACAGGACCGGTGCGGGAGCTACAGGAGGGGCGTGAGGTGCCGCTCGGCGAGTCGACCGTCGTGCGGCGCCTGCTGCCCACCCTGGGGCGGCGAATGATCGGCGCCTGGTGCTTCGTCGACCACTACGGACCGGACGACATCACCGACGCGCCGGGGATGCGGGTACCGCCCCATCCGCACATCGGGCTCCAGACCGTCAGCTGGCTCCACGAAGGGGAGGTGGTGCACCGCGACAGCGTCGGCTCGTCGGCCACCATCCGGCCGCGCCAGCTGGGCCTGATGACCTCCGGGCGCGCCATCGCCCACTCCGAGGAGTCCCCGCGCCCCCACCGGCACGCGCCGGTCCTGCACGGCGCCCAGCTGTGGGTCGCGCTGCCCGACCAACACCGCCACACCGCGCCGCACTTCGAGTTCCACGAGGAGCTGCCCCGGGTCGCCGGGGGCGGCGGCCTCGACGCCACCGTCATCCTCGGCACCCTCGACGGCGCGACCTCGCCCGGCACCACCTACTCCCCGCTGGTCGGCGCCGACCTCACGCTGGCCGGCGGCACCGACGCCCGGCTGCCGCTGGAGGAACAGTTCGAGTACGCCGTCCTCACCATCGCGGGCGAGTCGGAGGTCGACGGCGTGCGCCTGACCCCCGGCTCCCTCCTCTACCTCGGCCAGGGCCGCGCCGAACTCCCCGTCCGCGCCGACCACGACGCGTCCGTGCTGCTGCTCGGCGGCCTGCCGTTCGAGGAACGCCTCCTGCTGTGGTGGAACTTCATCGGGCGCACCCAGGAGGAGATCGCCCAGGCCCGCGCCGACTGGACCACCGGCGACCGCTTCGGCACCGTCACCGGCTACGCCGGCCCACCCCTCGCCGCCCCACCGCTGCCCTCGACCCCGCTGAAGCCGCGCGGCAGGGTGCGGTGACCCCGGCTTGGCGGGGGCCGTGCTGGAACCGGTCGCGCGGGGGAGGAGGGGACGAGGGGTGACAGTCGATCATGAGTTTCCCTCCTCGTCTTCACCTCACCTGGAGCGCCTTCGCCGTCACCGAAGGTAGTATCGGGGCACGGCAGTTGGCGGGTCGGATGTCGACGGTGCCGAGGCAGAGGCGCGGGAGGTGGCCGGGGTGACGAAGCCCGCGGTGTGGGGCGTGGCCGCCGAGGAGCCGCGCGGACCCGGTCCCGTCGAGCCGCCCCCGGCCAGGTTCACGGACCGGCGCGCCGCCGGGGCGGAGGCGCCCAGGGCCCTGCTCTACGTGTCGCTGCGCGCGGTGCGTGACGCCGCCGCCAGGCGGGCGGCGGACCGCGACGCCGCGCGGCAGTGGTGCCTCCGGGAGAACGTTTCCCTCCACACCGACGACGTCGACGAGGAGGACGGTCCCGAGGTGCGCGTGCACCAGCGCACCGGATGGCGGCGGGTGCGCGCGCTGGTGCGGGACGGGTCGGTAGGGGTGGTGCTCGTCCCCGACCCGCTGTACCTCTCGATCGACGGCCGCGCCCGCCGGGACGCGGAGGAGGACCTCCACGCGGACGGCGGCGAACTCGTCTATCTCGACGGGGATTGACGTGCTCCCTGGCTTAAAGTCCAGGGATTCCGGCCTGGGTCGTCTGACCCTTCCGGGGGCTTCCTGCTTCACCGCGCTGTGCGGGCACGTGTGCCCGTCTTACCGGCGCTCCACAGGCGTTTAGCGTCTCCGCCCGTCCGGCGGCGACGATACGGCGTCCTTCGAAGAGGACGTTGCGGGCTGCGTTGTGGTCGCGGTCGTGCACCGTGCCGCACTCAGCGCACGCCCACTCACGGACGTGGAGAGGCTTCGGGCCGTCCCGGAATCCGCAGGCCGAGCAGACCTGAGAGGACGGGAAGGCCCGGTCCACCTTGGCGAAGGTGCGGCCGTGCTTGACCGCCTTGTACTCCAGCATGCCGACGAACGCGGACCATCCCGCGTCGTGCACGGACTTGGCGAGCCGGGTGCGGCCGAGGCCGGACACCGCGAGGTCTTCCACGTACACCGCTTGGTTGTCGCGGATGATCTGTGTGGATACCTTGTGGTGGAAGTCCCGGCGCCGGTCCGCCACCTTGGCGTGCTGGCGTGCGACCTTGATGCGGGCCCTGGCCCGGTTCTTCGATCCCTTGGCCTTGCGGGACAGCTCCCGCTGAAGGCGCTTGAGCTTCTTCTCGGCCCGGCGCAGGAAGCGTGGGCTGTTGATCTTCCGGCCGTCGGACAGGACGGCGAATGCGGACAGGCCGAGGTCGATACCGGCGTCGGTCTCCGCCTCGGGGAGGATGTCCGGCTCGGTGTCGACGACGAAGCTGACGAAGTACCGACCGGAGCTGTCCTTGGTGACGGTGAGAGAAGTCGGGGCTGCCGGAAGTCGGCGCGACCACTTCACCTTGAGGTTGCCGACCTTGGCCACGTACACCGTGCCGTTGCCCTGGAGGGAGAAGGCGTTGGTGTTGAGGCGGATCGACTGCCGGGTGTCCTTCTTCGACTTGTACCGGGGCGGCCTCATCTTGCGGCCCTGCCGCTTGCCCTTGACCGAGTCGAAGTAGTTCTTGTAGGCGGTGTCCAGGTCCCGGAGGGACTGTTGCAGGACGACCGCCGACACGTTGGCGAGCCAGGTGCGTTCCTCGGTGCGCTTGGCCTGGGTGATGCGCAGCCGGGACAGCTCGGCCGACTTCACGTACGGCAGCCCCGCCGCGTGCGCTTCCTTCCGGTCACGCAAGCAGTCGTTCCACACCACGCGGGCGCACCCGAACGCACTCGCCAGCGCACGGCGCTGGGAGGCATCCGGGTAGACCCGGTAGTTGTAGCGGAGCTGCACGGCCAAGATCCTACTACGATTGGTCTCATGGATGGGCAGAACGATTACAGGCGTGGCAGGCATGTGGTTTCGGCGATGCACGTACACTTGGTCTTTGTGACGAAGTATCGGCGCGGGGTGTTCAACGACGAGATGCTGACGCGCTGCGAAGAGATCATGCGCAAGGTCTGCGAGGACTTCGAGGCGGAGCTGAGGGAGTTCAACGGCGAGCGCGATCACGTCCACCTCCTGGTGCACTACCCGCCGAAGGTCGCCGTCTCCAAGCTGGTCAACAGCCTCAAGGGCGTCTCCGCCCGGCGGATACGGCAGGAGTTCACCGGCAGGACCAACCGCGCCATCATGCACGGGCACCTGTGGTCACCTTCCTACTTCTCCGCGTCGTGCGGCGGTGCGCCGTTGGCGATCGTCCGCCAATACATCGAGCAGCAAAAACGTCCGCTCTAACGTGCACGTCAGAGCAGTCTTGAGATGCATTCATCTCCGGCGTGAACGCCGGGGCTTTCTGCAAGGAACCCGGTAACGCCCCCGGGCGGCGCGGCGCGTTCTCCGTCCTGACGGTGTGCCCCGGCCGGGGCCGTTCCCTGCCCCGGCCGGGGCCGTTCCCTGCCCCGGCCGGGTGTCTGCCGTGTCCGCTAGGCGTAGGTCTCGTACTCGGCGACCCGCGGGGTGCCGTTGGCGCTGGTGATCTCGAACGTGATCTTGCGTACCGAGGTGGAGGCGAAGCGGATGGTGCCCGCGCCGTTGCCGGTCGCCAGGACGGAACCGGTGTCGGCGTTCACCACCCGCCAGTTGCCGATGACGCCGGTCGCTCCGGACGCCTCGCGGATGGTGACGGCGGAGACGCCGGTCGCCGACGGCCACTTGATGGAGATGGCGCCGGTCGAACCGGTGGGCGACCAGTAGGTGTTCATGTCGCCGTCCCGCACGTTGCCGTAGGAGGTGCCGCTGGCCTTGCTGCTGCCGTCGGCGTCGGCCGTGAGGCTGAGGTTGGTGCCGCCGGGCGGGTCGGTCGGGTCCGGCGGGTCGGGGTTGTCCGGCGGGTCGGTCGGGTCCGGGTTCTGCGGGACGCAGTTGCCGTCGGAGACCCGGTTCCCCTTGTTGGCGCCGGCGGTGTCGCGCACCACGCTGGGCACGCAGTTGGCGCCGTCGAGGCTGTGGGCGTAGGGGATGCTGACCGAGGTGTTGGACTGGGGGTTCGGGCCGGCCGGGTTGTTCTGGTTGCCGGGGCTCGACCAGCGCACGTTGTCGAAGACGTTGCCGTTGACCTGCCAGTAGCCGGCCTCGTTGGTGTAGAAGGTGCCGAGGACGTCCTTGGAGTCCTCGAAGTAGTTGTTGTCCACCCTGGCGCGGGCGCCGGCCCGGGAGTTGATGCCGGAGTCGTTCACCCTCAGGTAGTGGTTGTTGTACATGTGCCCGATCCCGCCGCGCAGCAGGGGCGCGCGGGAGTCGATGTTCTCGTACAGGTTGTGGTGGTACGTGATGAAGCCGTTGGAGGTGTCGCTCTCGCTGGAGCCGACCAGTCCGCCGCGCCCGGAGTTGCGCAGGACGCTGTAGGAGAGGGTGACGTAGCGGGTGTTGTTCTTCAGGTCGAACAGCCCGTCGTAGCCCTCCGACTCGCCGCCTGACGCCTCCAGCGTGACGTGGTCGACCCAGACGTTGCGGACGTTGTTCTCCATGCCGATGGCGTCGCCGCCGTTGGAGGTGGGCGAGCCGGACTTCTTGACGTTCCGCACCGTGACGTTCTGGATGATGATGTTGCTGGACTCCCGGACGTGGATGCCCAGTTGGTCGAAGACCGCGCCGTTGCCCACGCCGACGAGGGTGACGTTGCTGATCTGCTTCAGCTCGATCACGCCGGCGGCGGTGTTGCAGCTGCCGCCGGAGACCTTGCTGGTGTTGCCGTGGTTGATGGTGCCCTCGACCTGGATGGTGATCGGGGTGCTGCTGCTGGCCCGGCCGCAGAGGGCCGCGTGGATGGCGGTCCCCGTGGTGGCGCGGACCGTCTGGCCCCCGGCGCCGCCGGTGGTGCCGCCGTTCTGGGTCGCGAAACCGGTGGCACCCCCCGTCGCCGCCGAGGCCGTCGGGGCCGGGAACGCCACCGCTGTGGCGGCGACCATGGCCATCAGGGCCAGCGCGGCGAAGAGTCTGAGTCGGAAGCCGACGCGTCTTCTCATCTCTGGTTCGCCTTTCGTCTGCGTAAGAGGTCGTCTTCGAGACGGCGGAAACCGTGGGGAGGGGGCTTTGGCCCCCGGTGACCTGGCCGTTCGGGCGCGCGGTCCACCTGTCGGCCGGCCTCGGCGAGGCGCCGGGGACGGGTGGGGAGGAGGAGATGGGGGTGGCGGGCGACAGCCCGCCGCGGCTGCGGCGGGCCCGGCGCCGCCGGGCGTGGACGCCGTCGACGGACGTCCGCGCGTGGTGTCACGGCTCGGTGCGGGGTGGCGCGGCGCGGCCCGAGGGGGCGCGGCGCCTCACGCGCGAGGAACGCCGACCGTCGGGGGCGGCGTCCCTCCGCCCCCTCGGGCCTGCTTCTCTGACTCAGAGTAAGGGCGTGCTGCCGACAATCCAGCGCGGGGCGTGGACAATACCGCGCACCGCCGACCACGAGGGGGTTCCGATGGGTCACCGCCACACCGCGCCGCGCGTCGGGCGGCGACTGGTCCTCGCGCCGGGCGACGGCGCGCCGGACGCCGAAGCCGTGGTGACGAAACGGGGACCGGTCCACCGCCCGCGCTACCTGCTGGACGGCGGCCTCGTCACGGTCAGCGCCTTCCGCGGCGCGGCGGAACGCGACCGGGGCTACGCGGGCACCCACGGCAGCCAGGACTGGCTCTGGTCGGGCGACGACGAACTGCGGTTCCTGGACGGCACGGGCGAGCTGGCGAGCGTTCTCCTCCACGTCCCCGACCAGCCGCCGGCCGACCCGGCGACGCACGCGAGGTGGCTCGAAGTCCCCTCGGTGCGCGGCGGGTTGGCCATGCCGGAGCGGCGGGACTTCGCACTGCCCCGCACCGTGACGCGCTGGAGCGGGGACCCGGACGGCCCCCTCGTGTGCCTGCGGGAGGAACCGGGCCCCGGCGGCGCGGGACGGGCGCGGCTGCGGATCGCCGAGGGCCTCGACCTGCTGTTCCGGGACGGGACGCTCACGGGCTGGCTGCTTGCCCACCCGGAACGCTTCCTCACCGACTCCTGGGACGCGCCGACCGCCCCCGCCCCCCGCGCTCCCGCCCCGGCCGCGCTGCTGCGCGCGTACCTCGCCCTCGTCTCCGCCCCCGCCTTCGGCCTCCTGGAGGACGCCGACCCCGCGGCCGTGGCCGCGCTGCGGGCCGTCGCCCGCGCGGCCGAAGCGGGGAGCGAGGCCGGCGACCCGCGCCACCGGGCCCTGCGCGAGGCGGCGCGAGCCGTCCTGGAACGGGTGGTGGAGTAGACGACCGGCTGACGCTGTGCTCCGCTGCCGCCGGGGGCCCGGACGAGGCGGCGGCGACCGGCGGCGCGGGGCCGAACCCCACGGCGGGGCTGACCGGTTGCCCGTTGAGCTGCCCGGCCGCCGGCTCCCTCAGGAGGCGAGGCGGGGGCGCGGCAACGGAACGCCGCGCCGCGCTCTTCCACACGGCCTCACGCGGCGCCGAGGGACTCTACCCGCGATGACCGTGCCCCTTCTCTGTGCGTGGTGTGCATGTCAAAGTGGACGGGTCGCGTTCTCGCACCCCACCTCTGGAGACGCTCATGCACCTGCCCGCGCCCGTCTCGACCCGTCGACGCCGAGCGGCCGTTCTGGCCGCGCTCGGCGGTCTGGTGGCCACCGGCCTCGGCGTCGCCCCCACCGCCGCCCAGGCCGGGGAGTCCGGCGACTCCGCCACCTCGGTGACCTACCACGGC
Source organism: Streptomyces sedi (assembly GCF_006335015.1). Lineage (GTDB taxonomy): Bacteria > Actinomycetota > Actinomycetes > Streptomycetales > Streptomycetaceae > Streptomyces > Streptomyces sedi. The sequence continues at coordinate 71,590 of NZ_VDGT01000023.1, forward strand.
CTGAGCGTCGAGGTGCCGGACGACTGGCGCGTCGTCGATCTCGCCGAAGACCCCTCGGCGTGCGTCCGCTTCGACGTGCCCACCCTCTACCTGGGCAGCCCCGCCGGGCAGCGCGACTGCCCGGCCGGCCTCGTCGGCCGGGACGTCGGCATCGTCCTCGAACCCCTGGCCGAGGTCGCCCCCGAGCGCCTCGACGCGCGCACGGCCGTCGCCGAGGGCGCCCCCGCCGCCGCTGCCGCCCGCGCCACCTCGCACGACGGCACCCTCCAACTCGCCGTCGAACAGGCCGGACTGCTGGTCACCGCCGCCCACACCCCCGCCACCGAGGGCGAGGCGCGGGCCGTGCTCGAAGGCGCCGAGATCACGGACGCCGCGCGCCCGGCGGCGACCCCCGCGCCCGCCGAGACCGCCGCGCGTCCCACCGCCGTGGGCCCGCAGCCGGGCGACTACACGGGCCTCGGCTTCGACGCATGCGCCGCGCCCTCCCAGGCCGCGATGGACGCCTGGGGCGCCGACTCGCCGTTCCAGGCCGTGGGCGTCTACATATCCGGCGCCAGCCGCGCCTGCGACCAGCCCAACCTCACCGCCGCCTGGGTCGAGGCCCAGACCGCCGCCGGCTGGCACCTGACCCCGATCGACGTCGGTCGGCAGGCCCCGTGCACCAGTTACGCCCAGCGCATCTCCGAGGACCCGGCCACCGCCCGCGCCGAGGGCGCGCAGGCCGCCGACGAGTCGATCGCCGCCGCCGCGGCCCTGGGCATCCCGGCCGGCAGCGTGCTCTACAGCGACATCGAGGCCTACACCCCGGGCGCCACCTGCACCGCCGCCGTGCTCAGCTATCTCTCCGGCTGGACGGAGGGACTGCACGCCCAGGGCTACCTGAGCGGCGTCTACTCCAGCGGCGCCTCCGGCATCCAGGACGTGGCCGCCGCCTACGACGACCCGAACCACACCCGCGTCGACCACATCTGGTTCGCCTGGTGGAACGGCCAGGCCGACACCGACGCCGGCAGCTACGCCCCCGCCGAGTACTGGGCCGACCGCCAGCGCATCCACCAGTACGTGGGCGAGGTGACCGAGACCCACGGCGGGGTCTCGATCAACATCGACCGCAACTACCTGGACGTCGCCCCCTGACGGGGCCTCGGCGCCGCTGACCCCCCACGGTTCCCCGCGCCCCATCAGGGGCGCGGGGAACTGCGCGAGCAACCACAGTTCTGCCGCACGTGCCCCGCAGGGCCGGCGAGCAACCCCGACCGTGCCGCACGCGCCCCCGCAGGGCCCCGCCCCGCCGAACTCCACCCCTCCGCGGCAAGCGGCCCGCGTCGAAGGTATTTCCATCGCTGTAACTCCCGTGATGACATGAGCGGGTCGTCAACCGATCCCGTCACGTCGTCCGTTGGACGCGATGAGAACAAGGGAGCCGCCGATGCGCGCCCGTTCCAGAAAGAACCTGGTCGTCGCGGTGCTCGCACTGCTCGTCGGCCTGGCCTGGGTGCCGCAGGCCACCGCAGGAGACTCCATGCCACAGCACCAGACCCCCGCCACGCGGTCCGCGACCCAGACCCCCGCCGAGGCCCCCGCCGGGAACGCGACGGAGAACGCCACGGAGAACGCGGCCGAGAACGCGGCCGAGGACGCCACCCCGGCCGCCTCCGGAACCTTCCGCAACCCGCTGAACCCCGGCCCCGACCCGTTCCTCGCCTACGCGAACGGCGAGTACCACCTGGCCACCACCCAGGGCGACGGCATCCGGATGTGGAGCGCGGCCTCGCTCGCCGACCTGCTCGCCGCGGACCCCGTCACGGTCTGGACCGACACCGACCCCTCGCGTGACCAGCACATCTGGGCCCCGGAGTTCTACCAGTTCGGCGACCGCTGGTACATGTACTACACGGCCGACGACGGCGTGGACGAGCACCACCGGCTCTTCGTCCTGGAGTCGGAGGGCGACGACCCGAGGGGTCCGTACCACTTCAAGGCGAAGCTCGAACCGCCCAACCACGTCGACAAGTTCGCCATCGACCCGGGCATCCTCCAGCACGACGGCAAGCTGTACCTGGCCTACAGCGGTCTCAACGAGTACCAGCACAACGGCCTGAACATCGCCCCGATGTCCAACCCGTACACCGTCTCCGGCGACGCGGTGCCCTTCGACGCGGCCGGCGGCTGCCCCGAGGTCCGCGAGGGCCCGGCGTTCCTCTACCGCAACGGCAAGACCTGGATGACCTACTCGGCCTGCGACACCGGCAAGCCGGACTACCAGGTGTGGATGATGTCGCTGCCGGAGGGCGCCGACCCGCTGGTGCGGGAGAACTGGACCCAGCACGACGGCGCGCTGTTCTCGCGGAACGACGAGGTGGGTGTCTACGGCCCCGGCCACCACACCTTCTTCACCTCGCCGGACGGCACCGAGGACTGGATCATCTACCACGCCAAGAACACCTCGGAGAACACCTACACCCACCGCACCACCCGTGCGCAGCCGATCAGTTGGAACGAGGACGGCAGCCCGGACCTCGGCCGGCCCCTCGCGCTCGGCGCCACCCTCGACCTGCCGTCCGGCGACCCGGGTTCCGGTAACTACTGGATCAACGACGACGGCCGTTCCAGCGGCGAGGGCACCGTGACCTTCGAGGGCGACTGGAACTCGGGCTCCGGCTGCGCCACCCAGTGCTTCTGGAGCGACGACCACTGGAGCGACGAGGCGGGCGCCACCGCGACGTTCACCTTCACCGGCACCAGGATCGCGCTGCTCTCCGTCGAGGACACCGGCAACGGCATCGCCGCGATCAGCGTGGACGGCGGCCCCGAGGAGCGGGTCGACTTCCACGGCCCGATCCGCACCGGCGAGACCGTGCACTACCTCAGCCCCCGGCTGCCGGCGGGCGAGCACACGTTGACGGTCCGGGTCACCGGCGAACGCAACGGCGACTCCGACGGGGCGTTCGTGAGCGTGGACCGGGCGGAGGTCTACACCGACTGACGCGCCCACGACAGGGGGGAGACGGGCACCGGCGAGCCGCCTGGCCGCCGGTGCCCGACGCGTCTCGGGGGGCGCCGTTCAGCGGACAACCCGAGCCGTCAACGGGGGAAAACCGGCCGAACTCCCGGGAAAACGGGCCCGGAAAGCGACTGGAAGGCGACGGAACGGGAACGCTCGCTCCCACGGAGGTGGTGACGGGTCCGAGAGGCGGACCCCACGACGTCGAGGGGAGCGGACTGATGAACGGCATTCGGACGATGGGCCGGGCGAGCGCCCCACGCGGAGTCACCGTCAGCGTCGCCGGCGCGCACGGGGCCGACGTGGCCCGGGCCCGCGACCTCACCCGCGCCTTCTGCGGTGGCCTCGGCCCCGCGCGGGACCCGGAGGACGCCCTGCTGCTGGTGGTCTCCGAACTGGTCACCAACGCGCTGCGGCACGGCGGAGGAAGCTATGTGCTGCGCCTGACGGCCACCCCCGAGACCGTGGTGGTCGAGGTCGACGACGGCGAGTCGCGCCCGCCACGGCCGCGCGAGCCGGACACGCTGCGCGGCGGCGGCTTCGGCTGGCACCTGGTCACCTCGCTGGCGACCGGAGGCGTCAGCGTGCTGCCCCGCGGCGGCGGCAAGACGGTGCGCGCCGCGTTCCTCCGCGAGGCGGAGGCCCCGCGGGCGGCCTGACGGCCGGTCGGACGAGCGGGACGTGGAGCCCGTCAGCTCGGCGCATTCACGGTTCTTCGGACAGGACGGACGATCGGGATATTACTCCTTGAGGGTGGATGCCATGATGGTGGTACGGATGCGCCCCGGGGCGCCGGGGGCACCGGGGAAGGGATGATTCCCGAAGTGGCGCGGGGCGCTGGCGTGTTCGTCAACCCCGTTGCGGGAAAGCTGATTCAAGGGACCGGGATACCCACGTGTCCTTGTGGGGCGTTAGGGTTACTCTGCCCGGACCGGGTGCCGCTGTACGGGTGGGAGAGTCATGAAGCAGATAACAGCGCACGGCAGGCCGCCGCGAGTGCCTGCGATCAACTGTGGGAGCACGGTCAACAGCGCGCGCCTCGACAGGCACTTGAGCGTGCTCTCGGGCCCCGCCGTGCCGGCGGTGGAGACCGAGGAGGCGACCACGCTGATGCGTGAGCTGACCCGGCGCGACCACAAGAGCCCCACCAGGACCAACCGCACCGCGAGGGTGCTGCTGTTCGCCCCGCTCCGCCGGCTGCGCCGCACGCTCTTCGGCGGACGCGGCTGAGCCCGGCCGGCTGATTCCGTCGCCGCCGGGCCCGGTCCGGTCTTCGGCGGTGACGGCGCCCTCGGAGGAGGGCGCCGAGCGGCCCCCGCCCACGCGTCGTCCCACCCGGTCCCCGACGCCACCCGGCCCGCCTCCCGTCGCGGGGTCTCCCCACCCGCCCGCGCGGCCCCGCGTACCCGGTCGACCCCAAAAGCGCGGCGGCGTCCCCGTGCGCGGCTGGCGCGCCCAGTCAGTTGAGCCGACGTGCTCAGTTGAGCGTGCCGAGCCCGTTCTCCCGGGGCGCGACCCGCCCAGGCCCCGCGTCCTCCGCCTCCTCACCGGCCTCGACGGTGACCGTGAACGCGAAGCGGTCGCCCCGGTAGGACATCAGGGCCACGTCGACCACCCGCTCGGAGAGGTCGAACTCCACTCCCGTGATGTGCAGGATCGGGCTCAGCAGCGGCACCTGGAGCAGCCGGGCGGTGGTCGGGTCGGCCAGCCGGGCCTGCGCCGTGTTGTCGATCCTCCCGACCCGCACGCCCGCCACGTCCCGCAGCACCCGCGTCATCGGCCAACGCACCAGCGCCGAGGGGTCGATGGCGTCGGCGACCTCCGGGTGGATCAGGTTCTCCACCCAGTTGACCGGTTCCCCGTCCGGCGCGGCCCGGCGCAGCCGCCGGAAGCGCACCACCTCGGCGACGCCCGGGAAGTGCTCCGCCCACTCGGCAGGCACCGGCACGGCCACCGGCTCCGGGTCGAGCAGGGTGGTGTGCCCGCCGGACTGCTGCGCCACGATGGCGTCCAGCGAACCCAGCAGCCGCACCGGCACGCCCCTGCGGGCTTCCGGCTCGATGAAGGTGCCGCGCCGCCGGTGCCGGCTGATCAGCCCCTCGTTCTCCAGCTCCTTCAGCGCCTGGCGCATGGTCAGCACGCTCACACCGAAGTGCTCGGCCAGCCGCTCCTCGGTGGGCAGCCGCAGTGGCGCCTGCGGCGAGCGGCCCAGTATCGAGGCGCGTAAGGACTGGGAGACCTGGTACCAGAGCGGAAGCTTGCGGTTGAGGTCGAGTGAGTCGGGGGCGAAGACGTTCACGGATCAGGGCTCCGGATCGGGGAGGACCGGCGCCGGCCCGGCGGGCCCTCGCTACGGTCGCTTCGGGGAGTGGTGCCGCTCCAGACCTTGCCACACCTGGTCGTAGTGGCGCTGGCGATGGGGCGCGTCGGTGGCTGCCGCGGTCAGCGTCACCGGCCAACGTGTCTCGAACATGAACGCGAGCCCGTCGTCGACCCGTTGGGGCCTCAGCTCGGCGGCGCTCGCCCGGTCGAAGGTGGCCCGGTCGGGACCGTGGGCGGACATCATGTTGTGCAGCGAACCACCGCCGGGCCGGAACCCCTCCGCCTTCGCGTCGTAGGCGCCCTCGACCAGCCCCATGTACTCGGTCATCACGTTGCGGTGGAAGTACGGCGGCCGGAACGTGTCCTCGCCGACCAGCCAGCGGGGCGCGAAGACCACGAAGTCGACGCCCGCCTGGCCCGGCAGCTCGGACGGCGAGGTCAGCACCGTGAAGAGCGACGGGTCGGGGTGGTCGTAGCTGATCGTGCCCAGCACGTTGAACCGGCGCAGGTCGTAGAGGTAGGGCACGTGGGTGCCGTGCCAGGCCACCACGTCCAGCGGCGAGTGCGCGTACTCGGCGGCCCACAGCCGCCCGCAGAACTTGTTGACCACCTCGACCGGCCCCTCGGACTCCTCGGGGGCGGCCGTCGGCGCCAGGAAGTCGCGGGGGTTGGCCAGGCCGTTGGCGCCGATCGGGCCCAACTCGGGCAGGGTGAACGGCTGGCCGTAGTTCTCGCAGACGTATCCCCTGGCCTCGCCGTCCGGCAGCTCCACCCGGAAGCGCACCCCGCGCGGGATCAGCGCCACCTGCCCCGGCGCCGCCACCAGCACGCCCAGCTCGGTGCACAGCCGCAGCGCCCCGCGCTCGGGCACCAGCAGCAACTCGCCGTCGGAGTCGCCGAAGACCCGGTCGGTCATGGGGGAGTTGGCGTGGTAGAGGTGGATCGCCATGCCGGAGCGCAGCCGGGCGTCCCCGTTGCCGCCGAGCGTCCACAGCCCGGCGACGAAGTCCGTGCCGGCGGGCGGCTCGGGCAGCGGGTCCCAGCGCATCCGGTTCGGGTCGGGCTCGGTCTCCTCGAACGGCGCGCCGCGCAGCGAGCCGTTCCCGATGCGGTGGAACGGCGGGTGCGCGGCGGAAGGGCGCGCACGATAGAGCCATGTGCGCCGGTTGTGCGCCCTCGGCTCGGTGAACGCCGTGCCGCTGAGCTGCTCGGCGTAGAGCCCGAGGGGCGCGCGCTGCGGGGAGTTGCGCCCCACCGGGAGCGCGCCGGGCTCGGCCTCGCTGCTGTGCTCGTTGCCGAACCCGGACAGATAGCGCGGCGCGGCGTCGGCCGGCCGCCCGTCCCCCGCCGCCGACGCGGTCACCTCTTCGGTGTCCATCCCACACTCCCGCCGCCCGATGATTCCTTCGGTGTCGCTGAGGAATCGACGGTAGAAACGTCCGTCGGGCAAGTCAACGACCCTGCGGAGTACGGCTCAACAACTCGGCCGTCTGCCGCCGGTTGCGATAGGGCTGCAACGCCTGGCGCATCGCGCGGAGCGCCTGCTCGGCGTCGCCGGAGCGCAGTCGTTCCCGCCCGTCGAGGAAGCCGCTCCAGGCCGCGCACGCCTCGTCCAGCCGCCCGGCGCGCAGCAGGAGTTGTCCGAATCTCGCCTGCGTCAGTGCCCGCCCGCGCAGATCGGCCGCCGAGCGTTCGACGGTCGAGCGCCGCAACGCCCCCAGCGCCCCCGGCAGGTCGCCCAGCGCCTCCAGCACCTCCGCCGTCTGGAAGTGCAGGGCCGCCGCCGGATAGCTGTCGAACGGTCCCCCCTGGGTCCCCGCCTGCTCCGCCGCCCGCTCGGCCCGCCCCAGCGCGGCCAGCGCCTCCCTGCGGTCCCCGCTGTGCGCGAGCACCACGGCCAACTGGGTGCCCACGTAGAGCTGGTGGGGCACGGGCGCCCCCCGCGCGCCCTGGTGCGCCGCCTCCGCGAGCTGGAGCGCGGAGGGCAGATGGCCCAGGCGCTGGGCCTGCGCGCTCATCGCGCGCAGCACCACGCTCCACGCCGTGCGGTCACCGGACTCGCCGGCCAGCCGCTGCGCGTAGTTGTAGTAACGCTGGGCCACCCCGTGCAGCAGCCCGTCCTCGTACATCCTGGCCAGCAGGAACGCCAGCCGGCTCGCCAGCACCAGCAGCTCGGCGCGCATCCGGGGCGTCTGCCGGGAGCCGAGCAGCGGCACCACGTCGTCGGCGAGATAGGCGGAGAGCGCGCTGCGCGCGTGTCGCCCGCCGTGCGAGTCGATCGAGGTGGCGAAGAACTCCACCGCGTCGTGCAGCGCCTTGGTCTCCTCGGTCCGCCGCCCCAACCCCCGGAAGAGTGGCGGGCCCTGCGGCGGCTTCGGCACCACGGCGTCGGCGACCCGGTACGGGCGCTGGTGGAGCGGGACCCGGCGGGCCGCGTCGGCGTCGGAGCGGCACAGCGCGGTGAAGCCGGTGACGGGGTCGATCGGCGGGCCCTCGCTGGCCAGGTCGACGAAGCCGGCGGCCTCCGGCGTGATGGCGCGGCCGATCCGCCGGGAGAGCGCCTCCGCCGCGAGCTGCGGCACGGGGTGGCGCGGCTGGGTGCCCGAGAGCCAGTGCGCGACGGCGGTGCGGTCGTACCGGAGGGAGGAACCGATCTCGGCCCCGAGGATGTTCACGGAACGCGCCAGCGCCTCCTGAGTCCAACCGGCCTCGGTGAGTAAGGCGCGCAGCCGGTGGTTCGGCCCCTGCCGCTTCTTCATGCCCTCAGTCGTCTCACGCGGGGGGCGCGAGACACCAGGGCGCATGGAGGCATGGGGCGCGGGCGTCCTGCACCCCGATCACACGATCGGGTTGCTTTTGGGGCATCCGCTCACTCTCAAGTGGCGTGTGCCGGGCGGTTGGTTGACCGTATGGGCATGAATGATCCCCACGCCTACGCAGCCGTCGTCCGCCCGCCCCAACCGTCCGACACCGCCCCGCCCACGCCCGCCGAACCCCGGCCGCCCGCGCCGCCGCCGGGCGCGAACACCCGAGCCTGCCCCGGGACTCGGGGGTGCGAGGGCCCCGGCCGTCTCAGAGGGCGAAACGGGTGAGGGTCTCCGCGGCGCACACCGGCCTGGCTCCGCCCTCCCGCTCCACCGTGACCGCCAGTGTCAGCTGCCAACCGCCGGGCACCGGCTCCGCGTTGACCACCGAGCCGTGCGCCCGCACCCGCGAGTCCACCGGCAGGGGGGCCGGGAAACGCACCCGGTTGCTCCCGTAGTTGAGCGCCATCCGCACCCCCTCGACGCGCAGCAGCTGGGGGGTCAGCACGGGCAGCAGGGCCAGGGTCAGATAGCCGTGGGCGATCGTCGCCCCGAAGGGGCCGGTCGCCGCCCGTTCCCGATGGGTGTGAATCCACTGGTGGTCGCCCGTGGCCTCGGCGAACTGGTCGATCCTGCGCTGGTCGACCAGCAGCCACTCGGTCGGGCCCAACGGCTCGCCGATCGCGCCCGGCAGCTCGTCGGGCGAGGAGAAGATCCGGGGTTCAGCCATCGGGCCAGGATACTCACGAGTAGCCCCGCGGGGGAGTGCGCGCCCGCGCTCAGCCGAGCGTCACCACGGTCAACACCCCGGCCGCCACCGCCAACAGGACCACCGCACCCGCCGCGAACAGCACCGTCGACGCCGCCACCCCCTGGCCGCCGCTCCGCGACAGCGCGACGATCCGCCGCTGCGCCAGCACCAGGAAGCCCGCCCAGACCAGCCCTCCGCACGCCACCACCCACGCGCCGACCAGCACCCCCGAGCCCGCCATCACCAGGCCGCGCACCGCCAGCCCCAGCGTCAGCGCGAACGCCAGCGTCGTCCGCCGCCAGGAGAGCCGGGTGCGCTCCGCCTGCCCCCCGGCGTCGGCCCCGCCGCCCGGGCCTAGCGCGGCCACAGCAGCGCGCCGATGACCAGCAGCGCGATGAGCACCGTGCCCACCGAGAGCACCGCGGGGAAGCGGGTCAGCGGCAGGTCGTCGCCGCGCCGTATCGCCCGTTCCGTGCGCACCCAGCGGTCGACGGCCCGCACCGCGCACAGCGCGCCGCCCGCCACCAGCAGCAGCGCGACCGTGGTGCGGAACGCCCGCGGCAGCTCGGTCAGGAACTGCTGCACGGCGATCCCGCCGGCCAGCAGCGCCAACGCCGTCCGCAGCCAGGCCAGAAACGTCCGTTCGTTGGCCAGCGAGTAGCGGTAGTCGGGCGTCGGCCCCTCGTCCCGCACCCGCCGCGGGGCGAACCACCAGCGCAGGGTCTCGCGCACGCGTCCGATCATGTGTGTGAGCGTAGGTCACGGCGTTCGGTTCCCCGCGGGGCACGGTGTCGCGCCGTTTCGTCCCCTCCCCACGGTTGACGACCGCCTCCGGCCCGCCCAGGATCACTAACGGTCGAACGAAAGGTCCCTGGGATGGCGTATGACGCCGACGTGATCGTGATCGGTGCCGGACTGGCGGGCCTGGTGGCCGCGGCGGAGGCGGCCGACGCCGGCCGGAAGGTCATCCTGCTGGACCAGGAACCCGAGGGCTCCCTCGGGGGCCAGGCGCACTGGTCGTTCGGCGGGCTCTTCCTGGTCGACTCCCCGGAGCAGCGCAGGCTGCGGGTGCGCGACAGCCGCGAACTGGCCTGGCAGGACTGGCTCGGCACCGCCGGCTTCGACCGTGCCGAGGACCACTGGCCGCGCCGCTGGGCCGAGGCGTACGTCGACTTCGCGGCGGGGGAGAAACGTTCCTGGCTGCGCGGGCAGGGCGTGCGCTTCTTCCCGGCCGTCGGATGGGCCGAGCGCGGCGGCTACGACGCCTCGGGCCACGGCAACTCCGTGCCGCGCTTCCACATCACCTGGGGCACAGGACCCGGCGTCGTCGCGCCGTTCGAGCGCCGGGTCCGCGCGGCGGCCGAACGCGGCCTGGTCGACCTGCGCTTCCGCCACCGGGTCAGTGGCCTCGCGCGCACCGGCGGGCGGGTCGACACCGTCCTCGGCGAGGTACTCGCCGACGACACCGCGCGCCGGGGCGTGGCCAGCAACCGCGAGGTGGTCAGCGCCTTCGAACTGCGCGCCCAGGCCGTGATCGTCACCTCGGGCGGCATCGGCGGCAACCCGGAGCTGGTCCGCGAGGCCTGGCCCGAACGGCTCGGCGCCCCGCCGGCCCACCTGCTCAGCGGGGTCCCGGCACATGTCGACGGCCTGATGCTCGGCATCGCCGAACGGGCCGGCGCCCGGCTGATCAACCGCGACCGGATGTGGCACTACACCGAGGGCATCACCAACTGGGACCCCATCTGGGCCCGCCACGGCATCCGCATCCTGCCCGGGCCCTCCTCGCTCTGGCTGGACGCCAGGGGACGCCGGCTGCCCGTCCCGCTCTTCCCCGGCTTCGACACCCTGGGCACCCTGGAACACCTCAGGCGCACCGGCCACGACCACAGCTGGTTCGTGCTGACCCAGAAGATCGTCGAGAAGGAGTTCGCGCTCTCCGGCTCCGAGCAGAACCCCGACCTCACGGAGAAGAGCCTCCGCCAGGTCGCCGGGCGCGTCCGCCCCGGAGCCCCGGCCCCCGTGCGGGCGTTCCTCGAACGCGGCGCCGACTTCGTCGTGGAGCACGAACTGGGCGCGCTGGTACGGGGGATGAACGCCGTCTCGGGTGAGCGGCTGATCGACGAGGGCGAGCTGCGCCGGACCATCGAGGAACGCGACCGCGAGATGGGCAACCGTTTCACCAAGGACGCGCAGATCACCGCGATCCGGGGCGCGCGCGGCTACCTGGGCGACCGGCTGGTGCGGGTCGCCTCCCCGCACCGGCTTTTGGACCGGAAATCCGGGCCGCTGATCGCGGTGCGGCTGCACATACTGACCCGCAAGACGCTCGGCGGGCTGGAGACCGACCTCTCCGGCCGGGTGCTCACCGAGGGCGGCGAGCCGCTGCCCGGCGTCTACGCGGCGGGCGAGGCCGCGGGCTTCGGCGGCGGTGGGATGCACGGCTACCGCTCCCTGGAGGGCACCTTCCTCGGCGGCTGCCTCTTCTCCGGGCGCACCGCGGGCCGCGCCGCCGCCCGGGACCTCTGAACCCGCCCGCCCCGGAACGAGGGAGACCCCGGGGCGGACGGCCGGCGCCGACCACCCCGGGGTCTCCCACCGAGCGGGGTACCGCTAGGACTTCGCGGGACCCGAGGGCCCGGTGTCCTTGACGTCCGTGGAGCCGGAGCCCCCGCCGTCCTCGCCGTTGCCCTCGCCCGGGCCGATCCGGATCTCGAAGTCGCCGGCGTACTTCTCGCTGCCCGCGATGACGGCCATCTCGACGACCTCCTCGCCCTTCTCGGCGCGCAGCACCAGGGCGTCGCGCCGCAGGTCCTTCATCAGCGCGAAGCAGAGGCCGATCATCACCACGGTGAACGGAACGGCCGCCAGAATCGTCATGTTCTGCAGGCCGTCCAGGGCCTTGTTCTCCCCGTCCTCGCCCGTGCCGCTGCCGACCAGCAACATGATCGCGGCGACCGCACCGGTCAGGGCGCCCCAGAAGATGACGACCAGGCGGTGCGGCTCCTGCGAGCCGTGCTGCGAGAGGGTGCCCATCACGATGGAGGCCGCGTCGGCACCGGAGACGAAGAAGATGCCGACCAGGATCATGACCAGCAGCGAGGTGACCGTGGCGATCGGGTACTCGGCGAGCACCGCGAACAGCTGCGCCTCCTCGGCACCCTGGCCGGCGACGTCCACGCCGCTCTCCTGCACCCGCATCCCGGTCCCGCCGAAGATGGCGAACCACAGCAGGCTGACCGCGCTGGGCACCAGGATCACGCCGCCGACGAACTGACGGATGGTGCGGCCACGGCTGATGCGCGCGATGAACATGCCGACGAAGGGCGTCCAGGAGATCCACCACGCCCAGTAGAAGACGGTCCAGCCGGAGAGCCAGGCGCCGACGCCCTCGCCGCCGCTGGCCTCGGTGCGGGCGGCCATCTGCGGCAGCTGGTCGACGAACGAACCGATCGAGGTGGGGATCAGGTCCATGATGATGACGGTCGGACCCGCGAGGAAGACGAACAGCGCGAGCAGGCCGGCCAGCACCATGTTGATGTTGGACAGCCACTGGATGCCCTTGGCCACACCGGAGACGGCGGAGAGGATGAACGCCGCGGTCAGCACGGTGATGATGACGACGAGCAGGCCCTCGCCGACGTCGGTCATCCAGTCCAGTTCCTCTATGCCGCTGCCGATCTGGAGCGCGCCGAGACCGAGGGAGGCGGCGGAGCCGAAGAGGGTGGCGACGATGGCCAGGATGTCGATGACCTTGCCGAGGCCGCCCTCGGCGCGACGCTTCCCGATCAACGGGGTGAAGACGGCGCTGATCGTCTGCCGGCGCCCGCGCCGGTAGGCGCTGTAGGCGATGGCCAGACCGACGACCGCGTAGATGGCCCAGGGGTGCAGCGTCCAGTGGAAGAGCGTGGTCGCCATGGAGGTCGCCATGGCCTCGCCGGAGTCGCCGGGCGTGGTGCCGGGAGGGGCGGTGACGTAGTGGCTGATGGGCTCGGCCACTCCCCAGAACATCAGCCCGATGCCCATGCCGGCGCTGAACATCATCGCCACCCAGGACACGGTCTTGAACTCGGGCTCCTCGCCCTCCTTGCCCAGGGTGATCCGCCCGTAGCGGCTGGCGGCGAGCCAGAGCGCGAAGACCACGAAGCCGGACGCGGCGAGCACGAAGGCCCACCCGGCGTTCTTGATGATGCTCTCCAACGCTTCGCCCGCCGCGTCGGCCAGCGAGTCGGTGGCGACGGCGCCCCAGATGACAAAGGCGAGAGTGATCGCGGCGGAGACGCCGAACACCACGGGGTCGGTCCGTGGCTTGGCGAAGGCGGCCCGCCGGGGCTCTTCCGTTGTCGGTGAGTTCTGATCGCCTGGCACGCGATTCCACCTATCTGTTTCGTTGTGTTCCCTGGTCAGGATGGAAACCCGCACAGGGCAAGCGGTTGGTACGCGGTGGCGGCTACCCGGGCTCGGCACCGCCATGCGTCATGGTTATCGACCCGATACCTCACGTTCTTGGCAGAAAGTGATCCTGCCGACGCAAACGGTAGCCGCTGGGTCTGACAAAGCCCTTGATTGGGGTGGAGGTGTGGACGTAACGGCGTCGCCGGCGTCCGCTCTCCGTGTCGCGTCGCTCGCCCTGCGTTTCTCTCCACCGCCGGTATGAGGGCCCGTCAGGCCGGTCACGCCGTTCCGTATGTGGAGGATTCATGGTCGCGTCGCGGCGTCAAGAGGGCATGGGCGAAGGGCAGTTGATCGGGCGACAGCAAGAGGCGGTCAACGGGGTGAAGTGTTCGCCCAATGTCGCTCGTTATTGACATGGGCACTTCCATCAACGCGCGTTGCTTGGTACAAACGGTGCCACAGCGACCGCCATGGAGGTTCCGTGAGACTGACCAGACGCCTGTCCACCGCCGCCGCCCTCGTCCTCGGCTTCGCGCTGGCGATGATGGGCGCGACCCCCGCGCAGGCAGCCGGCCCCGCGTATGTGGCCCTCGGGGACTCGTACTCCTCGGGCAACGGCGCCGGCTCCTACATCGACTCCAGCGGTGACTGCCACCGCAGCGAGAACGCCTACCCCTCCCTGTGGGCCGAGGCCAACGACCCCTCGTCGTTCGACTTCGTGGCCTGCTCCGGCGCCGTCACCAGCGATGTGACGGGCTCCCAGCTCGGCGCGCTCGACAACTCGACCGGCCTGGTGAGCATCACCATCGGCGGCAACGACGCGGGCTTCGCGGACGTCATGACGACCTGTGTGATCAGCTCCGACAGCGGCTGCCTGAACCGGATCGCCACCGCGCGCGACTTCGTCAACAGCACCCTCGCCACCCGCCTCGACGGCGTGTACAACGCCATCAAGACGAACGCGCCCAACGCGCAGGTCGTGGTGCTCGGCTACCCGCGCTTCTACACCGAGCCCTCCGGCATCTGCCTCGGGCTCAGCCAGACCAAGCGGCAGGCCATCAACGACGCGGCCGACCTGCTGAACTCCGTGATCTCCTCGCGCGCCGCCGCCCACGGCTTCGCCTACGGCGACGTGGCCGCCGCCTTCGACGGCCACGAGCTGTGCTCGGGCGACGACTGGCTCCACGACCTGGCGCTGCCGATCTGGGAGGCCTACCACCCGACCGCCCTCGGGCACTCGGGCGGCTACTACCCGGTCCTCAACGCCAACGACTGACCCGCGTCCGCCCACGGCACGCGGCGGCGTGCCGTGGGCGGCTCACCGCCGCGCCGCCGACGGCCGAAGTCCCGCCCCCGAGCGGAATCCCGTGGCGGACGCCCCGCGTCGCGGGTGATACTCCGGCACCATGAGCACGTCTCCCTCCCCGTTCCCCGTCCTGTGGCTCAGCGGTCCGCCCGGGGTCGGGAAGTCCACCGCCGGGTGGGCCCTGTACCGGCGGCTCGCCGCGGGCGGGACGCCGGTGGGGTACGTGGACATCGACCAGCTGGGGATCAACTACCCCGAGCCGCCGGGCGACCCCGGCCGCCATCTGCTGAAGACCGGCAACCTCGCCGCCCTGGCCGCCAACCACCGGGCCCACGGCGCCCGTTGCCTGGTCGTCTCCGGGGTGGTCGACCCGGTGGCCGGCGTCGACCGGGGGCGGCTTCCCGGCGTGGACCTCACCCTGTGCGCGCTGACCGCGGGCCGCGAGGAGCTGAGCCGGCGCTACCGGGGGCGCGGCACCGGGCCCGAGCACCTGGCGAGGGTGCTGGCCGAGGCCGAGTGCGAGTCCCTGGGAACGGCAGCGGCAGGCCCGCCCGACGTGCGAGTGGACACCGACGGCCTGGCGCCGGCCGAGGTCGTCGAACGGGTGCTGGCCCACTGGTGTCCGCCGACAGCCGCTCCCGCGCCGCCGCCGGAGGAGGAGGCCGTGGGGGAGCGGGAGCGGAGCGACGCCCGCGTGGCCGTCCTGCTGCTCTGCGGCGCGGAGGCCGTCGGCAAGTCGACCGTCGGCTGGGAGGTGGGGCAACGGCTCCAACGCGCCGGTCGGCCCACCGCGTTCGTCGACCTCGGGCAGGTCGGCTTCCTGACGCCCGCGCCCGTCGACGATCCCGGCGGGCACCGGCTGCGCGCGGCCAACCTCGCCGCCCTCCTCGACCGCTACGCGGCCCTCGGCACCCGCCGGCTGGTGGCCGTCGGCCCGGTCCCCGACGCCGCGACCGCCGACCTCTACCGCCGCGCCCTGCCCGGGGCGGCGCTCGCCGTCTGCCGGCTGGACGCGGACCCGGGGACGCTGCTCGACCGGGTCCGCCGGCGCGGCGCCGGGCAGGCCCCGCCGCTCGCCGGCGACCGGCTGCGCGGCGCGCCGGACACGGCGCTGCGCCGCGTCGCCGCCGAAGCGGCGCGCGGGGCCCGCGCGTTGACGGCCGCCGCCGTCGGTGACCACCGGGTGGCCACCGACGGGCGGAGCGTCGCCGAACTCGCCGACGCCGTCCTCCGGCTCTGGGCGGCGGACGCCCCCGACGCCGGCTGAGCCTCAGCCCGCGCCCTCGACCACGAAGAACGTGGTCAGGAACCCGACCACCCGCCCCGCCGCGTCCCGCCCGACCCAGGTCGGGTACGCGCCGTCGCCCCAGCCGGAGGGGAACGCGACCATGCCCACCCCCGACTCCGGCTCCACCACGGCCGCCGGCCGGGGCGTGAGGGAGGGCGACGCCGTGCCGTAGACCGCGTCGATCAGCGGGCCCCCGTCGCCGTCCTCGCCCAGCAGCGGGCGCAGGCGCGGCGTGACCGAGGCGTCGACGAAGCAGGCGGTCCCGGTGTCCACGCCGTAGCCGAACCACTCGCCGTGCGCCAGCTCCGCCGGGTCCTGCCCGGCCGTGAGCGCCGCCGACCAGTCGGCGGCCGGCCGTTCGCCGATCCGCAGCCAGGCGGCCGCGGCCCGTTCGTGGGTGTACGACGCGTCGTCCGGGCGCGCGACCTCCGCGACGGAGAGCACCACCGGGTAGGTGCCCGGCGGCACCTCGTCGGTGAACGGCTCGACGCCCTCCTCGATGCCGATCATCGGATCGCAGGCGGCGACTCGCCCGGTCGGCAGCGTCAACGGCGCCTCGTGCAGGGAGACGACCGTGGCGATCAGCCCGTCCGCGCCCCGGTGGGAGCCGCCCACGGTGAAGAGACGCGCGACATCGGGGGCGGGGAGGGTCATCACGGGGTCCGATCGTGTGCTCGGGAAGGGAGGGGGAAGGGGGCGCGTTCGGGTCGGTGGGCGCCGTGCTCAGAACCCCCAGGGCGCGGGGTGCGGTTCCCGCGCCGGGTCGGGGGACCAGACCAGCCGGGTCTCCAACGCGTCGCCGAGCAGCGCGCGCAGCCGCCGGGCCGCCCAGCCGTTCCAGTGCACCGCCGTCGGGTACTGCGGGATCCGGAACGCGGGCAACGCCGTCGGGACGGCCTCGGGGCGCAGCACGGTCCGCTCCAACTCGCCGGTCGACTCGTAGCGCACCGTCGAACGGCCGGCATCCACACAGTCCACGACGGCGTCCACCCGCAGCAGCCGGTACTCCTCGGCTTCCAGGCCGTCGATCTCCACCGGCAGCAGCTCCCCCGCGGACGGGATCTCCTCGGCCAGCGCCTCGCGCGACCGGGCGCCCAGCACCGGGGCGCCCGGGTATCCCGAGGGGAATTCGGGCCTCCGGCCGCCCGCCGACGCGTACCACTCGGCGCGCACGCCCGTGGGCAGCGGTCTGGCGTCGCCGTGCAGCTGCCACTGGGCGAGCGCCGCCAGCGACTCGTTGGTCAGCCGCAACGTCGCCGTCTCGGAGGCGGAGGGGAGGAGCCGGTAGACCTCGTCCGGCTCGCCCCGGGTGGGATCGGTCATGGTCGTTGTGTCCAGACGTCGGCCGGATTGGACTGGTTGTTGGCGGTCTGAGTCGGAGTCAGCCCGTTCACCTCCGCCTGGACCTCGCTGCCGATCCTACGCAACTCGGCGCGGAGGTCCGCGGCGATCTGGGTCTGGTTGATCCCCTGCGCGATCCGGGTCTGCTCGAAGTTCTGGAGGTGGGTGTCGAGCCGGTTCAGATAGGCGTTGGTGTGGGTGTAGTTGTGCGGGCGGGGGTGGTTCAGCGGGACGCCGTTGGCCGCCTCGTTGACGTCGATGTTGTAACGGGACAGCAGCGCCCGCATGTTGGGCGCGCCGCCGCGGTTGAGCCCCGAGGGGACGATGTGCGCGGCGGCCTGGCCGGCGCCGACCGGGCGGCCGTCGGCGGTGAGGTTGCCGCTGAGGATCGTGGAGCACTGGGTCAGCCCCAGGTAGTCCGTCCACACCAGCGGGTTGAGCACGTAGCCGCGCGGGTTGGGCCCGGCCGCCAGGCCCAGCGGGTCGGGGGTGAGATACCGCCCGGTGTCCGGGTCGTAGGACCGGAAGTAGTTGTCGTGCAGGCCCGTCTCGGCGTCGTGGTACTGCCCGGGGAAGCGCAGCGGCGTCTCGGTGCGCGCCGCGGGGTCCTCCACGGTGCGTCCCCAGAGCGTCGCCTCGCGCCGCCAGGCGATCTCGCCGTCCTCGGTGACCAGCTCGGTGGGGGTGCCGACCAGATCGGTGACGATCGCGAAGAAGCGCTCGTCGACGACCTCCTGCGGCCGGTCGGCCGCGCCGCGCCGCTCGGTCTGGGTCAACGGGTGCACGTCGTCCCGCTCCCAGCTGAGCGTCACCGCCTCACCGCCGTCGACGAGCGTGGTCTGCTCGACGAGATGGGTCTCGGACCAGGTGAAACGCGTCTCCTCCACGACGCGTTCACCGTCGGCCGCCAACCGCAGCTTCGCCACCCGCCGGCCCTTGGCGTCGTGCAGATAGCGCCACCGCGTGCCGTCCGGGGTGACCACCCCGACCAGCCGGTCCTCCGCGTCCCAGGAGTAACGCCACACCTCGGGCTTCTTCGACAGCCGCTTCCGCGCCCGCAGCACCACCCGGCCGGCCGCGTCGAACTCCTGGCGGACGGCGCCGGCCCGCACCACCCGGGTGCCGGAGAACGTGCGCTCGCCCCTGGCGTCCGCCCCGCCGCCCTCGGCCGGCCACTCGGCGTGGGTGAGGTCGCCGGCCGCGTCGTAGGCGTACCGCTCGGTCCACTCCCCGGCCCGCACCTCGGTGACCCGCCCCGCCGCGTCCAGGCCGAAGTCCCGGCGCGCCGCCTCCCGCCCGGCGACCCGGTCGACCACCGCGGTCGGGTAGCCGTCGGCGCGGTAGTGGTAACTCCGCTCGCGCGGACCGCCGTTCGGCAGGGTCAGCTTCTGGGCGCTCAGCCGGCCGCCGTCGTCCCAGGACTGCTCAAGGACCGGGCCGAGGTCGCCCACGTGGCGGCTGACCTCCCGCCCCACCGCGTCCCTCCGGGAGGTCAGGGTGCGCCCCGCGACCGTGAGGCCGGTGCGCCTGCCGACGACGTCGTAGGCGAACTCGCTGGTCACCCCGGCCGGGGTGGTCCGTCGCACGGGCAGCCCCCGCGCGTCGTAGGCGGTGCGCAACGTCCGCCCGTCGACGGTCTCCTCGACGCACCGGCCGACCGGGTCGTAGGCGAGGGCCAGCGACACCTCGGGGCCGACGGCGCTCAGCAGCCTGCCCTCGGCGTCGTGGGCGTAGCGGATGACGGACCCGTCGACGTCCTTGGTGGTCAGCCGGCCTCCGTCGTCGTAGGCGAAGGTCACGGTCTGCCCCAGCGGGTTGGTCCGCCGCACCAGCCGGCCCAGCCCGTCGTGGGCGTAGGTGAGCGTCCGCCCGTCGAAGTCGGTCTCCGAGGCGAGGTGGTAGCCGGCGTTGTACGTGTACTCCCAGGCGCGGTCCCGCGCGTCGGTGACGCGGACCAGGTGCAGCTCCGTGTCGTGCGCGAAGCCGTGCCGCCCGCCGTCCGGGGTGCCGCGCGCCGTGAGCTGCCCGAACGGGCCGAACTCCCGCCAGGTGGTGCCGCCCAGCGGGTCCGTGTGGCCGGTGCAGTTGCCCTCGCCGTCGTAGGACCAGCTCTCCACGGCGCCGTCCGGCGCGGTGCGGGAGGCCAGCAGCCCGTCGTCCGTCCAGGTCAGCCGGGTGACCTGGCCGAGCTGGTCGGTGATGTCGGTGGTCCTGCCGCACGCGTCGTAGGCGTAGTGGAGGGTGGCGCCCAGCGGGTCGGCGGTCGCGACCGGCCGGCCCGCCGCGTCGTTGACGAACGTGTGCGTCGCGCCCGCCGCGTCCGTCAGCGACGTCAGCGCGCCGAACCGGTCGTAGGCGAACGTCGAACGCGCGCCCGCCGGGTCGGTGAGCGCGACGCGGTTGCCGCGCGCGTCCCACTCCGTGCGCCACACCGCGCCGTCGCGCCCCCGGCGCTCCACCGGCAGGTCGTTCTCGTCGTAGGTGACGGTCGCGGCGCCGCCCTCGGGCTGCCGGACGGCGACCAGGTTGCCCCGCGCGTCCCACTCCAGCCGCACGGTGTTGCCCACGGCGTCCGTGAAGGAGAGCAGCCGGTCGTAGCGGTCGTGGGTGCGCTCCGTGTGGTGGCCCAACGGGTCGGTCTCGCGCACCAGTTGGTAGCTGTCGTTGAACTCGTAGACGAAGGTGTTGCCCAGCGAGTCGGTGAACAGCGTGCGCCGGGACGCCGTGTCGTAGCTGATGCGGCTGGCCAGCACGCCGCCGGAGCCGTCGGTCGCCACGCAGCGGCCCTGGTCGTCGTACGTGTACGTGTACCAGTCCCCGAGGCGGTCCTCCCAGCGCACGATACGCCGCCTGTCGTCGTAGAACAGCCGGCGGGGCCGTTGGTGCGGGGCGTGGTGGATCTCGGTGAGGTTGCCCCGCTCGTCGTACCCGTAGCGCACCAGCGGGCGCCCGTTCGCCGCGCCGCGCACCCGGAGCGCGGTCACGCGCCCGCCGCCGGTGGTGATGTCGACGTGGTAGCCGCCGTCGTGGACGAGGGAGGCCGGCGCGCCCTCGGCGTCGTAGCCGACGGTGATCCGGGTGCCGTGGCGGTCCTCCACGGCGATCAGCGGCAGCTCGCCGCCGCGCCGGCCCCGCACCGGCGCGAAGTGCAGCGCGTGGCCGGTCTCCGGCTGCCGCACCACGAGCGGGGCGCCGGGCTGCCCGGTCTCCCAACCCAGCTCCCAGCGCGGGCCCTCCACGGGCAGCACCGGCTCGCCCGGCAGCGGCCGGGGGTAGTCCAGCACCATGCCGTCGTCCGTGACCAGTCGGGCGCCGCTGTCGTCGAGAACCAGCCGCTGGTCCAGCGTGGAGGCCCAGTTGGGGCCGAACCAGGTGCCCTCGCGCAGGCTGGTGCGGTAGTGGCGGCGGACCACCAGCGGCAGCACGCCCGGCAGTCGGAGGTCGGTCTGGTCCATGACCATCTCGCCCGTGGCCATGTCGACGGGGTCGGTCCTGCACACCAGGTCGTCGCCGCCGCGCCCCAGCCGGCGGAGGTTCTGCCCGAGCCCGCGCACGCCCTGCTGGATGCCGCGCAGCCCGGTGCGCCCGAGGCCGCGGAGTCCTCGGGCGAGGCCGCCGAGCGTCGTGAGCCCCTTCAGGCCCGGGATGCAGTCGAGTGCGGCGAAGGCGACGTCGAGGAGTCCGGCCTTGCCCTGGGCGAACTTGATGAGGGTGTCGGCGAGGACGACGACGGCGGCGGCGAGGACGACCCAGGCGAGGGGGCCGCCGATGATCATGACGACGACGCCGAGGACGGCGACGATGACCTTGCAGATCTCGACGAGGGTGTCCCAGGCGTCGGAGAACCACTCGATGAGCTTCTCCCACCACTTCTTGTTCTGGATGCCGGCGTCGGAGGCCTCCTCGATGCCCTGGGCACAGACGCGGGCGGCCTCCTCGCGCATCTCCTGGGCGTCGAGGGCGAGTTGGCGGGCGGCGGAAAGGCGTTCCTCGGCGTCGGCGACGCGGGACTGGGCGGCGCCGGCGGCGGCCTCGGCGGCCTGCTGGTCGCGGGCGGCGGCGCGGACGTCGGACTCGGCGGGGGGTTCGACGTCGTCGCGTTCGCCCTCGCGTTGGAGGCGGTCGGACTCCTCGCCGGCGCGGCCGACCCAGTCCTCGGCGTCGCCCAACGCGCCCTGGGCGGCGGCGAGGTCGACCTGCGCGGAGAGCGCGCGGTCCAGGGCGCGGTCGGCCATGCCCTGGGCGGTCTGGAGCTGCGGCCAGTAGCCGTCGAGTGCCTGCGCGCACAGGCCGTAACTGTCTTCGAGCTTGGTGAGGTTGCCCGGGACGCCGTCGAACTCGGCGCGGAAGGTGTCGGCGGAGAGCCCGGCCCACTCCAGCATCGCGCGCTCGGAGGACATCGCCCGGATCTTGCCCAGCGCCTCCCCGACATCGTCGGCGAACTCCTGGAGCTCCTGCGCCAACTCCCTTACCTCGTCGGGATCGCCGGGCGTCGGGTCCCGGTCCATGTCGACGGGCGACCAGTCGGACGGACGTGCCACGGGCTTCCCCTCCCACGGGCGGCGGGGGCGCGACCGGAGCGAGGGGGCGCCACCCAACGCGAGCACACGCTGACGTGGCGTCAGTATCGCCCAGACGGCGCGGCGAGGGAATCCCACATTCGGGCGAAGTCGGGACGCGGCTGCGGGAGTGGCGTCGGCGCGGGCGGCTGAGTCGACCGGAGCTGTCCTCGAACGGGCGCGCACGGCCGCCCCGACGGGCTGAGCCGTCCGCGTCACTCGTCGGGGCAGCGCACCTCGTCCCTCGGCACGTAGTGGGTGTCGAAGCTCTGCCGGTCCACCTCGGAGCCGTCGCGCACGAAGATCCGCTCGACCGTGACGTCGAAGCCCTCCAACGGCGGCTGCGGCACGCAGTCCTCGCCCTCGCCCTCCCGGCGTTCCGGCTGCGCGACGTTCTCCCGCGAGCCGGTCTCGGAGCGCACCTCGTCGAAGCGCCCGGTGCCGAGGAAGGTGATGGTCACCGAGCTGTCGCCGGCCGAGGCCAGCACGTAGAGCGCGTTCCCCGAGTCGTTGCGGAAGCGCAGGTCGAGGCTGCCCCAGGCGACGGTGGCCTCGCGTCCCTCCGGGTAGCGCTCGATGTAGAACGAGTGCGCCCCGTACTCCACGATCTCGACGCCGGCGAAGAACATCGCGTTGAAGACCGTGGTGGCCACGGCCGAGACGCCGCCGCCCTGCGCGGTCTGGTACTGGTCGTCGAGGATGATCACGCCCTCGACGAAGCCGTTCTCCGGGGTGCGTTCGCCGACCGTCTCGTTGAAGCTCCACACCTCGTCCGGCAGCACCAGTGAGCCGTTGATCAGCTCGGCGGCCCGGCCGATGTTGGTGATCCGGTAGGCGGCCGGCTCGAACTCGACGGTGAAGGAGGAGATCTCCTCGACCACGCCGAGCTCGCGGAAGTTCTCCTCGCTCAGGGTCGGTTCGACGGTCTCCATCGGCAGCACGCCGGTGCGCGCGCCCGCGCCCGCGCCGGTGAGCAGCGGCAGCACGGCGGGGCCGACCTCCGCGACGTCGACCTCGCTGCCCTCGCCGCCGCCCGAGGCGACCACCTCGCCGCCGGACAGGCTCAACGTCGCGTCGCTCGGCTCGGTCGAGGCGGCCTCCAGCATCGGGACCACCCGTTCGTCGCCGACCAGGCCCTCCTCGTCCAGCCGCGGCTCCAACCCGCCCTCGTCGTCGGCCTCCAGCGTCAGATGGTCGCCGAGCACCGCGGGGGAGAGGGAGACCTCGGCCCCGCCGTCCTCGGCGCGCAGCACCACCGGGCCCGACATGGCCGGCTCGGCGAACTCCGCGAGGGCGCGCGCCACCTCGTCCTCGTCGGTGCGGGGCGCGGCGAGCGAGACCGGAAGCCGTACCGGCTGGGTCTCCTCGCGGAGATAGCCCTCGCGCAGCAGCTCGACGGAGGGGCCCACGTCCAGCGCCCTGCCCGAGGACGGCTCGGTGACGCGCACCGCTCCGTCCTCGAAGGCCACGGCGCCCTCGGTGACGGCGGCGTCCGCCGCCTCGGCGAGGCCGGTCAGCGCCGCCTCGGAGCGCTCCTCGTGCTGCACGACGACGGGGTCGAGCGCGCCGCCGCCGGTGCCGAGGAGCTGCCCCAACACGCCCGGGCGGCTCGCTCGTTCGACCGTGGCGGAGACGTCGAGGAGCAGTCCGGCCTCCTCGGGGTCGACCTCGTGGACCTCCTCGTCCCGCTCGCCGAGCACCACCCGGATCGGCGCCGACCGCTCCTCGCGCAGCTCCTCGTCGAGCCGCTCGGCGGCGGCCTTCTCGGAGAGCCCCCCGATGTCCACGCCCAGCACGGTGGTGCCGGAGGCTATCCGCCCGCCCCAGACCATGCCGGCCAGGAGATAGAGGAGCACGACGACCAGCAGTCCCGCGCCGCCCCACAGCGCCCAGCGCTGCCAGTGCGGCGGGTCGGGCCGCGGCACGCGCGGCGGATGGGCCGGGATCGGCGGGATGACGGCCACGGAACTCCCTTGAGGCGACGGGCGGCGAGCGTGCGACGCGGGAAGTACAGCCTCGAAAGGCTAGCAAAGGCCGGGCCGTCGACAAGGTCCGGGTGACAGAAACGTGCGGCCTCGGAACGTTCCGGTGCGGAAACGCTCAGCATGTGGAAAAAAAGGGCCAACCGCTGCGGTGGGACGCGTGTGCGAGGGCTGGTTCAGCCGGGAAGCAGCGCCTCGCGCGCCCGGGACGGCGCCCGCTCGGTGGCCGAGGCGGCGGGGGGTGCGGCGGCGGGGTCCGACTGCTGGGCGGCGGCGGTGAGTTCGGCCCAGACGGTGCAACCGGACCGCTGGTCGGGGGAGACCACGCCCCAGCGGACGGCGAGCGCGTCGAGCAGCAGCAGGCCCCTGCCGTTCTCCGCCTCCGAGTCGGCGGCGCGCGGGCGGGCGCGGGAGAGTCCGGGCCCCTCGTCGGCGACCTCGATCCGCAGCAGCTGCCCGCTGGACCACAGCAGGCATCTGACGTGACTACTCCGCGTGTGCAGTATGGCGTTGGTGACCAGCTCGGAGACGACCAGCAGCGCGTTGTCGCAGGTGGTGCTCGGCAGACCCCAGCCGTACAGTTGGTGCCGCACCCGGCGCCGGGCGACGGCGACCGAGGTGTCCCTGGAGGGCAGGGCGAAGCTCTCGCCCGGCGGTCGCGGGGGAGCTGCCGCTGGTTCTCCGAGGGGGGACGGCGTCGCGCCGTGAGCAGGGGGCACGAGCGTGGTCGCCTTCCGGGGAGCTGGGGCCGTCGTGAGCCGGGTCACGCGAACAACTATGCGGTGGGTGTGGCGTCCACGCAAGGGGAGTTCTGCAATTCGCAGAAAGCGAAGGGATCTCTGTGGATGTCGCTACCCGGTGTGGCAAACTTCTGTGCAGCGTAGGCGAGATGACGAAGGCGCGGCACGAACGGCAAGAGGAGCCAAGGTGGCAGAGGCGCGGTCGGGGCCGACCGTGGGACAGATCGTCCTGGGGTTGCGGCTGAAGGAGTTGCGCGAACGGGCCCGGTGTTCCTTCGCCGACGCGGCTGCCGCGCTCAGCGTCAACAGCACCACCGTGCGCCGGATGGAGAAGGCCGAGGTCGGCCTCAAGCCGCTCTATGTGAAGGCCCTGCTGGAGCGGTACGGGGTGGGTGCCGAGGAGTCCGAGTCCTTCCTCCGGCTGGTCGAGGAGGCCAACCGCCCCGGCTGGTGGCACGGCTACCGCGACGTGCTGCCCGACTGGTTCAGCCTCTATGTGAGCCTGGAGGGCGAGGCCAGCCTCATCCGCGCCTACGAACCGCACTGCGTGCCGGGTCTGCTGCAGACCGCGGCCTACGCGCGCACCCTGCTGCGCACCGGGTTTCCCGGCGCCTCCGACGCCGAGTTGGAGCGCCGGGTAGCGCTGCGGATGGAACGTCAGGAGCTGCTCACCCGGCCGCGCGCCCCACTGCTGTGGGCCGTGATCGAGGAGCATGTGCTGAGGCGTCGGGTCGGATCACAGGCCGCGATGCTCCAGCAGGTGGACCGGCTGATCGAGGCGACGCAGTTGCCCAATGTCACGCTTCAGATCATGCCGTTCAGCGCCGGACCCCATCCCGGCATGTTCGGGCCTTTCCAGCTTTTTCGATTCGAGATCCCGGAGCTGCCCGACATCATCTACGCCGAGAGTCTGACCGGAGCGACCTACCTCGACGAGCGGCCCGACACCGTGGCCTATCTGGAGGTTCTGGACCGCATGGGAACGCAAGCGGCGTCAGCGCAGGACACCGAGGTCATCCTCGGTGAGATTCGCAAGGAGCTGACCGCATGATCACACACATATACAACGGAATGCCGGCGAGGGAGCTGGGCAGCGAGGGCTGGCGGAAGCCGTGGAGCGGCACCAACGGCGGGAACTGCGTCGAGGCCCTGAAGCTCTCCGACGGCCGGGTGGCGATCCGCCAGTCGACCGACCCGGACGGCCCGGCGTTGATCTACACCATGCACGAGATGGAGACGTTCATCAGCGGCGCCAAGCGCGGTGAGGCCGACTTCCTGTTCGCCTGACCCCGCCGTGCCGCACGCGTCCTGCCGTGTGGCGCCCGACCGGGCCACCCCTCGGCCCGTGTGAGCCGACCGACCACCAGCACAGCACAGACCCCCCTTGACCCGTCCGCAGAGGCGGGGTGCATCCTCCGACCCCCGGGCCGCGGCGTGGGGGTCTTTTCCGTGTCCGGGGCCGGCGCCGCGTCGTTGTACGGGCGGGCGCGCGTGATCCATGTCTCAGGGGGGCACCCGACGGCAGTCCCGCCCCAATGGTTTAGGGTTCAACCATTGTATCGGTCCCGCTCGATCCGGAGGTCAACTCCCCATGTCCACTCCCGTCAAGGTCGCCATCGTCTACTACTCCTCGACCGGAACGGTCTCCCGGCTCGCCACCGAGCTGGGCGACGCCGCGACCAAGGCCGGCGCCGAGGTGCGGGTGCGCAAGGTGACCGAGCTGGCCCCCGCCGAGGCCATCGCCTCCAACGAGCGCTGGGCGGCGCACGCCGAGGCCACCGCCGACGTGCCGGTCGCCACCCCGGACGACGTCCTCTGGGCGGACGCGGTGATCTTCGGCACCCCGACCCGGTTCGGCAACGTGGCCGCGCAGCTCAAGCAGTTCCTCGACACCCTCGGCGGGCTCTGGGCCGAGGGCAAGCTGGCGGACAAGGTCTACAGCGGCTTCGTCGGCACCGCCACCCTGCACGGCGGCCAGGAGTCCACGCTGCTCGCCCTCTACAACTCCGTGCACCACTTCGGCGGCGTGCTGGTGACCCCCGGCTACACCGACCCGTCCAAGTTCGCCGACGGCAACCCCTACGGCACCTCCCACGTCGACGCCCAGGGCGCCAACCCGGTCGACGAGGTGGCCCTCACCGCCGCCCGCGTCCAGGCCGAGCGCGTGGTCCGTCTCGCCGCCGCGGTCCGCACCGCCTGAGCGACGGCACCCCGCGACGCCCCGCACGGGGGCTGACGCGACGAACCCCCGCCGCCCACCCCGGACTCGGGGCAGGGCGGCGGGGGTTCGTCGCGTGGCGGGGCCGTCAGCGGCCGGGGCCGGTGTGGGTGCGCAGCGCGATCTCGCGGATGAAGACCGTCAGCAGCAGCGAGCCCAGCGCGATCGGCGCCGTCGTCAGGAACACGTCGGCCACCCCGTGCCCGTACGCGCTCGCGACCACCGTCCGCACCGGCTCCTCCAGCGCGGCCATGTTCGGGATCTGCCCGCCGCCCTCCGGGGCCACGCCCAGCTCGGCCAGCCCGCTGCTGGAGTAGTCGGCCACCCGGTTGGCCAGCAGCGCGCCCAGCACGGCGACGCCGACCGCGCCGCCGAACGTGCGGAAGAACGCGACCATCGAACTGGCGGCGCCCAGGTCCCCGGGGGCCACCACGTTCTGCGCCGCCAGCACCATGTTCTGCATGGTCATGCCGATGCCGAGCCCCAGCAGCGTCATGGAGACGGCGATCTGCCAGTAGGGAGTGTCGTAGCGCATGACGCCCAGCAGCGCGCAGCCGCCGGTCAGCAGCACCCCGCCGGCCAGCAGCCAGGACTTCCAGCGGCCGGTCCTGGTGATCAGCCGCCCGGAGACCGTCGAGGCGAGCGTCATGCCGGCGATCATGGGGATGGTCATCACGCCGGACATGGTGGCGCTCTCGCCGCGCGCCAGCTGGAAGAACTGGGCGAAGAAGACCGTGCCGGCGAGCATCGCGACGCCGATCAGCAGCGAGGCGGCCGAGGTCAGTGAGATGGTCCTGTCCCGGAAGAGCCGCAGCGGGATGATCGGCTCGGCCGCCCTGGTCTCCACCAGGACGAAGAGGGCCGCCAGCAGCACCGAGCCGCCGACCATGGCGAGGCTCTGCCAGGACGCCCAGTCGTAGGAGTCGCCGGCCAGCGTCACCCAGATCAGCAGCAGCGAGACGGAGGCGCTGACCAGGCCGGCGCCCGTCCAGTCGATGCGCACCCCGGGGCGCCGGGTCACGGGCAGCTTCAGCGTCCGGTGCAGCACCACCAGCGCGGCCACGGCGAACGGCACGCCGATGTAGAAGCACCAGCGCCAGCCGAGCCAGGAGGTGTCGGTGATCACGCCGCCGATCAGCGGCCCGCTGACCGTGGCGGCGGCGAAGGTGGCACCCAGGTAGCCGCTGTAACGGCCGCGCTGCCTCGGCGGGATCATCGCGGCCAGGATGATCTGGGAGAGCCCGATCAGCCCGCCCACACCCAGCCCCTGGACCACCCGCAGGGTGATCAGCATGGCCGGGCTCTGGGACAGACCGGCGATCATCGAGCCGATCACATAGATGCTCAACGCGACCTGGATCAACAGCTTCTTGTCGAAGAGGTCGGCGAGCTTGCCCCACAGCGGCATGGAGGCGGTCATCGCCAGCAGCGTCGCGGTGACCACCCAGGTGAAGGCGGACTGACCGCCGCCCAGGTCCGCGATGATGCGCGGCAGGGCGTTGGTGACGATGGTGGAGGAGAGGATCGCGGCGAACATGCCGAGCAGGAGCCCGGAGAGCGCCCGCATGATCTCGGGGTGGCTCATGTCCGTGGACGCGGGCGCCGGGATCTCCGGCGGCTGGACGGGGTCGACGGCGGTGGCCGGCTCGGGTATGGATTCGCTGCTTCGCGTGGTCAAACGATCTCCCCATGATGTGGTTCCGCCCGCGACCCTATGACAAGTTGCTTACTACACGTAAACGAGTTGGGGAAAGCTTTAGGCGGTTCGGGATATCGCCCACGTTCCCCGGCGCCCCCGGTCGCTCCACGGGGCGCTCGGATCGAACGGAATGCGCTGGTCCGTTGTTCCCCCGGCCGCCGTTATTCCCGGGTCCCGCCACCGACGTGTGTGAACTCCCGCACATCACGGGGCCGTCGGGCGCGCGGGAGTCGTCAGCGGAATTCCCGCCGCGCGGCCCCGGAAAGGCGCGGCGATCCGGGAAAGCCGGGAAAAGGGACAAGCCACGGACGGCGTACCGGCGTTGACCCCGCGCCCGCTCCGGTGCCACCGGGCGAAGGCGGGATGAACACATTGGGTAACGTGGGTGGATCATCGCCCGCCCGAAGGGACCCT
Source organism: Streptomyces sedi (assembly GCF_006335015.1). Classification (GTDB taxonomy): domain Bacteria; phylum Actinomycetota; class Actinomycetes; order Streptomycetales; family Streptomycetaceae; genus Streptomyces; species Streptomyces sedi. The sequence goes on from NZ_VDGT01000023.1 coordinate 100,413, forward strand.
GACGGTCATGAGACTCCGCTGGCACCGGAACAACCGTCGGGCCTGGGCCGGCCTCGGCGCGTTCACGCTGCTGGTCGGAGCCGGAACGGTCGGCCTCGCCCTCGCCGACGACGCGCCGGCCGTGCACCGCGTCGACCGGGTGCTGACGATGCCGGAGGAGCCGGGGTCGGAGCGCACCGTCGACATCGACACCTCCTACTTCCTCGCCGAGCAGGCCGAGGGCGGGGAGCCCCGCCCCGCCGTGCTGCTCGGCCACGGCTTCGGCGGCAGCAAGGACGACACCCGCGAGCAGGCCGAGGCGCTGGCGGCGGACGGCTACGCCGTGCTCACCTGGTCGGCGCGCGGCTTCGGCGCCTCGACCGGCGAGATCGGGCTCAACGACCCGGACCGCGAGGTGGCCGACGTCTCGCGGCTCGTCGACTGGCTCGGCGAGCGCGCCGAGGTCGCCCAGGACGGCCCGGGCGACCCCAGGGTCGGCGTCGCCGGCGCCTCCTACGGCGGGGGTGTCGCGCTGCTGGCCGCCGGCCACGACGACCGGGTCGACGCCATCGCGCCGGCCGCCACCTACTGGGACCTCGGCGAGGCGCTCTTCCCGAACGGCGTCTTCAAGCGGCTGTGGGCCGGCATCCTCTTCACCACCGGCGCCGCCGCCCCGATCGGCGGCGAGCCGCCGGCCGAGGCGGGCGCCGACCCCGGGTGCGGCCGGTTCACCGACGAGCTGTGCGCGCTCTACCAGCGGGTCGCGGTCGCCGGCGCGTCCGACCCGGAGGCGCTCGCGCTGCTCGCCGAGCGCAGCCCGGCCGCCGTCGCCGACCGGATCGACGTGCCGACGCTGATCCTCCAGGGCCAGCACGACTCGCTCTTCCCGCTCGACCACGCCGACGCCATGGCCGAGGCGCTGCGGGCCAACGGCGCGCCGGTGCGCGTCGAGTGGCTGTGGGCGGGACACGACGGCGGCGTCTCCGAGGCCGGCCGCACCGAGGAACGGATCGCCTCCTGGTTCGACCGCTATCTGCGCGAGGACACCTCGGCCGACGTCGGCCCGCCGTTCCGCGTCACCCGGATCACCGGCTTCGACACCACCAACGGCGACACGCTGCTCGCCGGCGCCTCGGGCGACGGCTACCCCGGGCTGGACGGCGAGGAGACCGAGACGGTCGAACTGGCCGGCGAGCCGCAGACGTTCGTCAACCCGCCGGGCGGCGCGCCGGCCGCCGTCTCCACCGTGCCGGGGCTCGGGGGCCTCGGCGGGTTCACCGGGCTCGGCTTCCTGCCGGCGATCGACTTCCCCGGCCAGTTCGCCCGCTTCGACTCGCCGCCGCTCGCCGAGGCCACCCGGGTCACCGGCGCCCCGACCGTCCGGCTGCGGGTCTCCTCCGACACGGACGAGGCCGTGCTCTTCGGCAAGCTCTACGACGTCGCGCCGGACGGCGGCAGCGAGTCGCTGCCCGCCCAGCTGGTGGCGCCGCTCCGGGTGGAGGACCTCGGGCCCGAGGGGCGGGTGGTCACCTTCCGACTGCCCACCGTGGACTACCCGTTCGAGGCCGGGCACCGGATGCGGCTGGTCGTCTCCAGCACCGACATCGGCTACGCCTCGCCCACCGGCACCGCCCGTTACACCGTCGCCCTCGACGACCCGCAGCTCACCCTGCCGACCGCCCCCGACGTCGCCACCGCGGCGACCCCGGTGCCCTGGTGGGTGTGGGGGCTTCCGCTGGGGGCGCTCGCCGTCGCGGTCGCGCTGGTCGCGCCGCGCGTGCGCCGGCGCGCCGCCGTGCCCCACGATCCCGAGCTGGCCCACGTGCCGCTGGCGATCACCGGGCTGACCAAGCGATACGCCCGGCACAGCGACCGCTACGCGGTGCGCGACCTCTCCCTCCGCGTCGAACGCGGCCAGGTGCTCGGCCTGTTGGGGCCGAACGGCGCGGGCAAGACCACCACGCTGCGGATGCTGATGGGCCTGATCACCCCCGACGCCGGGGAGATCACCGTCTTCGGCCACCGCGTCGGCCCCGGCTCGCCGGTGCTCTCCCGGGTGGGCGCCTTCGTCGAGGGCGCCGGCTTCCTGCCGCACCTGTCCGGCCGCGCCAACCTGGAGCTGTACTGGCGCGCCACCGGCCGCCCGGCCGCCGACGCGCGGCTGGAGGAGGCGCTGGAGATCGCCGACCTGGGCACCGCGCTGGCCCGCCCGGTGCGCACCTACTCCCAGGGAATGCGCCAGCGGCTGGCCATCGCCCAGGCGATGCTGGGCCTGCCCGACCTGCTGATCCTGGACGAGCCGACCAACGGCCTGGACCCGCCGCAGATCCGCGCCATGCGGGAGGTCATGGTCCGCTACGCGGAGCGCGGCCGGACCGTGATCGTCTCCAGTCATCTGCTGGCCGAGGTCGAACAGACCTGTACGCATCTGGTCGTGATGGACGGCGGCCGGCTGGTCGCCTCGGGGCCGGTGGCGGAGATCGTCGGCACGGGGGACACCGTGCTGGTCAGCACCGCCGAGCCGATGACCGACGACCGGCTGGCGACCCTCCGCGCGCTGCCCGGCGTCGGCGACGTCACCGACACGGAGTCCGGGGTGCTGGTCCGCCTCGAAGGCGCCGGCCCCGAGACGCTGGTCGCCGCGCTGGTGGAGGCGGGCGTCCCGGTGAGCGGGGTGGTGCCGCACCGCCGGCTTGAGGACGCCTTCCTGACCCTGATCGGCGGTGCCCGACCATGACCACGACCCCTGCCGACCAGCGCGAAGCCGCCGTCGACCCGACCGCGCCCGCCGCCCCCGGGTACGTGCCGCGCCGCACCCTGCCGCTGCGCGTGGAGGCCGTGCGCCAGCTGCGGCGGCGCCGCACCCTGGTGGTGGGGCTGCTGCTGGTGCTGCTCCCGCCGCTGGTGGCCGTCGCCTTCGCGGTGGGCGGCGCGCCCGACGACTCCGAGTCCGCGCTGCTGGACTCCGCCACCGCCTCCGGCCCCAACTTCGCCGCCGTCTGCCTCTATCTCTCGGCCGGCTTCCTGCTGGTGGTGCCGGTGGCGCTGTTCTGCGGCGACACGGTCGCCTCCGAGGCGGGCTGGTCCTCGCTGCGCTATCTGCTGGCCGCGCCGGTGCCGCGCTGGCGGCTGCTGACGGCGAAGCTGCTGGTGGCGTTGGCGTTCTCCGCCGTCGCGATGGTGCTGCTGCCGCTGTCGGCGCTGGGCGTGGGGACCGTCGCCTACGGCTGGGGCGAGCTGCGGCTGCCCACCGGCGGCACGCTGCCCGGCGGTGAGGCGGCGCTCCGACTTGGCATCGCGCTCGTGGCGATCTTCGTCGGCCAACTGGCCACCGCCGCCCTGGCGTTCTGGCTGTCCACGGTGACGGACGCGCCGCTGGGCGCGGTGGGCGGCGCCATCGGGCTGACCATCCTCGGCTCCATCCTCGACGCCATCACCGCGCTCGGCGACTGGCGCCAGCTGATTCCGGCACACTGGCTCTTCGCCTGGTTGGACGCGCTCCAACGCGACGTGGAGTGGAACGGGATGCTGCGCGGCGGCGCGGTCTCGCTCGCGTACGCGCTGCTCCTGGTGGCCCTGGCCTACCGCCACTTCGCCCGCAAGGACATCGTTTCCTGAGGGCAGGTGCCCGCACGCGCGAGCGGGGCCCGGGCCGACGACCGGCCCGGGCCCCGCGGCCTCCGCGTTCAGCGGACACCGTCGGTCACTTCGGTGAACGAAGCGGTCAGAACTGAAGCGCCCAGCCGTTGAGGGTGCCCTCGTCCCGGCTGGCGTTGTCGGCGACGGTCAGCGTCCACTCACCGTCGGCCGACACCCCGGCGCCCGGGACCCGGTAGGTGGCGAGCAGGTCCTGCTGGCTGCCGCCCGAGCGGTCCCGCAGCACCCGGCTCGTCCCGTCGGGGCCGGTCAGCTCCACGGTGAGGTCGCCGACCCAGGTGTGGCTGATGTCGAGGTCGACCTCGAACGCACCGGTCAACGCGCCGACGCCGCTGACGTCGATCGTGGAGGTCACGGAGGTGTTGTCCACGATCGCCACCGGCGCCGCGCTCTCGAACCGCTCGCCGGACGGCGGCGCCCCGGGGCCCGAGCCGTCGCCGCTGACGTTCAGCAGGACGTTGGCCGTGTCCCCCGGGATGCCGCTGAGCACGTCGCCGAGTCCGGAGCCGACCAGCGCGTCCTCGACCTCGGCCGGGGTGGCGTCCGGGTTCTCACCCAGGTACAGGGCGGCGGCGCCCGCGACGTGCGGGGTGGCCATGGAGGTGCCGGAGATGGTGTTCTCCGCCGTGTCGCCGGTGTTCCACGCCGAGGTGATGGCGCTGCCCGGCGCGAACAGGTCGACCACCGAACCCACGTTGGAGAACGGCGAGATGTCGTCGGCCGACGTGCTCGACCCGACCGTGATGGCCTCCTCCACTCGCGCGGGGGAGCTGAGGGAGGCGTCCGCGCCGTAGCTGTTGCCGGCGGCCACCGCGTAGGTGATGCCCGCGTCGACGGAGTTGCGCACCGCCGTGTCCAGGGTGCTGTTGGCGCCGCCGCCGAGGCTGACGTTCACCACGGAGGGGCCCGAGGCGTTGCCGGTGATCCAGTCGACGCCGCCGACCACCGCCTCGATGGTTCCCGAGCCGCTGTTGTCCAGCACGCGGACGGAGACCAGGTCGGCGTTCTTGGCGACCCCGTACGCGCCCCCGGCGGCGGTGCCGGCGACATGGGTGCCGTGGCCCTGTCCGTCGCCGCCGTCGCCTCCGTAGGCGTCGAAGCCGAAGGTGGCCCGGCCGTCGAAGTCCTGGTGGCTGTAGCGGACGCCGGTGTCCAGGACGTAGATGGTGACGCCCTCGCCGCCGTGGTCGGGGTAGGTGTAGGAGGAGTCGAGCTGCGCCGACGGCTGGTCGATCCGGTCCAGCCCCCAGGACGGCGGGTCGTCCTGGGTGGCGGTGGTGCGCACGGTCTGGTTGTGGGTGACCTCCGCGACGGCCGGGTCGGCGGCCAGGGCGAGCGCCTCGGCCTCGGTGGCCTCCACGGCGAAGCCGTTCAGCGCGTGCTGGAAGACGCTGGTGACCTCGGCGCCGTGGGAGTCGGCGAGGGACTCGGCGGTCGCCGCGACGCCCTGGGACGTCACCCCGCCGCTGAGCGTGACGAGGTAGCTGCCGGGCACGATGTCCTCCGCCCCGGCGTTGGCGATCACCCCGGTCGGGGTGTCGTCGGCCTGGGCGCTCGCGGGCAGGGCGATCCCGGCGATGACCACGCCGGCGGCGGTGGCCAGTCCGGCGCCGCGGCGGAACCGCGTCGACTTGCGCGTCTTGTCCATCAGACAGGTGCTCCTTGTGGGGTACGTGCGGGACGGGATGCGGGATTACGTGCCCATGACAACTTGGGGCTTCCATGGGCACGTCACAACTGTCGAACCGTTCGGTCACCTTCGCAAGGCCGCCTGGAGAGGCTTCACATGAACGACATGGGCGCGTAGCGCGCGTCGATGTGACGTCGTGTCGGCGTAAACGCGGGCGTGCGGGCGCCCGGGCCGGCGCCGCCCCGTCGGGGGAACGCCGCCGGCCCGGGCGCGGGGCGCGCGCTCAGTCGTCGCCGCCCAGGGCGTCACCGATCTCGTCGACGATCTCGGCCGCCACCATGCCGCCGACCACCCCGGCCGCCAGCCCGGCGACCGCGCCGCCGATGCCCGCCCCGACGCCGCCGTGGCCGCCGTCGCTCTTGCGCTCGTGCCCGTGACCGCCGCCGAGGAAGCCGCCGGAGCGGCGCTCCGCGAGCTGCCGCAGCCAGGAGTCGACCAGCGCGGCGAAGTCCGTGCCGTCCACGTCGCCATGGCCGACGGTGAAGATGTTCAACGCGTCGCCGCCGCCCGAGAACAGCCCGCCGCGCCGGTCCGCCTCCAGCACCACCGTCAGCCCCGCCGGGTCGGCGAGGAAGCTGATCTCGACCTCGCGCATCGCGTGGGCGTGGTCGGGGCCCGGCGTCAGCTCGATCTCCTGGTAGAAGGGGAGCGTCTGGTTCGTTCCCCGAATGCGCCCCAGCTCCAGGTCGGTGGAGCGGAAGCCGAAGCCGAGCCGCCCGAACGCGTCCAGCACCGCTTCCTGGACCGGCAGCGGACGGATCATCAGCGGATCGAGGTCGCCCGTGTCCACCGCGCCCGCCACGGCGAGCTGGGTGCGCACGCCGAGCGGCCTGCTCAAGGGCTGCCCGAAGACCTCGGTGATCGGCGCCTCCCACGGCAGCGGGAAGGAGAACGGGATCGACAGCTCCTGCTCCTCCGCCAGCCGGAACCCGCCGCCGACCACCACCCGGTGGAACCGCACCGTGCCGTGACGTTCCTCCTCGCCGGCCTCCGACTCCACGCGGGCCGCCAACTCCAGGGTGACCTCCGTGATCTCCACGTCCATCGAGCCGCCGCGGATCAGCACGTCGCCGGAGACGGTGTCGCCGGGCAACACCGTCCCCCGGTGCAGCACCGTGTCAACCGAGGGGCCACCGACGCCCAGCTTTCCGAGCAACCGCTTGAACACCATGCCGGCGTTCTCCTCCTGTGTCGTCGCGACGGCCGCCTCCCGGCTGCCTCCCGGTCGGTCGGCCGGGAGGGAGCGCGACGGCGGAGCGGGGACGGAACGCGCCCCAACCTCCGCCGTGCGCCGGGGGGTTCGGGGTCCCGCCGCTGTTCCTCCGGTCACGCTACCGCGTCGTGGCATCCCCGTCGGCGAAACGGTCGGTGGCCTCCACCAGCCGCGCGGCCATCCCCTCGCCGGAGGTGGAGTGCCCGGCCGTGCCGACCACGCGCAGCTCGCACGCCGGTCCCCAGCGGTGGGCCAACTCCCAGGCGGTGCCCAGCAGATTGCCCGGGTCCAGGCTGCCCTGCACCACCACGCCGGGGATGCCGGCCAGCTCCGGCGCGCGACGCAGCACCTCGCCCTCGGGCAGCCAGGAGCCGCGGCTCCAGTAGTGGGTGACGATCCGCGCGAAGGCCAGCCGGAAGGCCGGGTCCTCGTAACGGGAGGGGCCGGCCGGGCCGCCCACGTCGATCGCCTCCTCCCAGTCGCACCAGGCGCGCGCGGCGGCCTCGCGCACCCGGGGGTCGGGGTCGTGGAGCAGCCGGTCGTAGGCCGACGGCAGGTCGCCGTCGCGCTCGGCGGCCGGCACCGCGTTCCGGAAGGCGCGCCAGGGCTCGGGGAAGTAGACGCCCAGGCCGCGGGTGAGCAGGTCGGTCTCGGCGCGACGGCCGGTGGCCAGGCCCATCAGCACCAGCGCGCTGACGCGGTCGGGGTGGCGGAGCGCGTAGACCAGGGAGAGCACCGAGCCCCAGGAGCCGCCGAAGAGCAGCCAGCGCTCCACGCCCAACTCCTCGCGCAGCGCCTCCATGTCGGCGAGCAGATGCTCGGTGGTGTTGGTGCTCAGATCCACCTCCGGCTCGGAGGCGTGCGGCGTGGAGCGGCCCGCGTTGCGCTGGTCGAAGAGGACGATCCGGTATCTGGCCGGGTCGAAGAAGCGCCGCACCCTCGGGCCGCAGCCGGACCCCGGGCCCCCGTGCACGACGAGGGCGGGCAGGCCCTCGGGGTTGCCGCAGGTCTCCCAGTAGACGCGGTGGCCGTCGCCGACGGAGAGCCAGCCGCGGTCGTAGGGCTCGATCGGTGGATACAGCTCTGACATGGGGTGACCTCCGGGCTCGGCATCCGAATATTATGACAGCGCTGTTATATCAGGGCTTTCGGAAGTGCGTCGCTCGGTTATCTTGCTGGCATGTCCACCCAGCGCCCCCTCACCGGCATCGGCACCCGGCTGCGCCATCTGCTCGACCTGCTGGAGGCCGACCTGGCCTCGGCCTACCCCCGGCTCGGGCTCGACGACTACCGCCCCCGCTACAGCCCGGTGATCAGGGCGCTGGTTGCCCACGGGCCCAGCACCATCGGGGAGTTGGCCGAGGCGATGCGCGTGACCCACTCCGCCGCGAGCCAGACCGTGGCGCAGCTCGACAGGCGGGGCCTGGTCGAGCTGAGCGTGGGGCGCGACGCCAGGCAGCGCGTCGCGTGCCTCACGGAACGCGGCCGGGAGCTGCTTCCGGTGTTGGACGCCGAGTGGGAGGTGGCCGAGGCGGCGATGGCCGACCTCGACGCGGAGCTGAGCGTGCCGCTGTCCCGGCTCCTCACCGAGCTGGAACAGGCGCTGGAACGCCGCCCCTACCGGGAACGGGTCGCCGAGGCCGTCCGGGCCGTCGGGCCGGTCGGGGCCGGAGAGTCCGTTGGTGCTGTTGGTGCTGTTGGTGCTGTTGGTGCTGTTGGTGCTGTTGGTGCTGTTGGTGCTGACGGGGCTGTCGGGGGCGTCGGGTCCGCTGGTGCCGTCGGGGGCGTCGGGTCGGTCGGGGTCGAGGAGTCGCCCGGGGCCGACGAGCACTCTGGGTGAGCCGTTCGGCGCCGGCGGTGGTGCGACGGGGCCCGAGCCGGGGCACGATGAAGGGCATGAGCACAGAGGTGCGAGACAACAGCCAGCTCGGCCGGTTCGAGGCGTGGATGGACGGCGAGTTCGCCGGCTACGCCGACTACGCGCGCGAAGAGGGGCGGGTGGTCTATCCGCACACCGAGGTGCGCGTCGGCTACGAGGGCAGAGGCGTCGGCGGCGCGCTGGCCACGGAGGCGATGGAGGACGCCGAACGCCGTGAGCTGCGCGTCGTGGCCAGCTGCCCGTTCATCGCCGGCTGGCTGACCAAGCACCCGGAGTACCAGCACCTGGAGGAGACCACCCCGTAACGGGTGGGGATCGCGTCCGCCGGGCCCGTCCCTCAGCCCTGGCCGCGCAGGCGGTCCAGCTCGCGGCGCTCGCGCTTGGTGGGCCGGCCGGCGCCCCGGTCGCGCACCGGGACGGCGGGCACCTCCACGCGGGGCGGCGGCGGGGGGCTGTTGTCGATCAGGCACTCCGCGGCCGTGGGGGCGCCGACCCGCTTGCGGATCAGCCGGGTGGCCTTCACGACCCGTTCCCGGCCGGCGTGCCAGACGCGCACCTCGTCGCCGACCTTCACGTGCTGCGCCGGCTTGACCCGTTCCCCGTTGATCTTGACATGACCGGCGCGGCAGGCCGAGGCGGCCATCGACCTGGTCTTGACCAGGCGCACCGCCCAGATCCAGGTGTCCACCCGCACGCTTCCCTGCTCATCGGTCATGGCCTCGACTCTAGGCCGTCTCGTTTGGATCTTCGTGGAGCAGGGTGCGGCGTCAGATGCGGTGCATCGCAAGGCGCCGGATCGCAGCTCATACTTCGTCGTATTTGCGCGATTTGGTAACGCAGCGAGGTGCCGTAGCTGGCGTCGCGCCCCCGCGAAGATCTAAACGAGACGGCCTAATACTGCAACCGCATCTGGGGTGACGATCAGCGTCGGTCGTCGTTGGTGTCACTGTGTGCTGATGAGGTGACGGTCGAGCAGGTTGAGTCTTGGTCCGAGGGGATAGCCGGGCTGCATGCCCGGTTCGCCCACCGTTTCGGCAGGTCCGAGCCGCGTGAACGGGCACTGGACTACCTGGAGGGGCTGGTC
>NZ_VDGT01000024.1 GCF_006335015.1 Streptomyces sedi
CGCCGACGGCCAGATCGTCGACGAGATGCGCGACCCCACCGCCGACCGCGTCCTGGACCGGATGCGCGGCTTCGACGGACAGGGCCGCACCTCATGACCGTCCTCAAGACCTCACTGCGCAGCTTCTTCGCCCACAAGTGGCGGATGCTGCTCTCCGGGATGGCGGTCGTCCTCTCGGTCGCCTTCGTCTGCGGAACGCTGGTCTTCACGGCCACGATGAACAACACGTTCAACAAGCTCTTCGACGTCAGCGCGTCCAACGTGGTGATCAGCTCCGCCGACGCGGACTCGGCGGACGAGTTCAGCCCGGGCGGCTCCAGCGGCAAGCCGGACACCCTGCCCGGCGCGCTGGCGGACGAGCTGGCCGGGCTGCCGGGCGTCGACGTGGCCACCGGGGTCATCACCTCGACCTCGGCGATGGCCATCGACTCGGAGAACGAGAGCGTCAGCCCCACCACGGGCGCCCCGACCATCGCGACCCACTGGTCGCCGATCGACGAGCGCTCGATGACCGTCACCGAGGGCGCCCCGCCGGAGGGCCCCGACCAGGTGATGGTCGACGCCGACACGGCCGACAAGTCGGACCTGGCGGTGGGTGACCCGCTGCGGCTGCTCACCGCGTTCGGCGACTACGAGCTGACGATCAGCGGCATAGCCGGGTTCGAGACCACCAACCCGGGCGCCGCGCTGGTCTACGTGGACGGCGCCAGCGCCAGCGAGTACCTGCTCGGCGGGGCCGACGAGGTCACCAACGTCTTCGTGGACTCCGACGGCAGCGTCTCCGACGACGAGTTGAAGGAGACCATCGCGGCCACGGTCGGCTCCGACACCTACAAGCTCCAGACCGCCGACGAGTACATCGAGGAGAACAGCGACGCCGTCGGGCAGGCGCTGTCGATCTTCGAGTACGTGCTGCTGGGCTTCGCCGGTATCGCGCTGCTGGTCGGGATCTTCCTGATCGTCAACACCTTCTCCATGCTGGTCGCCCAGCGCACCCGCGAGATCGGCCTGATGCGCGCCATCGGGTCCAGCCGCCGCCAGATCAACCGCTCGGTCCTCATCGAGGCGCTGCTGCTCGGTGTGATCGCCTCGGTGATCGGCTTCGGCCTCGGCATAGGTCTCGCCGTCGGCCTGATGGCCGTGATGAGCGCCGTCGGCATGGAGCTGAGCACCGACGACCTGCTGATCGAGCCGTCGGTGCCGATCATCGGCATCGTGCTGGGCGTGCTGGTCACCCTGATCGCGGCCTACATACCCGCGCGTCGGGCCGGCAAGATCAGCCCGATGGCCGCCCTGCGGGACGCCGGGATGCCGGGCGACGCCCGCGCCGGCCGCATCCGGGCCGCCCTGGGCGCGGTGATGACCGTCGCCGGTCTCGGCTTCCTGGCCCTGACGGGCTCGGTCGACAAGGCCTCCGAGGGCGCCGGCTATCTGGCGCTCGGCATCCTGCTCAGCCTGATCGGCCTGATCGTCGTCGGCCCCGCGCTGGTGAGCCTGGTGGTCAAGGGCCTGAGCGTCGTGCTGCTGCGGCCCTTCGGCCCGATCGGCCGGCTCGCCGAGCGCAACGCGCTGCGCAACCCCCGCCGCACCGGCGCCACCGCGACCGCGCTGATGATCGGCCTCTCGCTGGTGGCCGGCCTCTCCGTGGTCGGCTCCTCGATGGTGGCGTCCGCGACCGACCAGATCGACTCCTCGCTCGGCGCCGACTACGTGGTCAGCACGCAGACGATGGGGGAGATCGTTCCCAACGTGGTCGAGGCGGTCTCCCCGGACCAGATCTCCGAGCTGGACCACGTCAGCGAGTACCGGCTCGTCGAGTCCGACGTGACCACGGCCTCCGGCGACGAGTTCGAGGTGATCGCCGGGGCGGTGCCCGAGAGCTTCGCCCAGGACATCGAGATGGAGGTCGTCGAGGGCGACATGGCGTCGGCCTACGCCCCCGGCGGGATCTCCGTCAGCGAGAGCGACGCCGAGGACCACGGGCTCGCCATCGGTGACGAGGTCACGGTCGCCTTCCAGGTCGGCGGCGAGGTCTCCCTCACCGTCCAGGCCATCGTGGCCGACGGCAGCGGGATGTTCACCGGCACCTGGCTCTTCAACGAGCAGGCGTTCCTGGACAACGCTGGGGAGCAGCTGCTTCCCAGCGCCCTCTACATCGGCGCGGCCGACGGCCAGGAGGAGGCCGCCCGCGACGCCCTGGAGGCGGCCGTCCAGCCGTACCCGCAGATGGAGGTCCGCGACCAGGCCGAGTTCAAGGAGATGATCGAGGGCCAGGTCAGCCAGATGCTGAACATGGTCTACGGCCTGCTGGCGCTGGCGATCATCGTCGCGGTGCTCGGCGTGATCAACACGCTGGCCCTGTCGGTCGTCGAGCGGACCAGGGAGATCGGTCTGATGCGCGCCATCGGCCTCTCCCGGGTGCAGCTGCGCCGCATGATCCGGCTGGAGTCGGTGGTGATCGCCCTCTTCGGTGCGCTACTCGGCCTCGGCCTCGGCATGGCGTGGGGCACCGCGGGCCAGCAGCTGCTGGCCCTGGAGGGGATGCCGATCCTGGAGATCCCCTGGGGCACCATCATCGCGGTCTTCCTCGGCTCCGCCGTGGTCGGGCTGCTGGCGGCGCTGATGCCCGCCTTCCGCGCCGGCCGGATGAACGTGCTGAACGCGATCGCGACGGACTGAGTCCGGGCGAGTCCGCTCGCCCACGCGCTCCAGGCGGGGCCGCGCTTCGTGTCTTGTCTCACGGGCAACGAGCTTGCCTAGGGGGCAACGCTCGTGGCTCAATCGGACCGTGGCACCCACGACTTCCATCGAGCACCCCGGCGTCGGAGCGCGGCTGCGTGAGCTGCGCCGGCTCTCCGGGCTGACCCTGGAGGGGGCGGCGCGCCGCGCCGAACTGTCGACCGCGCATCTCTCCCGGCTGGAGACCGGCCAACGCCAGCCGTCGCTGCCCGCGCTGCTCAGCCTCGCCCGTGTCTACGGCACGACGGTCTCCGGTCTGCTCGGCGAGACCCCCGCCCCCACGGACGTGGTGGTCAGGGCCGACGAGGCGCCGGCCAGGGAGGCCGGCGGCTGGCGTTACCGCTCGGTCGGCGGCTCCGGGCGGGCCATGCAGGCGCTGCGGGTGCACGTTCCGCCCGGCACGGGCCAGGGCGAACTGGTGCGGGTCCACCCGGGGGAGGAGTGGCTGCACGTGCTGACCGGCCGGCTGCGGCTCTTCCTCGGCGAGTCCGAGCACCGGCTCGCGGAGGGGGACAGCGCGCACTTCGACTCGTTGACCCCGCACCGGATCAGCGCCGTGTCGCCGGGCGGCGCGGAGCTGCTGTTCGTCCACACGTTGTTGCGGAGTGCGGACACCATGATCTGCCTGGGCGCGGAGGCGCGCCCAGGCGGTACCGGCGGTACCGGCGGTACCGGCGGTATCAGCGACTCAGGGAAGGAACGTCGCCATGTCGAAGATGCGTAGGGAGACGATCCCGAGGGGGCTCTGGATCAGGGTGCTGCTCTACGGCCTGGTGGGTCACCTCTTCGCGGCCTTCCTGATCTTCCTCTTCTCCGTCGGCAAGTAGCGCCTCCGGCGGGGGTGCTGGCGACTACCGGCCTGGCCGGTCTGGGTGGGTTGTCGTCTGCGGCCCGGTGTGTGGTTGCTCGCGCAGTTCCCCGCGCCCCTGGGGTGGGTGGGCGTGGTCGGTCAGGTGCGGGTTCACGTGCGGTAGGTGGCGGCCTGTTTGGGGGCGCGGGGAACGGCGCGGTGCATTCGTGGCGGGGGTTGGTCGACTACTGACCTTGCCGGTCTGGGTGGGTTGTCGTCTGCGGCCCGGTGTGTGGTTGCTCGCGCAGTTCCCCGCGCCCCTGGGGTGGGTGGGCGTGGTCGGTCAGGTGCGGGTTTACGCGCGGTAGGTGGCGGCCTGTTTGGGGGCGCGGTGCATTCGTGGCGGGGGTCAGTCGACCCCGGTGCGCGCCGGCAAGGCGGGTTGTCAGGCGGGGTCCGCGACGCGCGGCTGGCGGCGGCAGGCGCGGGCCGAGGGGGCCACCCCGGCGTGGCAGGCCGCCGAGGCCACCCCGGCCAGCGCGACCAGCGGCCAGTGCGTGGCCAGCGCCGCCGCCACCGTCAACGCGAGCGCCGAGCCGGCCATCGCGCCGCTCGCCGCTGTGCCCAACCAGCCCACCGCGTCGGGCAGTCGGCGCGGGACGGAGAGCCAGCGGCTGGCCCGCCCCGTCACGGCCAGCGCCAGCAGCGCGCCCAGCGCGGCGACGCCCGCCACCCCGGCCAGCCCGGCGGCCAGCGCCTGGGCCGACTGCGGCAGCCAGCCGTCCCGCGCGGTCTCGGCCTGCCCCAGGAGATACCAGCAGGCCAGCGGCAACGGCGCGGTCGACGCCACCACACCCGCGGTGTGCCGCACCTGCGCGAGGGTCAACTCCCGCTGGCAGGAGGCCGCGACCTCCTCGGGCGTGCCGAACTCCGCCTCGGCCCGCCGCGCGGCGCCCGCCTCGTCGAAGCCGGCGGCGCGCCATGCGCGCACCGTGTCGGCGAAGCCGTCGGCGACCTCCTCGACCAGCCGCGCCCTGGCCCGCGCCGGCCCCCGCAGCAGCCGGGCGAACCGGTCGCGGTAGGCGACGACGGCGTCGCCGGCACCGTCGTCCCCGCTCATGTCGCGCTCCCGGGCGCCGGGTCGAGGACCGCGCCGATCGCGGAGGTGAACGCGCGCCAGTCCGCGCGCCGCTCCGCCAGGCCCGCGCGCCCGGAGTCGGTCAACCGGTAGCTGCGGCGGCGCCGTTCACCCGTCGACTCCCAGTCGCTGGCGAGCAGCCCCTGCCGCTCCAGCCGGTTGAGCGCCGGATAGATCGTGCCGGTGCGCAGGTCCAACGCGCCGCCGCTGCGCCGCTGCACGGCGGTGATGATCGCGTAGCCGTGCAGCGGGCCCTCTTCCAGGACGGCGAGCAGCAGCCCGTCGAGATGTCCGCGTACCGCGTCTGCCTTCATGGGTAGGCAGCCTACCTAAGCATCCGATTGGCGTGCTACATATTGGCTGCCAACGTATAACCGAGACCGCACTGGAGTCCCCGGTGGCCAAGCTGCTGCTGTCCCTGCACGTTCTGGCGGCGATCCTGACGGTCGGCCCGATCACCGTCGCCGCCTCGCTCTTCCCCCGCTACGCCCGCCAGGCCGCCGCGCCGGACGGGGGCGGAGCGCCGTCCGCCCGTTCCCTCGCCGTCGCGGGGGTGCTGCACCGGATATGCCGCGGCTATGCCGCCGTGGGAATCGCCGTGCCCGTCTTCGGGCTGGCCACCGGCGCCCAGTTGGGCATCCTCACCGACGCGTGGCTGGTGGCGTCGATGGTGCTGACGGCGCTCGCCGCCGCGCTCCTGGTGCTGGTGATCCTGCCGCGCCAGGAGGATCTGCTCCCCGAGGGCGACGGGCCCGCCGAGCCCCGCGCCCGCGCGCTCGCGGCCCGACTGGCCATGACTACCGGGGTGTTCAACCTGCTGTGGGCGGTCGTCGTCGTGTTGATGATCGTGCGCCCCGGCTCGACGACCAGCGCCTGAGCCCCCGCCCCGGCCCGCGCCGGCGGGCCGGAGGGCCCGCGCGCCCGAGTCGCCCCGCGGCTCAGGCTCCGCGCGCCGCCGGGCCGGTGGACTCCCGGACGAGAAGGCCGGGGGGTCGGACCGCGGTGGGTTCCACCGGCTCGCTGCGGCCGGAGTCCAGCAGCCCGAACATCGCGGTCGCCGCCGCCCGGCCGAGCTGGACGAGGTCCTGGCCGATGGTGGTCAGCCGGGGGTAGACCAACTCGCCGACCGGCAGGTCGTCGTAGCCGATCACCGACAGGTCGCGCGGCACGTCGAAGCCCAGCCGCCGGGCGGCGCTCATGCCGGCCACCGCCATCGTGTCGTTGGCGAAGAGCACGGCCGTCGGCCGCCGGTCCGGCTCGGCGAGCAGTCGGCGCACCGCCTTCACGGCCGCGTCCGCCGTGAACTCGGAGATCACGATCCGCGTCGGCCGCAGCCCCCGTTCGCCCAGGGCGGCCTCGAAGACGCGGCGGCGGAAGACCGTGTGCACCCGGTCCTCGGGGCCGGAGACATAGGCGATGTGCCGGTGGCCCAGCTCGGCGAGGTGGTGGACGGCCTCCCTGATGCCCGCGTCCTGCTCGCCGCCGGCGCGGACCGAGACGATCGGGTCCTCCCGCCAGGGCGTGCCCACCAGCACGGCGGGCAGCCGCAGTTGGCGCAGCAGCTCGAACCGGCTGTCGCCGATGCGGCTCTCGGTGAGGATCACGCCGTCCACCCGCCGTTCCTCGGCCAGCCGCCGGTAGGCGCGCTCCTCGGCGCCCGGCTCCTCGCCGACGATGTGCAGCAGCAACCCGTAGTCGGCGGGGGCGAGTTCGGCCTCTATCCCGGAGATCAGCACGGAGAAGTGCGGGTCGGCGGCGAGCACGTCGGCCGAGCGGCCGGCGACCATCCCGATCGCGCGGGTGCGCGCGCCGCGCAGCGCCACCGCCGTCGCCGAGGGCGACCAGCGCAGCTTCTCCGCCGCGTCCCAGACCCGCTGGCGGGTGGGCGGGGAGATCCCGGGGCGGTTGTTGACCACCTTGGAGACGGCGGAGACCGAGACCCCGGCCAGCGCCGCCACGTCGGCGATCGTCGGCTTGTCGGTCCGGCTTCCGCGTCGGGTGCGGGGGGAGGTGCTCTGCTGAGTGGCCACGCGTCGTCCGTCCTGTGCGGTTCTCGCGCGTCGCACGCCCGGAGCGGGTGGACGGGGGATCGGTGACGCGCCGCGAGAAAACGTTGTCGAGCGGGGAGTTGGACCGGCATCGTAGCCCGTTGTCCCGATGGGCTCAATCTCTCGACAGCCGCCGGGTAAAACGATATACCGAGGGGGTCAGGCTGCCGACCACGAGGGACTCACAGGCATGAGGCGTAACGCGGCGAAGCTCCACACCGCCCCCGGGACCGGGTCGGTCCCCACCACCGGCCCGGACGGCGCGACCGTCTGGATCGGTGTCAACTACTGGTCCCGCACCGGGGGGCCGCTGATGTGGCGGGACTACCGTCCCGAGGTGATCGACGAGGAGCTGCGCGTGATGCGGGAGCACGGCATCACGCTCACCCGCTCGTTCTTCTTCTGGCCGGACTTCATGCCGGCCGAGAACACCCTCGACCCCGCGATGCTCGCCCACTACGACGACTTCCTGGACCGCCACACCGCCCAGGGGATGCACACCATCCCGACGTTCCTCGTCGGCCACATGTCGGGGCAGAACTGGGACCCGGTCTGGCGGGGCGGACGCGACATCTTCGGCGACCCGTCGTTCGTCGCCCAACAGGAGTGGTATGTCCGCGAGTTGGCCGAGCGCTGGAAGGACCACCCGGCGGTCGCCGGCTGGCTGCTGACCAACGAGATCCCGATCTACGGCGACTGGCGCTCCCGAGGCATCGGGACGCTGGACGCGACCACCGTGACCGCCTGGGCGAAGACGCTGGTGAACGCGGTCCGTTCCACCGGGGCCCGGCAGCCGGTCTCGATCGGCGACGGCGCGTGGGGCGTGGAGATGACCGGCGCGGACAACGGGTTCCGGGTGCGGGACCTGGAGCCGTTGATCGACTTCCACGGCCCGCACGTCTACCGGATGGAGAGCGACCCGGTCAGGCTGCACCTGGGCGCCGCCTTCGTCTGCGAGCTGCTCGACATCGGTGGAAAGCCGGTGGTCATGGAGGAGTTCGGCGTCACGTCCGACTATGTCTCCGAGGAGAACGCCGCCCACTACTACCGGCAGATCCTGCACAACACGCTGCTCGCCGGCGCCACCGGCTGGATGCCGTGGAACAACACCGACTACGACGCGCTGTGGGACCAGGAGCCCTACAGCCACCACCCGTTCGAGATGCACTTCGGCATCACCGACGACACCGGCCGGCCCAAGGAGCAGCTGCGCGAGGTCAAGCGGTTCACCGAGCTGCTGGCGCGCGTCGACTTCCCCCGGCTGAGCCGCCCGGACACCGGGGTGGCGCTGGTGGTCTCCTCGTTCCTTGAGGCGCGCTACCCGTTCACCCAGCCCGAGGACGCCAGCAGCGTGCTCAACCACACCCGGCAGGCGTATGTCGCGGCCCGCGAGGCCGACCTGCCGGTGGGCGTGGCACGGGAGGCCGACGGGCTGCCGGACGACTGCGCGCTCTATCTGCTGCCCTCCGCCAAGCAGTTGACGGCCGGCGGCTGGCGGCAGCTGGTGGCGCGGGCCGAGGCGGGGGCGACGGTCTACGCCTCGTTCTTCACCGGCGAGCACGTCGTGCAGCGCGGCCCGTGGTGGCCGAAGCTCGACGAGACGTTCGGCGTGGTGAAGAAGCTGCGGTACGGGCTGACCGAGCCCATCGAGGACGAGGAGCTGACCCTCACCTTCGTGCGGGACTTCGGCACCATAGCCGCCGGCGAGAGCCTGGTCTTCGCCGTCGCCGGCACCGAGCACTCCCGTTCCTACCTGCCGGTCGAGCCGGCCGGCGCCGAGGTGCTGGCCACCGACGCGCACGGCCGCCCCGCGCTGCTGACCCGGCGGGTCGGCGAGGGTCAACTGGTGCTCTCCACCTACCCGTTGGAGCACATGGCGGCCGTCACCCCGCGCGTCAACCCGGAGCCGACCTGGCGGCTGTACGCCGCGCTGGCCGCCGAGGCCGGCGTCACGCCGGAGGTCGCGGTCGACGACCCCCGGGTGCTGGTCGGCGTGATGACGCACGAGGACGGGCGGGCGTTCGTCTGGTTCGTCAGCCAGCACGAGGAGCCGCTGGCGGTGGCCCCGACGCTGGCCGCGGGACGGCTCGCCACCCTGGACGGCGAGAAGCTGGACACCGTCGAACTGCCGCCCTTCGGCGTGCTGGTGGCCGAACTCGTCGACGCCCCCGCCGCCCAGGTCTGAGACAGGACGCCGCACACGCCGCACAGGCCGCACGAGAAAGGGGAGGACACCCACCATGTCACCCAACGAGACACCCCACCGGATCATCTCCGCCGAGACCGTCGTCACCAGCCCGGGACGGAACTTCGTCACCCTGCGGATCACCACGGCCGACGGCGTCACCGGCCTCGGTGACGCCACGCTGAACGGCCGCGAGCTGGCCGTCGACAGCTATCTGCGCGACCATCTCGTCCCGCTGCTGATCGGCCGGGACGCGTCGCGGATCGAGGACACCTGGCAGTACCTCTACCGCGGCGCCTACTGGCGGCGCGGCCCGGTGACCATGGCCGCGATCGCCGCCGTCGACACCGCGCTGTGGGACATCAAGGCCAAGGTCGCCGGGATGCCGCTGTACCAGCTGCTCGGCGGCGCCTCCCGCACCGGGGCGCTCGCCTACGGGCACGCCTCGGGCCGCGACATCCCCGAGCTGCTCGACTCGATCCGCGCCCACCTGGCCGCCGGCTACCGGGCGATCCGGGTGCAGACCGGCATCCCCGGGCTCGACTCGGTCTACGGCGTGGCCGCCTCGGCGGCGGGCGACGGCGAACGCTACGACTACGAGCCGGCCCGGCGGACCGCGCTGCCCGTCGAGGAGAGCTGGGACACCCGCGCCTACCTGCGCCATCTGCCGAACGTCTTCGAGGCGGTGCGCCACGAGTTCGGCCCCGAACTGCCGCTGCTCCACGACGGCCACCACCGGATGACCCCGATCCAGGCGGCGAAGCTGGGCAAGGCGCTGGAGCCCTACGACCTCTTCTGGCTGGAGGACGCCACCCCCGGCGAGGACCAGGCGGCGCTGCGGCTGATCCGGCAGCACACCACCACCCCGCTGGCCATCGGCGAGGTCTTCAACACCGCGCACGACTACACGACGCTGCTCGGCGAGCGGCTGATCGACTACGTGCGTTCGGCCGTCACCCACACCGGCGGCGTCACGGCCATGAAGAAGCTGCTGGACCTGGCGGCGCTGTACGGGGCCAAGTCCGGCATCCACGGGCCGACCGACATATCGCCGGTCGGGATGGCCGCCGCGCTCCATCTGGACCTGGCCATCCACAACTTCGGCATCCAGGAGTACATGCGGCACGACCCGCGCACGCTGGAGGTCTTCCGCACCTCCTACACCTTCGACGACGGGCTGCTGCACCCCGGCGAGAACCCGGGGCTCGGCGTCGAACTCGACGACGAGGCCGCCGCCCGCTTCCCCTACGAGCCGGCGTATCTGCCGGTGAACCGCCTGCTGGACGGCACGGTCCACGACTGGTGACCCCGGTGCCGGCCGGGCACGCGCCCGGCCGGCGACCTCAGTCCGCCGCCTCGCGCGACTCGTGGCCCGGAAGCCGGCTCAGCCGCGTCTCCAGGTCCCCCAACGCGGCGCCGCTCCCGCCCAGTCGCTCGGCGAGGTCCCGCGCGCGCCGGAGGGAGCGCCGCGCCGCCTCGACGTCACCCAGCTCCAGGAGCGCGGCGCCGAGCCGGCTTCTGACCTCGGACTCGTAGTGCCAGTCCTCGCACGAGGCGTAGAGGTCGGCCGCCTGCCGCCAGGCGTCGACGGCGCGTTCCGGCGCGCCGTCGCCGGCGTGCGCGACACCGAGCTGGTCGAACGCCTCCGCCCTGGCCTGCGCCTGAGACGCCAGGGGCATGGCCTCGACCGCCGCTTCGAGATGTCGGATCGCCTCCGCCCACCGTTCCAGCCCCACCTGCGCCCAGCCGATACCGGCCAGGGCGACGGCCTCCTTGAACGTGCTCCCCGCCCTGCCGTACAGCTCCCGCGCCCTGGTGAAGTCGTTCAGCGCCTCGCCGAACGCGCCGAGGTCGATGTGCAACGTGCCCAGGTTGTTCGCCACGGCGGCCTCGCTGTACTCGTCCCGCGCCGCGCGGAACACCGCGACGGCCCTTCGGAACACCGCCTCGGCCTCCTTCGTGCGGCCGACCTCCACGTAGGCGGGGCCGAGGAGGTTGAGCGCACGCCCCTCGGCCGCCGGGTCCCGCAGCGCGGTCGCCGCCGCGAGCGCGGTCTCGCCGGCCGAGACCCACGCGTCGAACAGCCGCCGCGTGGAGAAGTAGCTGAACAGCGTCCAGGGGAGGTACCACGCGTGGCGGTGCAGACCGTGGGCGAGCGCCAGCTCGGGGAGGGCCAGCAGCGTCGCGCGTTCCTCGTCGCACCAGGCCAACGCGGCACCCCGGTCCGCGAACTCCGCGACCGGCGCCTTGGTCAGGCGCGGCGGCTCGACCGCCCGGTCGCGTGGACGCACGCGTCCCATCGCGTGGTGCGCGCTGGTCGTGTACCAGTCGACGACCCGGGTGATCGCCTGGGAGCGCTGTTCCTCGCTCTCCTGCCGCACGGCCTCCTCGTGCGCGAACACGCGGAGCAGGTCGTGCAGTTCGTACCGGGCCCAGGCCGGCTGCTCGACCAGATGGTGTGCGTGCAGCCTGTCCATCGCCCGCCGGGCCACCGCCTCCTCCCAGCCGGTGAGCGCGGCGACCGCGGCGACCGAGACCCGCTCCGGTGGAAGCAGCGCCAGCAGCCGGAACACGCGGGCCAGGTCCTCGGGAAGCTCACGGTAGGAGGCCCGGAAGATGGTGCGCAGGTCGGACCCCAGGTCGTCGTCGGCGCTGAACGCCGCCAACCGGTCCCTGCCGTCGCGCAGTTCCCCGACCACCTCGCCGAGTCCCGCGCCCGGCACCGAGCTGAGCCGGTCCGCCACGACGCGCAGCGCGAGCGGAAGCCCCGCGCACAGCTCCGTGAGCGCCGCGGCGGCCTCCGGCTCGCGCGCGACCCGCTCCTCCCCGAGCATGTCGGCGAGCAGCAGCCGCCCCTCCCCGGTGGCCAGCCCCGGCACCGTGATGCGGCGCCCCGCGTCCCGGCCGATCAGCCCGGGAAGCCGGTGGCGGCTGGTGATCAGGGTCGTGCAGCCGGCGCCCGGCAGCAGCGGGCGCACCTGCTCGGCGTCGTGCGCGTTGTCCAGCACCACGAGCACCCTCCGCCCGGCCACCGTCGAACGGAACAGGGCCGCCAGCTCGTCCAGGCCACGGGAGCCCTCCGAACGGTCCACCCCCAGCGCCCGGAGGAACCCCTCCAGCGCGGCCGTCGGCGACACCGGCCGTCCGGCCCCGTAGCCCCGGAGGTTGACGAAGAGCTGTCCCTCGGGGAAGGAGTCGGCCCGAAGCCGCGCCCAGTGCAGCGCCAGCCGGGTCTTGCCGACACCTCCCATGCCGGTGAGCAGCACCGGCCCGCTCGCCGCCTCGGGCTGGCGCAGCCGGTCGGCCTCCGCCTGGTCGAGCGCGGCGAGCAGCTCCGCGTGACCCACGAACAGCCCCGACTGCGCGGGGAGTTGACGCGGCGCCGGGGGCGTCACCGGCGGCGGTCCCGGGGCTCTCTGCCCCTCGCCGCCGTTCGGGGGAGGCTCCGCGTCCTCGCGGAGGATGCGGCCGTGCAGTTCCGTCAGTTCGGGGCCGGGCTCGATCCCCAGCTCCGCCACCATCACCTCACGCGCCGCCCGGAACGCGTCGAGCGCCTCCGCGCGTCGGCCCTCCGCCCACAGGGCCCTCATCAGCAGGACATGCGCGCCCTCCCGGAACGGCTCGTGGCGCAGCAGCCCGCGGAGTTCGGCGACCGCCTCCCGGTGCCGCCCCAACTCCACGAGGGCGCCCGCCAGTCGCTCGACCACCGACCACCGTTCCTCCCACAGCGGGCGGCGGACCATCTCGTCCACCCAGCGGGAGTGGACGCCGGCCATCGGCTCGCCGCTCCAGCAGTCCAGGGCGGCACGCCAGCGGCGCAGCGCCTCGGCGGGGTCCGCGGTGGTGGAGGCGGCGGCGACAAGGCCACGAAACCGGTGCACGTCCACCTGGTCGCGCCCCACGACCACGCGGTACCCGCCGGAACCCGTCTCGATCAGGCCGGGCAGGTGGCGACGCAGATGGGAGACGCGCACCTGGAGCGCGCCACGCGCCGACGAGGGAGGCTCCTGCCCCCAGCACGCCTCGATCAGTCGCTCGACGGAGACCGTCTGCCCCGGCTCCAGAAGCAGCACACCGAGCACGCACCGCGCCCCCGGCCCCGGCAACTCGACGGACCGCTCTCCTGACCACGCCCCCACGGGGCCCAACAACACGAAACCCAGCTCGTCGTTCGACACCGCGCCCGACGATACAGCGCGGCAGGGCGGGGCGCGTGCCCCCCTCCGAGACGCGCCCCGCCTGACCAGGCCCGTCGCCGCCGCGCGACCCCCCCTCCGCGCGGCGGCGACGGGGGATCAGCAGACCACCGGCTTCCGCCCGTTCGCCCCCGTGTCCCAGATGGCGAAGTTCACCGCGTCGCCCATCCGGACCTCCGTAGAACCCGCCGCATCCCCCTCCGGTGCGGCGCGTTTCGTACTCTCCCGGTCGCCTCCTACCGTTCGCTTACGAAGCGCTTACCGCCCCGCGCGGCCACGCGCGGGGCAGGCTGCCAGACCGCTGGCCGACGGGACCCGCCGGATTCTGGCCGATTCCGTCCGCCCGCCTGGAGTAGAGGCCGCGTTCGCCCCTGCGGGGCCGCTGGTGCCGGTGGTGCGCGTGGTGCGCGGGTGGCTGGTTCCGAGGCGGTCGGCGGGACGGCGCCGACAGGGAAGGTAACGTTGAGTGTCGTGGTTGTGACGGGACGCGCAACCCTGGTGCGAGGCGGGGAGTTTCGGCGTGAGCGGAGAAGAGGACGACTGTTCGGGGCCACACCGGCAGTGCCAGGCGTGCAGCGGCCAGCGGGTCGAGATCCGCGAGACGCTCTACCTCTCCGACACCGGGCAGGCCCAGGGCGTCGCCGCTCCCCACGGCTGCTGGCACTGCGCGGGATACGGCTTCTACTGCACGGCCGCGCCCCGCTGCGTCCGGCCGCTCGTCGGCTGACCCCCGTCCCCGGAGCGGTGGGCCACGCCGCCCGCCGGCGTGGGAAGGGGCGCGGGGAACTGCGCGAGCGACTGCCCGCCGGCGTGCGGTCGACAACTCACCTGTCCGGTCCGGCGCGTTGGTCGCCTGCGGCCCGCCGCGTATGCACCGCGCAGTCCCCCGCGTCCCCGAGCCGCCCAGCGGCGTGGGAAGGGGCGCGGGGAACTGCGCGAGCAACCGCCCACCGGCGGTCAGACGACAACCCACCCGCCCGCCCCCCCACCACACACCGACGCCACAGAGAGAACCCAACCCCAGCAACCCCCCAGCAACCACTCAGCAGCCGTTCAGAACCCCGCTCAGCGCACTCTTCTCCGCCGAGTCGACCGACAGGTCATAGTGCTTCTTGACCTGCACCCAAGCCCGCGCGTACACGCAGTGGTAGGAGCTGCTCGGCGGCAGCCACTCCGCCGGGTCCTTGTCGCCCTTGGACTGGTTGACGTTGTCCGTGACGGCCAACAGCTGCGGCCGGGTCAGGTCGTTGGCGAACGCCTCGCGCTGCGCGGTGGTCCAGTCGCCGGCGCCGGAGTCCCATGCCTCGGCGAGGGGGACCAGGTGGTCGATGTCGACGTCGGAGGCGGCGGACCAGGTGGCGCCGTCGTAGGGGGAGTACCAACTGCCGCTGACGGCGGCGCAGCTGTTGTCGGTCTCCACGTTCTCGCCGTCGCGCTGGAGGATGACCTCGCGGGTGTTGCAGTTGTCGCCCTGGTTGCTCCAGTGCGGGAAGAGGTCGCGGTCGTAGCCGGTGCGGTCCTCGGTCTCGACCGTGAGTTGGGAGAGATAGGTGCGCGCCGTGGAGGCGGCGATGGGTTCGGGGAGGGCGGCCTGTGCGCTGGGTCCGTGGAACAGGGCCGCCAGGGATATCAGTCCGGTGAGCGCCGCCAGCAGGGACAGCTTGCGACGCGCGTAGACGCGCGGGGTGCGGGACACGCGAACTCCCTCTTCGTGGGGGTGACTTCGGCGCGGCGGAACCGCGCACGGCAACAGCGGTTCATCGTGCCGCCGTAACGTTTCCGCTCGACGTGGCCCAGGTTACAAGTCGGGGGCATGGACACGTCAGGTGTGGGATGTGGTGAGCCTGTGACGCTTCTCCCGCGCCTCGGGAGAGGGAGACTGAACCGAGACACCGTTATCGCACCCTGGAGGTCAGATGCGTCAGCCGCGGGATCACCGCTACTCGGTCGGGGTCGCCTGGACGGGCAACACCGGTGAGGGGACCGCCGGCTACCGGGGGTTCGCGCGCGACCACCGGGTGGTCGTCGCCGACAAGCCGGTGATCGAGGCCAGCGCCGACCCCGCCTTCGTCGGCGACCCGGCCCGTTGGAACCCGGAGGAGCTGCTGGTCGCCTCGCTCGCCCAGTGCCACATGCTGACCTATCTCGCCCGGTGCTCGCTGCGCCGGGTCAGGGTGGTCGCCTACCGGGACGCGGCCGAGGGGCTGATGCGGGAGTCCGGCGGGGTGGGGGAGTTCGTCGAGGTGACGCTGAACCCGGTCGTCGAGGTGGCCGACGCCTCCATGATCGATCTGGCCAGCGCGCTCCACGAGGACGCGCACCGGGACTGCTTCATCGCCCGTTCGGTCTCCTTCCCGGTGCGCCACCTGCCGACGGTCACCGTCGCCGGAAGTTGATCACCGGGCCGCACGCGTACCCTGGAAGACCCCCGGCCCGCGGCGCGTGCCGGGTGCTTCGCGTTGCCCCGCGTGCGCGGCTTCCCTGATCGGCTTCCCCGATCGGGCCGCCGTGGCGGGGCCGGTCAACCGGGATGGAAACCCTCATGAGCCTGCACGGCCTGCTCGACGCCGTCATCCAGGAGCCCGCCCTGGGCGAGGCGGTCGCCGCCGCCAAGGGCAAGGGCGCCGGACACCTCGACCTGGTGGGTCCGCCCGCCGCCCGCCCGCTCGCCGTCGCCGCGCTCGCCGGTGCCGGCGGGCGGACCGTGCTGGCGGTCACCGCCACCGGCCGGGAGGCCGAGGACCTGGCGGCGGCGCTGCGCTCGCTGCTGCCGCCGGACAGCGTCGTCGAGTTCCCCTCCTGGGAGACGCTGCCGCACGAGCGGCTCTCCCCGCGCGCCGACACCGTCGGCCGCCGGCTCGCCGTGCTGCGCCGGCTGGCGCACCCCAGGGCCGACGACCCGGGCGCCGGCCCGGTCTCCGTCGTCGTCGCCCCGGTGCGCTCCGTGCTCCAGCCGCAGGTCGCGGGGCTGGGCGACCTGGAGCCCGTGGCCCTGCGCAACGGCCAGAGCGCCGACCTCTCCGAGGTGACCGAGGCGCTGGCCGCCGCCGCCTACACGCGGGTCGAGCTGGTCGAGAAGCGCGGCGAGTTCGCGGTGCGCGGCGGCATCCTCGACGTCTTCCCGCCCACCGAGGAGCACCCGCTGCGGGTGGAGTTCTGGGGCGACGACGTGGAGGAGGTCCGCTACTTCAAGGTGGCCGACCAGCGTTCCCTTGAGGTCGCCGAGCACGGACTGTGGGCGCCGCCCTGCCGCGAGCTGCTGCTGACCGCCTCGGTGCGGGAGCGCGCCGCCGAGCTGGCCGAGGCCCACCCGGAGCTGGACGAGCTGCTGGGCAGGATCGCCGAGGGCGTCGCCGTCGAGGGCATGGAGTCGCTGGCGCCGGTGCTGGTCGACCGGATGGAGCTGCTGCTCGACGTGCTGCCCGCCCAGAGCACGGTGATGCTCTGCGACCCGGAGCGCATCCGTTCCCGCGCCGCCGACCTGGTGGCCACCAGCCAGGAGTTCCTCCAGGCGTCCTGGGCCGCCGCCGCGATGGTGGCCAGCGGCGAGGCGCCCATCGACGTGGGCGCCGCCAGCCTGCGCGGCCTGGCCGAGGTGCGCGAGCACGCCGGCGAGCTGGGGCTGCCCTGGTGGTCGGTCTCGCCGTTCTCGCCCGACGAGGAGCTGGACCCGGAGACCGTGCGGCTCGGGCTGCGCGCGCCCGAGACCTACCGGGGCGACATCTCCCGCGCGCTCGCCGACACCAAGGGGTGGCTGGCCGACGGCTGGCGCGTCGTCTATCTCACCGAGGCCCAGGGGCCGGCGGCCCGCACGGTCGAGGTGCTGGGCGGCGAGGGTGTCGCGGCCCGGCTCGACCCGAGCCTGACCGGCGAGATCGCGCCCTCCGTCGTCCATGTCTCGTGCGGCGCGCTGGAGCACGGCTTCCTGGCGCCCGAGGTGCGGCTCGTGGTGCTCACCGAGACCGACCTCACGGGCCAGCGCGCCGCGGGGCGCGAGGGCGCGCGGATGCCGGCCCGCCGGCGCAAGGCGCTGGACCCGTTGACGCTGGAGACGGGCGACCACATCGTCCACGAGCAGCACGGCGTCGGCCGCTACATCGAGATGGTGCAGCGCACGGTGCAGGGCGCGACCCGCGAGTACCTGCTGGTCGAGTACGCGCCGGCGAAGCGGGGGCAGCCGGGCGACCGGCTCTTCGTCCCGACCGACCAGCTGGACCAGGTGACCAAGTACGTCGGTGGCGAGGCCCCGACGCTGCACCGGCTCGGCGGCGCCGACTGGACCAAGACCAAGGCGAGGGCGCGCAAGGCGGTCAAGGAGATCGCCGCCGACCTGATCAAGCTCTACTCGGCGCGGATGGCCGCCCCCGGGCACGCGTTCGGCGGGGACAGCCCCTGGCAGCGCGAGCTGGAGGACGCGTTCCCCTACGCCGAGACCCCGGACCAGCTGACCACCATCGGCGAGGTCAAGGAGGACATGGAACGTTCCGTCCCCATGGACCGGCTGATCTGCGGCGACGTCGGCTACGGCAAGACGGAGATCGCGGTGCGCGCCGCGTTCAAGGCCGTGCAGGACGGCAAGCAGGTCGCGGTGCTGGTGCCGACGACGCTGCTGGTGCAGCAGCACTTCGGCACCTTCTCGGAGCGCTACGCGCAGTTCCCGGTGAAGGTGCGCCCGTTGAGCCGCTTCCAGTCCGAGTCCGACGCGCGGGCCACCCTGGAGGGGCTGGCGGACGGCGCGGTGGACGTGGTGATCGGCACGCACCGGCTGTTCTCGTCCGAGGTGAAGTTCAAGGACCTCGGCCTGGTGATCGTGGACGAGGAGCAGCGGTTCGGTGTCGAGCACAAGGAGCAGCTGAAGAAGCTGCGGGCCAACGTCGACGTGCTGACGATGTCGGCGACACCGATCCCCAGGACGTTGGAGATGGCGGTCACCGGCATCAGGGAGATGTCGACGATCACCACCCCGCCCGAGGAGCGGCACCCCGTGCTGACCTTCGTCGGCCCCTACGAGGAGCGGCAGATCGGCGCGGCGATCCGCCGCGAGCTGCTGCGCGAGGGGCAGGTCTTCTACATCCACAACCGCGTCGACTCCATCGACCGCGTCGCCGCCCGGCTCCGCCAGATCGTGCCGGAGGCGCGGATCGCCACCGCCCACGGGCAGATGGGGGAGACGGCGCTGGAGCGGGTCGTCGTCGACTTCTGGGAGAAGCGGTTCGACGTGCTGGTCTCCACGACGATCGTGGAGTCGGGGATCGACATCTCCAACGCCAACACCCTGATCGTGGAGCGCGGCGACACCTTCGGCCTCTCCCAGCTGCACCAGCTGCGCGGCCGGGTGGGCCGGGGCAGGGAACGCGGCTACGCCTACTTCCTGTACCCGCCGGAGAAGCCGCTGACGGAGACGGCGCACGAGCGGCTGGCGACCATCGCGCAGCACACCGAGATGGGCGCCGGCATGTACGTGGCGATGAAGGACCTGGAGATCAGGGGCGCGGGCAACCTGCTCGGCGGCGAGCAGTCGGGCCACATCGCCGGGGTCGGCTTCGACCTGTACGTGCGGATGGTGGGCGAGGCGGTCGCCGACTACCGGGCGGCGCTGGAGTCCGGCGGGGAGGCGGAGGAGACGCTGCTTGAGGTGAAGATCGAGCTGCCGGTCGACGCCCATGTGCCGCACGACTACGCGCCGGGCGAGCGGCTGCGGCTCCAGGCGTACCGCTCGATCGCCGCCGCCAGCACGGAGGAGGACATCCGCGCGGTCCGCGAGGAGCTGGCCGACCGCTACGGCCCGCTGCCGGAGCCGGTGGAGAACCTGCTGCTGGTGGCGGGGTTGAGGATGCTGGCCAGGTCGTGCGGCGTGGGCGACGTGACGCTCCAGGGCAGCAGGATCAGGTTCTCGCCCGTGGAGCTGCGGGAGTCCCAGGAGCTGCGGCTGAAGCGGCTGCACCCGGGCTCGGTGGTGAAGGCGGCGAGCCGGCAGGTGCTGGTGCCGAGGCCGACGACGGCGCGGGTGGGCGGCAAGCCGCTGACGGGGCGGGAACTGCTGGCGTGGACCGGGGAGTTCCTCACCACGATCCTGGGGAGCTGACCGGCCGGGGGCCCGCCGCGAGAGGGGTGGGCTCCCCCGCCAGGACTCGAACCTGGACACTACGAGTCAAAGTCGTATGTGCTGCCAATTACACCACGGGGGAAGGCATCCACCGGGCGGCCCGATGACCGGCCGTCCGATCGACCCCCACACTATGCCAGCCCGCGCCCGGCGTCGCGACGTCATACCCCCTATCCTGGCGGAGGAGCCGGCCCGTATGTCACGGCCGGCCCGGGGAGGTGGGGCCCTCCCCAGCCAACCGCGGCGCCGCCGCCAACGGTCCCTGCTCGTGATCACGACGCCCGCGCACCCGGGCGCCGGTCGACGTGTGGGGAGTGAGCGATGACGGCCGACGGACGTGGCCACCGGGACGTCGAACCCGAGCCGATCGACCCCGACCTGCCACCCGAGCCCGGCCCCGGACGCGCACCCGTCCGCCCGCGCGCCGAGGCGCTCACACTGGCGGCCGTCGCCGCCGGCGGCGCGCTGGGCGCGCTGGCCCGGTACGGCGCCGCGCTGCGCTGGCCGACGCGCCCCGGCGCGTTCCCGTGGACGACGGTCGGCGTCAACGTCCTGGGATGCCTGCTGATCGGCGTGCTGCTGGTCGTGCTGACGGAGGCCGTCACGGCCCGCCCGCTGCTGCGCCCGTTCCTCGGCACCGGGGTGCTCGGCGGCTTCACCACGCTCTCCACCTACGCCGTGGACGTCGAGACGCTCTGGCGCGAGGGGCGCGCGGCGGCCGGCTTCGCGCTGCTGGGCGCGACCGCGATGCTCGCGATGCTCGCGGTGACCCTGGGCGCCTGGGGCACGCGCCGGGCGCTGCGCCCGATGCTCGCCCGCGGGGGCGCGCGCCCCGGCGCGGGGCGGCGGTCATGAGCGGCTGGGCCCTGGTCGCCGCCGGCGGCGCGGTGGGCGCCGCGCTGCGCTACGCCGTGGACCGGGGGCTGCGGCTGTGGCACGACGGTCCTTTCCCCTGGGGCACGTTGCTCGTCAACCTGCTCGGCTCGCTGACCCTGGGCGCGCTCACCGGCGCCCTGTGGGCCGGCGCGGCCGGGGAACGGCTCGGGCTGCTGCTGGGCACCGGCCTCTGCGGGGCGCTGACCACCTGGTCGACGTTCTCCTACGAGACGCTGCGGCTGGCGGAGACCGGCCGCTGGCCGGCGGCGACCGGCAACGTGCTGGCGTCGGTCGGCGGCGGGGTCGCCGCCGCCTGGGCGGGCCACGCGCTGGCGGTGTCGTGGTGGGGGTGAACTCCGGGGCTCCGGGGCCGCGATCCGCCGCCGGCCGGGCGGCGCCCGACGGGGAAGAGGCCCGCCCGCGCCCGTAGTCTGGTCGTCATGGATGCGAAGGGGGCACCCACGGCGGGGGAGGAATTCCGCCTGCTGTGGTGGACGCGGCGGCGCAGCGTGGCGCTGGACGCGGGACTCGCACTGCTGTCGGCGGTGGAGTGCGGGTCGCAGGGGGTGGGATTCGCCGGCCAGACCGGGCTGCCGGTCGCGCTGGTGGTGGTGCCGGGGGTGCTGGCCGGGCTGTCCCTGCTGGTGCGCAGGCGCTGGCCGCTGGCCGTCATTCTGATCTCGATCGCCGTGCTGCCGGCCAACATGGGCGTGATGCTGGCGCTGGTCGGCCTCTACACGCTGGCCACCACGGACGCGCCGCGCCGGGTGATCGCCGCGCTGGCCTCGATGGAGGGCCTGGGCACGATCATCGTCACCTATCTGATGCTGGACACCGACCCCGGCATCAGGGAGCAGGACTTCCCCGCCTGGTTCAGGCCACTGGTCGCGTTGCTCTTCGGCATCGCCTCGGTGGTGCCGCCGGTACTGCTGGGGATGTATGTCCGGGCCAGACGGCGGCTCGTGGAGACGCTGCGCGACCGGGCGCTCGGCCTGGAGCGCGAGCTGGGGCTGCTGGCCGATCGGGCCGAGGAGCGCGCCGAGTGGGCGCGGAGCGAGGAACGCCGGCGGATCGCCAGGGAGATGCACGACGTCGTGGCGCACCGGGTGAGCCTGATGGTGGTGCACGCGGCGGCCGTGCAGGCGGTGGCGCCCAAGGACCCGGAGAAGGCCGCGCGGAACGCCGCGCTCATCGGCGACATGGGCCGCCAGGCGCTGACGGAGCTGCGGACCATGCTGGGCGTGCTGCGCTCGGCGCCGGTGGTGCCGGACCGTTCCTCGGAGTCCTCCCGGGCCTCGTCCCGGCTGGCCGAGATCGCCTCGGGACAGGGCCGCGAGGCGCATGACGGCGCGGAGCCCGCGCCGGGCGGCGAGACGCCGGCCGCCCCCGGCCCGAACGGCGACGGGCCCCGGCTGACCGGGCTGCGGGCGCTGGTCGAGGAGTCCAGGGCGGCGGGGATGCGCGTGGAGCTGGCCGTCGAGGGCGAGCAGCGCGGCTATCCCGAGCAGGTGGAGTCCACCGCCTACCGGGTCGTCCAGGAGGCGCTGACCAACGTGCACAAGCACGCGGCGGGCGCCGCCGCCTGGGTGCGGCTGGCCCACCGCGAGGGCGAGATCGCCGTCCAGGTGCGCAACGCGGCGCCCGACGGCGCCGCCCGCCGCCGCGAGGAGGCGATGCTGCCCAGCGGGGGCAACGGCCTGGTCGGGATGCGGGAGCGGGTGACGGCGCTCGGCGGCGGCTTCGTCTCGGGCCCGACGGACGAGGGCGGCTTCCGCGTCTCCGCCGTGATCCCGGACCGGCCGGAGGGGCGCCCCGGTGGCTGAGACCGCGCACGGGGAACGGGCGGCGGAGCCCGGCCTGTTCGGGCCCGGCTTCGTGGCCGACCCGTACCCCGCCTACGCCTGGCTGCGCGCGCACGCGCCGGTGCACCGCGCGACGCTGCCCAGCGGCGTGGAGGCGTGGCTGGTGACCCGGTACCGGGACGCGCGCGCCGCGCTGGCCGATCCCCGGCTGAGCAAGAACCCGTCCCGGCACAGCGCCGACCGCCACGCCTCGGGGCGGGTCGGCATCCCCGGCGAGCGCGGCGCCGGGCTGATGACCCATCTGCTCAACATCGACCCGCCGGACCACACCAGGCTGCGCCGGCTGGTCTCCCAGGCGTTCACCCCGCGCCGGGTGGCCGCGTTCGAGCCCCGGGTGCGGGAGTTGACCGAGCGGCTGGTCGACGGCTTCGCGGGGCGTGGCTCCGCCGACCTGATCGACGAGTTCGCCTTCCCGCTGCCGATCTACGCGATCTGCGACCTGCTGGGCGTGCCGGCGGAGGACCAGGAGGACTTCCGCTCCTGGGCCGGGATGATGCTGCACACCAGCGGGAAGCGCGGCGGCGTGGGGCGCGCGGTGAAGCGGATGCGCGCCTATCTCGCCGAGCTGATCCACCGGAAGCGCTCCGAGCCGGGCGACGACCTGATATCGGGGCTGATCAGGGCCTCCGACCACGGTGAGCAGCTGACCGAGGACGAGGCGGCGGCGATGGCGTTCATCCTGCTCTTCGCCGGCTTCGAGACCACGGTCAACCTCATCGGCAACGGCGTTCACACCCTGCTCGGCCATCCCGCCCAACTCGCCCTGCTCCAGGAGGGGCTGGCGGCCGGCGACGACCGGCTGCTGGCCACCGCCGTGGAGGAACTGCTCCGCTACGACGGGCCGGTCGAGCTGGCGACGTGGCGGTTCGCCACCGAACCGCTGACCCTGGGCGGCCGTTCGGTGGGCGCGGGGGAGCCGGTGCTGGTGGTGCTGGCCGCCGCGGACCGGGACCCGGAGCGCTTCGCGGAGCCGGACACCCTGGACCTGACCCGAAGTGACAACCCTCACCTCGGCTACGGCCACGGGGTCCACTACTGCCTGGGCGCGCCCCTGGCCAGGTCGGAGGCGCGGACGGCGCTGGCCGTGCTGCTGCGGCGCCTGCCGGATCTGCGCCGGGCCGGTGACGCACCGGAGCCGCGCTGGCGCGGTGGGCTGATCATGCGTGGACTGCGTTCGCTGCCCGTGGAGTTCACCCCGGAGCGTGTGACGGAACGTCAGTAGTGTGATCCGCGCGTGATCTGCGCGGGATCGGCTTGTGATCGTGCGGTGCGGACGGCTAGGTTCCCCCTCAACCGCAACAGTGTTCGTTTGGGAGGATCCGCAGATGCGCTCCGGGTCAGGTCGTCATCGTCGCCCACGGCAGGCTCCTGCCTTCATCGTCGCAGCGGGCGTCACGAGCGCGGGCATCGCCATGCCGCTGCTGAGCGCCGGTTCGGCCTCCGCGGTCAGCGACGACGCGTGGGACCGCGCGGCGGAGTGCGAGTCGGGCGGGCGGTGGAGCGCCAACGACGGCAACGGGCAGTTCGGCGGCTTCCAGTTGACCCTGGAGCGCTGGGAGCGGTTCGGCGGGCTTGAGTTCGCGATCCGGCCCGACCTGGCCAGCCGGATGCAGCAGATAGCCGTGGCCGAGCGGATGATGGCCGAGATGGGCCACGGCGCCCTGCCGGGCTGCGGGGTGACCACCGGGGTCTGGAAGGAGTACCGGCAGGAGCAGCGCGACGAGGGGGACCGCGCCGAGGAGGCCGAGGAGGCCCAGGCCGAGGAGGAGATCGGCGCCTCGCCCGAGGACTCGTCCGGCGAGGCCGAGGAGGAGCCGGCGGGCGACGGGACGCCCGAGCCCGACCCGGTGGACGAGGCCCCGGAGGCGGGGGACCAGCCGGACGAGGAGCGCGCCGGTGATCTGCCGGACGAGCGCGAGGAGTCGACGTCCGGCGGCGGGCGCCACCGTGGCGACCCGGACCCGGCGGAGTCGGGGACCGGCGAGGACGCCGGGGACGAACGCGCCCAGGACGAGCGCGAGGAGCGCGCCGACGGCGCCGCGGACGAGGACTCCGCCGAGGAGTCGGGGGACGACCGGCGGCAGGGCGACGGCGAGGGCCGCGGCGACCGGACGGGCGACCGCGCCGACGAGCCGGCGGACGAGGCGGGCGACGGCTACCGGGTGGTGAAGGGCGACACGCTCTCCCAGATCGCCCTGGACCACAACATTTCGGGCGGATGGCCGGCCCTCTACGGAGGGAACGAAACGGTCATCGGGGGCGATCCCGACCTCATTCTTCCGGGGCAGCGACTCGACTTGACCGCCAGCGGTCGTTAAGCGGCGCGCGCCGGGCGCTTCTTGGCGACGCGCGCCCCGCCGTCTGTGTGACGATCCTCTCGGTCCGGGGTGGAGTGCCCCGCTCCTCCCGACTGCCCGTTTTGGTCGCTGACCTGCGAGAAGACTTCATCTGGCGGCCAAAAACGGTCAAGTTGGGGCGATGCGGTGATCTTGATCGTTCTTGAATCGTTAGGTCGCGTGTGTTTAGTGTCCCCTCGCTCGGCCTTCCGCCGGGCGTCCGGGCCGTTACGCCGAATCCTGCCGCCGGCCCGGGGACACCATCGCGCACCACCGCAGGCAGGAGCGGGGGACCCAGCACGGTCGCGGCCACCATGGCCGCACGCACCGACCGTGTCCGCCGGGCCGGCACCGCAGAGGGTGTCGGAACGGCTCGGGGTGAAGCCGGAGCGGCGGTCCAACCGCCCCCGCCGGCCGGGCAACTCACCAGTCCCGAACCCGACAGCTGACCTCGCAGGCGTCCGGTGAGAAGGAACGTCATGCTGTTCTCCGGCAAGGGGCGTCACCGCCGTCCCGGCAAGACCACCCGCATAGCCGCCGCGGCCGGCGTCACCGGGGCGGCCGTGGCCATCCCGCTGATCGGCGCCTCCGGCGCCTCGGCCGCTTCCGTCGACACCTGGGACGCCGTCGCCCAGTGCGAGTCCGGCGGCGACTGGTCCATCAACACCGGCAACGGCTACTTCGGTGGCCTCCAGTTCTCGCAGTCCAGCTGGGAGGCGGCCGGCGGCACCCAGTACGCCGCCAGCGCCGACCAGGCCAGCAAGGAGCAGCAGATCGCCGCCGCCGAGGAGCTGTTGGCCATGCAGGGCCCCGGCGCCTGGCCGGTCTGCGGCGCCCAGGCCGGGCTGACCTCCGGCGGCCCCGCGCCCGAGGTGGACACCGGTTCCGGCTCCGGCGAGGAGTCGGCTCCCGAGGCCACCCCGGAGCCGGAGCCGGCCCCCGAGCCGGAGCCGGAGCCGGCCCCCGAGCCGCGCTCGGCCCCGGCCGAGGACGGCGAGGGCTACACCGTCGTCAAGGGCGACACCCTCTCGCGGATAGCGGACGAGCACGGCACCAGCTGGCGCCAGCTGTGGGCCGACAACGTCGACGTGGTCGGCGACGACCCGAACCTGATCCTCCCCGGACAGGAGCTGACCGTCTGACGGCGACCGTCTGACCGGTTCCTCGCGAACCCCGGGGGAACCCCGAGCGAACCCGGGGAAAGCGCCTGTGCCCGGCCGGTGTTCACCGGCCGGGCACTCGATTTTCTTCAGTGGTTAAACAAAAAGCTTTCCCCCCGGCCGGCCCGCGTTGACCAGCGATTTCCCCGTTTCTCCCGAGGCGTGGCAGGCGCCGCATGGCGGTGGCGGGCGCCGGGACGGTTAGGCTCAGGGGGTCGTAGACGCGTGCGTGCCGCCACCGGACACGCGCGGGTCGACCACACACTCTGACCAAAGGAGAACCTCGTGCCGTCCATCGACGTCGTCGTAGCCCGCGAGATCCTGGACTCGCGAGGCAACCCCACGGTCGAGGTCGAGGTGGGCCTCGACGACGGCTCAACCGGCCGCGCCGCCGTCCCCTCCGGCGCCTCCACCGGCGCCTTCGAGGCGTTGGAGCTGCGTGACGGCGACACCAACCGCTACCTCGGCAAGGGCGTCGAGAAGGCGGTGCTGGCCGTCATCGAGCAGATCGGCCCCGAGCTGGTCGGCTACGACGCCACCGAGCAGCGGCTGATCGACCAGGCGATGTTCGACCTGGACGCCACCCCCGACAAGTCCTCGCTCGGCGCCAACGCGATCCTCGGCGTCTCGCTGGCCGTGGCGCACGCCGCCTCCGAGTCCCGCGACCTGCTGCTCTTCCGCTACCTCGGCGGCCCGAACGCGCACCTGCTGCCGGTCCCGATGATGAACATCCTCAACGGCGGCGCGCACGCCGACTCCAACGTGGACGTCCAGGAGTTCATGATCGCCCCGATCGGCGCGGAGTCCTTCTCCGAGGCCGTCCGTTGGGGAGCCGAGACCTACCACACCCTCAAGAAGGTGCTGAAGGAGCGCGGCCTGGGCACCGGCCTGGGTGACGAGGGCGGCTTCGCGCCGAACCTCTCCTCCAACCGCGAGGCGCTGGACCTGATCGTCGAGGCCATCCAGAAGGCCGGCTACACCCCGGGCCAGGACATCGCGCTGGCGCTGGACGTCGCCGCCACCGAGCTCTACTCGGACGGCACCTACACGCTGGAGGGCAAGTCCCTCACCGCCGAGCAGCTGACCGACTACTACGAGGAGCTGGTCGGCGCCTACCCGCTGGTCTCCCTTGAGGACCCGCTGGCCGAGGAGGACTGGGACGGCTGGGGCCTGCTCACCGCCCGGCTCGGCGAGAAGGTGCAGATCGTCGGCGACGACCTGTTCGTCACCAACCCCGAGCGGCTCCAGCGCGGCATCGACAACAGGTCGGCCAACGCGCTGCTGGTGAAGGTCAACCAGATCGGCTCGCTCACCGAGACCCTCGACGCCATGGAGCTGGCCCAGCGCAACGGCTTCAAGTGCATGATGTCCCACCGCTCCGGCGAGACCGAGGACGTCACCATCGCCGACCTCGCCGTCGCCACCAACTGCGGCCAGATCAAGACCGGCGCCCCCGCCCGTTCCGAGCGGGTCGCCAAGTACAACCAGCTGCTGCGCATCGAGGAGATCCTCGACGACGCCGCCGTCTACGCCGGCCGCAGCGCCTTCCCGCGCTTCAAGGGCTGAGCACCCACCGGGAGTCCGCCAGGAGTGCTCGGGTGGACTTCCCCCGGCCGTCGCCGGCAGCCTGACCGTGTCCCCGCCGTCCGTCCCGTACGGTGGCGGGGACGAGTCGTGGGCAGACCACCAGACGGTGCCAGGGAGGCGATGTGGCCGCGCAGCGTGACCGGTTCTCCACCGCCACCCGGCTGCGGGCGATCGGCGAGCAGGCGGCGGCCCGGGTCTACCGGGCGCAGAACCGCAGGCTCGCCGGCCCCCGCCGCCCCGGCGGCCCGCAGCGGCGCGGCCGGCTCACCGGAAGGGCGGCGCTGCTGGCGCTGGTGATCTGCTCGCTGGTGGTCGCCCTCGCCTATCCGCTGCGGCAGTACGTGCAGCAGCGCTCGGAGATCGCCGAGCAGCGGCGGCAGTCCCGGGAGGCGGCCGACCGCGTGGAGGAGCTGCGGGACGCCAAGGCGCGCTGGCAGGACGACGCCTACGTGGAGCGGCAGGCCAGGGAGCGGCTGCGCTATGTGCGGCCCGGCGAGATCGGCTACGTGCTTCCCGACGGCGCCCCGGGCAGCGAGTCCGGCTCGGACGAACGGCTGCGCAACCGCGGCATGTTGGCGCCCCAGCCCTGGCACCAGAACCTCTGGGACGGCGTCGACCGGGCCGACCGGCCCCGGTGATCCTCCGGCTCCGGGTCGTGCGCGGGGCCCGTTCTCTGTGACACTCGTGGGCGTCGACACTCGTGGTCGTCCGTGAGACACGTTGCCCTGTGAGAAGAGTTCATCCGTGGAAACCCCGACCCCGACCGATGTCTCGGTGATCCGGGAGCAGCTGGGGCGTCCGCCCCGTGGGCTGCGCGCGATCGCCCACCGCTGCGCCTGCGGCAATCCCGACGTGGTGGAGACGGCGCCCCGGCTGCCCGACGGCACGCCGTTCCCCACCACCTACTACCTGACCTGCCCGCGCGCCGCCTCCGCCATCGGCACCCTGGAGGCCAACGGCGTGATGCGGGAGATGACCGAACGACTGGGCAGCGACCCCGAGCTGGCCGCCGCCTACCGGGCCGCCCACGAGGACTACCTCGCGCGGCGGGACGCGATCGAGGTGCTGGTGGGCTTCCCCAGCGCCGGCGGGATGCCGGAGCGGGTGAAGTGCCTGCACGTGCTCGTCGCGCACTCCCTGGTGGCCGGCCCCGGCGTCAACCCGCTGGGCGACGAGGCGCTGGCGATGCTGCCGGAGTGGTGGCGTTCCGGCCGCTGCGCCACGGGGACGGCGCCGACCGGGCCGGCCGAGTCCGCCGAGTCCGCCGAGTCCGTCGAGTCCGTGCGAGGAGAGAACGCGTGAGCCTGACGACCGCCGCCGCCATCGACTGCGGCACCAACTCGATCCGGCTGCTGGTCGCCGACGCCGACCCCGCGACCGGCCGACTGGTCGACCGCGAACGCCGGATGGAGATCGTGCGGCTCGGCCAGGGCGTGGACCGCACCGGCCGGTTGGCGCCCGAGGCGCTGGAGCGCACGCTGGCGGCCTGCCGCGGCTACGCCGAGGTGATCGCCGCGCACGGGGTGACCCCCGACCGGCTGCGGTTCGTCGCCACCTCGGCCTCCAGGGACGCGGAGAACCGCGCGGAGTTCGTCGACGGCGTCCGCGCGATCCTGGGCGTCGAGCCCGAGGTGATCACCGGCGAGGAGGAGGCGGCGCTCTCCTTCACCGGCGCGACCAGGGAGCTGGCCGGCCGGCCCGAGGTGGCGCGGCCGTTCCTGGTGATGGACATCGGCGGCGGCTCCACCGAGTTCGTCCTCGGCGACGAGGGCGTGACGGCGGCCCGCAGCGTGGACATCGGCTGTGTGCGGCTGACCGAACGCCATCTGACGGCGCCGGACGGCACGGTGGCCGACCCACCGGGCGCCGAGGCGCTGGCCGCGCTGACCGCCGACATCGACGCGGCGCTCGAACTGGCCGCCGAACGCGTGCCGTTGGAGCGTGCCGGCACGCTGGTCGGCCTGGCCGGCTCGGTCACCACGGTGGCGGCCATGGCCCTCGAACTCCCCTCCTACGACCCGTCCGCCATCCACCACGCGGTGCTGGAGCGGGACCGCGTGCGGGAGATCGTCGACTGGCTGCTGACGGCCACCCACGAGGAACGGGCCGCCGTCCCCTCCATGCACCCCGGCCGGGTGGACGTCATCGGCGCGGGCGCGCTGGTGCTGCTGCGGGCGATGGAACGGGCCGACGTTCCCCGGGTGACAGTCTCGGAGCACGACATCCTGGACGGCATCGCCTTCCACGCGGCGGGCGAGGTGCGTTAGCGGCCCGTGGGAGCGTTCCGGAGGTCGCCGCGAAAAAGATCGTGAAGTTATTCACATGAGCGAGCTGCACGGGCGTCTCGAAAGCGCCCCGAACGGGGGGTGCGGCGGGATGGTGGCCGTCTCGGCGGCCCCGGTCGTGCGGGGCGTGGCCGGTCGGGTGAGTCGGGGGCGCGGCGCCCTGGAGGGCGGCGGTGCCGCTTCGACCTGGATCGTTCGCTTGTGAGGTGAGGGAGTGCCGGATTCCGGTGCTCCGTCCCGATCCTCACCGGAAGGCGTTCCTCCTCGGTGGGGCGCGAAGTGTAGCAGAAGCCCGGTCGAAGCTTGTGAAGCCCCTCACGAGGTCCCCGTCGAGGCGGGTGGATACTCGATGGCATGAGCACCACGGAGCGTCCGCGCATTCTCGTCGTAGGTGGGGGTTACGTCGGTCTGTACGCGGCCCGCCGCATTCTGAAGAAGCTGCGGTATGGCGAGGCCACCGTCACCGTCGTAGACCCTCGCTCCTACATGACCTACCAGCCCTTCCTTCCCGAAGCCGCTGCCGGCAGCATCTCCCCGCGGCACGTCGTGGTGCCCCTGCGTCGCGTGCTGCCCAAGGCGGAGGTCCTCACCGGCCGCGTCACCACCATCGACCAGGACCGGCAGGTCGCCACCGTGGCGCCGCACGTCGGTTCCTCCTACGAGCTTCCCTTCGACTACCTGGTGGTGGCGCTCGGCGCCGTCTCCCGCACCTTCCCGATCCCCGGCCTCGCCGAGCAGGGCATCGGCATGAAGGGCGTCGAGGAGGCCATCGGCCTGCGCAACCACGTCCTGGAGCAGATGGACAAGGCCGACTCCACCACCGACGAGGAGATCCGCCGCAAGGCGCTCACCTTCGTCTTCGTGGGCGGCGGCTTCGCCGGGGCCGAGACCATCGGCGAGGTCGAGGACATGGCCAGGGACGCCACCCGCTACTACACCAGCATCAAGCCGTCCGACCTGCGTTTCGTGCTGGTCGACGTGGCCGACCGCATCCTGCCCGAGGTCGGCCCCAAGCTCGGCGAGTGGGGCCTTGAGCACCTCAAGCAGCGCGGCATCGAGGTCCACCTCGGGACCTCGCTGAAGTCCTGCGTCGACGGCCACGTCGTGCTGAGCAACGGTGTCGAGGTGGACTCCAGCACCCTGGTCTGGACCGCGGGCGTCAAGCCCAACCCGGCGCTGGCCGAGTTCGGCCTGCCGCTCGGCCCCAGGGGCCACGTGGACACCGAGCCCACCCTCCAGGTCAAGGGCACCGGCCACGTCTGGTCGGCCGGCGACAACGCCCAGGTCCCCGACCTCGCGATGCGCGAGGCCGGCGAGGAGAACGCCTGGTGCCCGCCGAACGCCCAGCACGCGCTGCGCCAGGCCAAGGTCCTCGGCGACAACGTGATCTCCGGGATGCGCGGCTTCCCGCAGAAGGAGTACAAGCACGCCAGCATGGGCGCGGTCGCCGGCCTCGGCCTGCGCAAGGGCGTCGCCATGATCAAGCTCGGCAGGCTCTCCTTCCGCTTCCGCGGCCGGCTCGGCTGGTATCTGCACCGCGGCTACCACGGCATGGCGGTCCCGACGTGGAACCGCAAGGTCCGGGTCTTCGCCGACTGGACCCTCGGCCTCTTCCTCAAGCGCGAGGTCGTCTCGCTGGGCGCGATGGAGCACCCGCGCGACGAGTTCCACGAGGCCGCGGCCCCGCCGGCCGCCGCCAGGCTCGCCCCGCCGCCGGCCGCGCCGGCCGAGGACGGCAAGGCCAGGGAGCGTTCCGGCGCGAACGCCGGCTGACCCGCCGAGCGCACCGAAGCACGCCGAAGGGGCGGGCGACCCGAGTGGTCGCCCGCCCCTTCGGCGTCGCGTCGCGCCACCGCCGTGGGCCGGGCGGACCAATCCGCGCGCGGTCCCGGGGGAAAACGCCGGAATCGGCGGCGGATCAGCGGCGTTCCATGGTCACTGGACGCCAGGGTGAGCCCGGGCGCATGTCCATATCCACGGAGGTTTGTCCCGTGACTGTCGCTTCCCGTCTCTCAGCTCTGACCGAAGAACTACTCGGATCCCCGCCGCCGCTCCGTCTCCGGGCCTGGGACGGCAGCGAGGCCGGCCCCGCGGGGGGCCCGGTCCTCGTCGTCCGCCGCCGCAGGGCGCTGCGCCGGACACTCTTCCGCCCGGGCGAACTGGGCCTGGCCCGCGCCTGGGTGGCCGGCGACATCGATGTCGAGGGTGACCTGTACGAGGCCCTGACCGCGCTCACCGGCCTGGTCTGGGCCCGCCCCGACAGCGCGACCGTCCCCCGCTCCCGGATGGCCGCCGCCGTTCCCGAACTGCTCGCGCTCGCGGGCCCCCTGCCCCTCCCCGTCAGCCCGCCCCGCGAGGAGAACCGCCGCCGGTCCCCGGGGCGCGCGCACTCCCAGCGCCGGGACCGCGGCGCCATCAGCCACCACTACGACGTGAGCAACGAGTTCTACGAGCTGGTGCTCGGCCCCTCCATGGTCTACTCGTGCGCCGTCTGGGGTGAGGAGACCGACGACCTCCAGGACGCTCAGGCCGCCAAGCTCGACCTGATCTGCCGCAAGCTCGGCCTGCGCGAGGGCCAGCGGCTCCTCGACGTGGGCTGCGGCTGGGGCTCCCTGGTGCTGC
The DNA here is from genome assembly GCF_006335015.1 of Streptomyces sedi. Classification (GTDB taxonomy): domain Bacteria; phylum Actinomycetota; class Actinomycetes; order Streptomycetales; family Streptomycetaceae; genus Streptomyces; species Streptomyces sedi. Next base: position 31,931 of record NZ_VDGT01000024.1, read on the forward strand.
ACGCGGCCCAGCGGTACGGGGTGCGCGCGGTCGGCGTGACGCTCTCCACCGAGCAGGCCGAGTACGCCAGGGAGCGGGTCGCGAAGGAGGACCTGACCGACCGGATCGAGATCCGGGTGCAGGACTACCGGCGGGTGGACGACGGGCCGTTCGACGCGATCTCCTCGGTGGGGATGGCCGAGCACGTCGGCGACGCCAGGTACCAGGAGTACGCCGACCGCCTCTTCCGGCTGCTGCGCCCCGGGGGCCGGCTGCTCAACCACCAGATCGCCCGCCGGCCGATGGCCGACGAGTCCCGCTACCGGCTCTCCCCGTTCATCGACGCCTATGTCTTCCCCGACGGCGAACTCGCGCCCGTGGGACGCACGCTGGACCTGCTGGAGCGGGCCGGCTTCGAGGTGCGGGACATGGAGTCGCTGCGCGAGCACTACGCCCTGACGCTGCGCCACTGGGTGCGCCGTCTGGAGCGGGAGTGGGACCGCGCGGTGCGGCTGGTGGGCCCCGCCAGGGCGCGGATCTGGCGCCTCTACATGGCGGCCTCCGCGATCCAGTTCGAACGCGGCCGGATCGGCGTCAACCAGCTGCTGGCCGTCCGCACCCCGGACGACGGCCGCGCGCCGCTGCCGCTGCGACCGCGCGCCTGGGTGGAGCCGGCCTCGTAGCTCCGGGGCCTCAGACGCCGGTCGGCCCCGAGTGGCCCCTGGCGTCGTACCGCTTCATGTGTTCCAGCACCCGCTCGGCGGTGGGCTCCCGCATGTCGTCCACCACCCGGCCGTCGGCGAGGAAGACCGCGCGGTCCGCGTAGCCGGCGGCCACCGGGTCGTGGGTCACCATGACCACGGTCTGGCCCAGTTCACGGACCGAGTTCCGCAGGAAGCCGAGGATCTCGGCCCCGGCGCGCGAGTCGAGGTTCCCCGTCGGCTCGTCCCCGAAGACGATCTCCGGCTGGCCGGCCAACGCCCTGGCGACCGCCACGCGTTGCTGCTGGCCGCCGGAGAGCTGGGCCGGCCGGTGCTTGAGCCGCTTGCTCAGCCCGACGGTCGCGATCACCTGGTCCAGCCACGCGCGGTCGGGCCTGGTGCCGGCGATGCCCATCGGCAGCGTGATGTTCTCCAGGGCGTTGAGCGTCGGCAGCAGGTTGAAGGTCTGGAAGACGAAGCCGACGCGGTCCCTGCGGAGTTGGGTGAGCTTCCGGTCGCTCAGCCCGTTCAGTTCCGTGTCGCCGAGCCTGGCCGAGCCGGCGGAGATGCTGTCCAGGCCGGCCATGCAGTGCATCAGCGTGGACTTGCCGGAGCCCGAGGGGCCCATGATCGCGGTGAACCGCCCTCGTTCGAAGGCGACGCTGACCCCGTCGAGCGCCACCACCCTCGTCTCGTCGCTCCCGTAGACCTTGGTCAGCCCCTCGGCGCTGGCCGCGAAGCCGTGGGGGCGGGGGCGGGTCGAATCGGTGTGCTGGGCGGGCGCTTGGTAGGACACGGCGTACTCCAGCCAGGACGCGGGAAGGACTCCCCCATCCTGGGCCGAAACGCTCCGTCTGTGATCCCCCCGGTTGCCAACTCCTGGTTGTCCTCGGGGTGGAGACGGCCGGGTGCGTCGCCCTACCTGAGGAGGAGGTGATCCCTGAGTGTGCGGAAGGATGCGGAGGGTTGATTTGCGTCATTCCTCGGGGGCCGGCCGTGCGCCCTTTCGGCCAAAGACGCCTGTAGCAGCCCCAGCGCATACTGACGCGCCGTCAGCAGCTCATAAAATCAGACAACAGCGCTCCGGGGCACCGGTGTTCGGACCGAATCCGGCCGTTAAGCTCGAATGACTCCCTCGGCGCCCCGGCGCCCGGTTCGGCTTGGGATCTGTGCCCGGATGGTGGAATGCAGACACGGTGAGCTTAAAACTCGCTGGCCTTCGGGCCGTGCCGGTTCAAGTCCGGCTCCGGGCACCCAGAGCTTTCTCCTCGTCGAGCGGGGGCGTCGTCCCCGGCGCGGCACCGCTTCACCGTCCGTGAGGTTCGGCGGGTCGAACGGGCGGGCCGGTTCGTCGGCCCCGCGGCCCGGCAAGATCGGCCGGAGTGGACCCCGGGGCTGGGAACAAGACGCCTCTTCCAGTAGTTTCCATGGATGCACCTACCGTGCGGACTTTGCTAACGCATTACTCTGGTAGGCAAGGCCGCGCCGTGCGGCCATGGAGGAGTGAGATGAGGAGCAGCAACCCGGTCTTCACGCGTCGGGGGTTCAGTCGGGACGGCGGCTACGCCGGCTTCAACGCCGGACCGCAGCCGCAGACCGGGAATCCGTACGCGGGAAGCCCTGCCAACCCCTACGCGCCGCAGCCGGGTAACCCGTATGCGCAGCCGCAGGTGGGCCCCGACGGCGGATACGCGCCCACCCGCCCCAACGTGATGACGATCGACAGCGTCGTCTCGCGCACCGCGATCACCCTGGGTGCCGTGGTCGCCTCGGCGGCCGTCTCCTGGGTCGCCGACCTGCCGTTGGCGGCCGGCATCGTCTTCGCGCTGGTCGCCATGGGCCTCGGCCTGTGGCAGTCCTTCAAGCGCGAGCCGTCGCCGCCGCTGATCCTGGCCTACGCGGTCACCGAGGGCCTCTTCCTCGGCGCGATCAGCAACGCGATCAACCAGCAGGTGCCGGGCGCCGCGATGCAGGCGGTCATCGGCACGATGGCGGTCTTCGCCGGTGTGCTGTTCATGTACAAGCAGCGCATCATCCGGGTCAACGCCCGGTTTACCAAGTTCGTCCTCGCGGCGGCCCTGGGCTTCATCCTGCTGTCCATGGTCAACCTCGTCGCCCTGATGATCGGCGGCGGCAACGGCCTGGGCCTGCGGGACGGCACGCTCGGCGTCATCTTCGGCGTGGTCGGCATCATCCTCGGTGCCTGCTTCCTCGCCCTGGACTTCAAGATGGTCGAGGACGGCGTCGCCTACGGTGCCCCGGAGAAGGAGTCGTGGCTGGCCGCTTTCGGGCTGACCCTGACCCTGGTCTGGATCTACCTGGAGTTCCTGCGGCTGATCGCCATCCTTCAGGGCGACTGACCCCGCTGACCGCGCCGGCGCCGCCCAAGCGCCGCCGCACACGGCTTGAGGACCTCGACGACGGGGCCCCGACGAGATCACTCGTCGGGGCCCCGTCCGTCGTTCTCGGCGGCCCGGCGGCGCGTGCCCGCGCCGAAGGGCCTCAGACGGTGAAACCGTTCACCAGCCGCAGCGCCTCGGCCAGTTCGCGCTCCGCGCGCTCCCGGTCCTCGACGCCGGCGAGGGCGCGGGCCAGGTCGTCGCCGGTGACCGCGATCTGGTCGCCCACGGCCCACAGGCCCGCGTCGGGCACCCGCCGGGTGCCGCCCGCGTGCGGCTCCTCCAGCAGCTGCGCCCTGCGCGTCAGCTCGTCGGCGAGCGCGCGGCCCCGCTCGGCCGCGCCCCGGCGCAGCCGGCTCTCCGGCAGCCGCCGCAGGCGGTCCGCCGCGCGCTCCAGCGCGGCGGTCAACTCCGCCGTCTCCACGGTCATTCCGTCCGCCTCCCGTGCCGCTCGTGCCACCCGGGCATCGTACGGCGCGCCGCGGCCCTACTCGGGGCTGGAGGAGGCCACCACGCGGTCGGCCAGCAGATAGACGCTCTCCTCGTCCCCGCAGGAGAAGGTCAACGCGTAGGCGCCCGAGACGGCGGAGCCGCCCATCAGCACCGGCGGGTCGCCGTCGCGCAGCGCTGAGGCCAGCCGCTCGGCGGCCTCCTGGTGGCTGGGGGTGAGACAGAGCGTGGTGCCGTCGGCGAAGAGGAAGACGTCCAGGGTGCCCATCGGGCCCGGCCGGACGTCGGCCAACGGCACGCGCGCCGCCGCCAGTTCCGAGAGCCGGTCGGCGGTGGCCCACGGGTCGCGGGAACGGCCGCAGGCGGCCGGGTCCGCGCGGTCCACCGGCTCGCCGGAGAGGGTGAAGCCGGGGTGCGACGGGTGTCGGCGCCTGGCGGCGGCCAGCTCGGCCGACTCCCCGGACTCCGTCCCCTCCACGGAGTCCTCGACGCCTTCGTCGGCCTGCCGGGGCACGAAGAGCGAGCCGTCGCGGACGCCGGGCGGCAGCGCGGAGTCGCTCAGCAGATAGCGCTCCAGCAGCGCGTCCAGCAGCTCCTCGTTGTCGTCGGCCGCCACATAGCTCAGCCCGCGGCCCGCCAGCAGCGCGCCCGGGTCCTCCTCGTCCCTGGCGTCCTGCTCCGCCCAGTACGCCCTGGCCTCGGCCAGTTCGCGCTCGCGCTCCTCGGAGAGCGCGGCGGCGACGGCGTGCCTGACCTCGGCCGGGGACACCTCGGCCCGCGCCTGCGGCACCCGAGCCGCCTCGGAGGCCAACTCGGCGCGCAGCGCTGCCACGTCGCCGCGCAGGCCACGCACGGTGTAGAGGGACAGGCCGCCCAGCGTGACGGCGGTGGCTGCGCTCACCAGCAGGATGACGGATATGGCGCTCACGGACTCGCTCCCAGTGCTGTCGGTCCCTGACTTCTTATCTCAGGTTTCCGGGGCGCGGACACGGCGTGCAGTGCAAAACGTCATGAACTGGACAGGTCTTTGGTCCTTTACGCGCCCCCCTTTGGTCGCTGACCTGCGAGTTCGAGGGGTCGATACGGCATGGATCACATCCCGGGGCCGCTTCGGTATCGCCCGGATATACCGACGGCCGGACGGCCGCCCGCCGGCGCGCGCCCCCCTTTCGGGTGTGACCGAAGGCACAGAAGCCACAAGGGGGCGCGCGGCGGCCCGCGTTCTCAGCTGAGCCGCTCCAGCACCATCGCCATCCCCTGGCCGCCGCCCACGCACATGGTCTCCAGCCCGAACTGCTTGTCGTGCCAGCGCAGCGAGTTGATCAACGTGGTGGTGATCCGGGCGCCCGTCATCCCGAAGGGGTGGCCCACGGCGATCGCGCCGCCGTTGACGTTCAGCCGGTCCGGGTCGATGCCCAGGTCGCGGTAGGAGGGGATGACCTGGGCGGCGAACGCCTCGTTGATCTCCACCAGGTCGATGTCGTCGATCGTCAGCCCCGCCCGGTCCAGCGCGCGGCGGGAGGCCTCCACCGGGCCCAGGCCCATGATCTCGGGGGAGAGCGCGGAGAGCCCGGTGGAGACCACGCGGGCGAGCGGCGTGATGCCCAACTCCCTGGCGCGGGTGTCCGACATCACCACGAGGGCCGCGGCGCCGTCGTTCAACGGGCAGCAGTTCCCCGCGGTGATCCGGCCGTCGGGGCGGAAGACCGGCTTGAGGCCGGAGACCCCCTCCAGGGTCACCCCGGGGCGCGGGCCGTCGTCGGCGGCGACCACCGTGCCGTCGGGGGTGGTGACCGGGGTGATCTCGCGCTGCCAGAAGCCGTCGGCGATGGCGCGCTCGGCGCGCTGCTGGGAGCGCACCCCGAACTCGTCCATCTCCCGCCGCGAGACCCCCTTCAGCCGGGCCAGGTTCTCCGCGGTCTGGCCCATCGCCATGTAGACGTCGGGCAGCAGGCCGTCCTCGCGCGGGTCGTGCCAGTCCTCGGTGCCGTGCTCGGCGCGCTCGGCGGTGCGGGCCTCGGCGTCGGCGAAGAGCGGGTTGTGCGTCTCGGCGCCCTCCCTGGGGTTGGACGAGATCACCTCGACGCCGGCCGAGACGAAGACGTCGCCCTCGCCCGCCCTGATGGCGTGCATCGCCATCCGCGTGGTCTGGAGCGAGGAGGAGCAGTAGCGGGTGATGGTGGTCGCCGGCAGATGGTCCATGCCGAGCTGTACGGCGACGACCCGGCCCAGGTTGCTGCCCTGGGCGCCCGACGGGATGCCGCAGCCGAGCAGCAGGTCGTCGATCTCGGTCGGGTCGAGCTGGGGCACCTGGTCGAGCGCGGCGCGCACGATCCCGGCCGTCAGGTCGTCGGGGCGCATCTCCCTCAGCGACCCCTTGCCCGCCCGTCCGATCGGCGAGCGGGCTGCTGAGACGATCACTGCTTCGGGCACGGCTTCCTCCGGGGTCGGAAACGGGGCCGGCGCGGCCCACTCGAACGAAGTTACCGGCAGGTAGCGCCTATGTCACGGGCTCGCTCGACCGTCCCGCGCGCCCCCCTGGGCGCCCGTCCGCCGCCTCGTCGTCCTCCTCCGGCCGCCCCAGGGGCTCCGTCGACTCGTCGGGCAACGGGCGCCTGCGCCGGCGCTTGAGGAGCGCCCAGGGCGCGCGACGGCTGCCGCGCTCCGCCGAGCTGACCTCCGTGCCCCCTTCGAGCACCGCGCGCGCCGCCGCCCGGTCCACCGGCAGCAGCCGTTCCCCGCGTGGCACCCCGGGGCGCCGCTCCTCCGGCCAGGCGCCGAGCGCGGCGCAGAGCGTGGGCAGCACGGCCATCGCGGCCGTCGCGTAGCCGGCGGCCGAGGGGTGGTAGCGGTCGGGGCCGAACAACTCGCCGGGGTGGGCGGCGAACTCGGGCCCCAGCAGCGTGCCGAGCGAGACCGTCCGCCCGCCCAGCTCCACCACGGCGATGGTCTGCGCCGCCGCCAGCTGCCGGCACAGCCGCCGCGCCACCCAGCGCAGCGGCTGCCCCACCGGCTCGACCGAGCCCAGGTCGGGACAGGTGCCGACGACGACCTGGCAGCCGGCGGTGCGCAGCCGGGAGACCGCCTCGGAGAGGTGGCGCACCGACTCGGCGGGCGAGACCCGGCCGGTGACGTCGTTGGCGCCGATCATGATCACGCACACGTCGGGGACCGGCGCCCGGCCCGGCTCGGTCAGCAGCAGCGAGACCTGGCGCTCCAGGTCGAGCGACCTCGCGCCGGAGAGCGCGACGCTGTGCAGCTCGACCGGCCGTTCGGAGACCGCGGCGAGCCCCGAGGCGAGCAGCGCGCCCGGGGTCTGCCGCGCCCGGTCGACGCCGAGCCCGGCGGCCGTCGAGTCGCCGAGCACCGCCAGCCGCCAGGGGACGCCGGAGGCCGCGGCGAACGCCGTCCCGTAGACCCCGTCCGCCACCGGCGGCTCGTCGTCGGACGCGCCGTCCCGCACCTGCCGCCTTGCGTAGCGGGCCTCGGTGAGCAGCAGCCCCAGGGCCGCGCCCCCCAACAGGCTGATCCCGCCGCCCCCGAACGCCGCCGCCGTCGCGATTCTCCGTGCCACCCGCGCCCTGGACATCCACCACTCCCTCGTCGACCGCCCCGTACTTCTGTGGTGCCCAACCCGGCAAGCCGCGCAACGCAATAGGGTGCTCTCCATCGCCGTTCACAGCCGTTCACAGCGGAAGAACCCGCCCCTGAAATGCGGAGACCCACGTGCAGTATCACGAGTCGATGATCGAACTGGTCGGCAACACCCCGCTGGTCAGACTGAATCGAGTGACCGAGGGGATCGAGGCCACCGTCCTCGCCAAGGTCGAGTACTTCAACCCCGGCGGGTCGGTGAAGGACCGGATCGCCGTGCGGATGATCGAGGCCGCCGAGCGCTCGGGCGCGCTCAGGCCCGGCGGGGTGATCGTCGAGCCGACCTCGGGGAACACCGGCGTGGGGCTCGCCATCGTGGCCCAACAGAAGGGCTACCGCTGCGTCTTCGTCTGCCCCGACAAGGTCTCCACTGACAAGATCAACGTGCTGCGGGCCTACGGTGCCGAGGTCGTGGTCTGCCCCACCGCCGTCGACCCCGGGCACCCGGACTCCTACTACAACGTCTCCGACCGGCTGGTGCGCGAGACCCCGGACGCCTGGAAGCCGGACCAGTACAGCAACCCGGACAACCCCCGTTCGCACTACGAGACCACGGGTCCCGAGCTCTGGAAGCAGACCGACGGCCGGATCACGCACTTCGTGGCCGGCGTCGGGACCGGCGGCACCATCTCGGGGACCGGGCGCTATCTGAGGGAGGTCAGCGACGGCCGGGTGCGGGTGATCGGCGCCGACCCCGAGGGCTCGGTCTACTCGGGCGGCTCCGGGCGGCCCTACCTGGTGGAGGGCGTCGGCGAGGACTTCTGGCCGACGGCCTACGACCGGGAGGTGGCCGACGGGATCGTGGCCGTCTCGGACAAGGACTCCTTCCAGATGACCCGCCGACTCGCGCGCGAGGAGGGCCTGTTGGTCGGCGGCTCCTGCGGGATGGCGGTCGTCGGCGCGCTGGAGGTCGCCCGCGGGCTGGGCCCGGACGACGTGGTGGTGGTGCTGCTGCCGGACGGCGGGCGCGGCTACCTCAGCAAGATCTTCAACGACGAGTGGATGGCCGACTACGGCTTCCTGGAGGGCGGCGAGCCCGCCACCCGCGTCGGCGACGTGCTGCGCGCCAAGGACGGCGGGCTGCCGTCCCTGGTCCACATGCACCCCGAGGAGACGGTCGGGGAGGCGATCGAGGTGCTGCGCGAGTACGGCGTCTCCCAGATGCCGGTGGTCAAGCCGGGCGCGGGTCACCCCGACGTGATGGCGGCCGAGATCGTCGGCTCGGTGGTCGAACGGGAGCTGCTGGACGCCCTCTTCACCCAGCGCGCGGCGCTGGGCGACCCGCTGGAGTCGCACATGAGCGCGCCGCTGCCGCACGTGGGCTCGGGCGAGCCGATCGCCGACCTGATGGCCACGCTGCACGGCGCGGACGCGGCCGTGGTGCTGGTCGAGGGGAAGCCGACGGGCGTGGTGAGCCGGCAGGACCTGCTGGCGTTCCTGGCGGGGGACCGGCCGACCGGCGCCTGAACGACCGGTGCGCGCGGGGGCGTTCGGGACGGACGGACGGACGTCGGGGCGTCCCCGACCTGCGTGGATGCCCCGTGGTCACGTGGAGATCCCCAAGCGATCCCGAAGTGTCACGGCCGGGCAACGCGACGTTAACACCGCTCCGGCAGAGTTTCGGATGTCGGCACCAAGGACCTCCGGAGCGGCTCCCGGACCTCCCTGGTCGCCCGGACACGAGGCCACGACCCGGCCCGTGTCCCCGCGGGGACCGCCGTCGTCCCGCCCCTGGCCTCGCGCCGGGGTGCGGCGGTCCCCGCCACTCTCCTTCCGGCTCGGCGCCACCGGCCCGGGAGGCTCGGCCCCACTCGGCGTTTCAGTCCCACTCGGAGTTCTTGTCGCCCCTGCCGCCGCCGCGCAGCCTGGTGTGGCCCAGGAAGCACGCGTTGACGCCGACAACGCCGGCCCAGCAGACCATCAGCCCGGCCAGGCCGGTCTGCACGGCGGCGATCGCGGACAGCGGGATGGCCAGCACCAGGGAGAGCGCGGCCAGGCCGAACGCCACCCCGGGGCCCTGCGTGTCGATGACCGAGGAGGACCTGCCGCCACCCCTGGCGATCACCATCTGCTGCTCGGCGACCTGGCGCCGCACGCGCTTGTCCACGGTCGTCTCGATGCGTTGTTCCACCTTCTCCAGGAAAGAGTCGACCAGTTCGGACTCGTACCCCTCGCCCAGCTCCTTGCGGGTCTGCACGGCGGCTTCGAGATCCCGTTTCAGGTCGGTGTCTCGGGTCAGCTCAGGATCGCGGCCACTCTTCATGCCGCTTACGGTATGACCCGCGCCACGCGGGCGGCACGGGGGCTAGCCCCCCAATGCCTCTCGGGTTCCCCGAGTCCCGCGCGGCGGCGCTGCCTACACTGACGCGGATGAACGAGGCGAGCGCGCGCTTGGCTGGGCTGTTCGACGGGCAGCGGCTGACCCCCACCCAGCGGCGGATCGCGCAGGTGCTGGTCAGACGGGCCGAGGAGGCGCCGTTTCTCTCCAGCGTGGAGCTGGCGGAGTCGGCGGGGGTGAGTCAGCCCTCGGTGACCAGGTTCGCCGTGGCGCTGGGCTTCGACGGCTACCCGGGGCTGCGCCGGCGGCTGCGCGAGGCGCTGCGCGCCGGGGAGCGCGCGCCCGCGGATGAACGAGGCGAGCTGAACGTCTACCAGCAGGCGGTGCTGGCCGAGGCGGCGCGGCTGCGCGCGTTGGCGGCCGAGCTGGGCGACCCGGAACGGCTGGAGCGGGCCGGCCGGCTGCTGGCGGCCTCCCGGCCGCTGCCGGTGCTGGGGCTGCGGGCGGCGGCGGCCGAGGCGCGGGGGTTCGCGTACTTCGCGGCCAAGGTGCATCCGGACGTGCGGCTGCTGGACGAGGGCGGCTCCCATCTGGCCGACCGCGTCGAACAGGCGGCGGACGCGGGGGCGCGCGCCCTGTTGTGCTTCGCGCTGCCGCGCTACCCGCGGGAGTTGCCGGCGGCGCTGGCGGTGGCCAGAAGGCTGGGGCTGTCCGTGGTCACCGTGGCGGACAGCCCGCTGACCCCGGTCGCCGAGCCCGCCGACCAGCTCTTCGTCGCGCCGGTGAGCACGGCGCTCTCGTTCGACACGGCGTGCGCCCCGCTGCTGCTGGGGCGCGCGTTGCTGGAGGCGATGTGCGACGCGCTGCCCGACGCCCAGGCCAGGCTGGAACGTTTCGACGAACGGGCCGCCGAGCGGGGCGTCTTCCTCGACTAGGGCTCCTGCCATTCGGTGCCGTGGGGCGGGCGGGGCCGGGGCCCGGCGGGGCCGTCACAGGGAGCCGCCCGCCTCCTCGACCAGCTCGGCCAGGGTCTGCGCCCGTCGCAGCGGGGTGAGCACCGCCGGGCCCCGGCCGTCGACCGAGTAGCCGTAGACGGCGGGGCGCGGGAGCGCGTTGTAGCCGAAGGGCGTGGAGAAGTAGTACGCGCCGGTGTCGAGCAGCGCCACCAGGTCGTCGGGGCGGAGCCTGGGCAGCGGCCGGTCGATCGCGACCAGGTCGCCCGCGAAGCAGCAGGGGCCGGCGACGTCCTGGTTGACCGGGGGCTCCGTGCTGGGCTCGCCGGTCGGGCCGTAGGCGGCGACCCGCAGCGGCCAGGACGCGGGGGCGAAGACGGTCCTGGTCGCGACCTGGGCGCCGGCGTGGGTGACGGCGATCGGCCGGCCGCCCGACTCCTTGGTGTACTCGACGCGGGCCACCACCGTTCCCGCCTTCGCCAGCAGCGACCTGCCGAACTCGGTGACCAGGCCGTACCGCCCGTCGAAGAGGCCGGGCACGGTCTCGGCGAGCAGCCGCGCGTACGCGGCGAAGCTGGGCGTGACCTCGTCGGAGGCGAAGTTCACCGGCAGGCCGCCGCCGATGTCCAGGGTCACCACCTGCCGGCGGCCGGCCGTCGCGTTGATCTCCTCGGCCAGTTCGTAGGTCTCCCGCACGCCCTCAGCCATCCGTTCCAGGGCGATCCCCTGGGAGCCGACATGGCAGTGCAGCCGCGTCAGCCAGGGGCGCTCCAGGAAGGCGCGCACCACCCAGTCGCGCGCCCCCGGGTCGCGGAGCGCGACGCCGAACTTGCTGGTCGCGGTCGCGGTGCTCATCGCGTCGATGGTGCCGCCACCCAGCTGGGGGTTGACGCGCAGTCCGATCGGGCCGTGTCCGGGGTGGTCGGGGAGCAGGGCGTCGAGCCGGGCCAGTTCCTGGGGGTTGTCGGCGTTGCAGGCGACGCCGAGCGTGAGGGCGCGGCGCAGCTCGGCGCCGGTCTTGGCGGGGGAGTCCAGCACGATCCGCTCGGGCGCGAGCCCGGCCGCCTCCGCGAGCGCCAGCTCGCCGGGGCTGGCCACCTCGCTGCCGATGCCGAACCCGTCCAGCAGCCGCAGCACCGGCACCAGCGTGGCGGCCTTCACCGCGAACGTGTGCAGCACCGGTTGGCCGGGCGCGGTGACCGCGTCGAAGGCAGCATGGAGAGCGGAGGCCGACTCCTGGACGCCGCGCAGGTCGAGCAGGGCGGCCAGTGGCTGGTCGTCGGTGAGGAGGCCGTGGGTGAGCAGCGCGCGCACGGCCTGGTCGCGTCGGGTCGGGAGCACCATGCGTCCACCCAAGCACGGCCGCCGCCCCGCGTGCGGGCCCGGTCCCCGGGAAGGCGCGGGGGGTCCGGGCGGGTCCGAGGCGGTCCGGGGGGAGGAACGGAGCACTGTTGAGTCAAAGTATTCAGCGTCTAGAGTGAGTGAATATTCCGCCCACATCGGGGAGGCAGGCGCCATGGCAGGACCGGCAGGACCGTCCCATTCGCCCACGTCACCTTCGTCGGCGCCGGGCGCGCCGCACGGGCCACGCCCGGTGCGCGCCGCCACCGGCGCCACCCGCACCGCCAGGGGCTGGCCGCAGGAGGCCGCGCTGCGGATGCTCCACAACAACCTCGACCCCGAGGTGGCCGAACACCCCGACCGCCTGGTGGTCTACGGCGGGACGGGCAAGGCCGCCAGGGACTGGCGTTCCTTCGACGCGATCGCCGCGACCCTGACCACCCTGGCCGACGACGAGACGCTGCTGGTCCAGTCGGGCCGGCCGGTCGGCGTGATGACCACCCACGAGTGGGCGCCCCGGGTGCTGATCGCCAACTCCAACCTGGTGGGGGACTGGGCGAACTGGGAGGAGTTCCGCCGGCTGGAGGCGCTCGGTCTGACGATGTACGGCCAGATGACCGCCGGATCCTGGATCTACATCGGTACCCAGGGCATCCTCCAGGGCACCTACGAGACCTTCGCGGCTGTCGCCGAGAAGCGGTTCGGCGGCAGCCTCGCCGGCACGCTCACCCTGACGGCCGGACTTGGCGGCATGGGCGGCGCCCAGCCGCTGGCCGTCACCATGAACGGCGGGGTCGCGCTGTGTATCGACTGCGACCCGCGCGCCATCGTGCGGCGGATCGAACACGGCTTCCTGGACGTCCAGGCCGCCAGCCTCGACGAGGCGCTCGCCCTGACCGAACGGGCCCGCGCCGAGCGCCGCCCGCTGTCGGTCGGACTGCTGGGCAACGCCGCCGACGTGGTGCCCCGGCTGCTGGAGCTGGGCGCGCCCATCGACATCGTGACCGACCAGACCAGCGCCCACGACCCGCTGAGCTATCTGCCGCTCGGCGTGGAGCTGGACGGGATGGCGGACTACGCGGCGCGCGACCCGGCCGAGTTCACCGAGCGCGCCAGGGAGTCGATGGCACGGCACGTCGCGGCGATGGTCGGCTTCCAGGACGCGGGCGCCGAGGTCTTCGACTACGGCAACTCGATCCGCGGCGAGGCCCAACTGGCCGGCTACACCCGTGCGTTCGACTTCCCCGGCTTCGTGCCCGCCTACATCAGGCCGCTCTTCTGCGAGGGACGCGGCCCGTTCCGCTGGGCGGCGCTCAGCGGGGACCCGCGCGACATCGCCGCGACCGACCGGGCGGTGCTCGACCTCTTCCCGGAGAACGAGTCGCTGAGCCGCTGGCTGCGGCTGGCGGGGGAACGCGTCCGCTTCCAGGGGCTGCCGGCGCGCATCTGCTGGCTGGGCCACGGCGAACGGGCGCTGGCCGGCGAACGGTTCAACGACATGGTGGCCTCCGGCGAGCTGGCCGCGCCGGTCGTGATCGGCCGGGACCACCTGGACTGCGGCTCGGTCGCCTCGCCCTACCGGGAGACGGAGGGGATGCGCGACGGCTCGGACGCGATCGCCGACTGGCCGCTGCTCAACGCCATGGTGAACGTGGCGTCCGGCGCGTCCTGGGTCTCGCTGCACCACGGCGGCGGCGTCGGGATGGGGCGCTCGCTGCACGCCGGGCAGGTCACGGTGGCGGACGGCACCGAGCTGGCGGGGCGCAAGTTGCTGCGCGTGCTGACCAACGACCCGGGGATGGGCGTGATCCGGCACGTCGACGCCGGCTACGAGCGGGCCACCGAGGTGGCCCGCAGGGACGGAGTGCGGGTGCCCATGGACGAGGTGGACGGAGCCGCCGGAGCCGCCGGAGCCGGGAATGAGTGAGACGGCGGCGCCGGCGGTCGAACCGGGCGGCGGCGCCACGTCGTTCGCCGCCATGTGGGAGCAGCTGGCCCCCGTGGGCCGTGACCCGCGCACCGGCGGCTACCGCCGCCACGCCTGGACCCCGGCCGACGCGGAGCTGCGCGCGTGGTTCCGCGAGCAGGCCCTCGGGCGCGGGCTCACCCACGAGGTGGACCGCAACGGCAACCAGTGGGCGTGGCTGGGCGATCCGGCCGCGGGCGACGCCGTCGTCACCGGCTCCCATCTGGACTCGGTGCCGGACGGCGGCGCGTTCGACGGGCCGCTCGGCGTGGTCTCGGCCTTCGCCGCGCTGGACGAGCTGCGGGCCAGGGGGCGCACGGGCAGCCGCCCGCTGGGCGTGGTCGCCTTCTCCGACGAGGAGGGCGCCCGCTTCGGGGTGGCCTGCGTCGGCTCCCGGCTGGCGGTGGGCGCGCTGGAACCGGAACGCGCCAGGGCGCTGACCGACGCCGACGGCGTCACCCTCGCCGACGCGATGCGGCGGGCCGGCCACGACCCGGAGGGGATCGGGCCCGACCCGGAACGGCTCGCCCGCGTCGGGGTCTTCGTCGAGCTCCACGTCGAACAGGGGCGTGCCCTGGCCGAACTGGGGCGGCCGGTGGGCGTCGGCTCGCTGATCTGGCCGCACGGCCGCTGGCGCTTCGACTTCACCGGCGAGGCCAACCACGCCGGCACCACCCGGCTGGCGGACCGCAGGGACCCGATGCTGACCTTCGCCCACACCGTGCTCGCCGCCCGCAAGCGGGCCAGGCTGGCGGAGGCGCTCGCCACCTTCGGCAAGGTCACCGTCGAACCGGGCGGCGTCAACGCCGTCCCCGGCCGGGTCACCGGCTGGCTCGACGCCCGCGCCCCCGACGGGGAGACGCTGGACCGGCTGGTCACCGCGGTCGAGGGCGGCGCCCGCGAGCGCGCGGCCAGGGACGGCGTCGAGCTCGCCGTGGTCCGCGAGTCCCACACCGCCGCGCAGTGGTTCACCCCCGCCCTGCGCGACAGCCTGGCCGCCCGGCTGGACGACGCGCCCGTGCTGCCCACGGGCGCCGGCCACGACGCGGGCGTGCTCTCCGCCGTCCTGCCCACGGCGATGCTCTACGTGCGCAACCCGACGGGGATCTCCCACGCCCCGGCCGAACACGCCGACCCGCGCGACTGCCTGGCCGGAGTCGCCGCACTCGCCGAGGTACTGGAGGGGCTGGTATGTCGCTGACCGCCCAGACGTACTGGACCGAACACGCCTGGCTCAACGGGACCGTCGAGCCGGGCGTGGTGATCGCCACCGCCGTCGACGGCTCCATCACCGAGGTGCGCCCCGGCGTCGACGAGCCCCCGATCGGCGCCGTCTCGCTGCGGGGCGTCACCGTCCCCGGGCTGGCCAACGCCCACAGCCACGCCTTCCACCGGGCACTGCGCTCCACCGCCCAGGTCGGCGGCGGCACCTTCTGGACCTGGCGCAACGCCATGTACGAACTCTCCTCCCTGCTCGACCCGGACGGCTACTTCGCGCTGGCCCGCGCGGTCTACGCCGAGATGGCGCTGGCCGGCGTCACCTGCGTCGGCGAGTTCCACTATGTGCACCACCAGCCGGACGGCACGCCCTACGGCGACCCCAACGCGATGGCCGAGGCCCTGATCGCCGCCGCCGGCGAGGCCGGTATCCGCATCACCCTCCTCGACACCTGCTATCTGTCCTCCGGCTTCGGCCGGCCGCCCGAACGCCCCCAGCGCCGCTTCTCCGACGGCACGGCCGACGCCTGGGCGGAGCGCGCCGACGCCCTGCGCGCCACCGACACCGCCCGGATCGGCGCCGCGATCCACTCCGTGCGGGCCGTGCCTGCCGAGGCGCTGAGCACGGTGGCCGACTGGGCGGGCCGCCGCGGGGCGCCGCTCCACGTCCATCTCTCCGAGCAGCCGAGGGAGAACGAGGAGTGTCTGGCCGCCCACGGCGCCACCCCCGCCCGGCTGCTCGCGGACCACGGGGCGCTCACCCGGGACACCACCGCCGTGCACGCGACCCATCTGGAGCCGGGCGACCTCGCCCTGCTCGGCGGGGCCGGCACCGGAGCCTGCCTGTGCCCCACCACCGAACGCGACCTCGCCGACGGCATCGGCCCCGCCGTGCGGCTGCGGGACGCCGGCTGCCCGTTGAGCCTGGGCAGCGACAGCCACGCGGTCATCGACCTCTTCGAGGAGGCCAGGGCCGTCGAGCTGGGGGAGCGGGTGCGCACCAGGGCCAGGGGCCACTTCACCGCCGACCAACTGCTGCGCACCGCCACCGAGAACGGCCACGCCGCGCTCGGCTGGCCCGAGGCCGGCCGGCTTGAGGTCGGCGCGCTCGCCGACTTCACCACCGTCTCCCTGGACACGGTGCGGACCGCAGGGCCGCCGCCCCGGCTCGCCGTCGAGGCGGTGATCTTCGCCGCCACCGGCGCCGACGTGCGGCACACGGTGGTGGGCGGCCGGCACATCGTCCGCCACGGCAACCACCAGCTCGTGCCCGACCCGCCGCGCGCGCTGCGCCGAGCGGTCGAGGCGCTGCACGCCCGACGCTGACCGATCCGCCCCTCCGGCCGGCCGTTCGTCCCCGTCGCACCGACCGCCCACCGCCGCACCAGCACCCCCCACCGGGAGCCGCCCCCGATGCCCAGTACCGCGCTCACCCACATCAACACCCTGGTCACCAACGATCCCTCCCTCGGCACCGGACCCCTCGGCCGACTCCAGGACGCCACCCTCGTGATCGAGGGCGACCGCGTCGTCTGGATCGGTGCGTCCAGTAGAGCACCCGCCACTGACAGTCACATCGACGCGGCCGGTCGGAGCGTGATCCCGGGCTTCGTCGACTCCCACGCGCATCTGCTCTTCGCCGGGGACCGCACCGCCGAGTTCCACGCCCGGATGTCCGGCGAGCCCTACGCGGCGGGCGGCATCGCCACCACCGTCGACGCCACGCGCGCGGCGACCGACGACGAACTGGCCGCCGGGCTGGCCCGTTTCCGCCGGGAGATGGCGCGGCAGGGCACCACCACGGTCGAGACCAAGTCCGGCTACGGCCTCACCGTGCGCGACGAGGCCAGGGCGCTGCGGATCGCCTCGGAGCAGCTCGACGAGGTGACCTATCTCGGCGCCCACATCGTCGCCCCCGAGTACCGGGACGACCCGGCCGGCTATGTCGACCTGGTGACCGGGCCGATGCTGGACGCCTGCGCGCCGCACGCCCGTTGGGTCGACGTCTTCTGCGAGCGCGGCGCCTTCGGCGCCGACCAGGCGCGCGCGGTGCTGCTCGCCGGCCGCGCCAGGGGTTTGCGGCCCCGGGTCCACGCCAACCAGTTGGGCCACGGCCCCGGTGTCGCCCTCGCCGTGGAGCTGGGCGCGGCCTCAGCGGATCACTGCACCCATCTCACCGACGCGGACGTCGCGGCGCTCGCCGAAGGCGGCACCGTCGCGACGCTGCTGCCGGGCTGCGAGTTCTCCACCCGTTCGCCCTACCCCGACGCGCGCCGGCTGCTGGACGCCGGCGCGGTGGTCGCGCTCGCCACGGACTGCAACCCCGGTTCGTCCTTCACGAGTTCGATGCCGTTCTGCGTGGCCGTCGCCGTGCGGGAGATGGGGATGACGCCCGACGAGGCGCTCTGGTCGGCGACCGCCGGCGGGGCCGCCGCGCTGGAACGTTCCGATGTCGGCCGGATCGTGCCGGGCGGCCGGGCCGACCTGGCGCTGCTGGACGCGCCCGACCCGGTCCATCTCGCCTACCGGCCCGGGGTGCCGCTGGTCTCCGCCGTCTGGCGGGAGGGGGCGCGCGTCTCCTGACCCGCCGCCGCGCCCGGGAACGGGTCCGCCCCGCGCGGCGCGACGTCCGGCGCGGGCCGGGCCCGGCGGTTGTTCAGCCGGACACCGAGCAGCATCAGCGCCAGCCCCGCCCCCGTCACCCAGGGGCCGGCGAGCACCCGGCAGTCGGTCCAGTAACCCTCCCTGACACCCAGTCCGTTGAGCGACAACGCCAGCGCGGCGGTCGCGACGATGCCGAAGAGCGCGACACCCGTCGCGAACCGCACTATCGCGCGCCGGGGCGTGCGCACCGGGCGCGGCCACGCGGCGGCCAACGAGGCGAACGCCGCGCAGAGCGCCGTCGGCCAGCTCAGGTACTGGAGATATACGTGCGCGAAACCGCCCAACGCGGTGCCGCGCTCGGCCGAGGGAAGCAGCCGCGCCACCTCGTTCAGCGTCAACTCCATGCTGGCGCCGTCGAATTGGAGCGAGATCCAGGTGGTGGTGGAGAAGCCGAAGACCAGGGTGACCAGTCCGACGAAGACGACCAGCAGGCCCGGCGGCTCGGGCGGCGCGCTCGACGGAGGGGCGAGCGTCGGATGTGCGGCATGTGGGGGTTGTGGAGGTGCGGGGGCGGCCATGCCAAAAGCGTTGTCGATCGTGTGTCAGTTGTCCATATGGTCCTCGGCCGTTCCCGATCGGCCCGACGAGCTTCACAGGAGTCACCGACGGGGCGCGCTCCGGGCGCACGAGCGGGGGCGTGTGAAGATATGCCACGCAACACTTGACGGAGCGTAGCTATGGTCGCTCTCGGTGAAACCGGGCAGAATGCCAGGGGTTGGGGCACCATCCCGCTGGGCGCGGCGCTGAGCGGCGCTGGGCGCCGCCGCTTCAGCGGTCGGCGGCGTCCGCCGTGGCCGCCGAAGCGGTCGGCTCCGCCCAGCCGACGGCCTTGCGGTACAGCTCGGTGTGGAGCGCCGTGCCGGCGGCCAACAGCCGCGGGCGCAGGGCGGGTTCGCCGAGTTGGGCGCGGAAGGCGAAGGCCACGGAGACCTCGTGCTCGGGCCGGTGCACGACCTCGATCCGGTCGCCCGCCCGGATCGTGCCGGGCCTCAGCACCCGGAAGTAGGCCCCGGGCAGGGCGGCGCCGGCAAAGCGTTTGACCCAGCCGCGCTGACCGAGCCAGTCGGCGAAGGTCGAGCAGGGGATGCGCGGCGAGGTGGCCTCCAGCAGCAGCTCGCCGCCCACCCGCCATCGTTCGCCGATCCTGACGTCGTTGACGTCGATGCCCTCGGTGGTCAGGTTCTCGCCGAAGACGCCGTTGTGCAGCGGCCGGCCCAGCTCCTCCGACCAGCGGTCGAGGTCCTCGCGGGCGTAGGCGTAGACGGCCTGGTCGTCGCCGCCGTGGTGGCGCAGGTCGGCGACGGTGTCGCCGGCGAGGCCGCTGCCGCCGGTGCCCTTGGGGCCCGGCGCCTCGACCGCGACCCCGCCCTCGGTCGGCCGCTTGTCGATGCCGGTCAGCCCGCCGGGATTGTCGGTCCTGGCGACGGCGGCGCCGCTTCCGGTGTTGACGCTCAGCAGGTGGGGAGGCATGTCGGCACCCTAGCCGGGGCGCTCCGCGGCGCGCACCGGCGTTTCCCTGGCGCCGCCGGCGTGGGGTGGCTCAGCAGGTCACGTCCAGCACCGCCTTGCCGTTCACGGTGCCCTTGTCGAGCGCCGCCGTCGCCTCCGTCAGCCGCGTCCAGTCGCCGCGCCAGCCGACGCTCGCCTCCAGCCCGCCTTCGGCGAGCAGCCGCGCCATCCAGCTCAGGTCCGCCCCCAGCCCCACGCTGTCGTCGAGCAGAT
The DNA here is from genome assembly GCF_006335015.1 of Streptomyces sedi. GTDB lineage: Bacteria > Actinomycetota > Actinomycetes > Streptomycetales > Streptomycetaceae > Streptomyces > Streptomyces sedi. Next base: position 51,256 of record NZ_VDGT01000024.1, read on the forward strand.
AGAACGAGGTGATCGACCGGTCGTGCCCCAGCGGCCCGTCGAAGGCCCCCGGCGGGAAGCTCTCGCCGCGCCGGGCCGTGTGCCCCAGCGCGACCAGCACCCCGCCGGGCGCCAACACCCGGTAGCCGGCGACGAGATGGTCGCCGCCCACCATGTCGAGCACCCCGTGCACCGGGGCCCCGGCGAGCGCGTCGACGCCCTGGGCGCCCCACACCACCTCGTCCGCGCCGAGCCCCCTGAGCAGCGCCTCCTTGCCCGGGTCGGTGGTGCTGGCGATCACGTGCGCCCCGCCGCGCGCCGCCAGCTGCACCGCGAACCGGCCGACGCCGCTGCCGCCGCCGAGGACCAGCACCCGGCGCCCGAGGATCGGCCCGAGTCGGCGCAGTCCGCGCAGCGCCGAGCCGGCCGCCACCGGCAGGGCGCTCGCCGCGCCCGGGTCCAGCCCCTCGGGCAGGACGCCCAGCATGTCGGTCCGCACGGCGCGCAGTTCGGCCCACGCGCCCTCCAGGGCGAGCGTCACCACCGGCGTGCCGGCCGGCGGACCCGAACCGTCGGCCGCGGCCCGCAGCACGACTCCGGCCGCGTCCGAGCCGAGCACCGCGCCCGGTCGGCTGGCGGGCAGACCGTGGACCACCTCGCCGTGGTTGAGGGAGAAGGCCGCCACCCGGACCAGCGCCTGGTCGGGCGCCGGCTCCGGGTCGGCGACCTCGGTGAGGGTCAGGTGCCCCACGGCTTCGGGGTCGGTCGTCCAGGCGCGCATCGCAAGCTCCGTTCGTCGGGGGGCAGCGAGTGCCCGCGGTGGCGCTCGCCCCGGCGACGAGCATAACGCCGGTCACCGGCAAAAGGCAGTCACCGGCGTACTCTGGCGCCCGGCGCGGGCCGGCCGGCACCCGGCTCGATAGGCTGCGGAGGTGAGCGATGGGGAGATGCCGCGGGCCGCGCCGACCCTGCGGGAGCGAAAGAAGCTGCGCACACGGCGGGCGTTGGTGTCGGAGGCGCTGCGCAGGTTCACCGAGCGCGGGTTCGCCGAGACCACGCTGGACGAGGTGGTGGAGGCGGTCGAGGTCTCGCAGCGCACGTTCTTCCGGAACTTCGCGTCCAAGGAGGCCGTCGCGCTCGCCCCCGAGCAGGAGCTGTGGGCGGCCTACACGGCGGTGTTCGCCGGGTTGCCGCCCGGGGGCACCGCGCAGTCCGACTACCGTGAGGCGCTTCTCGCCGCCGTGCTGGCGATGGACGAGGGCTGGGCGGCCAGGTTCCGCGCCTGCCGCGCGCTGGCCGAACGCACCCCCGCGCTGGCCGGCCACAGCCTGCGCGACTGCGCGGAGACCACCGACCGGGTGCTGGAGTTGGCCGCCGCCCGGCACCCCGTCGCGCGTCCCGAGGACGCGGTCCGGCAGCGGCTGCTGCTGGAGCTGATGCTGTCGGCCTGGCGCTGGGCGGTCCACGACTGGCTGCTGGCCGGCGCCCCGGGCGCCGGAACGGCTGACGGCGGCGCCGAAACGGCCGACCGCGGCGCCGGAGCCGCCGGTGACGACGTCGACGACGTCGACGCCCGCGCCGAGTTGGTCGCCCGCACCCGTCGGGCGCTGGCGCTGCTCCCCGGGGTCGCCGCCCTCGCCGCCGACGCCTGACGCTCCCCCGTCGCGCGTGCGCGCCCGTCGCCCCCGCGCCGCACACGCAAAAGCCTGGACGGCGCGCGGAGTGGAGCCGCGCGCCGTCCAGGCTGACCGTTCCTCGGTCGCGGGGTCGGCCGGTCGCCCGGCTCCCGCTCACCCGTGTGCTCCCCGGGACCCCCGAGGTCCCGGGCGGAGGGGGTGCTCTCTCCTTCTCGCTCCTCGCGACTCCTACTCCTCGACCATCAGTCCGCGCCGCAGCTTCCCGAGGGTCTTCGACAGCAGCCGCGAGACGTGCATCTGCGAGATGCCCAGCTCCTCGCCGATCTCCGACTGCGTCATGTTCGCCACGAAGCGCAGCGACAGGATCTTTCGGTCGCGCGGCGCGAGCTGCGCGATCAGGGGCTTCAACGACTCGATGTACTCGATGCCTTCGAGGCCGTGGTCCTCGTAGCCGATCCGGTCGGCCAACGCGCCCTCCGCGTCGTCCTCCTCCGGCTGGGCGTCCAGGGAGCTCGCGGTGTAGGCGTTGGAGGCGGCCATCCCCTCCACGACCTCCTCCTCGGAGAGCCCGAGGCGTTCGGCCAGCTCGGTCACGGTCGGGGAGCGGTCCAGCTTCTGGGCCAGCTCGTCACCCGCCTTGGCCAGGTCGAGACGGAGTTCCTGGAGCCGGCGGGGAACCCGCACCGACCAGGAGGTGTCCCGGAAGAAGCGCTTGATCTCGCCGACGATCGTCGGCATCGCGAAGGTGGGGAACTCCACGCCGCGCTCGGCGTCGAAGCGGTCGATCGCCTTGATCAGGCCGATCGTGCCGACCTGGATGATGTCCTCCATCGGCTCGCTGCGGGAACGGAACCGGGCGGCGGCGAACTTCACCAGCGCCAGGTTGAGTTCCACCAGCGTGTTCCGCACGTACGCGTACTCGTGGGTGCCTTCCTCCAGGTCCCGCAGGCGGAGGAAGAGGCTCTTGGACAGCTCCCGCGCGTCCAACGGCGCCACCTGGTCGAAGGGCGGCAGCTCGGGCAGCGCCGCGAGCACGTCGTCGGCGTCGGCCGCCGTGGCCGCGGGCGCCGGGTCCTCGACGGCCTTCGCGGGGGCGTCGGTGTGCGGTTCGTGGGTACGAGGGGCCGGTGACATGGTGTTGTCCTCCGTAGTCTCTCGGCGTATGGCCGCCGAAGCCGTGACGTGCACTGGGGGTGCGGCGCCTCCAAGCCGGTTCGGAAACTAGGTGCTCTTCTAGCCCTACCCGGATTTCGGTAACTATGGCAAGTCTGCTACGCCCGAATTGCGCGGAAAGTCGGGCCTGTTAGGGTGCCGGACCGGGCTTCCAGAGGCTAAGGTTTCGAACCTAGCCAGCAGAGCGCTCCAATGAGAAGGGGGCCGCATGGACCGCGGAATGCCGGGCGAGCAGTACCGGCGTGGTCTGACGGTCGACGTTCGGCGCGCGGCGGGCTCCGTCGTGATCGCGCCCGCCGGTGAACTCGATCACCATTCCGCCGAGAAGCTTCGCACCGCGTTGCACGAGTGCACGGCTGCCGGAGAGGCGCGGATTGTTGTCGACTGCTCCGGTTTGGAGTTCTGTGACTCGACCGGGCTGAATGTGCTTCTCGCCACACGCGTCGAGGCCGAGGAGGCGGGTGGCGCGGTACATCTGGCCGAAATGCCGCCGATCGTCGCGAGAATTATGGAGATAACGGGCGCCAGCGCCGTGTTCACGGTCCACGCGACCCTGGACGAGGCCCTGGCCGTCCCCTCCGACGACTGAAGCCCCGGTGAGGGCCGCTGTACGGCGCCTCGCTCTCCCGTCACACTGTCTCTGACGGCGCACGTCGGAGCCGCGGGACGCCGTCCGGGCGATTGCCCCGAAGGGGCGGGTGTGCGACCCATACCTCCGGGCAGGAGACCCCTCAGCGCCGAGCCGGACCGAACGGAACGAACCCGGCGAACGGCTCGTTTGAGGAAGCGCCGCCCCGGGGCGGGCGTGAGGATGGCTGACGATGGCTAGGGGAGGCGTGCATGGGGACGACTCGACCGCGCCCCGCTGACGACCAGGGCGCGCACCGGCACCCGGTTGTCTCCGAGGAGTCGGTGCGGCAGGTGCGCAGGCTCCGGCTGATCGGGACGAACGGAGTGGTCTCCAGGGCACGCGAGTTCACGCGCCAGGCGCTCCACGACTGGGGTTGGCTGCCCACCGGCGACGAGGAGCAGACCGCCGCCGTCGAGGATGTGCTGCTGGTCGTCTCCGAGCTGGTGACCAACGCCTGTCTGCACGCCGGGGGCCCCGAGGAGCTGCGGATAGGCCGGGGCGTGAAGCTGGTGCGGATCGAGGTGCTCGACCGGGGCGAGGGGACCCCGGCGCCGCGTTCCACCCGGATGCCGGGCCGGCCGGGCGGGCACGGGATGTTCATCGTGCAGCGGCTCTGCCTGGACTGGGGGGTGGCCCAGGAGGCGGAGGCCGCGGGCAAGACGGTGTGGGCCGAGCTGGGGGCCCCGGTTCCGGACCGGTAGCGCCGCAGCGGGAGACGTTCGCCCCGTTCGCCGCCCTGAAGACGGTACGAGGCCCCGCCCCGGAGCGCGTCCGCGCGTTCCCCCGCCTGCGTCGGTGCCCTTCGTTCCGGGACCTGCCGTGCCGACAGGGCCCTTGCGTCTACCATCAGCCCATGACCCGTGTGCTGCTCGCCGAGGACGACGCATCCATCTCGGAGCCGCTGGCCCGTGCCCTGCGCCGCGAGGGGTACGAGGTGGAAGTGCGCGAGGACGGTCCCGAAGCGCTGCGGGAGGGGCTGCGCGGTGACGTCGACCTGGTGGTGCTCGACCTGGGACTGCCGGGGATGGACGGCCTTGAGGTCTGTCGCCGGCTGCGCACCGAGGGCCTCGGCCTGCCGGTGCTGGTGCTGACGGCCAGGGCGGACGAGGTCGACACCGTCGTGGGCCTGGACGCCGGCGCCGACGACTACGTCACCAAGCCCTTCCGTCTCGCCGAGCTGCTGGCCCGCGTCCGGGCGCTGCTGCGCCGCGGGAACGCGGAGACCGGCCCGGCGCCCGCCGTGCACGGCATCCGCATCGACGTGGAGTCGCACCGCGCCTGGATGGGCGAGGACGAACTCCACCTCACCGCCAAGGAGTTCGACCTGCTGCGGGTCCTGGTGCGGGACGCGGGCAGGGTGGTCACCAGAGAGCAGCTGATGCGCGAGGTCTGGGACACCACCTGGTGGTCGTCCACCAAGACCCTGGACATGCACATCTCCTGGCTGCGCAAGAAGCTCGGCGACGACGCGGCCAACCCCCGCTACATCGTCACCGTCAGGGGAGTGGGATTCCGCTTCGAGAAGAGCTGAGCGGGTCCCGTGCGCCGTCGTCTGATCAACTCCACGCTCTCGGTCGTCCTCGTGGTGATCGCGGTGTTCGGGGTCTCGCTGTTCCTGGTGGAGACCCGCACCATCGAGGCCAGCGCCAGGGACCGGCTGGAGGCGGAGACGGCGCGGCTGCTGGCCGACGTGGAGAGCCGGATCGCCTCGGGCGAGCCGATCACCGCCAAGGAGATGGCGGCCTCCGCGCCGCCCGACCGGCACGTCGTGATCGACCTGCTCGGCCAGCCCCCGATCCAGCTCGGCCCGGCGGCCGGCGAGAACCCGATGGAGAGCACCGAGACCGGCGCGCACGGCGAGACCGTCTCCGTGCAGCAGCCGAGGAGCGTCGTCAGCAACGAGATCGGGCGGATGCTGATGATCATCCTGGTGGTCTCGCTGCTGGCGGTGGCGGCGGCGGCGCTGCTCGCGGTGCGGCAGGCGCGCCGGGTCTCGGCGCCGCTGACCGACCTCGCCGAGACCGCCGAACGCCTCGGCTCCGGCGACCCGCGCCCCCGCCACCGCCGCTACGGGGTTCCGGAGCTGGACCGGGTGGCGGACGTGCTGGACACCAGCGCCGAGCGGATCGCACGGATGCTGACCGCCGAACGCCGGCTCGCCGCCGACGCCTCCCACCAGCTGCGCACCCCGCTGACGGCGCTCTCCATGCGCCTGGAGGAGATCATCGCGACCGAGGACGTGGACACGGTCAAGGAGGAGGCGACCGTCGCCCTGTCCCAGGTCGAGCGGCTGACCGACGTGGTGCAGCGGCTGCTGACCAACTCCCGTGACCCGCGGCTGGGTTCGGCCGTGGGCTTCGACCTGGACGAGGTGGTCGCCCAGCAGGTCGAGGAGTGGCGGCCGGCCTACCGGGGCGCGGGCCGGGCCATCGTGCACTCCGGCAAGCAGGAGCTGCGCGCCGTCGGCACCCCGGGCGCGGTGGCGCAGGTGCTGGCGACGCTGGTGGAGAACGCGCTGATGCACGGCGCCGGAACGGTCGCGCTGCGCAGCCGCGTCACCGGCAACCAGGTGGTGGTCGAGGTCACCGACGAGGGGCCGGGGGTGGCGAAGGAGCTGGGCGCCCGGGTCTTCGAACGCACGGTGAGTGGCCGGAACTCGACGGGCCTGGGGCTCGCCGTCGCCCGCGACCTGGCGGAGGCGGACGGCGGCCGGCTGGAGTTGCTGGGGCTCTCCCCGCCGGTCTTCGCGCTCTTCCTCAGCCGCGAGGCGGAGGGCAGCGAGTTCGTCCCCTAACCCTGGAATCCGCTACCCCTGGAATCCGCGGGTCCCCGCGCGGGCGGGCCGGCGCTCAGCGTGGCGCGGCGGAGCCCACGGGGTGGGCCGGCTGTTCCCGCTCGTCCGAGGCCCGGCGGAAGACCCAGGTGCGGTAGGACCAGAAGCGGAAGAGCGAGCCGATGCCGAGGCCGACCACGTTCTTCGCCAGGTTGTCGGCGAGCGCCGAGGTGAAGCCGAGACCGTAGTGGGAGAGGGCCAGCACGCCGTTCTCGATGACCATACCGACGCAGGAGAAGAGCACGAAGAGCGCGATCTCGCGGCGGCGGCCCGAGCGGTCGCGGTGGCGGTAGGTCCAGTAGCGGTTGCCCACGTAGTTGGTGCAGATGGCGGCCGAGGTGGCGATCACGCCGGAGCGGATCGGGGCCAGGCCGAGCACCTGGGCGCAGACGTTGAAGACGACCACGTTGACCAGGAAGCCGAACGCTCCCACCGTGCCGAACTTCGCCGCCTCCCTGGCGACGCCGCGCAGTCTGTCCCGGAGCGGACGCCCCTCGTTCATGCTCGCCATGCTAACCACGGCGCCCGGTCGGCCACCGCGACCGGCGGGCGGGCCCGGCCCCCGCCGCTCACCCGGCGTCGGCCACCTCGACGTCGAAGGCGCGGTCCGTCTCCGGCTCGTGTTCGCCGCGGTAGAGCCGGGTCAGGGTGATCGTGGTCGCGCCGGGGGCGACGGCCTCGAAGCGCAGCAGCCGGGTCCCTCCGCTGCCCACCTGATCGGGTTCGTCCGTCTCGAAGTCGTCTCCGTCCGCCCGCACCACGGAGTCGTCCGGTTCGGGATCGATCAGTGTCCACGCGTGACCGACGGATGGGTTCTCGCGCAGCGCCAGCACAAAGCTCTCGCCCGCCTCGACCTCGACCGGCTCCGCCGGGTCGTCGAACCGCGCCTCCTCGGAGGAGCCCCCGTCCCCGCAGCCGGTAGCAGCGAGCAGCAGGGCCAGGGCCGCGGCGACCGGCCCCGCGACCCGCCGGCGGGTGCCCCTCGTGCCGTCCCGCGCCCCGGCGCGCGTCCCGCGCCCGCTTCGCACGCCCCCGGTGCCCTTCACGTCTCCCACGCCCCTCGTGTCACACGCCGTTCCTTCGGTGACGCGCTGTGCGCGCCGGGCGACCGACCGCCGGGGCCGGCCACCACCAGCAGTGACGTGGTGGCGGGGCGTCGCGGTTCCGGCCCGGGGAAGGGGCCCGGCGGGCGCCGGATACGCTGGGGCGCGTGACATTTCCCGTGGTCGGCATGGTCGGAGGCGGTCAGCTCGCCCGTATGACCCATGAGGCGGGCATCCCGCTCGGTATCGGTTTCAGGCTGCTCAGCGACACCCCGCAGGACTCGGCGGCGCGGGTGGTGAACGACGTGGTGGTCGGCGACTACCGCGATCTCGCCACGCTGCGTGCGTTCGCCAAGGGGTGCGACGTGATCACCTTCGATCACGAACATGTGCCGACAGAGCATTTGCGCGCCCTGGAGGCCGACGGCATCCCGGTGCGCCCCGGGCCGGACGCCCTGGTGCACGCGCAGGACAAGGGCGTGATGCGCGCCCGGCTGACCGCACTCGGTGTGGCCTGCCCGCGCCACCGGATCGTGACCGACCCGGCCGACGCGGTCAGGTTCGCCGACGAGATCGGCGGCTTCCCCGTCGTGTTGAAGACGGTGCGCGGCGGCTACGACGGCAAGGGCGTGTGGCTGGTGCGCTCCGAGGAGGAGGCCGCGGACGCCTTCCGCGCCGGGGTGCCGGTGCTGGGCGAGGAGCGCGTGGCGTTCCGCCGCGAGCTGGCGGCCAACGTGGTGCGCTCCCCCCACGGGCAGGCGGTCGCCTACCCCGTGGTGGAGTCGCGCCAGGTGGACGGCGTCTGCGACACGGTGATCGCCCCCGCGCCCGGGCTGGCGCCCGCGCTCTCCGCGCACGCGCAGGAGATGGCGCTGCGGATCGCCGGCGAGCTGGGTGTGGTCGGGCATCTCGCGGTCGAGCTGTTCGAGACCGAGGACGGCCGGGTGCTGGTCAACGAGCTGGCGATGCGCCCCCACAACTCGGGCCACTGGACCCAGGACGGCGCCGTGACCTCGCAGTTCGCCAACCATCTGCGCGCCGTGCTCGACCTTCCGCTGGGCGACCCCCGGCCGCGCGCGCCCTGGAGCGTGATGGCCAACGTGCTCGGCGGCGACTACCCGGAGATGTACCCGGCCTATCTGCACTGCATGGCCAGGGACCCGGGGCTGAAGATCCACATGTACGGCAAGGGCGTCCGCCCGGGGCGCAAGGTGGGGCATGTCACGACCTTCGGGGACGACCTCGACGAGGTGACCGGGCGCGCCCGCCACGCCGCCGACTACCTGCGCGGGCTCATCGACGAGTGACCGCCCGGCGGGCGACCGCGCCGCCCGGCCACGGGTGGGCCGGGCGAGGACGTGCCGGAGGGCGGCCGGACGAGCGGCCCGACGAGCTGCCGAGCGCACCAGCCAGAACGACCAACCGACGACGAACGGTGAGGCATGAGTGAAACCCCGGCCCCGCGGGTGGGCATCGTGATGGGCTCCGACTCCGACTGGCCGGTGATGCGGGCGGCGGCCGAGGCGCTGGACGAGTTCGGCATCGCCTACGAGGCCGACGTGGTCTCCGCGCACCGGATGCCGACCGAGATGGTCGCCTACGGTCAGGAAGCGGCCGACCGTGGTCTTTCCGTGATCATCGCCGGTGCCGGCGGTGCCGCTCATCTGCCGGGAATGCTCGCCTCGTTGACCCCGCTGCCGGTGATCGGCGTCCCCGTGCCGCTGAAGCACCTGGACGGCATGGACTCGCTGCTGTCCATCGTGCAGATGCCGGCCGGGGTGCCCGTCGCGACGGTCTCGGTCGGCGGCGCGCGCAACGCCGGGCTGCTGGCGGCGCGCGTGCTGGGGGCCACCGACCCCGCGGTGCGCGCGCGGATGGCCGCGTTCCAGGACCAACTGCGCGACCAGGCCAGGGAGAAGGGACGCCGGCTGCGCGACTCCCTCAAGCGCCCCGAGGAGGGAACCCGATGAGCGACACCACCGCGCGGCTCGCCGAGGCCAGAGAGCTGCTCGCCGAGTATCCGCTGGTCGACGGCCACAACGACCTGCCCTGGGCGCTGCGCGAGACGGTCGGCTACGACCTCGACCGCGCCGACATCGCGGGGGACCTCACGGGCCGTCTCCACACCGACCTGCGCCGGCTGCGCGCCGGCGGGGTCGGCGCGCAGTTCTGGTCGGTCTATGTGCCGGCCTCGCTGAGCGGCGACGACGCGGTCAGCGCCTGCCTCGAACAGATCGACGTGGTCGGCCGGCTGCTGGAGCGCTACCCGGCCGACCTGGCCCCGGCGCTGACCGCCGACGACATGGTGGCGGCCAGGGCGCAGGGGCGGATCGCCTCGTTGATGGGCGCCGAGGGCGGGCATTCCATCAACAACTCGCTGGCGACGCTGCGCGCTTTCCACCGGCTCGGCGTGCGCTATATGACGCTCACCCACAACTCGACGATCGACTGGGCGGATTCCGCGACCGACGACCCGGCGCACCACGGTCTCAGCGCTTTCGGCGAGGAGGTCGTGCGGGAGATGAACCGCGTCGGAATGCTGGTCGACCTCTCGCATGTCTCCGCCGACGTGATGCGGGACGCGCTGCGGGTCACCGAGGCTCCGGTGATCTTCTCGCACTCCTCGGCGCGCGCGGTCTGCGACCACCCGCGGAACGTCCCCGACGACGTGCTGGCCGCGCTGCCCGCCAACGGCGGGATCGCGATGGCCACGTTCGTCCCGAAGTTCGTTCTCCCCGAGGCGATCGAGTGGACCCGGCGGGCCGAGGCGAACATGACCGCGCACGGCTTCCACCCGCTGGACACCACGGAGCCGGCGATGCGGGTGCACCACGCCTTCGAGGAGGCGGACCCGCGCCCGCTGGCCACCCCCGCCACCGTCGCCGACCACCTGGACCACATGCGCGAGGTGGCCGGCGTCGACCACATCGGGATCGGCGGCGACTACGACGGGACGGCGTTCCTGCCGCGGGGCCTGGAGGATGTCTCCGGCTACCCGCTGCTGCTCGCCGAGCTGCTCGCACGCGGCTGGTCGCGCACCGACCTCTCCAAGCTGACCTGGGAGAACGCGGTGCGGGTGCTGCGGGAAGCGGAGACCGCCGCCGCCGACATCGCCGCGCGCCGCCCGGCTTCCCTGGCCACCATCCAGGAGCTGGACGGGCGCCCCGCCTGACGGAACCAATCCGGCGAAGCCGACATAACACCGCGTCGTCCCGGCCCGTGACCTAACTCACGGGCCGGACGCCGTTCCCGACCGCCCGCGCGGTGGCCCTCCGGCCGGCGGGAGCGGAATTCCCCTCACTCGACGGGGAGTTGCTGACTTCCCGGCCGAATGCCGCCGTTGACGGTGTGAAAAACGATCAGAACGCAGAGTCATTCCGGTCGTCCGGTGATATTCGGGTCACGTTCCCCGCGTTCCCGAATTGTTGTCGCAGGCGAATGGGCGGGTTTAACGTTCGGTCCGCGTCGCACTCGCGGCGAGCCGCTCCGGACGCCGAATCCTGTCACCGGAAGCGGGAAACGAGGTAAATCCGTCTGACAGGAGCGGGGGACCCAATTCCGCCGGACACGTTCCGGCTAGGGGTGAAGTCACGGCAGAACCACGCGCCCCGGAGGCGCGCGGCCGGCCGTGGCCGGGCACCACTCCGGCCCGAACCCGACAGCTCACCTCGCAGGCGTCGGAGAGGAGACCCCATGTCCGGAACCGGACGTCACCGCCGTCAGCCGTCCCGGCGCGTTTCCCGCGCCGCCACCCTGCTCGTCACCGCGGGCGCCGCCGGCCTCGCGCTGCCGCTGGTCGCCGCCGGCACCGCTTCCGCCGCACCCGCGGTCCACACGGTCGAACGCGGCGACACCCTGTACCGCATCGCCGCCGACAACGAGGTGGCCGGCGGCTGGGAGGCGCTCTACGAGGCCAACCGGGAGGCCGTCGGCGACGACCCGGGCCGCATCACTCCCGGTGTCGAGCTGACCCTTGAGGTCGGCGAAGCCGCCGACGACGAGGAGACCGAGCCGGCCGAGCCGGCCGAGCCGGCCCCGAGCGGCGACTTCGTCGCGCCCGTCGAGGGCGTCGGCGGCAGCGGCTACGGCAACGCCGGTGCCCTGTGGTCCAGCGGCTACCACACCGGCGCCGACTTCCCCGTCTCGACCGGCACCCCGGTGGTCTCGGTCTCCGACGGCGAGGTGGTCACCGCCGGCAGCGGCGGCTCCTACGGCACCGAGGTCGTGGTGCGCCACGACGACGGCCACTACAGCCAGTACGCCCACCTGTCCTCGCTCTCGGTGAGCGCCGGGCAGACCGTCACCGCCGGCGACCAGCTCGGCCTCTCCGGCGCCACCGGCAACGTGACCGGACCGCACCTCCACTTCGAGATCCGCACCGGCCCGTCCTACGGCTCCGACATCGACCCGCTCACCTACCTGCGCGAGAACGGCGTCACGCTCTGAGCCCGTCCCACGGCGGCGCCGAGCCGACCTCCTGACCGCCGGCGGGCGGGGCCGCCCCCCCTGGCCCCGCCCGCCGGCTCAGTCGGTCAGCCGCTGGTAGCGCCGGATGGCCAGCGGCGCGAACACCGCGATCATCGCCACCGGCCAGACCACCGCGAGCAGCGTCGCGTGCCCGGCCGCCCAGGACTCCCCGCCGAGGCCCGGGTTGCCGAAGAGCTCGCGGCTCGCCGCCACGGTCGACGTGAGCGGGTTCCACTCGGCGACCGTCCCCAGCCAGCCCGGCATCAGCTCCGGTGCGACGAAGACGCCGGAGAGCGCCGTCAGCGGAAAGGCGAGCGGGAAGACGATCGTGCCGACGGTGTCCGGGTTGGGCAGCAGCAGGCCGAGCAGGATGCCGATCCAGGACATCGCCACCCGCAACAGCAGCACGAGTCCCACCGCGAGCAGCGCGTACCCCGGGCCCCTGTGCCACTCCCAGCCGACCAGCAGCCCGCAGACCACCAGCACCGCCATCTCCAGCACGCCCCGCAGCAGGTCCGCCAGACACCGGCCGACCAGCAGCGCGGACCGCGCCATCGGCATGGAGCGGAAACGGTCCACCACGCCCCTGCTGGAGTCGAACGCCACCGAGGTCGCCGTCGCCCCCATCCCGTAGAGCATGGTCATGGCGAAGACGCCGGGCAGCAGGAACTCCCGGTACTCCCCGCCGCCCGGCACCCGCATCCCGCTGCCGAAGACATAGCCGAAGACCAGCACGAAGAGGATCGGCAGGCTGAAGTAGAGCGTGACCTCCTCGGGGGAGCGCGCCAGCTGCGCCATGTTCCGCCGGGTCATCACCAGCCCGTGCGTGAGCGCCACCCCCGACCCGCGCCGTGCGGCCCCCCGCGACCGCACGCCGTCCGCCGGTCCGGCGCTCACGCCGCCGCCCCCTCGTGCCGTTCCTCGCGCCGTCCCTCGCCCGCCGTGTCGCCGGTGAGCCGCAGGAACACCTCGTCCAACGTCGGCCGCCTGGTGCCCAGGTCCTCCACCGGCAGCCCGGCGGCGCGCAGCGCGCCCGCCACGTCGGTCAGCGCCGCGACCCGGTCCCCGACCTCGGCCACCACCCGGCGGGACTCCGCGTCGACGGCCGGTTCCACCCGGCAGACCCGGCGCACCAGCGCCGTCGTCGCCGGCAGGTCCCCGGCCTCGCGCGCCACCACCTCGACCCGGTCGCCGCCGATCCGCGACTTCAGCGCGTCGGCGGTGCCCTCGGCCACCACCCGCCCGGAGTCCACCACCGAGATCAGGTCGGCCAGCCGGTCGGCCTCCTCCAGGTACTGGGTGGTCAGCAGCACCGTGGTGCCCCCGGTCACCAGCGAACGCACCGCCTCCCAGACCTGGTTGCGGCTGCGCGGGTCGAGCCCGGTGGTGGGCTCGTCGAGAAAGAGCAACCGGGGGGTCACGATCATGCTGGCCGCCAGGTCGAGCCGGCGACGCATCCCGCCCGAGTAGCCGTTGACGCTCCGCCCCGCCGCCTCCGCCAGGCCGAACGAGTCCAGCAGCTCCTCGCCGCGCCGCCGCGCCGCCCGTGCCGTCAGCCCGAAGAGCCGGCCGAAGAGGACCAGGTTCTGCCGGCCGCTCAGATACTCGTCCACCGCCGCGTGCTGCCCGGTCAGCGCGATCCTGGCGCGCACCTCGTCCGGCTCGTCCGCCACGTCGAACCCGCAGACCCGCGCGCGCCCCGCCGAGACCCGGGTGAGCGTGGTCAGCGCCCGCACCGCCGTGGTCTTGCCGGCGCCGTTCGGGCCCAGCAGTCCGTGCACGGTGCCCTCCCGCACGGTCAGGTCGAGACCGTCGAGCGCCCATGTGTCCCCGTACCGCTTGCGCAGCCCCTCCGCCTCGATCGCTGTCGCGGTCATCGCGCCACCCCTCCCCTTTCCCGCGGTTCCGGGCACGCCGGGGCGAGCCGAAACCGTGTACGGCGTATATTTTCTCTGTACACCGTACACAAACCATGGACGGTGTACATAGTTCTACGATGGCGACGTCCCTGGCCCGGCGACGAAGGACGAGGAGCGGCGATGGCGGAGGAGACGCGGGGGCGGGACCCGGAGCAACTGCTCGAACTGCTCTGGCGCACCCGCGCCCCCGGCGCGCGCGGCCCCAGAGGCAGCCTCAGCGTCGACCAGGTGGTGGCGGAGGGGGTGCGGATCGCCGACGAGGAGGGGATCGCCGGCGTCTCGATGCGCCGGATCGCCCAGGCGCTCGGCGTCACCACGATGACGCTCTACCGCTATGTCCCGGGCAAGGACGACCTGTTGGACCTGATGTTCGACATGGCGCTCGGGGCGCCCGCCACCGCGGAATGGCCCGACGACTGGCGCGGCGCGCTGCGGAGCTGGGCGGCCGGGCAGCGGCGCGTCCTGCTCGACCGGCCGTGGATGCTGGACATCCCCGTGGGCGCGCCGCCGATGGGCCCCCACAGCCTGTCCTGGATGGAGGCGGCACTGGCCGCGCTGGACCCCACCGCGCTGGACGAGGGCGACACGATCGGCGTGCTGATGATCGTCGGCGGGTTCGTGCTGGGCGACACCCGGCAGGAGCTGGCGATGTCCAGCGCCTCGGCGCGCACCGGCCTCTCCTACGAGGAGTGGGGCCCCGCCTACGGCCGGATGATGGCGCGGGCCGCGATCGACGAGCGGTACCCGACGGTCGCCAAGCTCGCCAGGTCGGGGGTCTTCGAGGCCGAGACCGCGCCCGGCGAGGACTTCGCGTTCAACCTGGAGTTCCTGCTCGACAGCGTGGCCGCCCTGATCGGCCGCCGCGAGCAGGCGGCGGCCTCCCCACCCTCCGGGGGGTGAGGAGGCCGGCGGTGTCCTACGGCAGGTTGCGGGCCATCACGATCCGCTGGACCTGGTTCGTGCCTTCATAAATCTGGGTAATCTTCGCGTCCCGCATCATCCGCTCCACCGGGTAGTCCCGGGTGAAGCCGTAGCCGCCGAGGAGCTGCACCGCGTCCGTGGTGATCTCCATCGCCGCGTCGGAGGCGTAGCACTTCGCGGCGGCGCCGAAGAACGTGAGGTCGCCGTCCTCGCGCTGCGACCTCGCCGCCGCCGCGTAGGTCAGCTGCCGGGCCGCCTCCAGCTTCATGGCCATGTCCGCCAGCATGAACTGGACGCCCTGGAAGTCGCCCACCGGCTTGCCGAACTGCTTGCGTTCGCGCACATACCCCTTGGCGTAGTCCAGCGCGCCCTGCGCGATGCCCAACGCCTGGGCGGCGATGGTGATCCGGGTGTGGTCCAGGGTGCGCATCGCGGTCGCGAAGCCGGTGCCCTCGGCGCCGATCATCCTGTCGGCGGGGACGCGCACGTTGTCCAGATAGACCTCGCGGGTCGGCGACCCCTTGATGCCCAGCTTCTTCTCCGGGGCGCCGAACGAGACGCCCTCGTCGCCCTTCTCCACCACGAACGCCGAGATCCCGCCGCGCGTCCGCTTCTCCGGGTCGGTGACCGCCATCACCGTGTAGTAGTCGGAGACGCCGGCGTTGGTGATCCACCGCTTGACCCCGTTGAGCACGTACGAGTCCCCGTCCCGCACCGCCCGCGTCCTCATGCCGCCGGCGTCCGAGCCCGCGTCGGGCTCGGAGAGGCAGTAGGAGAACATGGCCCGCCCCTCGGCCAGCGGCCTCAGGTAACGCTCCTTCAGCTCCGCCGAACCGGAGAGCACCACCGGCAGCGAGCCGAGCTTGTTGACCGCCGGGATCAGCGAGGAGGAGGCGCACACCCGCGCCACCTCCTCGATCACGACGACCGTGGCCAGCGCGTCCGCGCCCGCGCCCCCGAACTCCTCGGGCACGTGCACCGCGTGCAGATCGCTGCCGACCAGCGCGTCCAACGCCTCCTGCGGGAAGCGCGCCCGCTCGTCCACGTCGGCGGCGTGCGGCCCGATCTTCGCCTCGGCCAACGCCCTGACGGACTCACGGAGCATCTCGTGCTCCTCGGCCGGACGGTAGAGATCGAAGTCCCCGGCTCCTGACACCTGTCTCACTCCCTGCCCACGAAGCGTTCTCGTCCTGGTGCGCGACCCGGTTCTCGTGCTGGCCCGCGACCGGTTCATGACTGTTAAGTAACCTGATCCTAGGGTCATGCCGGGGCTGGGGATAGGTGAGCTTGCCGACAGGGCCGTTCGTCTATGCTCGGGGCCATGCCTCTCAAGATCTCGGTGATCGGTCTCGGCTACCTCGGCGCCACCCACGCCGCGGCCATGGCGGAGTTGGGATTCGAGGTCATCGGCCTCGACGTCGTGCCGTCGAAGGTGGAGGACCTCTCCCGCGGGGTCTCCCCGGTCTACGAGCCGGGCCTTGAGGAGATCCTCCAGCGCCACGTGGCCGGGCTGCCGGGATCGACCGGGCGGCTGTCGTTCACCACCTCCCCGCAGGAGGTGGCCGCCGCGGCCGACGTGCACTTCATCTGCGTCAACACCCCGCAGCGCGCCGGCGAGTACGCGTGCGACATGACCTACTTCGACAGCGCCGTCGAGGCCCTCGCGCCGCACCTGGACCGGCCCGCGCTGGTCGTCGGCAAGTCCACGGTCCCGGTCGGCTCCGCCGCGCGGCTGGCCCGCAGGATCGCCGAGCTGGCGCCGGCCGGCGAGGAGGCCGAGCTGGCGTGGAACCCGGAGTTCCTCCAGGAGGGCTTCGCGGTCCGCGACACCCTGCACCCCGACCGGATAGTGATCGGGGTGACCAGCGAGCGCTCCGAGGCGCTGCTCCGCGAGGTCTACGCGACGCCGCTGGCCGAGGGCAGCCCCCTCGTCGTCACCGACCTGCCCACGGCCGAGCTGGTGAAGACGGCGGCCAACGCGTTCCTCGCCACCAAGATCTCCTTCATCAACGCGATGGCCGAGGTCTGCGAGGTCGCCGACGGCGACGTGGTCAAGCTCGCCGAGGCGCTCGGGCACGACGAGCGGATCGGCCGCAAGTTCCTGCGCTCCGGCATCGGGTTCGGCGGCGGCTGCCTCCCGAAGGACCTGCGCGCCTTCTTCGCCAGGGCCGGCGAGCTGGGTGCCTCCGAGGCGCTCCAGTTCCTCCGCGAGGTCGACTCGCTCAACATGCGGCGCCGTGCCTCCATGGTCGAGCTGGCCAGGGAGGCCCTGGGCGGCTCGCTGCTGGGCCGGCGGATCGCGGTGCTGGGCGCCGCGTTCAAGCCGGAGACGGACGACGTCCGCGACTCCCCGGCGCTGAACATCGCGGGCCAGCTCCACCTCCAGGGCGCGGAGGTGAGCGTCTACGACCCCAAGGCCACGGAGAACGCCCGGGCCGTCTTCCCGACGCTGCGGTACACCGAGTCGGCCGTCGAGGCGGCGCGCGGCGCGCATGTCGTGCTGCATCTGACGGAGTGGCGCGAGTTCCAGGAGCTGGACCCGGCGGCCCTGGGCGAGGTCGTGACCCACCGCCACATCCTCGACGGACGGAACACGCTGGACTCCTCCCTCTGGCGCAAGGCCGACTGGACCTACCGCGCGCTGGGCCGCCCCACGGCCTGACCCGCGGCGCCGGACCCCGAAAAGGGGATGAGCCGGCCGGTTCCCGCCGCACAGAATGGGCCATGCTGATCGACCACTGGCCCCTCGCGGGCCTCCGGCTGCGCACCCCCAGGCTGGAGCTGCGCCTGCCCGACGACGAGGACCTGGCGCGGATGGCGGAGCTGGCGGCGGAGGGGGTGCATCCGCCCGAGGAGATGCCGTTCCTGGTCCCCTGGACCGACCGTCCTCCGCACGAGCAGCGGCTCGCCACGATCCAGCACCACTGGGCCGCGCGCGCCTCCCTCGCGCCCGAGCGGTGGGCGCTGAACCTGGCGGTCCTCGCCGACGGCGAGCTGGTCGGCACCCAGGAGCTGGCCGCCCGTGACTTCGCCGTGCTGCGCGAGACCAGCAGCGGCTCCTGGCTCGGCCTGCCGCACCAGGGCCGGGGGATCGGCACCGAGATGCGGGCCGCCGTGCTGGAGTTGGCCTTCGCCGGGCTCGGCGCCGAGCAGTCGGTCTCCGGCGCGATGGAGGACAACGCCGCCTCGCTGCGGGTCTCCGCCAAGCTCGGCTACGAGGACGACGGCGTCGCCCGGCTGGTGGTGCGCGGGCGGCCGGTGACGGAACGGCGGCTGCGGCTGACCAGGGAACGCTGGCTGGCCCGTCGTCGAACCCCCGTGGAGATCACCGGGCTTGAGCCGTGCCGCGCGCTGCTGGGCGCCACCGGCGCGGGCCCGGCCTCAGACGCCGGGTAGCGGGTCCTGCTCCACCGGCCCGTCCGGCGGCCGGGGTGCGGTGCGCAGCTCCAGCTTGGCGCGGCACTCGGGGCCCAGGCCCCAGGTCCGCGCCTCGCGGTCGCGCAGCGGCCGGCCGCAGAGCCGGCAGTGCACGGGGGGCCGGCGCCGCTCCTCCGGGTCGGGGAGCAGCGCCGGCTGCGGGTCGTTCGCGCCGGACGTCGTGCCTGCCATGGGTCAGGTGTACCACCGCGGGCCGCCGTCCGGGGCGTTCACTGCCCGACGAGCCCGGGGCGCAGCGTCTGGGAGAAGAGCACCCCGCCGCCCACCTCCCGCAGGTGCGCGGTGAGTTCGCCGCTCTCGCCGTCGATCTCGACCTCGCCGAAGAACTGGTAGCCCTCGGCCGGCGAGACGTTGGCCACGGTGGGCGCCTTGACGAAGACCCGGTCGGGGCCGAAGGTGCCGTCCAGGTCGTTGGCGGGGAAGGCACCGGCGTTCAGCGGCCCGGTCACGAACTCCCAGAACGGCGCGAAGTCGCCGAAGGACGCCAGCTCGGGCCGGTAGTGCTGGGCCGAGGTGTAGTGCACGTCGGCGGTGAGCCAGACGGTGCCCGTGATCCGCCGGCGCTTGACGAACCGCAGCAGCTCGGCGATCTGCAGCTCCCGGCCGAGTGGGGCGCCCGGATCGCCGTTGGCGATCGCCTCGAAGTCGGTCTCGCCGTCCGGGACCACCAGCCCGATGGGCATGTCGGCGGCGATCACCTTCCACAGCGCGCGGGAACGCGTCAACTCCCGCTTGAGCCACTCCAACTGCTCGCGGCCCAGGATGCCCTGCGCGTTCTCCCGCTGGTCGTTGGGGGAGTTGCGGTCGCGGAAGGTGCGCATGTCCAGTACGAAGACGTCCAGCAGCGGACCCCGGCGCACGACGCGGTGCACCCGCCCCTCGCGCGCCCCGGGGCGCAGAGTGGAGATCGGGAAGTACTCGCTGAATGCCTGGCGCGCGCGGGCGGCCAGCACATCGGCGGACTTCTCCGTGTAGTTGTCGTCCTCCAGCAGCTCGCCCGGGTACCAGTTGTTGGTGACCTCGTGGTCGTCCCACTGGACGATGGCGGGGACCTGGGCGTTGAAGCGCCGCAGGTTCTCGTCGGCCAGGTTGTAGCGGAAGTTGCCCCGGTACTCGGCGAGGGTCTCGGCGACCTTGGCCTTCTCCTCGACGGTGATGTTCCGCCAGGTCCTGCCGTCGGGCAGCGCCACGGTCTCGGTGAGCGGCCCGTCGGCGTAGATCGTGTCGCCGCTGAAGAGGAAGAAGTCCGGGTCCAGCCGCCGCATCTCCTCGAAGGCGCGGTAGCCGCCCAGCTCCGGGTTGATGCCCCAGCCCTGCCCGGCCAGGTCGCCCGACCAGACGAAACGGGTGCCGGCGGAGCGCCGTGCGGACGGCGTGCGGAACGTGCCGGTCACGGGCCGGCCGGTGCGCCGGTGGTCGTGCGGGTCGACCAGCGTCACCCGGTAGTGGACCTGCTGCCCGGGCTCAAGTCCGCGCAGCCGGGTGGTGCCGGTGAAGTCGGTGCCGGGCCCCAGCAGCGGCCCGGCGAACCGGCGCGGGCGGCGGAACGACTCCGTCGCCGACGTCTCCACGATCATTCGCGCCGGCCGGTCGGAGCGCACCCAGACCAGCCCCGACTCCCCGGTCACGTCGCCGACCTGCACGCCCCAGTCGGCGGACGGGCGGCCACCGAGCGCCTGGGCCGGCGCGGCACCGGCCCACGCGAGCCCCGAGGGCAGCGCCAACGCCGCCGACGCGGTCGCCGCGCCGCGCAGCACGCCCCGCCGGCCGATCGATCCGGTGCTGTTCTCGCCCGCCTGCGCCATTCTCGGTACCTCCCGTGGCCGATTCACGTCATGACGGGCGCCACTATGGTGCGCGAACGGGGCGCAACGGACACCGCTCGTGACAACTCTGGCTGAACAACAGGTGCCGTGGCCCGCCGCCGCCCGTCGCGGCCGGCTCACTCCCCGCGTTCGGCCCGCCGGCAGGCCAGGGCTGTCACCAGCGCCGTCGCCGTGAGCACCACGAGCAGGGGGAGCAGCGGCTGCCGCACCGTGCCGTCCTGGTTCCCGCGCACCAGCTCGGAGACCGCCGCGTTGGCCGGGGAGGCGCCCGCCGCCAGCAACGCGACGGAACCGCCCAGTGCGAGGAGGAACGCGCGGGCCCGCCCGCGCAGCATCGGTCGGCCGCAGAGGGCGCCGAGGGCCGTGCCGGCCAGCACGCAGACCAGCGTCGCCGTCAGCCCCGCTCCGAGCGCCGGAAGCCGGGAGACGGCGGTGGCACGGTCGCCCGCGTGCCCGCCGGCCAGCAGGGCGACGGCCGCGCAGCAGACACCGGCCAGCAGCCCGGCCGCGCCGGCACCGGTGAGCAGACAGGCCAGCTGCGCCCGTCGGGGAGAGGCCGCCGCGGCCGTGCAACTCCGTGCCGCCGGCGGCTCGTTGTGGGTGCAGGCCCAGGTCAGCCAGACGGCGGTCGGCAGGGCGACGGCCGCGTTCACGGCGAGCGAGTCCAGTATCGGGTCGCCGGGGCTGAAACCGACGGCGAGTACGGCGAGGTGGAGCAGGGCGGGCGGCAGCACGTGCCGGGAACGGAGCAGCAGCGTCGTCTGGTACCACAGCAGCGCCCTCACCCCGGGCCCTCCCGCCCCGCCGGCGGCGAGACCGCGTGAACGTGCCAACGGGCCCCGGCCGTCAGCAGACTCCGGAGGACGGCGTCGGAGACGGCCGGCGGCGCGGTGATCCGCACCCGCCCTCGCGGGGCCGGGACCCAGCGCACGCCGGCCGGCAGCGGCGGGGGCGCGGCGCCCGGGGGGCCCTCGGCGATCACGGTCACGGGAGGCTGCCCGACGCCGTCGGCCGGCGCGGGGCCCTCTTCCTCCGCGACCCGGGTGTCCGCGATCCGCAGCACCCGGTCGACGGCGCTCCCCAGCCCCCGGGGCGCGTGGTCGACGAAGACGACGGTGGCCCCGGCGGCGACGCGCTCGGCCGCCACGCTGTCCAGCAGCGCCCTGGCCTCCCGGTCGAGCCCGCTCCACGCCTCGTCGAGCACGAGCAGCGCCGGATCGGCCAGCAGCGCCTGTGCGACGGCGACCTTCCGCGCGGTCCCCTTGGACAACTCGGCCAGCGGGGTGCGCCCGTACCCCGCGGCGCCCAGCCGCTCCAGCCACCGCTCGGCCCGCTCCCGCGCCACAGCGCCACGCAACCCGTGGACCCGCCCCAGATGGCCGAGGTAGCCGAGGGCCGTCAACGGCAGCTCGGCGGGGAAGTGTTCCGGCACGAAGCCCGTGGGGCGCGGCCGGTCGACGATCCGCCCCGCGTCGGGCGCGTCCACCCCGGCCAGCAGCCGCAGCAGCGTCGTCTTCCCGGCGCCGTTGGCGCCGGTGACCCTGACGAGCGAGCCGGCGGTCACTTCGAGATCGACCTCGCGCAGCACCCAGGGGCCGCGCGCGCCCCGGCGCCGGCTCACCCGCGACAGCCTCACGCGCTCTTCCCCGGCCGGTGGACGGTCAGCCGGAACGAGGCGGTGACGGTCGCGGGCGGCGCCCCGGAGGCCGTGCGCGCGGCGGCGTGGTGCGCGTTCGGGCCCATGCCGACCAGCGCGGCGGCCTCGGCGGCGGTCAGCCGCATCCCGAACTCCAGCCGTTCCTCAGCGCGTTGCGTGAAATGGCCGGCGAGGGTGCGGCGCAGCCGTTCCTCCTTGGCCGGGTCGACGGACAACAGGCCGCCGGCGGCGCGGAGTTCGGCCAGATGGTCCGGGCCGGGGGTGACCACCAGCAGGGTGCCGCCGGGGGCGAGCACCCGGCGGAACTCGGCGCCGTTGCGCGGCGCGAAGACGTTCAGCAGCACGTCCACGGCGCCGGAGCGCAGCGGCAGCCCGCGCCACACGTCCGCGCTGGCCGCGCCCATCCGGGGATGCGCCCGCGCCGCCCGGCGCAGCGCGTACTTGGAGACGTCCAGGGTCAGCCCGGCCGCCTCCGGCAGCGCGTCGAGCACCCCGGCGAGATGGTGCCCGGTGCCGCCGCCCGCGTCGACCAGCAGCCCGTCGGCGGGCGCCGCCTCCGCCGCGATCCTGGCCAGCGCCTCGGTCAGCGGCGCGTAGTGCCCGGCACCGAGGAACGCGGACCTGGCCTCGACCATGGCCGCGCCGTCCGCGTGGGCCCCGGCGCCCCGCCCGGCGGCCAGGCTGAGATACCCCTGACGCGCCAGGTCGAAGCTGTGCCCGGCGGGACAGCGCACCGACCGCTCACCCGCGGCGAGCCCCGCGCCGCAGACGGGGCAGCGCAACGCGGGCAGCAGCCGCGCCCAGGGCACGCGTTGATCGAGCCGGCCGCCGTCCATGCGGCCGGATGCTACCGGAGCGGCGGCGCCTCGTAAGCCCGCGCCCGTAGGCGACGGACGGATCGTCGGCCCATGGGCGTGCACACCACATCTCCGTGAGGACCTCACGACCCGAACCGCGCGTTCCGGGGTGCCTCGGGGCGGGGCGGGCGCCGGCCCGGATTCCGCTTCTCCGCCGCGCCCCGGCCGCCTCCGCCGGGGAGGGGGCGTGTGCGACCGGGCGCGGGGTTCCGTGTCACCCCGACCGTCGGGAACGCCGCCGGGCCGGCCGCCGGCCGTGGCCGCGGTGCGCCCGTCGTGCGCGCCTCCAGCGGCGGCGAACTTCACTCTGTGCGAGCGGATACGGCACAGGGCCTGCACCGTTTCCCCGGATGAACGCGGCCCCCTCGCCCTCCGCACGCACGGCCCCGAGGCGGATCGGGTACCGGGGCGTGGGGCCACACGCGTCTCGCACACCGCTCTGACCAGCGGCAACGTCACGCGCGCTCTGCCCGCGGGCCGGGCCGGCCGATGGTCGCCGAGCCGTGGGGGCGCCGGCGTTCCCGGGGAGGGCCGCAACTCGTGTATCGCGCACCGGAGTTACGATCGGTGACGAGTGGCAGTCGCCGCTCCGCCGCGCGGCGCGAACGACGCGTGGTGAGCCGTCATGACAAGGAACGGGGCGCATCAGCATGAGGTTCATACCGGCACGCACACGGGTCGCGGGCGCGGCGGTCGCCGCGATGGCCGCCTTCGGCGCCGTCGCGGCCCTGCCGGCGTCGGCGACCGCCGCCGACCACCACACGACTGCGGCGACGAGCGTCGCTGCGCCGGTGGAGACGATCGAGGGGCCGTTCGCCACCGAGCACGAGTGCAAGGTCACCCGCGCGGACTTCGCCCGCTACTACGAGGTCGGTGTCTGCTACAAGCCGGACACCATCAACGCCTGGTACTTCCACTGGTTCTCCTAGACCCATCGGCCCCGGGGCCGAAGGCCGGACGAGGCGCCCGACCGGGAATCCCCGGTCGGGCGTTCCGCGTCTCGCGGTACCGTCGCCGCACAGCCGAGCCGAGCCGAGCCGAGCGCACCCCGGAGGGCAACCGTGGCCGACCATCTCGCCGTACTCACCACGACCGACGCGGAGGACAAGGCGCGCGCGCTCGCCGCGAGCGCCGTCGAGCGGCGCCTCGCCGCCTGCGCGCAGATCGACGGGCCGGTGACCAGCGTCTACCGGTGGGAGGGGCGGATCGAGAGCGACGCCGAGTGGCGGGTGCTCTTCAAGACGACCGCGGCCCGTTACGACGAACTCGCCGCGCACATCGACGAGACGCACGACTACGACACGCCGGAGATCATCGCCACCCCGATCACCGCCGGAAGCGACGCCTATCTCGCCTGGCTGAGCGCGGAGACGAGCCGCTGAACGCCCGACGCCCCCGGCCTCGGAGGAGGCCGGGGGCGTCGCGGGTGCCGGGGGTCACTCCACCCCGACCGTGACCTCCTCGTCGTTGCGCAGCTGCTCCATCAGCGCGTCGGCCTGCTCGTCGTCCCACAGCACCGCCGAGCTGCCGTCGGGGGCCGCGTAACCGGGGTCGGCGACCGGCATGTTCATGCGTTCCGCGCTGCGCATCGCCCAGAACATGCTCCGCAGGTCCCACAGGCTCATCTCGGTGTCGACGGTCAGCGCGTCCAGGCTGGCGCTCATCGTCGGGTAGAGCTTGAACGGGTTCAGCAGCGTGCCGGGCGAGGCCGCCTGGTCGGCGAGGGTGCCGAGGAACTCCTGCTGGTTCTTGGTGCGCCCGAGGTCGCCCTCGGCCTCCTGGTAGCGCTGCCGGTTGAACGCCAGCGACTCGGCGCCGTCCAGCTGGTGGCAGCCCTCGGCGAAGTCGGCGCCCGAGTTCTCGTCCTGGATCGGCTCGTCGAAGCACATCTCGACGCCGCCGAGCGCGTCGACCACGTTGGCGAAACCGCCGAAGCCTATCTCCACGTAGTGGTCGATGTGGATGTCGAGGTTGTGCTCGATGGTGCGGGCCAGCAGCCAGGGGCCCTCGATGGAGAACGCCGCGTTGATCTTCTGTCCCTGCTCGGGGATGCGGTTGCCGGACTCGGAGCCGGTGAACTCGGGGATGGTCACCCAGGAGTCACGCGGCAGGCTCACCATCGTGTTCCCGTTCGACCCCACGTGCAGGATCATGATCGTGTCCGTGCGGCTGCCCTCTGCGTTGCCCGTGCGCATCTCCTCGCGCTGCTCGTCGCTCAGCCCCTCGCGGCTGTCGGAGCCGACGATCAGGAAGTTGGTGCCCTCGCCGGGCTCCGGGCGGTCCTCCAGCGCTTCCAGGTCCACGTCCCGGTTGAGCTTGCCGTCCGCCCAGAAGTAGGTGGCGGTCCCCACCACGACCAGCACGAGGACCAGCGCCAGCAGGCTGAAGCCTATTCGGCGCCCCCAGCGCGGCCGGGGCTTCGGCTGGTCGGGGCCCTGCCCTCCGTACGGGTGGGGGGCGTCCGGCGGCGGCGGCTCCTGCCGGCCGGCGCCCCGGTAGACCTGGCCGTCGTTCCAGCCGGAGTCGTAGCCGGGGTCCGGCTGGCCGGGCGGCTGCTGGTGGGCGTCGTGGTGTGGCGAGCGCTGTCTCGGCGGTCTCCGGACGTGCGGCATGACCCGGGCGCTTTCCGGGGTCGCGCTGCCGCCTCCCCTGCCGTAACCGCTCCGGTGCTGGTCGTCGTCGGTCCACCCGTCGGGCCAGTCGCTCATAGCACGCCAGTGTGCACCGGTATGCCGTTCGGGGGAAACGCGGGCCACGCACTGTGGCAGACCTGATGCATTATCGGACCGGTCGGGGTGCTTACGCTGGACTTATGACCGATGTGCCCACTGATCCCACTGATCCCACTGGTCCGGCTGATCACGCCGATCCCGGAGGCAAGCCGACCGCGGCCTCGCGGACCACGCTCTCCACCATCATGAGTCAGAACGACGTCAACCTGTTGGGCACGGTGCACGGTGGCGTGATCATGAAGCTGGTCGACGACGCCGCCGGCGCGGTCGCCGGCCGCCACTCCGGGGGGCCGGCCGTCACCGCCTCCATGGACGAGATGCTCTTCCTGGTGCCGGTGCGCATCGGCGACCTGGTCCATGTCCACGCCCAGGTGAACTGGACCGGCCGCAGTTCCATGGAGATCGGCGTCAAGGTGCTCGCCGAGCGGTGGAACGAGTCGACGCCCGCCACCCGGGTCGGCACCGCCTATCTGGTCTTCGCGGCCGTCGACGAGAACGGCAAGCCGCGCCGCGTTCCCTCGGTGCTGCCCGACACCGAGCTGGACCGGAGGCGC
This sequence comes from Streptomyces sedi, assembly GCF_006335015.1. Classification (GTDB taxonomy): domain Bacteria; phylum Actinomycetota; class Actinomycetes; order Streptomycetales; family Streptomycetaceae; genus Streptomyces; species Streptomyces sedi. Next base: position 76,923 of record NZ_VDGT01000024.1, read on the forward strand.
TTTCAGGAGGCGCAGATCCGGCGCACCCACCGTCTCGCGCGCCGGCGCGAGATCCAGGAGTTGCGCGCCAGGGGCGCCGACCTGGGCTGAATGCCGCGCGCGCCCCCGTTCCGCGCTCTGCACGCCGCCGTTCCGCGCCCCCGCTCCGCGCCGTTCGCGCCCTCCGCTCACAACCGGGCGATGCGCGCGTGCCGTTGACGCGGCGCCCGCCGGGCCGGGGCGACGCCGCTGAGCAGCACATAGCGGGCGGCCCTGTGCCGCTGCCCCGGGTAGTCGGCCAGCAGCTCCAGCATCCGGGCGTCGTCCGCGTCCCGTTCGCCGGCCAGCGCGTAGCCGACCGTGCCCGGCAGATGCAGGTCGCCGACGGTGATCGCGTCGGGGGAACCGTTGCTGCGCTGCAACGCCTCGGCCGCCGTCCACGGCCCGATGCCCGGGATCGCCCGCAGCCTGGCCAACGCGGCGGGCAGCTCCATCGCCGCCGCCTCCTCCATCCGCCGGGCGACGCGCACCACCCGCATCAGGGTGGCGGAGCGCGAACCGTCGACGTTGGCCCGGTGCCAGTCCCAGGACGGGACGCGGGCCAGCGTCCTCGGGTCCGGCATCACCCACAGGTCCCTGTCCGCGCCAGGCCCCGGCGCCGGCTCGCCGAACCAGCGCAGCAGCCGCCGCCAGGAGCCGTAGGCGTCCTCGGTGGTGACGCGCTGCTCCAGGACGGAGGGGATCAACGACTCCAGCACCAGCCCGGTGCGGATCAGCCTGACCCCCCGGTGCCGCCGCCTGGCCTCGGCGATCAGCCGGTGGCGCGGCACGAACTCCCCGGGGTCGTCCTCGCCGCCGAGCAGCGCGGGCAGCCGGTCCAGCACCCAGTCGGCGCCCGGCCCCCACGCGCGCGCCGCGATCCGCGCCCCGGGGCGCAGCCGCAGCGTGGCCGGCCCGAGCGGGGTGCGGGTGCCGCGCCAGAGGGTGCCGTCGCGCTCCTCGCGGAACGCGGGGTCATACGGCCCGCGCCGCAGCACGAGAAGGCTGCGGCGCAGGTCGTAGGGTTCGGGCGGGGCCCACTCACGGTCCGGCATGACCCGGCAAGGCTACTGTCGGCCCCGCCGCGCACCCCCGCCGGGTGGCCCCGCCGGGGCGGTCACCTGCCCTGGAGCTTGCTGGCCAGCGAACGGACGCCGGGCAGCGCGGAGTACAGCTGGTCGCCGGGGCACTCGGTGGCGAAGCCGTCGCGGTGGCCGGAGATGTTGTACATGTTCACGGTCGTTCCCTTGGCGTACTTGCCGCCGCCCTGGGAGGTGCGGTTGGCCGTGCCGCTCGGGTTCACGTCGAACAGCCCGAGCTTCCAGCCGGTCAGCAGTGACAGGGCGTCGGTGACGTCCTGGTTGGGCTTGGTCGAGCCGTAGGAGCCGATGACCGCGATGCCCATGCTGTTGTGGTTGAAACCGGCCGTGTGGGCGCCCAGCACCGGCTCGATGACGCCGCCGGCGCGGCCCTCGTAGATGGTGCCGCAGCGGTCCACGAAGAAGTTGTAGCCGACGTCGCGCCAGCCCTGACTGACCACGTGGTAGCGGTAGATGGCGCGGATCATCGCCGGCGCCTCGGAGCAGCTGTAGTTGTTGGTGTCGGCGGTGTGGTGGACGAACGCGGTCTTCACCGTGTCCGTGTAGGCGTAGCCGCTCTCCCGCAGGCTCTCGTCCGCGCCCCACTTGGAGCGGATGACGATGCCGGGGCGCGGGCCGACGTGGTCGCCGGCGGCCGGCACCGCCTCCGGCTGGGGCGCCAGCAGGTCGAGCGCCATCTCGCCCGGGTGGACCAGCTCCAGGCTGAGCCCGTCGGGCAGCGCGGCGGTCGTGTCCTCGGGGGCGACCCTGGCCTGTACGCCGTCGGACTCGCCGACCCAGCGCGGCGCGGTGCCGCCTCGGGTCTCGTCGCCCTCGTCGGCCACGGCCCCGGCGTCGGGCGCGTGTTCGGGGTGGGAGTCCAGGGCGATCCAGTCGGACCAGTCGCCGCTCCCGGCGTCCCTGGCGCGTACCTCGATCGTGCCGTGGAACTCCTCGTCGGCGTCGGACCAGACGACGCCGAGCAGCGAGAACGGGTCGGTGTCGGTGGCCGGCAGGCCCTGTCCGGCGAGGGACAGAACGGGCTCGCCGTCCTCGCCCCCCTCGCCTGCACCGCTGCTGCCGGCGAGTGGGGTCATCTCGGAGAGGGACAGGGACTGGGTGGCCGCCGCCGTGCGCGGCGCCGCACCCTCGGCACTGCCGGCCGCCTGCGCCGCGCCCCCGAGCGGGAGGGTCAACGGAACGAGGAGCGCGGCGGTGCACGAACCGATCAACGGAAGGGAACGGAGCGAGAGTGTTCGGAATGCACGCATAGTCCTGATGGTTGTCATACGTCATGACTGATGTCGACTTCTGAGTGTCCGTGAGCTGACTTTCCGTGAGATCGCACGTCGCGTTTCGCGGTCCCCGGGTAGCGCGGACGGCCCAGCGCCCCGGCGTAGGCTGACGGGGATGAACACCGCCGACCGCACCCCCGCCGACCTGCTGCGTTCCGCCCTGGCGAGCGACGCGGGTCGCCCGTTGCTCACCTACTACGACGACGCCACCGGCGAACGGGTCGAATTCTCCGCCGCCACCCTGGCCAATTGGGTGGCGAAGACCTCCAACCTGCTCCAGGACGAGCTGGCCGCTGCCCGGGGCGAGCGGCTCGCGCTGCTGCTGCCGGCGCACTGGCAGACCGCTGTCTGGCTGCTCGCCTGCGCGGCGACGGGGGTGGTCGCCGAGGTGGACGGCGACCCGGCCGACGTCGATCTCGTGGTCGCCGGTCCCGACCGGATCGAGGAGGCGCGCGCCTGCACGGGGGAGCGCGTGGCGTTGGCGCTGCGCCCGCTGGGCGGGCGCTTCCCCGAGGTGCCCGCCGGGTTCTCGGACTACGCGCTGGTCGCGCCGGGGCAGGGCGACACCTTCGCCGCGTTCGACCCGCCGGGTCCCGACGACCCGGCGCTGGTGGTCGGCGGCACCGCGCTCACCGGCGGGGAGTTGCTGGCGCGGGCCAGGGAGGACGCCGCCGCGCTGGGCCTGGGCCCCGGGTGCCGTCTGATGTCCACGCGCGGGTACGGCGGTTGGGACGGCCTGTCCGCCGGGCTCTTCGCGCCGCTGGCCGTGGGCGGCTCCGTGGTGCTCTGCCGGAACGCCGACCGGCTGGGTTCCGAGGCGCTCGCCGCGCGCCGGGAGAGTGAGCGCGTCACCCACTTCGCCGACTGACGGTGGCCGGCCCGGCGGGGCCGCCGCAGGATCGGGGTATGAGGGTCCCGCGACAGCCCGACTACCACCGGCTCGCCGAGCCGGTGGACCGTCGGGCCGACGAGCCGGCGGACGGCGGCCGGGGCGAGGTGCCCGACACCTGGGCCGGCTGGCTGGGGTGGGCCGACGAGGACGACTGGGACGAGTGGAACGCGCGCGACCCGCTCGACCGCCCCCGCTGGCCGCGTTGGGTGGCGCTCGCGGTGGCGGCCGTCGTCCTCCTCACCGCGGCGCTCGGCTGGACCGCCCGAAAGAGTGCCCCGCCGCCGGACTCCCCGGCCGTTCCCCCCGTGGCGACCGAGGTCGACGACGCCCCGAAGGGGCCGTCGCGGGGCGTGGAGATCCCGCTCTCCCTGTAACGAGTTTCGGTCCGGGAACCCATGAAACGGTAAAGAGCAACGCGGTAAAACCCCTCATAGAACGGCCAACCCGGATAATCCGCCGTCCCCTCGCGGGTGGGATCCCTCACCGGCATCGCTTGGCATGGAACCTCCGGGCTAGTGTGTCCCGTCTGATCCTCTAGCAGGGCACACGGAGGGCACGCGAACACGTGGATGCGCGAGGACCTGGCGGCGCGGACGGCGTCGATCCCGCTGACCAGTGGGTATTCAACCCGGAGACCGGCACCTACGAGCTGCGGCTCACGGGTGGCCGGAGAGGCGACGGCGCCGGCCGCCCCGAGCGGCCGTCGGCGCCGGCGGCGACCGATCCGTCGGGAGCACCCAGAGCCCGTCACACTCCGCCACGGCAGCGTCGCGCACCGTCCGCCGAGGAGTCCGAGACCGAGTCGCCGGCCGCCGGCGACCGCGAGCTGCCGGCCCAACGCGACCGCCGTGCCCAGCGCGGCAGCCGCCGCAAGGGCAAGGAGGCCCCGCCCGGCCGTGGGAAGAAGAAGCGCGGGCGCGGCCGGAAGATACTGATGTGGACCGGCGGCAGCCTCGCGTTGCTGCTGGTCATGGGCGCGGCGGGCGCCTGGTGGTTGATCAACCGCCTCAACGACAACATCACCAAGTACGACGTCGGCAAGGACAACGACTTCTCGTCCGACGAGGCGGTCAACCTCCTCTTCATCGGGACCGACACCCGCACCGGCTCGGGCAACGAGTCCTACGGCGGTGACGCCAGCGAGGGTGCCGACACCACGATCCTGATGCACTTCTCGGAGGACCGCAGCCACGCCACCGGGCTGAGCATCCCGCGCGACCTGATCACCGACATCCCGGAGTGCGAGGTCAAGCAGGAGGACGGCAGCACGCGGACCATCCCGGCCTCCGAGAACGTCCGCTTCAACACGAGCATGGGCACCGACGGACGCGGCCCCGGCTGCGTGTGGAACACCGTCGAGCAGCTGACCGGCGTCGAGATCAACCACTTCATGATGGCCGACTTCAACGCGGTCAAGGACCTCTCCAGCGCGGTCGGCGGCGTGCCGATCTGCCTGGAGGAGCCCATCGACGACCCCAAGTCGCACCTCAACCTGCCCGCCGGCGAGCACGTGGTGGAGGGCGAGGAGGCGCTGTCCTTCGTGCGCACCCGCTACTCCGTCGGCACCGGCAGCGACCTGTCCCGGATCAAGCTCCAGCAGCAGTTCGTCGCCTCCATGGCGCGTCAGATCACCGACGGCGGGATGCTGACCGACCCGACCAAGCTGTGGGACCTCGCGGACACCGCGACCCGTTCGCTCTCCGTCGACGACGGCATCGGCAGCATCCAGCGCCTGCGCGACCTGGCGTCGACGCTGGGCGGCGTGCCGATGGACGACATGAACTTCGTGACGCTGCCCGTCGTCGACAACCCCGACGAGCCGGAGGACGCCAAGGCGACCGTGGTCGTCGACGAGGGGCGCGCCGCGCCGATACTGGAGATGATCCGGCAGGACATCTCGCCCAACGAGCAGCGGGAGCGCGAGGCCGAGGAGGACGCCGCCGAGGAGGAGGAAGCCGCCGCCGCGCCGGAGGAGATCCGGGTCGACGTCTACAACGGCGGCGACGTGATCGGCGCCGCGCAGGTGACCCTGGACTGGCTGCAGAACGTGCAGGGCGTGCCGTTGGCGACCAACGCCGGCAACGCGCCCTCGCCGCAGGAGACCACCACCCTGGAGTTCGGCCCGGACCAGGCCGGACAGGCCGCGGCGCTGGCCGACATGATGGGGATTCCGGACTCGGGGCTCAAGGAGCAGTCGGCCGAGGCGGGGGAGCAGCCGATGGTGCTGATCCTCGGCGACGACTTCCGAGGCGCCGGCGAGCCGATAGAGGTTCCGGCGGAGCTGCCGGACGACGTGGACAGCATCACGGCGGACGACGAGAGCGTCTGCGCCTCCTGACCGGGTCCGACCTGAAAGGGTCGGGCCCGATCACGACTGACCCGTCCTGACCAAGGGGCCGTCCGAAGAGACGGAGAGAACGAGCGAGCGAGTGGGGGACCCCTTGCGGAGGAGCGGTATACCGGGCGAGGACGGGACGGGCGGTGCCTCGGGCACCCCCGACAGAGCCTCCGAACTCGGCTGGGACGACTCGCTCTACGAACGGGACCCCGCCGTCCCCGCCCAGCGCTCGGCCCCCGGGGCCCCTGAGCCCGGCGCCGACGGTGGGAACGACGCGAGCGCGGGGGACGAGCCGCCCGGCGAGCCCGGCAGCGCGGCCAGGGGCGGGGGCGGACGGAAGCCGCGCTGGCGGCGGGTGCTGGTCTGGACGGCCGGATCGCTGGCGCTGCTGGTGACCGGGGTGGGCGTCGCCGGCTACCTCTATCTGGAACACCTCAACGGCAACCTGACCAAGAAGCCCCGCAGCGCCGGCAGCGGCGACCTGGAGAAGCCGCCGCCCAACGCGGCGGGCCAGAGCCCGTTGAACATCCTGCTGCTCGGCTCCGACTCCCGCGACGGCGAGGAGAACCAGCAGCTCGGCGGCGCCCGCGACCTCGCCGGCGGCCCGGTCAGGGCGGACGTCCAGATGCTGCTGCACGCCTCGGCCGACCGCAGCAACATCTCCGTGGTCAGCATCCCGCGCGACACCCAGGTCGCCATCCCCGAGTGCACCGACCCCGACAGCGGCGAGACGTTCCCCGCCGCGGAGACCGACTCCATCAACAACGCGCTCGCCAGGGGCGGTCCCGGCTGCGTGCTCGCCACCTGGGAGCAGCTGACCGGCGTCTACATCGACCACTTCATGATGGTCGACTTCGCCGGCGTGGTGGACATGGCCGACGCCGTGGGCGGTGTCCCGGTGTGCGTCGAGGAGAACATCGACGACCCCAAGTCCGGGCTGCGGCTGACCGCCGGGGAGAGCGTCGTCGAGGGCGAGCAGGCGCTCCAGTGGCTGCGCACCCGCAAGGGCTTCGCCGACGGCAGCGACATCGGCCGCACCAAGGCGCAGCAGATGTATCTCTCGCACATGGTCGAGGAGTTGCAGTCCAGCGCCTCGCTGACCAACACCGGCGAGCTGATGGACCTGGCCGAGGCCGCCACCAACGCGCTGACCGTCAACAACGAGCTGGGCTCGGTCCAGGCCCTCTACGACCTCGGCACCGACCTGCGCGAGGTCCCCAACGACCGCATCAACATGGTCACCCTGCCCTGGCAGCCCGACCCGGCCAACCCCGGCGTCACCGTCATACCGGACCCCAGCCGCGCGCCCGCCCTCTTCGAGATGCTGCGCACCGACGTCCCGCTCGACGACCAGGACGCCGAGCCGGCCGAGCCCACGCCCGAGGAGACCGAGGAGGCCCCCGACCCCAGCCCGCCGGCCGAGGTCGCGGTCTCGGTGCTCAACGAGACGGGCTCCGACCTCCAGCCGCCGGTCGACGGCCGCGCCGGGGTGCTCACCGAGGAGCTGGTCCGGCTGGGCTACACCCAGGCCGTCACCGACGCCACGGCCCCCGACACCTCGCCGACCACCGAGGTCCGCTACGCCGAGGAGGAGGACCGGGTGGACGCCGAGGCGCTGGCCGAGGCGCTCGGCATCCCCGCCGAGCGGGTCATGGCCTCGCCCGAGACGGAGGGGCTGGCCCTGGTGATCGGCGAGGACTGGCGCGAGGGCACCGCGTTCCCCGAGGCGCCCGAGGAGCCGGAGGGCGAACGCGCCCCCGAGGGGCCGACGATCGAGGACGACGAGATCATCTCCGGCTCGGGCGGCGACAACTGTATGCCGGTCAACCCGCTCTACACCTGGTAGACCGGTGGCCGGCGCCGCCCGACCGGGTCAGCGGCTGGGCTCGGGCGCCGGCGGGCGGGCGGCGACGACCTTGCGCGCCAGCTTCCTCGGGCTCGTCAGAAAGCCCCAGCCCCACGACATGTGCATGGTCGCCAGCGCCAGCGGGATGCGCACCCGCGCGCCCGGCGACAGCCCCCGTCCGGCCGGCACCGAGCCCAGTACGATCCCCGCCAGATAGCCGCCGGGGACCACCAGCGTCCACGGCGTGAACACCGCGCCCAGCAGCCCGGCGGCGATCGCCAGCACGGCGGCCGGCGGCGCCAGGTAGCGCGGGTTGATCGAGCCCGCGTGGTAGCGGGCCACGACGTGCCGCCAACGCCCGTAGTTCCGGTACTGCTTGGCGAGCGCCCGCACCGAGGGCCGGGGCCGGTAGGAGACCAGCAGCTCGGGGGAGAACCAGACGAGCCCGCCGTCCTGCCGGATGCGGTAGTTCAGCTCCCAGTCCTGGGCACGGATGAACTCGACGTTGTACCCGCCGAGCCGCTCCAGTACCTCGCGGCGGAAGACCCCCAGGTAGACGGTCTCCGCCTCGCCCGCGGCGCCGCCGGTGTGGAAGGCCGCGTTGCCCACGCCGATGCGCGCGGTCATCGCGGCGGCCACCGCGTGCTCCCAGGCGTTCTCGCCCTCGGCGTGCATGATGCCGCCGACGTTGGCTGCGCCGGTCTCCTCCAGCAGCCGCACGGCGGTGGCGATGTAGTTCGGCGAGAGCATCCCGTGGCCGTCGACCCGCACCACGACGGGGTGGCGGGAGGCGGCGATGGCGGCGTTGAGCCCGGCGGGGGTGCGGCCCGTGGGGTTGGGCACCGTGCGGACCCTGGCGTCCTCGGCCGTCAGTTCGGCGGCGATCTCGTCGGTGCGGTCGGACGAGGGGCCGAGGGCGATCACCACCTCAAGCTCGCCCGGGTAGTCCTGTCGCAGGATGTGCCGCACCGAGGTCCGCAGATGGCGCTCCTCGTTCAGCACCGGCATGATCACGGAGACGGCGGGAGTGGGAAGGCTGGTCACCGGCTCACGTTACCGCGAACGGGGGACCCCGGCGCGCGCCGCCTCAAAGCCCAAGATCGTATCTGCGTACCGTGGGCGCTCCGTCTCCGAACGAGCGGGAGTGTGTACCCACCCATGCCAGCCAGAAGCCGTCGTCGTTGGGGTATCCGCATCGCCAGCACGCTCTCCGCGCTGGTGCTCACCGCGAGCGGCGTCGGCCACTCGGTGGTGGCGGGGGTCGCCGACGGGGTGGGGCGGGTGGACGCGTTCGGCGGGCTGCGGGACCGCCCGGACGCCGGCTCGGGGCTCAACATCCTGCTGGTCGGCACGGACAGCAGGGACGGGCTCACCGAGGAGGAACGCGCCCGCTACCACGTGGGCGGCACCTCCTGCCGCTGCGCCGACGCGATCCTGCTGCTGCACGTCTCGGAGGACAGGGAACGCGTCAGCATGGTCAGCCTCCCGCGCGACTCCCTCACGACCCTGCCCGCGCACACCATGCCGGACAGCACCGAGCGGCACGACGCGCACGACGACAAGCTCAACTCCGCGCTCTCGCACGGCGGTCCCCAGCTGATGGTGGAGGCCGTCGAGGGGCTGACCGACACCAGGATCGACCACTACCTCGAAGTCAGCTTCGTCAGCTTCATGCGGGCGGTCGACCAGCTCGGCGGCGTGGAGGTCTGCACCACCGAGCCGCTGCGCGACGCCTACGCGGGGCTCGACCTGCCCGCCGGCACCAGCACCCTGGACGGCCCCGGCGCCCTCGCCTACGTCCGGGCCCGGCACGTGGACGGCGCCTCGGACTTCGGCCGGATGGAACGTCAGCAGCGTTTCCTGGCCGCGTTCGCCGACAAGGCGGTCAGCGGCGGGGTGCTGCTCAACCCGGGGAAGGTCGCCGCGATGGCGGAGGCGCTGCTGGACTCGGTCCGCGCCGACGAGGGGCTGGACGCCGAGCAGATGCTGGAACTGGCGGGGCTGATGCGGCACTTCACCACGGCCTCGGCCGAGTTCGCCTCCGTGCCGGTCGCCGACCGCCAGCACGAGGCGCCCGGGCTCGGCTCCACCGTGCTCTGGGACGAGCGGGCGGCCGACCGGCTCTTCGACGCGCTCCGCCACGACCAGCCGCTGCCCAGGCCCGGACCGGACGCCGGACCGGACGCCGAGACGGGCCCCGGGGCTCCCGCCGAGGAGCCGGCCGCCCCGGCCGACGACGCGCAGGACACCACGGGCGCCGAAGCGATCGTCTGCTGACCGCGCCGCCCGAACGGCGTCAGCGGACGGTGAGAAACGCCTCCGGGTCCCGCGCCGGCCGGGGACGCGGCGGCGCGGCGGCGTGTCCGACCGCGACCGCGCCCATCGGGTCCCAGTCGTCCGGCAGCCCCAACGTCCGCCGGACCACGTCCCGGCAGAACATCGTCGAGGAGACCCACGCCGACCCCAGGCCCTCGCCGGCCAGCGCCACCAGCAGGTTCTGCACCCCGGCCCCGGTCGCCACGACGAACATCTCGCGCTCGGCGCGCGCCCTGCGCTCGTCCGGGTAGTCGTGGGCGCCGTCGGTCACCAGACAGGGCACCACCAGATAGGGCGCGCGGCGCAGCACCTCGCCCCGGCGCACGCGCCGTTCCACGCTCTCCTCGGAGCGCCCGTCGCGCCGCAGGTCGGCGATCCACGCCTCCCGCATCGCGTCCAGCAGCTCCGTCCTGGCCTCGGCCGACTCCAGCAGCACGAAGCGCCAGGGCGTGGTGTGGTGCGGCGCCGGCGCGGTCAACGCGGCGGCCACCGCCCGGCGCACCGCCTCCGGGTCGACCGGCTCCTCGGTGAACTCCCGCACCGTGCGGCGCGAGGTCACCGCCTCCCGCACCGCCTCCGAGGTCCCCAACCGGAACATGTCCATGCTGGCGTCCCGCACCAACTCCCGCGCGCGTGCCTCCCCGCCGGTCCGGTGCGCCAGCCCCCGCAGCACGGCGACCGGCAGCCCGTCGGCCTTCCCCTTCACCAGCTCGCCCGCCGCGGCCAGCTCGTCGGCGACCGCGGTGATCGAGACGCCCAGCGGGTTGCCGTGCGAGTCGGTGCCTCCGCGCAGGTCGTCCAGCACGGTGACGCCGGCGGCCCCGATGGCCACGTCCGTCTGCCCCTCGCGCCAGGGCCGCCCGAAGGTGTCCGTGACCACCACGCCGACCTCGACCGACAGCAGCTCGGCCAGCCCCCGGCGGATCGCCTCGGCCGAGGCGTCCGGGTCCTCGGGCAGCAACAGCACGGTGCCGGGCGGGGTGTTGGAGGCGTCGACGCCCGCGGCTGCCATCACGAAGCCGTGCCGGGACTCCACGATCCTGGCCTCGCCCTTGACGGCGACGACCCGGACGGTCTCCTCCTCTATGGCGTCCCGCCGGTCGTCGGCCCGCCGGACCCGGCCCTCGGCCTTGCTGACGATCTTCGAGGTGACGATGACGATGTCCCCGTCGGCCAGCCCGCCCCCCTCCGAAGCCCGCGCCGCCTCCGCGATCAGCTTGGCCAACTCGTCCCCCGGACGGACCTCGGGGATGCCGGGGAGGGCCCAGACCTGGTAAGCGGGCGCCGTCATACGTCGTCGACCTCCGTGGCGATCGTCAGCGCCGCCCGGGCCATCTCGGCGGTCGCTTCGGTGTCCTTCATCAGCAACGGCACGGCCCGGCAACGGATTCCCGCCGCCTCGACCCCGGCGACGGACGCCGCGTCCACCGTGTCCACCAGCCAGGCGTCCAGCAGCCCCGACCCGTAGTGCAGCGCGACGGCGGAGGCGGTCGCCTCGACGCCGACGGCGGCCAGCACCTTGTCGGCCATCCCGCGCACCGGGGCGTCCCCGACGATCGGGGACAGCCCCACGACGGGCACCCCGGCGTCGGCGATGGCCTCCCTGATGCCGGGCACCGCGAGGATGGTGCCGACGCTGACCACCGGGTTGGACGGCGGGAAGATCACGACGTCCGCCTCGGCGATCGCCTCCAGCACCCCCGGCGCCGGCTTCGACTGGTCGGCGCCGACCGGCACCACGGCCCGCGCCGGCACCCCGGCGCGCATCCGCACCCAGTACTCCTGGAAGTGGACCGCGCGCCGGCCCTCCCGCTCGTCGTCGACCAGCACATGCGTCTCGACCCGGTCGTCGGTCATCGGCAGCAGCCGCACACCCGGGTTCCAGCGCTGGCACAGCGCCTCGGTGACCGCGCTCAGCGGGTAGCCGGCGCCCATCATCTGGGTGCGCACGATGTGCGTGGCGAAGTCCCGGTCGCCGAGCCCGAACCACTCGGGCCCGACGCCGTAGGCGGCCAACTCCTCCTTCACGGAGAACGACTCGTCCGCCCGTCCCCAGCCCTGTTCCTCGTGGATGCCGCCACCGAGCGTGTACATCACGGTGTCGAGGTCGGGACAGACCTTCAGGCCGAAGAGATGGATGTCGTCGCCGGTGTTGCCGATCACGGTGACCTCGGCCTCCGGCGCGGCCCGCAACAGGCCGCGCAGGAAGCGGGCGCCACCGATTCCGCCGGACAGAACCACGATGCGTCGCATGTGGCCCAGTCTGTCAGCAGGCGAGGAGGCCCCGGGGGCTGGGGCGCGACGCGGGGGAGTGCGTCGCCTCGCGCCGGGGGCGCATGGGCATCTCGGTCAGCCCAGGGAAGTAGACGTGCAGGCTGACGGCCGGCTCTAGCGCCGCGTTGACCACCTCGTGGACGTAGCCGGGGGCGAAGACCCGCAGCGAGCCGGGCGTGAGCACCCGCTCGCCGCGCCCGGCGGCGTGCTCGGTCAGCGCGCCGGCGAGCACCGTGTACACGCCGGACGAGGGACCGTGGTCGTGGCGCCCGCTGCCCTGCCCCGGCAGCCAGCTCAGCAGCCAGACCTCGTAGCCAGGGCCGACCCGCAGCCGGTGGTACCAGCGGCTGGTCGCGTCGTACCGCACCAGGGAACGCCAACACTCCCGATCACCCGCGAGCGCGACGGCCAGCCCCGCGAAGCCGGCGACCGTGGTCGGGTGCGCGGCGGGGGCGGGCAGCAGGTGGGGGAGGGCCAGCGGGTCGCCGGCGATGGCGTTGTCGTTGTCCATGGAGTGCGATGCGCCTCGGATGGTCGTGGAGCCCGGCCGCTTCCGTCAGTAGACGGCCTGTCAACAGGGCGTGCTGTCCCCCGCATTGTTTCATCAGATCCGGGCTCCGGGGACCGCCGAAAGGTTTATCCGTGTCCACTCCGGGAGAAGCGCCGGATCATCCGGCCGTCAGCGAGGGCGCGTTGCGCGTCCGTGATCTGGGCGTGACCCTCGCCACCGCCGCGCGCTCCCTCGCAACAAAACCGCGCTCTCGTTCGTTTCTCTGTGCGAGGGCGCCGAACCGGCCGGGGGAACCGGTGGAATGTGGGACGGATGCCCGAAGGTGGTTGAGGGATTTGTGCCGATTTGAACACTTTCCGTGTGAGTGTGGTGCCACAGGGTGAATCATCGGGTGAATGGCAGATCGTGGCTTGACTGCCGGTGAGCGGCCCACCTGTAATTTCACTCATGTCGTTCGACCGGCACGGATAACGACGGCATCACGGGGACGCAACGAAGGCGAGGGGTGCGCACATGACCGAGCTGTTCGAACAACTGCTGGTCGAGGAAGCCGACGAGGAGCTTGGCTGGCAGGAGCGCGCGCTCTGCGCGCAGACCGACCCCGAGTCCTTCTTCCCCGAGAAGGGGGGCTCCACCCGCGAGGCCAAGAAGGTCTGCCTCGCCTGCGAGGTGCGCTCCGAGTGCCTTGAGTACGCCCTCGCCAACGACGAACGGTTCGGCATCTGGGGCGGGTTGTCCGAGCGCGAGCGCCGCCGCCTGAAGAAGGCCGCGGTCTGAGGGGGCGTCCTCCCCGAGCCCCGGACCATCCCGGTGCCTCCCGGCCGAAGGGCGCGGACGGTCCCAGCCGCTAGTGTGGTGCGCTGTCCGAGGCGACAAGCGCCACTCCTCACGGAGCAGCGTCGTCCACCACCGTCCAGCGAACCGGGGCCAGCACCTCGATGTCCGTGCACAGCCAGTCGGCGGCGCAACCGCAGGCCGCCCATCCCGAACTTCCCCGGCACGTCGTCACCGCCGTGCTCGTCTCGCACGACGGCGAACGCTGGCTCCCCGAGGTCCTGCGCGGAATCCTCGGCCAGGAGCGGCCCGTCCAGGACGTGATCGCTGCGGACACCGGCAGCGCCGACGAGTCGGCGAACCTGGTGACCGAAGCCCTCGGCGCGGAACGGGTGTTGCACCTCGCCCGCCGCACCGGCTTCGGCGCGGCCGTCGCCGAGGCGGCCCGCACCGCGCCCGTTCTCACCCCGGACGACCTCCCCTATCTACGGCGGCCCGCCGCCTGGGACCCGGTCAACCGCCGCTGGGACAACAGCACCTACGACCTGCCCGAGCTGCCACACGGCGAACCGGTGCACTGGCTCTGGCTGTTGCACGACGACTCGGCCCCCGCCCCGGACGCCCTCGCGCACCTGCTGCGCCAGGCCGACGCCAGCCCCTCGACCGCCATCGTCGGCGGCAAGCTGCGCGGCTGGTACGACCGCAGGCAGCTGCTGGAGGTCGGCGTCTCCCTCGCCTACAGCGGACGCCGCTGGACCGGCCTCGACCGCCGCGAGCAGGACCAGGGGCAGCACGACCGGGTCCGCCCCGTGCTCTCCGTCTCCACCGCCGGGATGCTCATCCGGCGCGACGTCTACGAGCGGCTCGGCGGCTTCGACCGCCGGCTGCCGCTGACCCGCGACGACGTCGACATCTGCTGGCGCGCCCACGCGGCGGGCCACGGCGTGCTGATCGCCCCCGACGCCGTCTTCCGACACGCGGAGGCCGCCACCAGGGAACGCCGTTCCATCGACTGCGCCGGCCGCCTCGGAGGCAGCCCGCACCGGGTCGACAAGGCCGCCGCCACCTACGCGCTGCTGGCCAACGCCCGCACCCGGGTGCTGCCCTGGGTCGCCTTCCGGCTGGTCCTCGGCACCCTGCTGCGCATCCTCGCCTATCTCGTCGGCAAGCAGCCGGGACGCGCGCTCGACGAGGCCGCCGGGCTGCTCGCCACCGTGCTGCGCCCCGGCCGGCTGATCGGCGCCCGGCGCAGCCGCGCCGCCGCCAGGGCTCCCGACCAGGACCCGAAGGAGCTGAGAGCGCTCCTGCCACCGCCGGGCGCCACCGTCCGCTCCACCATCGAGCAGGTCGCGAGCAACCTCGGCGGTCGCGCCGAGCCTGCCTCCGCCTCCAGCGGCCGGCACGGCGCCGTCGAGTCCGGGCCGAGCGACGACGACGGCGACGTGTTGGACGTCGAGCAGTTCGCCCGCCTCAAGCGGCTGGCGCGCCGGCCGGGGCCCGTGCTCTTCCTCGTGCTGCTCGTGGTCTCGCTGCTCGCCTGCCGTGACCTGGTCGGCGGCGGCGCGCTCAGCGGCGGCGCCCTGCTGCCGATGCCGGCCGACGCCGGCACCCTCTGGGACCGTTACCTGACGACCTGGCAACCCGTCGGCACCGGCGGCACGGAGTCGGCGCCGCCGTTCGTCGGGCTGCTGGCGTTCCTGTCCAGCCTGCTGCTCGGCAACACGGGTCCCGCGATGACCCTGCTGCTGGTCTGCTCCATCCCGCTGGCCGGCGTCAGCGCCTATCTGACCTCGCGACCGCTGGTCATGTCCCGGCTGCTGCGCGCCTGGGGCAGCGTCGCCTACGCGTTCCTGCCCGCCGTCACCGGCGCGCTCGCCGGCGGACGGATCGGCACCGCGCTGCTCGCCGTGCTGCTGCCGCCGCTGGCCCGCGCCGCGGTCGCCGCCGCCGGCCACACCAGGGGCGACGGCATCGGCCCCTGGCGCGCGGTGTGGGCCGCGGCGCTGCTGCTGACGCTGGGCTCCGCGTTCACGCCCGTGATCTGGCCGATGGCGGTGCTGCTCGCCGTCCTCGCGCTGCTGCTGCCACTGCGGATGCCCGTGGCGGTCCGGCGGGCGCGCGCGCTGCGGTTCGCCGCCGCGCTGGCCACGCCGGTGCTGGTGCTCGCGCCCTGGTCGCTGTCGACGCTGCTGAGCCCCGACGCGTTCCTCGACGAGGTCGGCCTGTCGTACGAGACCGGTTCGGCCGACGCCACGCAGCTGCTCAACCTCAGCCCGGGCGGCCCGGGAACGCCCTCCTCCTGGCTGCTGCTCGGCGTGCTGCTCGCCGCGCTCGGCGCGCTGCTGCGCGGCGAGCGCCGGCTGGCCATCCACACCGCCTGGGCCGGCGCCCTGGTCGCGCTGCTCTTCGCCATCTGGTCCGACACCGACGGCTGGGCCGGCCCCGCCGTCCTGGTCTACGGCCTGGCGCTGCTGAGCGCCGCGCTCCTCGGCGCCGACGGCGCCCGCTACCGCGTCGCCGCCCGCAGCTTCGGCTGGCGCCAGCCGCTGGCCGTCGCCGTCGCCGGCGCCGCCGCGATCGGCCCGCTGCTGGCCGCCGCCGGGTGGGTGCTCGACGGCGCCGACGGGCCGCTGCGCCGCAGCGACCCGGTGCAGGTCCCGGCGTTCGTCGCCGAGGAGAGCGCCGCCCGCGACCAGGCCCGCACCCTGGTCCTGACCGCCGACGGCGGGCGGGAGGCCGAGGTCGACGAGGTCTCCTACGCGCTGGTGCGCGGCTCGGGCGCCCGCCTCGGCGACGCCGACCTCGCGGAACTCCTCGGCGAGGACGAGACGTTGAGCGAGGCCGTCGGCGACCTCACCGCGGGCACGGGCGCCGACCAGACCCGGGCGCTCGCCGACTACGCGGTCCGCTACGTCCTGGTCCAGGACGGCAGCCCGCGCGAGCTGCACCGCACCCTCGACACCACCCCCGGCCTCCAGCGCCTCAGCCAGGAGGACGGCAGCGCCCTGTGGCGGGTCAACCGGGACGTCGCCCGCGCGATGGTCCTGCCAGCCGAGGAGGAGGGCCCGGACGCCGAGCCCGTTCCGCTGCCGGCCGAGGCCGTCGAGGTCCACACCGACCTGCCCGAGGGGCCGGCCGGCCGGGTGCTGCGACTCGCCGACCGCGCCGACGAGGGCTTCCGGGCCACGCTCGACGGCCAGTCGCTCACCCCGGTGACCGTCAACGGCTGGGCGCAGGGCTTCGAACTGCCGGCCGGGGGCGGCCGGTTGGACGTCGTGTACGAGACCTCGGGGCTGCACACCCTGTGGGTCTGGGCGCAGGGCTTCGGCCTGCTGGTGCTGGTGGTGCTCGCGCTGCCGGACCGCCGCCGTGAGCTGGACGACGACCTGCCGGAGGCCGAGGCGCCGGCGCCGCAGGGCCGCCGCGCCAGGCGCGCCGCCGTTCCCGCGCAGGGCGCGGCGCCGGCCGACGAGTCCGTCGACCACGAGGCGCCCGCCGCGCCGGCCGAGACTCCGCCCGAGCCGCCGGCCGCCCCCGAGTGGCGGCCGGAGCAGCCCGAGCCCTACGCGCCGGCGGGCGAGCCGCACGGGGGGACTGTTCCCCCGCCGCAACAGCCCTACGACGACTGGACGGCCCAGCCCTACCAGCAGCCCTACGACCCGTCCGGCCAACAGGGCTACGACCCGTCGTACGGCCAGGGCCAGGGCCAGAGTCAGGGCTACGGCCAGGGCCAGGGCTACCCCTCCCCCTATGACTATCCGACCGACTATGGCGACGGGAGTGATCGCCGGTGAACCGCCTCCCCCTGCCGCTGCTCGGTGTCCTGGTGGCGTTGCTCGCCCTGACCGGCGTCGCCACGATGCGCGGCGACGCCGGCGAGGAGCAGACCACCCGGCAGGCCCAGCCCCTCCCGGTGGAACGCACCGCGTTGACCTGCCCGCGCCCGACCGGCGCGGCGGCGCAGACCACCTGGTACACGGGGTTCACCCCGCCCACCGAGAGCGTCCGCTCCGAGGAGGGCGCCGCCACCCTGCTGCCCGCCCCCGAGCACACCCCCGACCCCGGCGCCACCGACCCGGACGAGGACGGCGGCGGGAGCGACGAGGAGAACGAGGAGGACGCCGAGGCCCCCGAGCCCGTTCTGGAGCTGACCGAGCCCGGCCTGCCGGTCACCGCGACCGTCGACGACGCCGACGCCCCCGCCCTGACGGGCACGGCCGACCACCTGCTGGCGCCGGGATGGACCGTCCAGCAGACCACCGTCGTCGACTCCGGCGAGGGCAAGGGCGCCCTGGGCACCTCCTGCCAGACGCCGGACACCGAGTTCTGGTTCACCGGCGCCAGCGCCGCCGAGGACCGCCACGACTACGTCCACGTCACCAACCCCGACGAGGCGGCGACCGTCGTCGACATCGAGGTTTACGGCGCCGAGGGCGAGTTGGACGCCGAGCAGGGGCAGGGCATCACCGTCCCCGGCCACAGCGGCGTCGCGATCCGCCTCGCCACCCTGCTCGGCGAGGCGGAGCCGGACCTCGCCGTGCACGTCGCCGCCCGCAGCGGCCGGGTCGGCGCGCAGATCGAGGTCGTCGACGAGTCCCTCGGCACCGACTGGCTGCCGCCCGTCACCGACCCGGCGGCCGACACCCTGGTGCTCCCCGGCATCCCCGCCGGGGTGAACGGGGTGCGGCTCTCGGTCTTCGCCCCCGGCGGCCAGGACGTGTCGCTGAACGTCGGCCTCGCCGGCCCCGGCGGCACCATCACCCCGGCGGGCAACGAGTCGGTCAACGTCGTCGCCGGCACCGTCACCACCGTCGAACTCGGCGACCTCACCCAGGGCGAGGCGTCCTCCCTCGTGCTGACCAGGCAGGACGGCACGGGCTCCGGGCCCGTGGTCGCCAGCCTGCACGTGGTGGCGGGCGGGGAGGGGGACCGCGAGTCCGCGTTCCTCCCGGCCACCGAGCCGATCGACGAGCGCGCCACCATCTCGGGGAACACGACCTCCGGCACCCGGCTCGCCCTGCTCGCCCTCGACGAGACGGTCGAGGTGGACCTCACCTACTCCGCGGGCGCGGACGGCGGCGAGCCGGTCACCGAGACGTACACCGTGGACCCGGGAACCACCGTGGAGATCGCCCCCGAGCTGGACGGCACGGAGGGGAACTACGCGATCACCCTGGAACCCTCGGGCGGCGGCACGCTCCACGCCGCCAGGACCCTGCTGGTGGACAGGGACGGCGCCACGGCGTTCACCACCCAGACGATCCCGGACGACGGCTCCACCGTCTCCGTCCCCGAGACGGACCCCGACCTGTCCCTGCTGGTCGACTGAGTACCCTCCGCCACCGGCGCGCGCCGGGGTGGTCGCCTTCGGGTGACCGCCCCGGCGCGCCGCTTTCCCCACGGCTTTCCCGACGCTTTCCGGCCCGGTTTCGGCGTTTTCCGGCCCGGTTCAGTCCTGTCCGTACTGCGGGTCGACCGACTCGGGAGCCAGCCCCAGCAGCTCGGCGGCCTGCTCGACCACCACCTCGTGGACCAGCTGCGCGCACTCGTCGCGACTGCGGCTGCGCAGCTCGACCGGCCTGCGGTAGACCACGATCAGGGCCCGCCGCCCGCGCGACGCCCGCACGATCCCGCCCAGCGGCACGGCGCCGTCCTGCGAGGAATCGCGCAGCACCGGCACCTCGCGGACCAGGAACTCCACCCCGTCCAGCTGCGGCAACCGCCGCCGCAGCCGCTCCGCGGAGTCGTCCACCAGCGAGTCGAAGGTGTCCGCGCGGCTCACCGCGAGCGGCACCTGCGGCGGGGCCAGGGGACCGCGCATACCTCGACCGTGCCGGTCCCGGCGCCGATGGCGCTCGGGCTGGCCGGACACGGGTGGGGGGACTCCGCCGGACTTGTCCATCGCATCGACGATAGATCAGAAAGCCCTCCCCCGGTCAGAGCGCCTCGGACCGGGGCACGCCCCCGGCCCCCACCGCCACGCAACACCCGTCCGCCCTGGGCGAATCCGGGCACTGCGGGCGGGAACGGGACGACACGGCGGGGTGACGCCGCCCCGAGTCGTCGCGGCCCGCTCAGGAGTGCGGTACGGTCCAACATCGTGAGCCCCGTACGTCGCTGTTCGCGCACCGCGTGCGGCCGTCCCGCCGTGGCGACGTTGACGTATGTCTACGCGGACTCCACGGCCGTCCTCGGTCCGCTCGCCACCTATGCCGAACCCCACTGCTACGACCTCTGTGCGGAGCACTCGGAGCGCCTGACCGCGCCGCGCGGCTGGGAAGTGGTCCGCCTCGCCATGGACCCGGCGACCACCCGGCCCAGCGGCGACGACCTCGAAGCCCTGGCCGACGCCGTCCGCGAGGCCGCCAGGACCCCGACGCCGCCGCCCGAGCCCCCGCCGGGCCCGCCCGTGCCGCGCGGCGGCACCGGCGACCCGGTCGAGGTCGCCCGGCGCGGACACCTGCGCATCCTGCGCTCCCCCGAGCCGTAGGGTCGCCCCGGTACATTGAGGGCGCGCGCACCGTGGC
Source organism: Streptomyces sedi (assembly GCF_006335015.1). Classification (GTDB taxonomy): domain Bacteria; phylum Actinomycetota; class Actinomycetes; order Streptomycetales; family Streptomycetaceae; genus Streptomyces; species Streptomyces sedi. The sequence goes on from NZ_VDGT01000024.1 coordinate 96,793, forward strand.
GCCGCCGTTCACCGCACCGCCGTTCACCCGAAGCCTCAAGACAAGGGGTCAGCTGTGCCGGACCTGTCGCAGATCGTGAAGGCCTACGACGTGCGGGGCGAGGTCCCCGACCAGTGGGACGAGTCGCTGGCCGAGCTGTTCGGCGCCGCGTTCGTCCAGGTCACCCAAGCCGCCGCCGTGGTCATCGGCCACGACATGCGTCCCTCGTCGCCCGGCCTCGCCGGGGCCTTCGCCCGGGGCGCCGCCGGCCGCGGCGCCGACGTCACCGAGATCGGCCTCTGCTCGACCGACCAGCTGTACTACGCGAGCGGCGCACTCGACCTGCCGGGCGCCATGTTCACCGCCAGTCACAACCCCGCGCGCTACAACGGCATCAAGATGTGCCGCGCCGGCGCCGCCCCCGTCGGCCAGGACACCGGCCTCGCCGAGATCCGCGCGCTCGTCGAGCGCTGGGCCGAGGAGGGCGCCCCGGCCCCCGTGGAGACCCCGGGTACCGTCGGCCGGCGCGACGTCCTCACCGACTACGCCGCCCATCTGCGTTCCCTCGTCGACCTGGAGACCATCAGGCCGCTGCGGGCCGTCGTCGACGCCGGCAACGGCATGGGCGGCCACACCGTGCCCACCGTCTTCGACGGGCTGCCGGTCCACCTCGACCCGATGTACTTCGAGCTGGACGGCACCTTCCCGAACCACGAGGCCAACCCGCTGGACCCCGCCAACATCGTCGACCTCCAGGCCCGCGTCCGCGAGACGGGTGCCGACATCGGCCTCGCCTTCGACGGCGACGCCGACCGCTGCTTCGTCGTCGACGAACGCGGCGAGCCCGTCTCCCCGTCCGCGATCACCGCCCTCGTCGCCGCGCGCGAACTGGCCAAGGACCCCGGCGCCACCGTGATCCACAACCTGATCACCTCCTGGTCGGTCCCGGAGGTGGTCAGGGAGAACGGCGGCAACCCGGTCCGCACCCGCGTCGGCCACTCGTTCATCAAGGCCGAGATGGCCCGCACCGGCGCGATCTTCGGCGGCGAGCACTCGGCGCACTACTACTTCCGCGACTTCTGGAACGCGGACACCGGGATGCTCGCCGCGCTCCACGTGCTCTCCGCCCTCGGCCACCAGGACCAGCCGCTCTCCGGGCTGGTCGCCGCCTACGACCGCTACCCCGCCTCCGGCGAGATCAACAGCCGCGTCGCCGACCAGGCCGGCCGCGCCGCCGCCGTCCGCGCCGCCTACGCCGACCGGGACGGAGTCACCCTCGACGAGCTGGACGGGCTCACCGTCACCGCCGACGACTGGTGGTTCAACCTCCGCGCCTCCAACACCGAGCCCCTGCTCCGGCTGAACATCGAGGCCAGGGACGCCGACACCGTCGAGAAGGTACGCGACGAGGTGCTCGCCCTCGTCCGCGCCTGACCCGCCAAGGCCCTGTCGAGCACCACCCGGGCGGCCGGGCACCCGGTGCCGGGCCGCCCACCCTGCGGGTAGGGTTGACCGTCGCGTCACCCGCCCACCCACGCTCCGCCGGAGGAAGCCGTGCCGCTCGTCGAAGACGCCCTGCTGGACATCCTCGCCTGCCCCGTCTGCCACGCCCCGCTGCGCGCCGACGAGCAGGAGAACGAGCTGGTCTGCACCGGCGACGCCTGCGCCCTCGCCTACCCGGTGCGCGACGGCATCCCCGTCCTGCTGGTGGACGAGGCCCGCCGGCCCGGCTGAGCCCGCCCGGCCCCGACGGAGCCCGCCATGTTCGACGAAGCGCTGCTCGACGCCCCCGACCAGCTCCTGCGTGCCGACCCCCGAGGGCTGCTGCGCGCCGCCGCGAGCGCCGGCGCGCAGGTGCGGAGCGCGGCGCGCGGCGCCGCCGAGTCGCCCCTCGTGCGGCTCACCCCCGAGGGCCGGCCGGGGACCGTGCTGCACGCCGGGCTCGGCCCCCAGGTCCCGCTGCTCGCCGACCTGTTCGGGGCGCTGGCCGGGGACGCCCTGCGGGTCGAGACCCTGCGCCCCGGCGGCCCCGCCGCCGACCCCGGCGCCCTGACCTGGTCGCTGCCCCGGTGGGTCGGCCCCCTCGACCTGCTGCTGATCACCAGCCTCGACGGCGTCGAGCCCGGGCTCGCGCTGCTCGTCGAGGCCGCCGCGCGACGCGGCTGCTCCGTCGTCGCCGTCACCCCCGAACGCTCCCCGCTCGCCGAGGCCGTCACCCACCGCAGGGGGCTGCTGCTTCCGTTGACCGGCGCCCCGTTCCAGGAGCCGACCGGCACGCGCGCCGCGCCCGGCCCGGCGTGGGCGCTGCTCACCCCGCTGCTGCTGCTCGGTGACCGGCTCGGCCTCTTCGAGGCCTCCGACGCCACCCTCCAGCTGGTCGCCGACCGCCTCGACGGCGTCGCCGAACGCTGCGGCCCCGCCACCCGCACCCAGGACAACCCGGCCAAGGAGCTGGCCGCCCACCTCGGCGCCGCGCTCCCGCTGCTGTGGAGCGAGGGCCCGCTGTCCGGCGTCGTCGCCCGGCACGCCCGCCGCACCCTGATCGGCCTCGCCGGCCGCCCCGCGCTTGAGGCCGCGCTGCCCGAGGCGCTGGAGACCCACGCCCCGCTGCTCAGCGGCGACCTCGCCGGAGCCACCGACCCCGACGACTTCTTCCGCGACCGCGTCGAGGAGCCCGAGCCGCTGCGCCCGTACCTCCTGCTCTTCCGCGACCCGCCGCCGAACGGTGCCCCCGGCGGACTGCCGTCCGCGGCGGACGCGGCGCGCGACCTCGCCTTCGACCGCGGGGTCGGCGTCGCCGAGCTCGCCCCCGAGCCGGGCGAACCCCTGGTCGCGCTCGCCCGTTCGCTCGCCGAGACGGACCTCGCCGCCGTCTATCTGACGCTCGCCGCCGGCCCCCGCGGCTGACGCCCACCCGCACGAAGGACCCCCCCATGGACCGCCTGCAGAACACCGTCCGGCCCTATGCCTGGGGCTCCACCACCGCGCTCCCCGAGCTGCTCGGCACCGAGCCGACCGGCGAGCCGCAGGCCGAGCTGTGGATGGGCGCCCACCCCGGCGCCCCCTCCCGCCTGGACCGCGGCGCGGGCGCCGTGACGCTGGACCAGGTGATCGCGGCCGACCCCGAGGGCGAGCTGGGCGCGGCGACCACCGCCGCGCTCGGGGCCCGGCTCCCGTTCCTGCTCAAGCTGCTCGCGGCCGGCGCCCCGCTCTCGCTCCAGGTCCACCCCGACCTCGCCCAGGCCGCCGCCGGCTTCGCCGAGGAGGAGGCCAACGGCGTCCCGCTGGACGCCCCGCACCGCAACTACCGCGACGCCAACCACAAGCCCGAGCTGATCTGCGCGCTCACCGCGTTCGACGGGCTCTGCGGCTTCCGGCCGGCGTCCGGGACTGCCGAGCTGTTCGACGCGCTGGGCGTCGACGAACTCAAGCCGTACGCCGACCTGTTGCGCGCCCGCCCGGAGGGCGACGCGCTGCGCGAGGTCTTCACCGCCGTGCTGACCGCCGAACCGGAGGCCGTGGCCCGGACGGTGGAGCTGGCCGCCGGTGCCGCCGCGCGGCTCGCCGCCGAGCACCCCGACCACCGCTTCGCCGAGGCGTGCGCCGCCTACGCGGAGATCGCCCGCCACTACCCGGGCGACCGGGGCGTCATCGCCGCCATGCTGCTCAACCACGTCCGGCTGGCCCCCGGCGAGGCCCTCTACCTGGGCGCCGGCGTGCCGCACGCCTACCTCGAAGGGCTCGGCGTCGAGATCATGGCGAACTCGGACAACGTGCTGCGCTGCGGCCTCACCCCCAAGCACGTCGACGTTCCCGAGCTGCTGCGCGTCGTCCGCTTCGAGTCCGGCGACCCCGGCGTGCTGCGGCCCGAGCCGGATGCCACGGGCGCCGAGGTCTACGCGACGCCGATCGACGAGTTCCAGCTCTCCCGCCATCTGACCGAGGGCGCCGCCGGGACCGTGCTGCCCGACGGCCGCCCGCAGCTCCTGCTGTGCGTCCGGGGGCGGGTCACGCTGCGCGGCGCGGACGGCGCCCCGTTCGACCTCGCGCCGGGCGACTCGGTCTTCGCGCCCGCCGGCGAATCGGTCGAACTGGGCGGCTCCGGCACGCTGTTCCGCGCCACGGTCGCCGACCGGGTCGCCCGCTGACGGTGGTTCGGGCGCCGGCTGGCCGAGATGAGACCGTTCGCATAGTGCCGCCCGGGGCGCGCGGTGTACATTCGGTGCGTTACCAGATGTCGTTGCTGATGGCAGTCGGGTGCGGTGAGCCGTCACCGCTCAGCCCGGCAGAGGGGTAAGAAGGCCCTCCGACGGACCGTGGCGCAGCGGAAGCCCCGCCCCCACCACCCCTGGGGAAGCGGGCCTCACCGCCGCAGCCTCCTGTCCGCCCACACTCGTCACCGCGTGAGGAGCAGCCGTCATGACAACGACCGCAAACGCCGCTCAGGACTTCAAGGTCGCCGACCTGTCGCTCGCCGAGTTCGGCCGCAAGGAGATCACCCTCGCCGAGCACGAGATGCCGGGACTGATGTCCATCCGCGAGGAGTACGCGGCCAGCCGGCCGCTCGCCGGGGCCCGGATCACCGGCTCGCTGCACATGACCGTGCAGACGGCGGTGCTCATCGAGACGCTGGTCGCCCTCGGCGCCGAGGTCCGCTGGGCCTCGTGCAACATCTTCTCCACCCAGGACCACGCCGCCGCCGCGATCGCCGCCGCCGGCATCCCGGTCTTCGCCTGGAAGGGCGAGACCCTCGACGAGTACTGGTGGTGCACCGAGCAGGCGCTGACCTGGCCCGGCACGCCGACCGGCGGCCCCAACATGATCCTCGACGACGGCGGCGACGCCACCCTGCTGCTGCACAAGGGCGTCGAGTACGAGAAGAGCGGGCAGGTGCCCGACGTCTCCACGGCGGAGAGCGAGGAGCACGAGGTCATCCTCAAGCTCCTCACCCGCACCGTCGCCGAGACCCCGCGGAAGTGGACCCAGGCCGCCTCCGAGATCCGGGGCGTCACCGAGGAGACCACCACCGGCGTGCACCGCCTGTACGAGATGTTCCGCGACGGGACGCTGCTCTTCCCGGCGATCAACGTCAACGACTCGGTGACCAAGTCCAAGTTCGACAACAAGTACGGCTGCCGCCACTCCCTGGTGGACGGCATCAACCGCGCCACCGACGTCCTGATCGGCGGCAAGGTCGCCGTGGTCTGCGGCTACGGCGACGTCGGCAAGGGCTGCGCCGAGTCCCTGCGCGGCCAGGGCGCGCGCGTGATCATCACCGAGATCGACCCGATCTGCGCGCTCCAGGCCGCGATGGACGGCTACCAGGTCGCCCGCCTCGAAGACGTCGTCGAGACCGCCGACATCTTCGTCACCGCCACGGGGAACCGCGACATCATCCTCGCCTCCCACATGGAGCGGATGAAGCACCAGGCGATCGTCGGCAACATCGGCCACTTCGACAACGAGATCGACATGGCCGGCCTCGCCGCCCTGCCCGGCGTCGTCAAGGACGAGGTCAAGCCCCAGGTGCACACCTGGTCGTTCCCCGACGGGCGCAGCATCATCGTGCTCTCCGAGGGCCGCCTGCTGAACCTGGGCAACGCGACCGGCCACCCGTCGTTCGTCATGTCCAACAGCTTCGCCAACCAGACCATCGCCCAGATCGAGCTGTTCACCAAGCAGAGCGAGTACCCGACCGGGGTCTACGTGCTGCCCAAGCACCTCGACGAGAAGGTCGCCCGCCTCCACCTGAGCGCGCTCGGCGTCCAGCTCACCGAGCTGACCGAGGACCAGGCCGGGTACCTCGGCATCCCGGTCGAGGGCCCCTACAAGCCGGACCACTACCGGTACTGAGCGAAGGCAGTCCGGGCCCGCCGTCCGCGCGGGCCCGGACGCGCCACCGCCCGCACCCATGCCCCAAGGCCGCTACCGCGTCAGCGACCCCGAGGACGGCAGTCCCCTGGGCGAGGAGCGCTTCCACTGCGCCCCCGGCCCGGCGGGCTGGCGGTACACGGGGCGACTCACCGCGCCGGACGGCAGGACGCTGCTGACCACCGACCTCACCCTGGACGCGCTCGGCCGCCAGCTCCGCGTCGAACTCCACGCCGGCGGCTGGCAGTTGCGCGGCGGCGCGCTCGACGGACTGACCTGGGTGCGGATGGCCGGCGACGGCACCGCGCCCGAGGAGGGCAACGCCAGGGCCACCGCCTTCAGCGGGCCGTCCCCCGGCTTCCTCGTCGCCCTGGCCGCCCTGCTGCGGCCCGACGCCACGGAGGACGGCGCCCCCGCCCGCGCGCGGCTCGTCACCGTCACCGCGCCGGCCCTGGCCACCCGCACCCGCGACGAGAGCTGGACGCACCTCGGCGCCGAGAGCCACCCCACGGACAGCGGACCGCTGGTCGTGGACGCCTACGAGATCGCCGACCTGGAGACCGGGGAACGCCACACCGCGCATCTCGCCGGTGACGTCGTACTCGCGGCCCCGGGCGTCGAGTTGGAGGAGCTGGACTCTCCACCCTCCGCCTTCCCCGGAGGACGCTGAGCCGGCGGCCCCGGTCAGGCCGGCGGGGCGAAGCCCGTCCGCCGTCCCGGCACCGGCTCCGGCACCGGCTCCGGCACCGGCTCCGACGCGGCGGCCGGCTCGGGGGCCGCGCCGGGTATCTCCGCCCCCGGCCGGGCCGCCGCCACGGGGGCGCCCACGATCGGCTGGAAGCCACCCGCCGCCGGCACCGCGCCCGCCGCTTCCCCCGCGGCGGCGCCCGGCATCGCCCGGGCCGCGTCCCGGCGCTGCCGCTCGGCCGTCAGCGCGGCCAGAAACTCGTCGGGGGACACGCCCTCCGGCGCCGGCTCCCCGATCCGCGCCACCATGTCGTCGGCCAGCCGCACCGCCAGCGACCACCCCACCGCCGGGTCCAGCTGCCCCGCACGCCCGAGGTAGCGCCGCACCGTGAGCCACAGCTCCTCCGGCACCTGCGACAGGTCCGTCTCCGAGAACCGCCCGTCCCACTCGGCTGACACCGCCGGCATCCGCTCCCGCCTGCGCCCGCGCCACCCGCCGGCCACCCGCTCGCGCACCACCAGCGTCCCGGCGAACACGTCCCCCAGCCGGCGTCCGCGCTCGGAGACCAGCGAGGCCACGCAGGCCACCGAGCCGGCCGTCATCAGCAGCTCGACAAAGCCGATCGCCCCGCGCACCAGCGCGTGCCGAAACCGGATCGGCCCCCCGTCCTCCCGCACCACCCGCAGCCCGCACGCCAGCTTCCCCAGCGACCGCCCGTGGCTGAGGGTCTCCACCGCCACCGGGCCGCCGACCACGACCGCCAGCAGCAGCCCCACCTGCACGGCCGCCGCCGTCGCCGTCCCCAGCGGAAGCACCGTGCTCAACACCACGACGGACAGCAGCAGATAGAGCCCCACGACCGCCACCAGGTCGATCGCCACCGCCAGCGCCCGGCTCGGCAGCCGCGCGGGCTGGAGCCCGAGCACGACGGCGTCCCCCGTGACCACCTGGCCGCTCATCGAAGGCCCCTCTCACCGGACGTGACCGCCGTTTCCCACTTCCGCTGGACAGTGTGACACCGGGGTCTGACAAGCTGCCTCCCATGGACCTCGACGTGTTCGTCGCCGCGCACCGCGCGGAGTGGGAACGGCTCGACGCCCTGATCCGCCGCCGCGGTCGGCTCACGGGGGCCGAGGCCGAGGAGCTGGTGCGGCTGTACCAGCGCGTCGCCACCCAGCTCTCCCAGCTCCAGTCGTCGGCCCCCGACCCCGCGCTGACCAGCAGGCTGACCACCCTGGTCGCCCGTGCCCGCAGCGCGGTGGTCGGCTCCCGCCGGGCGACCTGGCGGGACGCGCTGCTCTTCTTCACGGTCCGCTTCCCCGCCGCCTGCTACCGCACCCGCCACTGGTGGGTGCCGACGGCGCTGCTCTTCACGGCGGTGGTCGCCGCGCTCGGCTGGTGGATCGCCGACGACCCCCAGGTGCGCGCCAGCATCGCCGCGCCCGACGAGCTGCGCGAGATGACCCGACCGGGCGGCGCCTACGAGTCGTACTACTCCAGCAGCCCGGCCGCCGCCTTCTCCGCCCAGGTGTGGACCAACAACGCGCAGGTCGCCGGGATGTCGCTGGCCTTCGGCGCGTTTCTGGGCCTGCCGGTCCTCTGGGTGCTCCTCCAGAACGCGGTCAACCTGGCGACCGGTCTCGGGTTGATGGCCTCCGCCGACCGGCTCGACGTCTTCCTGGGACTGGTCCTCCCGCACGGGCTGCTGGAGCTGACGGCCGTCTTCGTCGCGGCGGGCGTCGGGCTCCGCCTCGGCTGGACGGTGATCGACCCCGGCCCGCGGCGCAGGACGACCGCGCTGGCCCAGGAGGGCAGGGCCGCGCTGGGAATGGCGTTGGGACTGGCCGCCGTGCTGCTGGTCGCGGGAGCGATCGAGGGCTTCGTGACCCCCTCCGGGCTGCCGACCTGGGCCAGGATCGCGGTCGGCGTCGCCGCCGAAGTGGCCTTTCTGCTCTATGTCTTCGTCGTCGGCCGCCGCGCCGTCGCCGCAGGTGAGACGGGCGACGTGGCCGCCGCCGACCGCCCCGTCGAGGCCCCGGTCGCCGCCTGAGCGAGCGCGGCTTGACGGCGCGGGGGGCGAGGCGTAACGTTCTCCGAGCTGCCTCAAAGGCGGTCGTCGTTTTCGGCCGGCCACGGGGAAGCATCCCGCCGCCATGTGTGGCACCCACTTCGTGTGAACCTGATTCCCGGTGAGGGTCTGCTTCGGCTTGTCCGAGGTATGTCCGAATTGGGGTTCCGGAGCCCGGATTTGGAATTCGGGCGGGGTTGGTTCTA
>NZ_VDGT01000025.1 GCF_006335015.1 Streptomyces sedi
AGCACCCGACCAGCAACAACCCGCCCGCCGCGACGGCGGCTATCCCCCGAAACGTTCGTTTCTTACTTACGCGCTTACGTACCCGCATATCTCCCCGCCGGTTTACGTCAATTGGCACGCCGGGAGCCGAACGGCTCAGTCGGAGAGCTGGTAGGCGACCAGCCTCTCGTGGCGCAACGACCTCTGGTAGAACGCCCCGTCGTGCACGACGGTCCCCCCGTCCCAGTCGGGGCTGTCCCCCACATAGCTCTCCTCCCGGGTGATCTCCCCGGTGCGCGGGTCCCACCAGGTGAGATGGCGCGCGAACCCCCCGTCCACGATGTCCGCCTGACTCCTGAGCGGGGCTCCCCGATGAAAGGTGGGTCCGGGCCGCGCCGGGCCGTCCTCGCTCAGAAGATGCGTGCGGCTCACAGGGTCCACCGCCTCGCCCCACAGGCTCTCCCCGCTCCGCAGATCGAAGGCGGAGATACCCTGCGCGTTTTGGAAGACCAGCGTCGAGTCGCTGACCACCGGGCCGAAGAGGCCCGTGGGGGCATAGGGGATCTGGTTGGTCGCCTCCCCCGTCCCGTCGAACAGGTACACCATGCCATCGTCGGCGACAGCCAGGTCGGGTCCGGGAAGAACCGTCCCGCTGTGGACCGGGTTGTGCGCGAGATCGGACGCCTCGACCCACAGCCGCTCACCGCTGCCGGTGTCGAAGGCCGCGATCTCCGGCTCCCCCTCCGAACAGTCACCGAAGGCCAGGGTGTGCACGTCGGCGTGCCGCCAGTAGACCTCGTAGCACTCGGGGCCCCAAGGGGTTTCCAGGGCCGGCAGCTGTTCCCCGCTCCCGACGTCGACCCTGACGGTCCGGCTGGTGAAGGCGACCGAGACCACGCCCTCGCCCATGATCACCAACTCGTGCCTGCCGCCGGGGTCGAGGCCCTCGCCGGAGTAGCTCCCCTCCAGTTCGCTCTCCCACAGCATCTCGCCGCTGTACGCGTCCACGGCGGCCAGCGTCAGACACTCCGATCCGCTCCGGTACATCACAGCGCCGACGCCGTCGTCGTTCACCTCGAACGAGCGCTCGCAGAACTCGCCCCCCGGCGCCTGGAGCGACCACTCCTCGGCCCCCGTCTCGGGGTCGATACCGACGAGCTCCTCGTCGGACACGAAGACGAGTGGCCCGTCGTCGGGCGACCAGGCAGACAGCCCCGAAACGGTGACGTCGCCGTCCATCTCGGTCTCCCACAGCCGCGCCATCGTCGTCTCCGACGACGCGGATGCCGACTCCTCCCCCTCCGGGCGGGCGCCGTCCCCCTCTTCCCCACCGCCCGACGAACACCCGACCAGCAACAACCCGCCCGCCGCGACGGCGGCTATCCCCCGAAACGCTCGTCCCCCGCGATACCGCACACGTTCCCCCTGTGAGTTTTACGTTAAACGCCACCCCGGAGTATACGCATGGTGCATAGCCCGCGAGGGCAGCGCCCCCGGGCCGGGGCGCCCGCACGCGGCGCGACGAGCGGAAGCGGCAGCGCGCCGGGAGTTCGGCGAACGTCGCGCCTCCGTTGAGCGGGCATCAGGCTGGGGCCGACCGACCGCCCCGGAGAACGCACGGGCGTCCACCGCACCGCGCGTGGAGTTCCGGGAGCGGAACGGCGCGGTGGGACGCCCGGAGCCGAACGGCTCAGTCGGAGAACTGGTACGCGGTCAACAGCCCCTCGTGCAGGGGCCCCTGGTAGAACACCCCCTCGTGCACGACGGACGCTCCGCCCCAGGCGGAGCTGTCCCACGTCTGGATCTCCTCCCGAGTGCTCTCCCCGGTGCGCGGGTCCCACCAGGTGAACTGGACCGTGACCTCCCCGCTTCCCAGGCCAATGACGTCAGCCCCGAACGGGGCTCCCCGCTGGATGGTGATGCCGATCGACGCCGGGCCGTCCTCGCCCAGAACCCTTTTCCTGCTCTGGGTGTCCGCCACCTCCTCCCACAAGAGTTCCCCGCTCCGCAGGTCGTAGGCGCTGACGCCCCGGGCGTCCCGGAAGATCAGAGTCGAGTCATAGACCACGGGCGCGTAGGTGCCCGAGGTCAAGGGGATCCAGCCGGTCTGCTCCCCCGTCTCGTCGAACAGATACACCGCGCGGTCGGCGGAGACAGCCACGTCGGGTCCGGGGAGAAGCTGCCGGATGCCGTGCGGGTCGCCCGCGAACGCGGACTCCCTGACCCACAACCGCTCACCGCTCTCGGTGTCGAAGGCCGCGATCTCCGGCCCTCCTTCCGAACAGTCGCCGAAGGCCAGGGTGTTCGTGTCGGCGTGCCGCCAGGAGATCTCGGGGCACTCGGGGCCCCAGGGTGCCCTCAGGGGCGCCAGGTGTTCCCCTCTGCCGGCGTCGACCCGGACGACCCGGTAGCCGAAGGCGACCGAGATCGTGTCCCCACCCACGACCACCGACTCCTGCTCGCCGCCGGGGTTGACTCTATCGCCGGGGTGGTCCTTCTCCAGTTCGGTCTCCCACAGCATCTCGCCGCTGTACGCGTCCACGGCGGCCAGGGTCAGGCACTCCGATCCGCTCCCGTACATCACGGCGCCGACGCCGTCGTCGTTCGCCTCGAACGAGCGCTCGCAGAACTCACCCCTCGGAGCCTGGAGCGACCATTCCTCGGCCCCCGTCTCGGGGTCGATACCGACGAGTTCCTCGTCGGACACGACGACGAGCGGCCCGCCGTCGGGCTTCCAGACCCACAGCTCCACAGTGCCGAGGTCGCCGTCCATCTCCGTCTCCCACAGCCGCGTCATCGTCGCCTCCGACGACGCCGACGCCGACTCCTCCCCCTCCGGGGCGGCGCCCTCCGCGCCCTTCCCACCACCTGACGAACACCCGGCGAGCAACAACCCGCCCGCCGCGACGCCGGCTATCCCCCGAAACGTTCGTCCCCCGCGATACCGCACACGTTCCCCCTGTCAGTTTTACGTTAAACGACGGCGGGAAGTCTAGCCGCGGGAGGGCGAACACGGAAAACCGGGGGCCGAGCCGATGACCCGCGGGGCAGGTCGGGCGGTGGAGGGCGTCGGGGCAACTCGCCGCGCGCGTGGGGCACGTTGACACTCCGGCCGCTCGGCGTCGGACGGGCGACGCCGAACGGTCACGCGCCGGGGCGCGCGCCGGGTGGCCATGCGCCGGTGGCACGTTGAGGGCCGCGCGCCGGGGCGCGCGCGGCCGGGGCGGCGCTCAGCCCCGCACGTCCGCCAGGCAGTCCTCGCGGGAGGCGATCAGCAGGGGAACGGTCTGGACCTCCGTGCCGTCATCCGCCCAGAGCGTGGCGGGGTAGTCGCCGACGGGGATGGGCGCGATCGACAGGTGGAGGAACCCCGTGGCCCCGTTGATGTGTTCGATCCACTCGTTGGGATGGACCGCGCCGCCGTTGCTGTAGGAGCCCTCGGGCAGGTCCGAGATGCCGGTGGTGATCACGGTCGACCACGTCCCGCGCAACGAGGCGGTGACGTAGGTGTTGGGCCAACCCCGGTCCGGATGAACGCAGACGCGCGCGGGGCTGTCGGGATAGTGCACCAACGTCCAGGTCGACGCCGACGCGGGCGTCGCCCCGGCCAGCGAGAGTGTGCAGGTGGCGAGCAGCCCGGTGAGCAGCCCGACCACACGGCGGGATAACGTCATCATGCCTCCTTGAGAGGAACGCGCGAGGATCTGCCATGGACCTTCCGGCCGGCTCCTCCGCCCGGGAGGTCATGGCGAGTGTCGCGCGCGGCGGCACGCCGCACAAGGGCTGGTTGAACGTTGACCGTTCGGACTTTCCCCGGCTGCGGGCGGAGGCGCCGGCCACCGGTGGCGTCGCGTCAACTACCCGTATACAACGCTCAGTTGGCCGGCCGGCCGCCCTCTCCCGCCACCGCCGGGTCGACGCGCGCGGGGGCGCGGGCGCCGACCCGGCGGCAGATCACAGGGACGCCCCCACGAGCAGCGCCAGGTCGACGAGGCGGTTCGAGTAGCCCCACTCGTTGTCGTACCAGCCGACGACCTTGACCTGGGGGCCGGAGACCCGGGTGAGCGCGGCGTCGAAGACGCAGGAGGCCGGGTCGCCCGCGATGTCGGTGCTGACCAGCGGCGCGTCCACGGAGGACAGCAGCCCCTTGTAGGGCCCCGAGGCCGCCTCCGCGTACGCCTCCCGCACCTCCTCCACGGTGGTGGCGCGGCGGGTGACCACCGTGAGGTCGGTGACCGAGCCGGTGGGCACGGGCACCCGCAGCGCGAACGCGTCCAGCCTGCCGGCGAGTTCGGGCAGCACGAGGCCGATGGCCTTGGCGGCGCCGCTGGAGGTGGGCACGATGTTCAACGCGGCGGCCCTGGCCCGGCGCAGGTCCTTGTGCGGGGCGTCCTGGAGGTTCTGGTCCTGGGTGTAGGCGTGGACCGTGGTCATCATGCCGGTGTCGATGCCGACGGCGTCGTGCAGCACCTTGGCCAGCACGCCGAGGCAGTTGGTGGTGCAGGAGGCGTTGGAGATGATGGTGTGGCGAGCCGGGTCGTAGTCGCCGTCGTTGACGCCCAGCACCACCGTGACGTCCTCGCCGCTGGCCGGGGCCGCGATGATGACCTTCTTCGCTCCGCCCTCGACGTGTGAGCGGGCCTTCGCGGCGTCGGTGAAGACCCCGGTGGACTCGATCACGATGTCCACTCCGAGATCGCCCCAGGGCAGCGCGCCGGGGTCGCGCTCGGCGAGCACCCTGACCGTCCGCTCCCCCACGCGGATCGCGCCGGACTCGGCGGCGACCTCCTCGGGGAAACGCCCCAACGTCGAGTCGTAGGCGAGCAGATGGGCCATCGTGGGCACGTCGCCGAGGTCGTTGACGGCGACGACCTCCAGCTCCGAGCCGCGCGCGGTGGCCGCACGGAAGACGTTGCGGCCGATGCGTCCGAAGCCGTTGATGCCGATGCGCACGGTCATGGGGGTGCTCCTCAGTAGCGCTCTGGGGGTTCGTTGACGCGCCGTTGCGCCGAGGTGGGTCGCGAGCGGTGGGTCGCGTGGATCGCGCCGGTTCGGGGGTTCCGGCGCGATACATAAGGAGCTTATATATATCCGCGATATATTTCCAGGCGTGACTCCCTCCCAGCGCGCCGACGGCACCACCGGCCTCGACGTCGTCGACCTGACCACGGCGATCGAGAACTTCAACCGCTACTACATCCGGCTTCCGTCGGTGCAGCAGCTGTCGTTTACCACCCTGTCCGTGCTGGACGCGCTGGTCTCCGGCGGCCCGAAGCGGCTGACCGAACTGGTCAGGACGGAACAGATCAGCCAGCCGGGACTCACCCAACTGGTCACCCGGCTGGAACGCGACGGCCTCGTGGAACGCCGCCCCGACCCGGCGGACGGCCGGGCCGTCCTCGTCCACCTCACCGAGGCCGGGCGGGCGGTCCGCCAGGCGCGGCAGGACGACCGCGAACGCCATCTGGCCCCGCTGATCGCCCGGCTGACCCCGGCGGAACGCGAGGCCATCGCCTCCGCCCTCCCCGCCCTGACCCGCCTCGCGGAACTCGGCGCCGAAGCCGAGGCGGAGGCCAGGTCCAGGACCGAACGGTAGGCGCGGCTTCGGTGGTTCAGGCGTAGGCGGCGGTGGGGCGGTCGGCGTTGATCAGGAGGGGGAGGCGGCGGCGTTGGCCGGCGGCGATGATGGCGTACTGGTAGAGCGCCGGTGGTTCGTGCAGCTCCCGCATCGGCACCCAACTCGTCCCTTCCTTGGGTTCGTTGGCCGGGAGGTCGGGGAGGACTCCGCCGTCCAGCACCCAGGTCAGGCCGGTCAGCTGACCAGTGGCGTCGGTGGTCGGGGTGAACGCCAGCACATCGGAGAGGGAACGGTCACAGCCGGTCGCGTGCGTGAACAGCGCCCGCGCGGTGGTAATCACGCAACGCCCCTCCGGCACGTCCCCGTGCGGCAACACCCACCCCTCCTCCCCGTCCTCCCGCCTGCCCCGCACCATCAACACGTGGTTGGTACCGGTGGTCGCCAGGATGTGGAACGAGAGAGTGAGCGGGGAGTGGGCAATAGTGGTCAACATGTCGACTTCCTAGGAATCGAGGACTCGCACGGACAGTGGTCACTGGTCGGTGGTCGGTGGTCGGTGGTCGGTGGTCGGTGGTCGGTGGTCAGCTGACCGGTCAACCGGCGAGCTGGTGAACTGGTGGAGGAACTGGTCGCTCCACTGGTCAGTTGGTCAGTTGAGGGCCGCCGGGAGGAACCCGGACAGGGCGGTGAGCAGGCACATCAGCCCGACGAACACCGGACCGAACACCCCGCCGGTGTCCGGCGGGGACGACGCCGGGTCCTCGTCCGGCCGGGGCACCACCCGCCAGTGGGACTCGGTGCGCGCGAGGAACAACGTGTGCTCCGGATGCTCCTGCACGTGCTGGATCGACCACACGGCAACGGGCAACGCATCGTCGTCGAACAACGGCGAGTTCGCCCCACACGCCATGCACTCCGCACCGTGAATCCCCTCCGGGACACCCGGGCCACGCTCCTTCGTCAACACCCAGTCCGCCGCCTTGACCAGCGAGGTCCGAACCGGCTCACCGCGCTCGACACCGTCGACGTCGTTCATGGCGCGTTCCTCTCCCTCGGGGGCGGGTTCGTTGGCGGCGACGCGAGGCGCGTGCCGAAGGTGGTGCGGGCCCGCCGCTCGCGGCGACGACGGACACGCCCCCGGGGCGGCGCCGGCGCGGGTTCACTCGCCGGGTGCGGCTGGTAAAGCGGCACCGGCCGCCCCTCGGCGTCCTGCGGCGCGGCCCATTCGGCCTCGGTGAAGTCCCAGGCCATCGCGTGCAGTCGGTGTAGGCACCCGGCGCAGGCATACAGCGGCGCGTCGACCCCACCGGTGGTCAGGCACCCGATCCAGACGACCGCCCCGACTCGGTGGCCGCAGAAGAACCAACACGGGCCGAACGCCCGGAACTCCTCCCCCGTCACCCACCCCGGCGCCGGTATCTGGAACTCCCACTCCACGCCCCTGGCGTCCGCCGCGTTCACTCGGCGCCCGCCCCGGGAAACGCTCCCCAGCACGAGAACCAGACGACTTTCCCGAGCCGGTACGAGGCGCCGTTGCTGAACGGCATCGGCATGTACCCGAACCCGTCGGCCATCTCCCGCAGCAGCCACAGCCCCCGACCACTCTCCGAACACCAGTCGGGCGTGCGGAGAACGGGCAGCTGTTTGGACTCGTCGAAGACCTGCACCATCACGTCCGCACCCACCCGCACCGTGCGCAGGCAACACCGGCGGTTCACGGTGTGCTTGGCAACGTTGGCGAGGAGTTCGGAGACCCCGAGCCGCGCCAGTTCGACGGCCTCCCGCGTGGCCCGCCAGTCGCTCAGGGCGGCCCCCACGGTGTGCCGCCACCGCTCGATCTCCTCGGCCCTGACCGTTAACGACCAGCTGTGGTCATGGGAGCCGAACGCGGAGTCGACGGAACGGACGGGAACGAGCATCAGACACCTCCAAGGCACGCCAGCGGAAGCCCACTTCGAGGAGTTACCTCTCGGCCGCACAGCGTCGTATCCTCATGATGCGCAGCTTCAAGACACCCCGTCAACGCACTGCATGGCAAATTGCCAAATCTCTGTCTAGCATCCTTCTTTAGGGTGAGAACGGCAGTCGCCGGCCTCATCCCCTACGTAGGCTGCTTGCGCCTCAACTCATGGGAGGGAGCTCGGACATGACCGTGTTGTCCAACGTCAGTCCTCTGACAGCTCGCCGGCGTCTGGGCGCCGCACTCAGGAAGCTCCGTGACGATCACGGACTGACGGCTGATGAGGTGGGAGCCCACATCGGCTGCCACAACTCAAAGGTCAGCCGGTTTGAGTCAGGCAAGCGAACGTGCTCGCCGAAGGATCTCAAGGGACTCATCGAGCTGTACGGGGTGGAGGACGGGAAAGCGGAGGAGCTTGAGGGCCTGCTGAGGCGCGCCAGGCAACGCGTGCCACCGTGGTGGCACGTCTACAACGATGCCATCAGCGTGAACTACAGCGAGTTCATCGCCTACGAGGCCGAAGCGGCTCGCTGCCTGGAGTACCAAAACGTCTTCATCCCCGGCCTTCTCCAGACGCAGGGTTATGCGCACGCGGTCACAGCCGGTGGCTACGCCGCACTCGGTCCCGACCAGGTGGACGACCTCGTCGAGGTAAGGATGCGCAGGCAGCAGCGGCTCGTCGGGGAGGACGCGCTGATCCTCGAAGCGGTGATGAACGAAGCCGCGTTGCGACTGCGGGTCGGCGGTGCCGAGACGATGCGACAGCAACTCTGCAGACTTCGGGAAGTGGCGGAGCTTCCTAACGTCCAGCTTCGTGTGATTCCGTTCGAGGCTGGCGAGAGAGGCGCCAGCCTGGGCGCGTTCACTCTCTTCTCCTCCGAGCAGGACGATGTAGCGGACGTCGCATTCACGGAATCGGCTGAGGCCACCACGAGTTTCCGGGACGATGTGCTGGTGACGAGGCGGCTCAACCGGCTGTTCCGCAACATGACGGCCGCGTCGCTACCGTCAGGCGAAAGCCTCCAGTTGATCCAACGTATCGAAAGCGAGATGGACTGAGATGACCGTGGCAGCAGACGATTCTCCGGTGGCCATCCACACTGGTGACTGGCGCACGAGTAGCTACACGGCGAGCAACAGTAACTGCGTCGAGGTGGCCCGAAATCTCGGCGGCCCGGTGGTCGGGGTGCGTGACACCAAGGACCGTTCCGCACACACCACCATCTCCCCCGGCGCCTGGACCGCCTTCCTCGGCGCGGCTAAGGCCGGGACGTTCGACGAACCTTTCCACGTCTGACCGGCGGGCCGAGGACGGCGCTCGGTTCAGCGAGCGCCGCCCTGCCCCGCACCCGGCCCGAGATCGGAAGGAACCGTGAGGGACCCCATGATCCGGCACGACCTCCCCGCGAATCGCTGGCGCAGCTCGTCGTACAGCGCCGACAACGGGGGCCAGTGCGTCGAGATCCAGACGGTCGACGCGGGGGACATCGCGGTGGGCGACAGCAAGGACCGCACGCGCGGCGCCTTCGTCTTCACCCCCGCCTCCTGGTCCTCCTTCCTCCACCACCTCAAGACCGACGCCGGCTGAACCCCACCCCCGGCCCCTCGGAACCCCACACGACGCGGCCCCTGCCCCACCCGGGCGGGGCCGCGTCCCCGTGCTCGCGGCGAAACGGCCGCACGTAGGGTGACGCCCATGGGAAGGACCGCGAAGAACGAGACCATGCTCGGCGTAGTGGGGAACGTCGTCTACCGGCTGGCGCAGCCCGAGGACGACGAGGCTCTCTCAGAACTGGACGGGTCGTTCACGACGGACGCCGTGTTCGAAGTGACCGTGACCGACGAGGGCTTCAGGATTCGGGAGACGCCGATCGATCCGCCCCTCCACAAGGTCTTCCCCGAGGACGACGAGGAGGGCGCTGACGAGGAGGGCGCTGACGACGAGAGCGAGGACGGCGAGCCGCGCCGGACGGTGGTCGCGTTCGCCGGCGACGAGTTGTGCGGGTTCGTGGAGACGTCCTTCAGCCCGTGGAACCGTCGACTGACCATTCAGGACATCGAGGTGGCTCCGGAGTGGCGCGGCAAGGGGGTGGGGCGGACCCTGATGGGTCACGCCCTCGACTTCGCGAGGGAGCGCGGAGCCGGCCACGCGTGGCTTGAGGTGACCCACATCAACGCCCCCGCCATCCGCGCCTATCGGAAGATGGGCTTCGCCTTCTGCGGACTGGACACCTCGCTCTACGCGGGCACCGAGTCGGCAAATGAACAGGCGCTGTTCATGGTCAGGTGGTTGAACAACTGAGCCCCGCTCCCCCGGAACCCCACCTCACGCAGCTTCATCCACACCTGGATGGGCCCGCGTTCATCTGCCGCGACGTTCAACGGTCTCGTCACGCCCGGCCGGGACCTGGAAGGCCACCACCCCGAGGTCGGTGCGGACGTAGAGCGTTTCCTCTCCCTTCACCACAGCCGCTCCGGCCTGGTCGTAGCTGTCGGTCGGCTCCCGTTCAAACAACGCGTGCGGGTGCGAGATGCGCGCTCCCGCCTCGAAGTTCCACAGAACCCTTCCGGTGGCTGATGCCAGCGCGCTGATCTCACCCTGCTCCGAGGCAACATACACAGTCCCACCGTCCGCCACGGGCGCCGCGGCGATCGCGCCTCCGAACCGCCGCGACCAACGTACCGTTCCGGACGCCGCATCGACCGCGTACAGTGCTCCGCTTTCCTCCGGCTCCTCCGTCCGAGACGGCGGCTCATACAGCGCCGCACCGACGTAGAGAGTGCCGTCCGACACCACGATGGCGCCGGATGCGTACAGCTCGTGTGCGGAGTGGAGACGATGGCACCGACGTTCCACCCCCGTCCGCGGATCCAGACCGACGATCTCCAGGTCGTTCCAGGGGGCGGGATCGTCGTTCTCCCGCCGATGCCCCTCATCGTGGCCGCGGTCGCGCGGCAACCACACCAGCCCCTCCCCCACGACGGCCGGGACCGAGGAGAAAATCAACCAGTCCTCCGCGCCCTCGGACAGCGGGCAACGCTCAACCGCGTCACGCCGGCGGAAAACCTCGTCCCCGGTCGACGGGTCGAAGGCGAGCAGCCCACCGTGTGTGCGCTGTTCCTCGAATCCAAGGACGGCATAGGCCAACTCGTGCTCGTGGACCGTCGGACTCGCGCGCAGCCACCCGGTCCACCCCCTCGACCAGCGCGGTGCGAGGTCCGGCAGCCCGAACGCCCTGACTCCGCCACTTACGTGATGGACAAGGAGAAGGTTCCCGACAACGGTCGGGCAACCATGGTGGGCGAGTTCACCGACGAACTCGCCCGAGCGCAGGTCAAGTATGTGCAATCCTCCGACCGCCTCGACGAAGAGCCATTCGTTCCAGACCGCTGGCGTGACGGAGAACGGCACCCCGTGCTCTCGCCAGTCCTCCACTGGGTCGGCCCTTCGCCAACGTTCCTCTCCCGTGAGGGCGTGAAACGCGTACACGCTGCCGCCGGCATCCGCCACGATCAAGGTCTTGCCACACAGCCGCGGCGAGGCGATCACCGGCGCCGCCGTGTGGGCCGTCCACTTCGCCATCCCTCGCGCCGTCTGCCCGTGCTTTTCCCGCTCCATGTCTCTCCCAGAGCCGTCAGTGGCTCTGCCACGTGAAGCGCGCGTGGTCGAAGCGATGGGCGGCGAGGTCGTCGTCGGTCATAAGCCAGTAGAGGATGCCCGCGTCGCCCCACTCCATTTCGGCGTCCTCGTCGCTGTCGAGCTGGAGGAGGAGCCGCCACCGCGCCGCCTCGGCCTGTATGTCTCCGAGGTGAGGGTTGTCGGGGGTGAACTCCTCCAGGTCCCAGTGCGGCGGGAAGTCGGCGACCGTGTACTCGGGCCCCCAACCGCCGAGTTCCTGCGGGGCGCCGCCGACCTGGTGGCACGCGCGGGAGTGGACCAACTCCTCGACGGCGTCGCGGAACCCGACATACACCGGGTCCGTGGCCACCGTCTCGGCATCGAGACCGAGGGAGGCGTAGAACCGTTCGACCTCGGGCACGTGGAACTCGACCGCCGGCTCGACGCACAGCGGCACGTGCCGGTACGGCTCCAGCGATTCCGGCGTCGGCCGTGGCGCCGTCGGCGTGCCGGCGGGAACGTGCAGCACGCGGGCGCCGGGGGTCGTCGGCTCCGTAGGGTCCACCAGCTGCGCGTAGTTGGCAGCCCGGCCGTCGAAGTAGAAGAACAGCAGCGTGCCGCTCGTCGGCAGCGGCAGCCCGGAGACGGGCCCCTCCCCCGTGGCGGCCAGCGCCGCGCAGTCGAGCGAGGCGACGAACGACAGCGGGCCGTGGCCCTCCCACACCGGCCACTCGGCCGCTTCGGGCAGGGCGGGCTCGCCGCCGAGGGCGCCGCCCCGGGGACGGTCGGGGCCGTGGCCGTCCGGGCCGGTGGCGGCCGAGAGCATTCGGCCCTGTGGCTTCAGTCGGGAACAGAACGCGTCCGCGACCCGGGAGGGCAGTCGTTCGTGCGCCAGCGCGCCCAGATGGTTGAGGCTGATCATGCCGCGATGGTGCCACCCGCCACTGACAGTGGGCTCGTTCGCGGGTCCCGCCCGTCAGCGGTCCGAGCGGAGGCCCAGCCGGCTGTGCTGTATGACCCCGGCGGGCGCATTCGCGGAGCCGGGGGCTTGCCGGGTCAACGCGACCAGCCGCGCGCGGAGTTCGACGGCGGGCTCGCCCAGCACGATCGCGCTGATGACCAGTTCGAGCATCAGGCGGTCATACTCGTCGTCGGTGCCGCGATAGCGCTCGGGGTCCCGTTCCACCTCCGCGCTGGCTATGCGTCGACCGCCGCCCTCGACCGGCTCGAAGGTCGCCGCCACCACCTCGATGCCGGTCCAGCTGCGGTGCAGGTGGACGACGTCGCCCTCCGTGAGGACGTTCCACTTCTCGTCCATGTCGCGCGCCGCGTAGCCCCGTTGAATCCGTTCCCAGTCCTGGTCGGACCAGACCCGCTCGGGCGGTGACAGCGGTCGGGGGGCGGACATCGGCTTGAGGGAGCCGTGGAACCTGGCCCGGGTCACGCGTTCTTCGGCGGTCATGAGGCGATCCTAGGGAGCGCGGGGCGGCGCGGTCGCCCCCGCCGGCCGTCGCGTAAGGCGCGCGACCGGGCGCGGAACGGGGGCGCTCACGCGGGCGGGCCCGCCGCCTCGCGCAGGCGCGGGCGGAAGTCCCTGATCGCGGCGGCGACCTCGTCCAGGTGGCTCTCCAGCAGGAAGTGGCCGCCGTCGAGCAGCACGATCTCCGCGTCCGGGACGTCGAAGCGGAACGCCTCGGCACCGGCCGGGCCGAAGATCTCGTCGTTCCGGCCCCAGATCGCGAGGACCGGGACGCGGTAGGCGCGCAGCCAGGCGTGCACGGCAGGGTAGAGCGCGCGGTTGGTGTGATAGTCGGCGAACAGCGCGAGTTGGGCGCGGTCGACGCCGGGGCGGGCGAGCAGGGCGAGGTCGTGTTCCCAGGTGTCGGGGGCGATCAGGGTGGGGTCGGGGACGCCGTGGGTGTACTGCCACTCGACGGCCTCCCTGCTCAGGGCGGTGCGGACGCGCGCCTCGTTCTCGGGGGTGGGGCCGTCGCCGTAGGCCCAGACCGGTTCCCAGAACTCGGGTACGAAGCCGTCCTCGTAGGCGTTGCCGTTCTGCGAGACCACGGCGAGCACCGACTCCGGGGCGGCCAGCGCGAGCCGCCAGCCGACGGGGGCCCCGTAGTCCTGCACGTAGAGCGCGTAACGGCGCACGTCGAGGGCGTCCAGGAAGCGGCGGGTGACGTCGGCGAGAGCGTCGAAGGTGTAGGGGAACGCGCTGGCGTCGGGCGCGGAGGAGCGGCCGAAGCCGATGTGGTCGGGGGCGATCACCCGGTAGGGGCCGGCCAGCGCCGGGATGAGGTGGCGGAACATGTGCGAGCTGGTCGGATACCCGTGCAGCAGCAGGAGCACGGGGGCGTCCGCCGGGCCCGCCTCGCGGTAGAAGACGTTCAGTCCGTCGACATCCACGGTGCGGTGGTGCACCGGGTGGTGTACAGCGACCACGGTAACCCCTTATTTCGATTTAACCGGTTAGGTTATGCTGATCATGCACAAGGTCCGCGTGGGCTGTCAAGAAGACGTCGCGAGGGGTAGGCCGTGGTCGAGGATGAGGAGCTGCTGCTCGCCGTGCTCAACAGCGCACCGGTGATCGACGGGCGCCCCACGGACGCGCTACGCGGTGAGGGCGCCACGGAGTGGGTGCGGACGACGCTGGGCGGGCGCGGCACGGAGGCGGAGTGCGAGCGGCTGCGCCTGGTGCGCGATGAACTGCACTCGCTCATCAGGGGAACCACTTCGGACACCGCCGCCTTGACCACCACGCTGCGACGGGCGCGGCTGCGACCCGAGGTGTCCTCGGCGGGCGTCGCTTGGGAGTTGGAGACCCCACCGGACGAACGCCTCCCCGTCTGCGTGGTGTTGGCCTGGTCGCGCGTCACGACCGAGCTGGCGGGGCGGCTGCGCGCCTGCGCCAACGAGGAGTGCAACCTGTACCTGGTCGACCACAGTCGTCCGGGCACCGCGCGCTGGTGCTCCATGGCGGCCTGCGGCAACCGCATGAAGGCCCGCGCGCACGCGCGCCGCCGGCGCACGGGGTAGTGGAAACCGGCAAGGAGCCTTCCGCCGCCGTCGAGCCCTTCACTCAGGGGGGCGCCGGGCGAAGGCTGCTGACCTGGATCGCCGAGGTCGCGGAAGAGCCGCTGGTGCTGGACGCGGCCGACCGGTCGGGCGAGCTGGCCGCCAACACCTGGCGGTTGGGCGCGTCGAATGAGGACCGGCGGGCGCTGACGGTCGGGGCGGTGGCCGCCGCGTTCGAGCGGACCGCCGACGGGATCGCGGCGCGGGTCGCCAGCGCGGGGTTCGCCGGGCCGGTGACGTTCTACGTGTGGCACGACGCGCAGGCCGGGCAGTTGCGGTGCTCGACGGGATCGGTGGCACCTGACCGACTGCCGTTCCGCGGCGCGCACGTGCCGGTCGGGGAGCTGGCGCCGGTGCTGGCGCCGTTCCTCGGCGAGGACCCCGAGCCCACCGCCGAGGCGGGGCCGTTGCCGGTATGGGTGCGCGCGGTGGGGCGCCGCTGAGGAACATCCCGGGCAACGCGGCCGGGCAACGCGGCCGGGGAACGCGCTGACCGTCCGGGGCGGGTCTCGCGCGGGGGCGCGTTGCCGCGCGGGCGAGTTCGTCACCGAGCGTAGAGGGGAACGGCAGAGATCTCCCCGAACGGACGATGGCACTCCGCTATACACCCCGTGTATAGTCACGATCGGTAGCGGGCAGCAAGTGCTCCGCGCCAGACCGACGTTCGTCGTGAGCAGAGAGCAGGACACCCACATGACCCACCGCGGAACGCGTGCGCGCAAGGCCCTGATGGCGGCTGCCGGAGCCGTGTTGATCGGGGTTCTGGCCCAGCCGGCCATCGCCTCCGCCTCGCCCGGCTCGACGGGCTCGCCCGACTCAGCGGGCTCCCCCAGCTCGTCTGACTCGTCCGGCTCGTCCCAGGAAGTGGCCGCCACCCCGGTCGAGACCGTGGAGGCGTACGCGCCGATCGAGGTCGGCCCGGACTACCTGATGGCGCTGCTCCCTGAGGACGCGCCGAACTACGTGTTCTCCGGCGTGGAGGACTTTGATCGGGCGTTGGAGTGGGCGAAGGGCAGCGGCGGCGTCCCGCTGAAGCCCTCCAAGATCAGCGGCGACTTCCGACTGGAACCTGACTTCGCCGTGCTCGGCGGCGGTTGGCGCATCGACGGGGCCCCATCCCGGATCGCCGCCGAGGTCAGGAGCGGGGACGAGGTGGAGACCGTCGAGGCGAAGCTGGTCCAGCTTGAAGGCGAGGAGGGCTGGGGCGGCTACTACTTCGAGGGCACCATCCCCGTCGGAGGCGACGTGGACTCCGTCACCGTCCGCGCCTACGACGCCGAAGGACAGGTCTTCGACGAGGTCCTCGTGGAAAACAACGAGGAGGGCGGTGTCGGCCAGGAGTCGCCCGGGACCGGGTCCGCGTTCGGCACGCATCGCATAGCCAACTGACGGGGGCCGTCCGGTGCCCCGGCGTCCCCCGGGCACCGGACGGCACGAACCGCAGGCCGACACGAACGGCCGGCCGACGAGGGGCCACCGTTCGTCAGAGCGAGCCGGTCTCAGGGCCAGACGGTGGCGTGCTCCGTGAAGTCCTCGCTCTGGGTCGGCACCACGCAGAAGACCAGCCCGGTCGGGTCCAGCAGGTGAACGCAGCCGTCGGCCTCCCCGGTTCTGGTCGCGCCCAGCGCCTCCAGCCGGGCCACCTCGGCCGGCACGTCGTCGGTCTCCAGGTCGAGATGGACGCGCGCCTGTCCCTCCTCCATGCGTTGGTGAGCCAGCATCTCCCCACCTTCGAGACGGCTCAGCAAGGTGTACGGCGTTCCCTCCGCCGGCTCGGGCGTCTTCCCCAACGCGGCGCTCCAGAAGGCGATTCCGGCGTCCGCTGTCTCCGGCGGCGAGTCGATCAGGAACACGTGCAGTCTGCTGCGATGCATGAGGGAAATGCTGTCACAGGGACCGGCCGGGGGCCTCGGGTACGCGGGCCGCGACGCAGAACGAACGGCGCGTCGCGAGGGGGCGTCGCCGAGGGGGCGTCGGAGCCGCACGGCGGACCGGCGGTCAGGTGCCGGGGCCGGTGGCGTTCGGCGCGTCACCGCGTCGGCGGGCCCGGCGAACGCCCACCAGGGCCGAGGCCGCGAGCAGGACGGCGGCCACCACGCCCAGCAGGTTGAGCGGGTAGTCGAGCGCGAGCACGGTCGCGTTGCGCGGCGGCCCGGGGCGCAGCAGGATCGGCAGCGTGATCAGCGCCGCGCAGCCGGCGGTCAGCAGCGCGCCCCGGAGCACCCGCCGTTCGGGCAGTCGCCACACCGCCAGCCCGACCAGCGCCACCAGCGGCGCGAGCAGCAGGTCGTGGGCGAGGATCGCGCCGACGAACCACCAGCCGACGTCGAGGGGGGTGCCGGACGGCGTCCCCAGGACCAGCAGTCGCACGCCGGCGAGCATCGCCGCCACGCCGAGCAGCCCGAGGGTCCAGCGCAGCGGCGTCACGCCGACACCTCGATCGTGGTGACCCACTTGGTCTGGAGCACGCCGGGCCGGTTCGGCGCGATGATCCGGGCGGGGAAGCCGTGGTCGAGGGAGAGCACCTGGCCGTTGAGGCGCAGCGCCAGCAGCGTCAGGGGGTCGCGTACGAACTGCGGGGGCAGTTCGCTGACCCCGTAGCCGCCGCGCCGCTGGAGCGAGACGATCCGCGCGCTCGCGCCCGGCGGCGCGCCGACCAGCTCCAGCAGGTCGCGCAGCCGCACGCCCGACCAGTCGGCGGTGGCGCTCCACCCCTCGACACAGGCGATGGGCAGGCGCGCGCCGTGCTGCGGGAGTCGGCGCAGCTCCGCCAGCGACAGCTCCCGTGTGCGGGGACCCGCGAGCCGCAACCGCCAGTTCTCCTCGGAGACTTCGCCGACACCGGCCTCGGCCGCGGTCCGGTTGATCGGCAGGCCCTGCTTCGAGCCGTCGGGGCGGCGCGGCGCCAGCAGCGTCACCCGGCGCAGCGGCGCCACCGTCTGCCCCGCGGTCACCAGCGTGACCGTGGCGACGGCCGCGCCGAGGCCCAGCAGCAGCGACCGGCGTTCGGTTCCCTCCGGGTCGTTCCTCCTGCCCCGCCAGTGGGTGGCGATCGCGGGGGCCTGCACGGCCACGTGCAGCAGCGTCGCCCCGAGGAGCACCCAGGCCAACGCCCAGTGGACGGGCCGGAAGGAGAACGGCCAGGGGTACCACTGGACGATGTTGACCAGTCCGAGGAAGACCTGGAGCAGGGCCGCGCCGACCAGCACCGCGACGGAGAGCCGTTCGAGCGCGTGCCGGAGGGAACGCACCGGGGGGAGGACGAAGAGCCGGGGGTAGACCACCCACAGCTTGACCAGGAGCAGGGGTACCAGGGCGATACCGGTGACGACGTGCGCTCCCTGGGTCAGCCGGTAGCCCCACACCGGGCGGGTGGGCAGCCGGGTGGCCAACCAGTCGCCGGGGTGTTGAAGGCCGTGGCTTACCAGACCAGTAAGAAAGCAGACCAGTACTCCCGCGCCCAACCACCGCCCGACGACGACCGCGGTGCGTTCGTCGTGCAGCGGCGCGGAGAACCAGCGGGTCGGGTCGCCGACCCTGCCCAGCCTCCGTGCCCAGCGGGGCCGGGGGACGCGTGCCATGCCGGAGTCGCTCACCCGGCCAAACTAGGCCGCCGGCGCGGCCGATCAGTGGTCCGATGACCGGACGCCACGATCCAGCCAAACTCATATCGTCAGAACGGCGCATGAGATCATTTCCGCCCAGTCGGCGCTGCGCGAACCCCCTCCACGCGCGCACGACCACGCTCAGCCGCGCCCGCACGCGGGCGGCGACTGAACGGGCGGCGGTGGGGTAGTGCGTCTGCGCGCGAAGGAGCGCGAGAGCGAGACGAGTGGGGAAGCATGGATATACCGACGTACGACGTGCCGCACACCGCCCGGGTCTACGACTACTACCTGGGCGGCAAGAGCCACTACGCGATAGACCGCCAGGCCGGGGACACGGTGATGGGGGTCTGGCCGGGCGCGCGGGCGGCGGCGCGGACCAACAGGCAGTTCATGCACCGCGCGGTGCGCTACCTGGGGCAGCGCGGGGTGCGCCAGTTCCTGGAC
The DNA here is from genome assembly GCF_006335015.1 of Streptomyces sedi. GTDB lineage: Bacteria > Actinomycetota > Actinomycetes > Streptomycetales > Streptomycetaceae > Streptomyces > Streptomyces sedi. The sequence goes on from NZ_VDGT01000025.1 coordinate 18,267, forward strand.
ATCGGGACGGGCATCCCGACCGAGCCCAATCTGCACCAGGTCGCGCAGTCCGTCGCCCCCGACTCCCGGGTGGTGTACGTCGACAAGGACCCGCTGGTACTGACCTACGCGGACGCGCTGATGCGCAGCGCGCCCGAGGGCCGCACGCTGTATGTCGAGGCCGACATCTCGGCCGGCCACGAGGGCATCCTTGAGCAGGCGTTCGAGGTGCTGGACCGCGAAGAGCCGGTGGCGCTCTCGCTGGTGGCGCTGCTGCACTTCGTTCCGGACGAGCAGGGGGCGCGCGAGGTCGTCCGCGCGCTGCTGGAAGCGCTCCCCTCCGGTTCGGCCCTGGTGCTCTCGCACGGCACCCACGACTTCGACGCCACGGTGATGCTGCGGGTCGAGGAGATCTACCGCCAGGGCGGCATGGCCGCGCAGTCCAGGAGCCGCGACGAGATCCTGCGGTTCTTCGAGGGGCTGGAACTGGTGGAGCCCGGCATCGTCCCGCCGCACCTGTGGCGCCCCGACGAGCAGACCCAGCGGGAGACGGTGGAGGGTGACCTGGCCGCGCTGGTCTCGATGTGGTCGGTGGTCGGCATCAAGCCCTGACCCGCCCGGACCGACGCGCGGGGCGGGGTGACCCGGACTGACACCGGTGGTCAACAGGAAGGCGCCGAGGAGGAAGGCGACCGTGGGGCCGTGACACCACCCCGGACATTGAGTTAAGGTAAGCCTTACCTTACCGACAGCTCAATGGAGCTCACTCCCGCACCATGTCGCCTCTCCACCACGTCGAGCCCGACGCAGTCCATCACGCCGCCCCCGGCCCGGTCCATCCCGGCCCGGAGCCGCCGCTCACCTCCGGCTCACCCGGCAGGGCCCGTCGCCGAGGACTCCGCACCGCGCGTGACCGAGGACTCCGCACCGCGCGCCCCCAACAGCACGCCGAGCGCGCGCCGTTCACCGCCGGTCGTCCCGTCGACCGACCCCTCACCGCCGGTCGTCCCGTCGACCGCCCCACCCCCCGGCACGCGCTGCCGTTTGTCGAGAAGGAGCCTGAGGGCCGATGACGCTCACCATTCACCGCGCACTGGTCACCGCGACCCGCCGGCTGACGCCGGGGATGGTCCGGATCACCCTGGGCGGCCCCGACCTGGCCGGATACCCGACGACCGGCGTGGGCGACGAGTACGTCCGGGTGTTCTTCCCGGCCGAGGGCACGCACGAGCCCGAGTTGCCGACGCCCGCCGAGCGCGGCGGCTGGAGCTGGGGCGAGGAGCAGCGGCCGGCGCCGATGCGGACCTACACCATCCGTTCCGTCGACGCCGAGGCCGGCACGGTGGACATCGACTTCGTGGTCCACGACGGCGGGATCGCCGCCGCCTGGGCGCTGGCCGCCAGGCCGGGCGACGCGGTCGGGATGACCTCGCCGACCGGGCTCTACAAGCGTCCGGCGGACGCGCGTTGGCAGATCCTGGTCGCCGACGCGGCGGGGCTGCCGGCCGCGGCGCGGCTGACGGCGCAGACCCCGCCGGGTGTCAGGACCCGGGTCGTGCTGGAGGTCGTCGACCCGCGCCACCGGCAGCCGATCACCCTCGGCGACCCGGAGCGCGACGCGGAGGAGCTGACCGTGGAGTGGCTCTACGCCGGCAACGGGCACACCCCGTCGCGGCTGGACACCGTGATCCGCGACCTCGAACTCCCCGACGAGCCCGGCTATCTGTGGTTCGCCGGCGAGACCGGCGTGATGCGCGCCGTCCGCAAGAACCTTCGCCACCAGCGCGGGCTCCCCAACGGCAGCTACTCCACGGTCGGTTACTGGACGCTCAGGGCCGAGGAGCTGCGCCGGCGCTGGGACGCGCTGAACGAGGAGACCCGCGTGCACCTCTACCGGATGTGGGAGGACGAGACGCGGGACATCGAGGAGATCACCGACGACTACCACGCGCAGCTGGAGCGGCTCGGGCTCTGAACGCGCCGCACGCCGGGGCGCGTTGACGGACCGTCAGCGCGCCTCGGGGTCCCAGGTGAAGTGGCAGCCACGGCACTCGCGGTAGCCGTTGAGCCGGTCGTCCGACTCCACCACCCGACTGAAGAAGCCGCCGCAGGACGGGCAGTGCTTACCACCGCCCTTCCTCCGCGGGAAGCGGGCCCCCTGCCAGCTGTCCAGTTTTACCGCCACGAAGATGGTCAGAGCCACCAGCACGACCATTGACGCGACGACGACGGCGACGACCATCCTGGGCTCCCCCGGTTACCACTGCTGCTGACCAGTTGCCGCTTACCAGCGCGGCGAACGAGAGCATCGTGGCAGGCGGTTGACCGACCCGCCACTCCGGGGGCGGCGGTCGGGCCCCGGCGACCGGGGCCCGACCGGCCGGCTCAGTCCACCGAGGGCGTCGACCCGTCCCAGCGCAACGGCGTCACATACATGCCGCGGACCAGCGGGTCCTCGGAGAGCACCCCGTGGAAGGCGAGCCAGTCACCGTCCTTGCCCGGGATCACGTCCTGGCCGCCGGGGCCGACGATCCCGGTGTTGTCGGTGTTCATCAGCGGCTCGTCGGACTTGGTGAACGGCCCGGTCAGCGCGGGCGCGGTGGCGTAGCCGGTGAAGTAGCTGCCGTCACCGTAGAAGCCGGCCGAGTAGAACAACACGTAGTCGCCGTCCCGCTTGACCAGTGTCGGAGCCTCGATCAGCCCGCCCTCCTCCGGGCGGTCCTGCTTGAGCAGCTCCACCCGGTCACCGGCGAACGACAGCCCGTCCGGGGTGAGTTGCTGGAGGTAGATCCAGGTGTCGACGCCGACCGCGTTGCCGTCGTTCTTGTACAACAGGTAAGGCGTGCCGTCGTCGTCGGTGAAGGTGGTCGCGTCGATCGCGCCGCCCTCGTCCGCCGGACAAACCAGTGGTCCTTCGCCGACCGGGGTGAAGGGGCCGCCCGGTGTGTCGGAGACGGCCGTGCCGATGCACTGCCGTTCGGAGGCGGTGTCCCGGGCCGTGTAGTACATGACATAGGTGCCGTCCGGCTGCGCCGCGACCTCCGGCGCCCAGGTCAGCCCGGTGCGCGCCCAGTCGCCCAGCTCGGGCAGCGCGTCCGCCTGCCGCGTCCACGGGCCCTCGGGCGAGGCCGCGCTGGCGGTCTGCACGTTGCCGCCGGCCGACGAGTTGGTGGCGTACGCCCACAGCTCGCCGTCGGCGACCACCACGTCGGGGTCGGGAAAGTCGGTGTCGATGACCAGTTGGGGGGCCGCCGCGGCCTGCGCGGTCGGCGCGGTCGGTACCAGCGCGGCCAGCGCGAGAGCGCCGGCGGCGGTGAGGGAGCGACGGGCGGAGGGAGACATCCGGGACATGGTGCGGCTCCTGGGGGAACGGAGATGGTCAGTCTCGGGTCGGTCTGCCGTGTCCACCGGCCGACCGGGACCGGGCAACCAACGTTTTCCAACGATGTACAACACGGCCGCCCATAGAACAACACAGGCGCCGAGCGCGTGTCCATACCCGCGCACGCCCCGAATGACCCGGCGCCGCCCCGCGAGAGGGCGGCGCCCACCCCCCGAGAACACCCGGGCGTTCCGCGACGCCCCGGGCGCGGTGGTGCCCGAGGTGGTCCGCCAGCGGGAGGGCCCGCCGCACACCGAGTGGCAGGGGCCGCGCGACGGTCGCCCGCGGCCCCTCCCCTGCGGCGTCTAAGGGCGCCGGCCGCGCCGCGGAGCTCAGTCGACGGCGACCCGAGCCGACTCGGGCACCTGCGTGGGGCGCGCGCACGTGCTCTCGACGGCCACCGCGCGTTCCTCATCGGCCGCCCGCAACAGCGCCTCCATCACCTCCAACACGTGCAGCGCCACCTCGCCGTCCGCCCGCGCTGCCCCGTCCACGCGCACCGCGCGCGCCAGGTCGGCGAGGCCGAGGCCGCGCCCGGCCGCCGCGTAGCCGTGGGTCAGCGGCACGTCGGCCCACTCGCGGGCCGCCCGGGTGGCCAGGCGCACCGGCCCCTCGAAGGTGTTGGGGTCCGGCACCGAGACGCTGCCGGCCGTGCCGTGCACCTCGATCCTCGGCAGCTCGTGGCCGACCACGTCGAAGCTCATCACCACGGTGCTCAACGCGCCGCCCCGATGCCGCAGCACGCCGGTGACATGGGTCGCCACGTCGACGGGGAAGCGCTCCCCGGCGCGCGGGCCGGAGCCGATCGCCCGTTCCGTGCCGCTGCGCACCGCGCCACCGGTGACGGAGGCGATCGGGCCCAACAGCTGGACCAGCGCGGTCAGATAGTAGGGGCCCATGTCGAAGAGGGGGCCGCCGCCCGGCTGGTAGTAGAACTCCGGTGCGGGGTGCCAGCGTTCGTGTCCCGGGCAGGCGAAGAAGGCGGTGGCGGCGACGGGTTGGCCGATCTGGCCGGCGTCGACCAGGGCGCGCGCGGTCTGCGTTCCCCTGCCCAGCACGGTGTCCGGCGCGGCGCCGACCCGCACCCCGGCGCGGCGCGCGGCCTCCAGCACGTCGCGCGCCTCGGCGACGGTGGCGGCGAGCGGCTTCTCGCCGTAGACGTGCTTGCCGCCGGCGATCGCGGCGCGCGCCACGGTGGCGTGGGCGGCGGGAACGGTCAGGTTGAGCACGGCGTCCACGTCGTCCGCCGCGTACAACTCGTCGGGGGTGGCGGTCCTGACGCCCTCGCGTCCGCCGACGGCGTCGGCGGCCCTGGCCGGGTCGAGGTCGGCGACGGCGACCAGCCGCACGCCGGCCGCCGCGCCGTGCTCGTCGAAGTACCGCAGGTACTGGCCGCTGATCGCGCCGGCGCCCACGATGCCGACGCGCAGCGGCGCGCCCGAGGGGTCGTTCACCGAGGCGTTCGGCGAGGCGCTCAACGGGCCGCCCACAGCAGTCCCCTCTCGGTCAGCGTCCGCACCGTGGCGTCGGTGAGGTCGTCGGGCTTGTGGCCGATCGTGCTGACGAACACCCGTCCGGCGCCCCAGCCCCGCGTCCAGACGGCGGGGCAGGTGACGCCCGCGACCTCGTCGGGGACGTCCGGGTCCGTGGTGGAGAAGGTGGTCGTGGCCAGTACGTCGACGGAGGGGTCGGTGTGGACCAGATACTGCTCGGTGTGGAGCGGGATCCGGCCGGGCAGCCCCGCGACGACAGGGTGGTCGGCCCTGTCGGGCCGCACGTCCACCGAGTGGTCAAGCCAGTTCTCCGGATGCATGACGAACTGACCACCGGTCAACCACTGGTAACGGGTGTTGGCTCGGAACGCGTCGCAGATCCCACCGTGCCACCCGGCCAGCCCGGTGCCGGCGCGCACGGCGGCGGACAGCCCCTCCGTCTGCTCGGGGGTGATCTCGCCCATGGTCCAGCACTGGACGACCAGATCGGTCGCGGCGAGCGCCTCGGCGTCCAGATAGGCATCGAGGCTGTCGGAAACGGTCACCTCGAAACCCTGTTCACGCAGAAACGGAAGGAACAGGTCGGTGGTCTCGACCGGGGCATGGCCTTCCCAGCCACCCCGGATCACCAGGGCCCGGCGGGACTGCGCGGCGGTTGACGTCATGCGGACTCCGTTCGACGGGTGCGGGTCGCTCCCGGGTCGCGCGGACGGACGGCCTGGCGGCTTCTCGGGCACCGGGCGCTCCCAAGGGCCTCGCCCCTCGGGGCGGGGTCCGCGGGTCCGGGGCCTCGCCCGGACGGACGGCGTGCCCGTCGCGCCCACCGCGCCTGTCCGAAAGCGCTTGCCGGGACAACTCGGCCCATCCTTCACGGTGGCCGCCGTCGGTGACGAGGGCGCCGAAGCGGGTGTGACAAGGTGCACATAAGGGTTTGAAAGTCGACCGGTCGCGACCACCCTTGCCTTATCGGGCTTTCGCTCCGAGCCCCTCGCGCTGTGCGAACGGGTTCGGTCCGGGCCATTGCCGTGGCCTCGGGCGGGACTTCATGCTGGAGATCGAACAGCCTCGCACATGGAGCACCACGATGCGCCAAGCAGCTGCCCTCTCCTCCTCCCACCCCCTCTGGTCCGTCGGCGCCCCTGGACTGGGCCCGGAACAGTTCGGCGGCTCCTGGCCCACCGGGGAGGCGACGCCCCGCATCGCCTTCGAGGTCGGCGCCGACGACCCGGCCGAGGTCTGGCCCGCGTTCCACCCGGGCCCCTGGGACGCCCAGGGCGGTTGGCGCGGCCACCGGCTGGAGATCGACTTCGCGGTGCCGGAGCCCGCGCCCGGCTCCCCGGCCGACGGCGCCGACCCGACGGCCGGGGGCTGGCTGTTGCAGCTCTTCCTCTTCGCCTCGCACGGCCCCTGCCCCGACCTCGCCATCGAGCTGGACGGCCGGCACCGGGGCGGGTTCCGGCCCCGCATCGTGCGGGAGAGCCGCGCCGAGGTCTGGGGCCAGTCCCCGATCAACGGACACGCCCTCGTCGAAGTCCCCCTGCCCGCCGCCTGGTTGCCCCCTGGGCGGCACCGGCTGTCGGTCACCACCACGCTGCCCGGCGCGCTGGACGGCGACGGGCCGCCGGCCGAGGAACGCCGACGCCACCGCGAGCAGTACGGCAACTGGTTCGGCAGCGGTTTCACCTGGGACTGTCTCCGACTACTACCCGCCGGGCCACCCCCCGAGGCGCCGACCGCGCACCTCCGCGCGACCCCGTTCTACCGGACCCTCGACGGCGTCTCCTGCGAACTCTTCGACCTCACCGTGGAGTTGGCCCCGGGACGGCCGGCTCCACGCCGCGCCCTGGTGCGCGTCGGCGACCACCGGGCCGAACTCGACCTGTCCACCGTGCCGTTGGCAGCCAGTCGGGAGCTCGGGCAGCTCACCATCCGCTTCCCCGTCCCCGAACCGGCCCCGGACGGCGACCGGTCGACGCCGGTCGCGGCCGAGGTCCGCCTGGACGGCGGGCCGGCCACCGCGGCCGAGGTCTTCCCGGCCCGCAAGTGGACGCTGCACCTGGTCCCCCATGTCCACCTCGACATCGGCTTCACCGATTACCAGGCCAAGGTCATAGAGCTGCACAACCGCAACCTGGACCGCGCGCTGGCCGCCGGCGCGCGCGACCCGGAGTTCGCCTACAGCGTGGACGGCGCCATGGTGGTCGCCGAGTACCTCGCCAGCCGCGACGCGGGACGCGCCGAGCGGGTGCTGGCCGCGCTGCGCGAGGGCCGCATGGCGGTGAACGCGTTCCACAGCCTCTTCCTCTCCGGCCTCGCCTCGTTGGAGGAGAGCTACCGGGCCGCCACGGTCGCCGCCCGGCTGCGCGCCGAACACGGCGTCCCGGTCCGGCACGCCAACCTGACCGACGTGCCCTCCTACAGCGCGGCGCTGCCCGGCGTCCTCGCCGAGCTGGGGCTCGACGGCTTCGTCGGCATCATGAACCACGCCAGGGGCGGCAACGCGGACAGCGATCTGCCGCATCTGGACTCCCCTTTCCTCTGGGAGGGCGTCGACGGCACCCGGGTGCTGACCCACTTCGCCGACTCCTACTCACAGCTCCGTTTCATGGCCGCCGATCCGCAGACCCTGGACGGCGGCGCCCAGGCGTTCGACCGTTATGTCGCACGCTATGAACGGGACGACTACCTACCTACGGATCTGGCGTTGATCGGCACCCACGCCGACAACGAGGACCTGGCCGACGGCGACCACGGCTTCGTCGCCCGGTGGAACGCCGTCTACGACTGGCCACGACTCGTGGTCTCCACGCTCCCCGACTACCTGGACGCGGTCCGCCCGCTCGCCGACCGGCTGCCGGTGCACCGGGGCGACGGGGGCAGCTACTGGGAGGACGGCGCCGGAACGGCGGCCACCCTGACCGCCGAACACCGCCTGACGCAGGCCCTGTTGCCGGCGGCCGAGGCGCTCACCGCGCTGCTCGCGCGCGGCGGCTTCGGGCTCTCCCCGCGCACCTGGACGCTCGACGGGGCCTGGGACGACGCGCTCTACGGCTGCGAGCACACCTTCACCTGGTCGCACGCCAACGCCCACCCGGAGGCGCACCAGGTCCACGACCAACTCGACTGGAAACGCAGCCGCGTTCACCGCGCGCACCGCACCGCGCTGGACGAGATCCGGCGTGCGCTCAGCCAGTTGGGCGACCTGGTCACCACTCCGGGTCCCGCGCTGCTGGTGGCCAACCCCGGTTCGACGCCCGTCTCCGGCGATGTCGTCGTCGAACTCCCGGCGGACACCGTGGTGTTCGACGGCGCGGATCGGCCGTTGCCGGCGGAGGTGCTGACCGTTCACACCGGTGGGCTGCGCCGGCTGCGTATCCCCGTTCCCGAGGTGCCGGCCTTCGGCTGGCGGGTGCTGCCGCTGGGTGGCGGCGAGGCCGAGGTGGGGCCGGGTGGGGCGGAGAGTTCGAGGGAGGCGGAACCGGCGGCGGCACGGCCGTTCACCGAGCCGCCGGCGCCGCCGGAACGGCTGGAGACCCCGCGCTGGTCGGTCGAGTTCGACCAGGAGAGCGGACTGGTCAGACAACTGGTCCACCGGGAGTCCGGACGCGCGCTGCTCGACCCGGCGGCGCCCTGGCGGCTCGGCCAGCTGCTCCATGTCGCCGACGGACCCGAGGAGTTGACCAGGGGCGACGGCAGCGGCCCGTTCGCCGGGCACCACCCCCACGACGGGGACGCAGGCGCACACGACGGGGACGCGGACGCACATGAAGGGGAGGCGTACGCACCGATTCCCACCGCGGCGGGTCGGACCACGCTCCACGACCGGCTGCCACCGGCGCCCCCGCCGGCCCTCTCCGTGACCCCGGCGACCACCCGGGCGGTGGGCGTGCGCCGAACCCACGACGGGCACCGGCTGCGGTGGGCCGGCTCCGCGCCCCACATCCCGACCATGGACGTCGAGCTGCTGCTGCGCGACGAGGACGACCGGGTGGAGGTCACGGTCACCCTGGAGAAGGAGGCCGTGCTCTCCAAGGAGTCCGTCTACGTCGCCTTCCCGTTCGCCGCCGAGCGGCCCACCGTCCACTACGACCGCCAGCAGGGCTGGATCGACCCGGCGGTCGACCACACCCCCGGCGCCTGCCACGAGTGGTTGACCACCCAGTACGGGGTGACCGTCACGGAGGGCGGCCCCGAGGGCGCCGGCGTGGTGTGGAGCTCGGCGGACGCACCGCTGTTCACGGTCGGCGACATCGTGCGCGGGACCTGGCCCACCCGCTTCGCGCCGGCCAACGGCACGGTCCTGTCCTGGGTGATGAACAACTACTGGCCGACCAACACCCCGCCGTCGCAGGCCGGTTCACTGACGCTGCGGTACGCGTTCGCCCCGGTCGCGCGCTTCGCCCCGGCGACCGCCGGGGCCTTCGGCCGCCGCCTGCGCCACGGGCTGCTCGCCTCCGAGGTCACCCGCCTCGACCGCCACGAGCACGGCGCCGGCCCTCTCCCGGCCACCGGGACCCTGCTCGACCTGCCGACCCCGCCGCACGTCCAGGCCTCCGTCGCCGCCGCCAGGACCGGCGAGGGGTTGCTCGTCCGCCTCCAGAACCTGACCGAGGACGAACAGGAGGTCACCCTCCCCCACCCCGACCTGACCACCGCCCCCGGGGCCCGCGCGCTGCGCTGCACTGCCGACGAACGCCCCGTCGCCGAACTGCCGTTGGCCCCGGACGGCACCTTCGGCGTGACACTCAGGGGGTACGGAGTGGTCAGCGTGCTCCTGGTCACCGGGTAAACCAACAGGTAAACAGGTCAGCGGACGGGTGGACAGCCGGGGCGCGGAGCCTCACGGCCGGACGGAGCCGGAGGGCAGCGGGCGTTCCGGGGCGTCCAGCCAGAGCCGGGAACCGCCGCCGGCGGGGTCCCGCGAGTAACCGAAGCGGGTCATATCCGGGGAGCCGGCCGCCAGCCACCAGTGCCAGGCGGCGGACACCTCGTCCCACAGCCGCCGCGGGCCCCGCTGACGCACCGTCGTGCGCCCCCCGACCGCCCCGACCTCGACCAGCGCGGTCGAGGCGTCCCCCTCCGCGCGCACCCACAACCGGGCGTGGACGCCCGGCCGGCGCTCCCCCGTCTCCCACGCGTGCCAGACGCCCGGCGCCAGCAGCCCGATCACGAACTGCGCCTGGTAGTCCTCGCCGGCGACGGCCCACGGGGAGAGCGCCGTCGACTCGGGGCGTGCGCCCTCCGTCTCCTCCACCTCCGCCGCGGCCCCCGGGACCGGGTCCGGCACGGGGGCGCCGGCGTTGGCACCGGGCTCGGCGCGGCGCAGCGGCATGTAGGAACCGCCCGGATTCCAACGGCCGGTGGCCGCCCCGTGCGCGTCGGTCTCCACCACGAGCGTGCCGTAGGAGCACCAGGCCGAGTCCCAGGGGGCCACCAGCCGCCCCGGGGAGGCGAGTTGGTCAAGCCAGGCGGGCGGGACCCCGCGCACGGAGCAGGTGGCCACCACCCGCTGGTAGGGCGCGCCGGCCGGCCAGCCCTCGGCGCCGTCGCCGGTCACCACGCGGGGCGTGCGCCCGGCGCCCGCCAGCGCGGCGCGCGCCCCGTCGGCCACCTCGGCGTCCACCTCGACGGTGACGACGCCGCCGTCGCCGACCCGGGCGGCCAGCAGCGCGGCGTTCCAGCCGGTGCCGGTGCCGATCTCCAGCACCCGGTCCCCGGCACGGACGTCGAGCGCCTCCAGCATGGCGACGACCGTGCCGGGCGCCGAGGCCGAGGAGAGCGGGTACGTCCCGCCGTCCGGCTCCCGGGCCAGCCTGGTCACCACGGGCGCGTCCGCGTAGGCCGCCTCCCACCAGCGCTCCGGCTCGCGCGCCCGGTCGCACGGCGCGTGGCCGCCGCGCCCGTCCCGCAGCCACACCCGGTCGGGCAGAAAGCGGTGACGGGGCACGGCGCGCAGCGCCAGGGCCCACTCCCCGGGCACGGGACGGCCCAGGAAGTCGGCGACGCGCGCGAGGAGTCGGGCCTGCGCGCCCTCCTCGGCCGGGGCGGTCGTCACGCGTCGTCCTGCTCCGACGTGTCCTCCTCGCGGCGCGGCGGGTCCGGCTCGTCGGGCAGCGGCGGCGGGATGGGCCGGCCCGGCTGGTGTCCGTCGTCTCCTACGGGTGAACGGTGCTTGCGCCTGGGGATCTGCGGGGACAACGCCACCACCTCCTGGTGCTCGGTTCCGCACGCACCGTAACCCGCCTCCCCGGGGCGCATGAAAGGGCGCAGGCGCGACACCACCCCTGCGCGCCGCTTTCACGCTGAGTGCGCCGCCTCTGTGGGGCACACTCCGTACCTAGGTGCTCACCGCGCGGACGCTTTACCAGTCGCTGCCACTATTACCAGTGGTCACCAACCGTTACCAGTGGCGGTATCCGTTACCCGTGGCGGTATCTCTTACCAGCGGTCGGCATCCGCCCCCGCCGCCACCGCCCGCCGCAGCAACTCCCCCAGCTCCTCCGGCTGTTCGCGCCAGGGCTGGTGACCGGCCGCCGGGAGCAGGTGGAAGCGACCGCGCGGCAGGGCCCGGGCCAGCGCGGAGGCCGGCCCGGCCGGGCGGGGGTCGCCGGCGCCGTGGACGACCGCGGCCGGGGCGGTGATCCGGCGGCAGCGGGCACGCACCCATGCCTCCGACCAGCCGTCGGCCTCGGCGGCCAGGCGCCGGTTGGCCGACCAGTTGATCGCGTGCGGCGCCGCGGCGTCCTCGGCCGCCCACTCCCGCGCCCGCGCCCGGTCCGCGTGGTCGGTGCACCAGGACAGCGTCCTGAACTCCCGCTCCTCCGCGGCGGATCGCGTAGCCAGCCCGGCCAACTCCGCGAGCCGCGCCCGCTCCCGGGCCGTCGCGCGGCGGTCGCGTTCGGTCCGGTAGGCGGCGCGCCACTCGCCGAGACCGGTACCGCTCAGGGCCACCAGCGAGGCGACGCGCTCCGGGTGCGTCCAGGCGTAGGCGAGGGCCAGCGTGGCACCGAACGAGTGCCCCATGACCGTCCACCGTTCATGGCCGAAGTGCCTTCGCAGCGCCTCGATGTCGGCGACCGCGCGCGCCATCCGCTGGTCGTCCGAGGGGTCCGAACGGCCGCAGCCGCGCTGGTCGAAGCGGTGCACCGTCCCGTCGGCTTCGAGGAGTGCGGCGACCGGCCGCAGCTGGTCCCACAGCCCTGGCCCGCCGTGCAGCAGCACCACCGGGCGGACGGCGGCGCCGGAGGGCCCCGTCGTCTCGGTCCACAGCCGCACCCCGTCGTCGGTCATCACCCGTTCCACGGTCCCAGTCTGCCCGGACGCGCGCCGGCGCGACCGTGGACGCGCACGCCCCGCGGCGCGCCGGAAGCGGAGCCGGAAGCGGACACGGACACGGACACGGACGCGGAGACGGCCCCGCGCCCGCGCCGGAGTGCGTGGCACGGGCGCGGGCGCGGGGCCGGTCAGGACGTCGGCGCGTCCAGGACGTCAGCGCGTCACTCCTCGCCGTCCTCGATGGCCGCCGGCCGCAGCTGCGCCGCGCGGACCCGTTCGACGTCGAGCTTGACCGAGCGGTCGAAGCGGTAGACGCCGTTCTGCTCCTGGAAGACGTCGGTCAGCTGCGTGTAGCAGTAGCCGAACATGTCGGGGTCCTCCAGCAGCACCCCGGTCAGCCCGGCGAAGCGGACCTGGAAGTCCTCCTCGTCGCGCGGCCGGTCGCCGTAGCCCCAGGACTCGGCGCGGTCGTCGCCGCGCGCCTCGGCGGCGGTCTCGGGGCACCACCAGATGCCGCCGAACTCGCTGACGAAGTACGGCTGTCCGTTGTAGGGCAGCGACCAGGGCTTGGACGCCTCGTGGAAGTTGGCGTACGGCTCGCCCTTGCTCAGCCCGCCGACCTGCTCGGCGAACTTGGCCGGGTCCTGCTCGTAGTTGTGGGAGTCCCACACGTCGGTCTCCGGGACCCGGTGCGAGTAGCCGGAGGCGTCGAGCACCGGGCGGGTGGTGTCCATGGCCTTGGTGGCCAGGAACATCCCGCGGGTGATGACGTCAAGTTGACCAATCCTGTCGTTCAACTCCTGGAAGGTCTCGTTCAACGGGCACCAGCCGATGATCGAGGGATGGGAGTAGTCGCGCTCCACGGCCTCCAGCCACTGGGAGACGTAGGAGGCGTCGGGCTGCTGGCGGTCGTCGGGGCGGCCACCGAGGTTGCAGCCCCAGTCGCCGAACTCGCCCCAGACCAGGTAGCCCAGTCGGTCCGCGTGGTAAAGGAACCTCTCCTCGAACACCTTCTGGTGCAGCCGGGCGCCGTTGAAACCGGCCTCCAGGGACAGCTCGATGTCGCGCAGCAGCGCCTCGTCGCTGGGGGCGGTCATCAGGCCGTCGGGGTACCAGCCCTGGTCAAGAACCAGTCGCTGGAAGACCTTCTTGCCGTTGATGGTGATGGCCTTGCCGTCGATGCCGACCGAGCGGAGCCCGGCGTAGCTGTCGGCGCTGTCGACCACGGTGCCGTCCGCGTCGAGGAGTTCGAAACGCAGGTCGTACAGGTGCGGGTCGTCCGTGCTCCACACCCGGCGGCGCTCGGCGGGGACGGGCAGGTAGAGGCGCGGGGCCAGGTCGAGGTCGGCGCGGGCGGTCGCGGAGGCCACCTCGCCGTCGGCGTCGCTGAGGACGGCGCGGACCTGGTAGCCCGGGCGGTTGCCGGAGAGCGGCAGCTCCAGGTGGAACGCGGAGCCCGCCAGGTCGGGGGTGATCCGGGGCCGCTTGAGGTGGTCGGTGGCCACTGGTTCCAACCACACGGTCTGCCAGATGCCGGTGGTCCTGGTGTAGTGGCAGTCGGTGTTGGCGTAGCGGATGGCCTGCTTGCCGCGCGCCTGCGGACCGTTCTTCGGGTCCCGGGCGCGCACCACGATGGTGATCTCCTCGCCGGCCGTGGCGACGTCGCCCAGGTCGGCGGTGAAGGGGGTGAACCCGCCCCGGTGGCGGACCACCTCGGTGCCGTTGACCCAGACGGTGGTGTCGTAGTCCACGGCCTGGAAGTGGAGCAGCACGGTGCGGCCGGCCCAGTCGGCGGGGACGGTCACGGTGCGCCGGTACCAGACGGCTTCGAGGAAGTCGGTCTCGCCGATGCCGGAAAGCTCCGACTCCGGGCAGAAGGGAACAGTGATCTCGCCGTTGAGGTCACGTTCTGCCAGTCCTCGGTCGATTCCGCTGTCACCGCGGTCGAACTCGAACTGCCAGGTGCCATTGAGGTTGAGCCAGTCGCCACGGACGAACTGCGGCCGCGGGTACTCGGGCCGCGGGATGGCGGAGGGGGAAGGCACAGGAACTCCAGTGAGATGGGTCGTTCGCGTTGCGAGGTTCCGCAGCGCGCGGGTCGTGCTCGTGGTGCGGGCGCGGGAGCGGCCCCGGTGGCTCCGGGGCCGCTCCCCTTCCGGGACGCGCCCGACGATCAGGTACCGCCCAGGCCCGTGGTGGCCACGGACTTGACGATGCGGCGTTGGAAGAAGAGGAAGACGATGATCAGGGGCGCGGCGGCCAGCAGCGCCGAGGCCATGCTCTGGGCGTAGACCACCCCGTAGGCGTCCTTGACGGTGGCCAGGCCGACCGGCAGCGTCATCAACGCCGGGTCGTTGGTGACGATGTAGGGCCACATGAAGTTGTTCCACGCGCCGATGAAGACGAACACCGACACGGCGGCGACGATCGGCCGGGAGAGCGGCAGCACGATCGACCAGAAGACCCGCAGGTCGGAGGCGCCGTCGATGCGGGCGGCCTCCTCCAGCTCGCGCGGGATGCCGTCGAAGAACCGCTTGAGGATGAAGACCATCATCGGGGCGACCACCTGCGGGAGGATGACCGCCCAGTAGGTGTCCACCAGGTTGAACGCCAGCATCTCCTGGAAGAGCGGCACGATCAGCAGCTGCGGCGGGACCATGATCGAGGAGACGGTCAGCGCCAGCAGCAGCTTCCGGCCCCGGAACGTGCCGCGGGAGAGCCCGTAGGCGGCGAGCGTGGAGATCGCGATGGTGATCGCGGTGACCAGCACGGCGACCAGGATGCTGTTGAACGCCCAGATCGGCACGTTGCCGCGTTCGAGGATGACGCGGTAGGGCTCCAGTGTCAGCGCGCCCTTGATCGGGTTGAGCCCGGGTTTGGCCACGTCCTGTTCCTGTTGGAACGAGGTGGCGATCGCCCATACGAAGGGCAGCAGCCAGAGCACGGCGAAGGTGATCAACGCGCCGCTGGCGAGTACCTTCGGCAGCCGGCCGTGGCCGAGCAGCAGCGGGGCGCCCTCCGGCTCGGCGGACTTCGGGCGGCGGCGCCGGTCCAGCGGGCCTCCGGCGGGGTGGAGACGGGGACGCGTGGTCGTCGCGGACACGGTCAGCCCTCCTGACGCGGGAAGAACCGCAGCTGGGCGATGGAGATGATGATGATCAGGGCGAAGAACAGGTAGGAGATGGCGGAGGCGTAGCCCAGCCGGTAGCCCGTGAAGCCGACGTCGTAGATGTATTCGAGGATCGGGCGGGTGGAGTTATTCGGTCCGCCCTTGGTGAGGATGAAGATCTGGTCGAAGACCTTCAGCGAGGCGAGTACCTGGAGCATCCCCACCAGCGCCGTGGTGCGGCTGAGCTGCGGCAGCGTGACGGAGAACAGCCGCCGCCAGGCCCCGGCGCCGTCCAGCGCGGCGGCCTCGTACAGCTGGTCGGGGATCGACTGGAGGGCGGCCAGATAGAGCAGGAAGTTGAACCCGACCGTCCACCAGACGGTCAGCGCCGCGATGGACCACATCGCGAACTTCTCGTCGGAGAGCCAGCCGATCGGCTCCATGCCCAACGTGTCCAACAACTGGTTGGCCATGCCGAGGTCCGGCTGGTAAAGCCACTGCCAGATCAGGGTGACCACCGTGACGGGCAACAGGAAGGGCGCGAAGTAGGCCAGCCGCCACACCCACTGGCCGGCCAGCCCCGAGTGGACGAGCAGCGCCATGCCCAGGGCCACGACCACCAGCGGGACCACGGTGATCACCGTGAAGAACACGGTGTTCCCGAGGCTGCTCCACACGTCGGGGTCGCCGAACGCCTCGGCGTAGTTGTCGAAGCCGACGAAGTTGGTGCCGTTGAGGGTCAACGACTCGTCGGTGAAGCTCATCCACAGGCCCTGGACGATCGGCCAGACCATGAACAGGCCGAAGGCGAGCGCGAAGGGCAGCACGAAGAGCCAGCCCGTGGAGCGGGTGCGGCGCTCCCTGGCGGCCGGGCTGGACGCGGGGCGAGGCTCGGGGGCGCCGCCGTCCTCGGTCGCGTTGGCACGCGAAGTGGTGGTGCTCACGTCAGACACTCCTTGCCTCTCGTCACGCGACCGGGTTGGGCTGGTCGAGCAGGGACTTGGAGGCGCTGATCATCCGGGCCACGGCCGCCTCAGGCGACGTGTTGCCGAGCAGCGCCGCCGACATCGGCTGCGTCATCTGGTTCTGGAAGTTGGACCCGGAACCGGTGAACCAGTTCGGCGGGTCGAGCACCGCGATCTCGGAAGCGCCTGCGTAGGAGGCCTGCGGGTCCAGCTCGGCGTAGCGGTCCTCGGCGATCACCGGCTGGTAAGCCGGGATATGACCAGCCGAGGCCCAGGTGTAGCTCGCCTTCAACATGGTGGCCACATAACGGTGGGCTTCCCTGCGCCGGGCCTGGTCAACTCGCTCCTGGCGGGGTAGGACGAAGCTATGGGAATCGGCGTTGACGGCCGGCTGGTCGAAGATCTGCGGGAACGGGGCGGCGCCCAACGGCCGGTCCGTGATCCGCAGGTTGGGCAGCTCCCATTCCCCGGCGAAGATCATGGCGCCCCTGCTGCCCTGGAAGGCGGCCATCGCGCCGATGTAGTCCAGGTTGTTGGGGTTGCGCCGCCCGTCGAACATCTCGGTCATGAACGTGAGCACCCGCACGGCCGCCTCCTCGTCGACCTGCGGCTCGCCCCCGTCCGGCAGCTCCCAGACGGCGCCGGTCTGGGCGTAGAGCCCGTTGAAGAGCCGCCAGCACTGGGCCTCGTCGGCGATGTGCCCGAAGAGGACCCCGCTGCCGCCCTGCGCCTCGGCGAGCGCCTCGCTCGCCGCGTACATCGCCTCGGGCGAGCCGATGGGCGCCAACTCGCCCTCGCTGTCGAGGAGTCCGGCCTCGCCGGCGATCTCCTTGTCGTAGAAGACGATGAAGGGGTGGGTGTCCAGCGGGATCGCGAAGACCTCCCCCTCCCACTGGGCGCGTTCCCAGATCGCGGGCGCGAAGTGCTCCTCCTCGACGCCGAACTCGGCCAGGAGATCCAGGTCGAACGGTTCTATGAGGCCGCCCGGCGCGTAACCGGCCATCCGGGAGAGGTGCAGCACCGCCACCTCGGGCGCCCGACCGCCGGCCGCCGCCATGGCGAGCTTGGTGTAGTAGGAGGCGCCCCACTCCAGGATGGTCCGGTCCACGTCGAAGGCGTCGGGCCCGGTGCTGACGGCCTCGATCATCTCGTCCATCAACAGGCCGTCGCCGCCCGAGAAGAGGTCCCACACCCGCAGCGAGGAGGCCCCCGAGGGCGAGGCGGGCGAGGCGCAGCCGGACAGCAGCCCGGGTGCCGCCAGCGCGCCCGCGCCCGCGAGGCCCCACCGCAGGAAGCCCCGACGCCCCATCCTGAGCCGGCCACCATGTCCGGAATGATCAAAGCTCATTTCGCACCTTTCCCACCCGACGCTGGGTTGTTGGTACGTCTTACATCGATGTAAGAAGGTGTGTAAAGAGGTTGCTAAGAGTTTCTTTCTGTTGGAGTTTCCGCACGTAAGGTCACTGTTCGACCAGTCGGTCACCGCGGGTACGATCAGGCCCGGGCAAGAGGGAGGTTCGGGTGGCGAGGCCCAGGATCAAGGACGTGGCGCAGCGCGCCGGAGTCTCCGAGAAGACCGTGTCGAACGTCATCAACGACTACATCCACGTGTCCGACCGCACACGTCAAGTGGTCAGGCAGGCGATCGACGACCTCGGCTACCGCGTCAACCTCGCCGGCCGCCACCTGCGGCGCGGCAGGACCGGCATCATCGCGCTGGTCGTCCCCGAGCTGGACCTTCCCTACTTCGCCGAACTGGGCAACCTGATCATCACCGAGGCCGCGCGCAACGGGCTGACCGTACTGGTCCACCAGACCCGCGCCGACCGCGAGCACGAGCTCGCCGCGCTCGACGGCTTCGGCTCCGACTTCGCCGACGGCGTGATCCTCAGCCCGCTCGCCCTGGTCGACGAGGACCTGAGGGCCCGCCGCGGCGCCCTGCCCACGGTGCTGCTCGGCGAGAAGCTGAACGCCGACCGCGCCGACCACGTCGCCATCGACAACGCGTCCGCCGCCCGCGAGGCCACCGCCCATCTGCTGGCGCTGGGCCGCCGCCGCGTGCTGGTGGTCGGCGGCGTGAACGGCCCCAGCGAGGGAACGGCCGAGGTCCGCACCCGGGGCCACCGGGCGGCGCTCGCGGCGGCCGGCGTCCCGTTCGACCCCGAACTGGTGGCGCCCGTCAGGCAGTTCGCCGCCCCCTTCGGCGCCGAGGCCACCCACGAGGCGCTGGCCCGCGGCCTCGCGTTCGACGCGGTGCTGGCGCTCAACGACCAGATGGCGATCGGCGCGATGCGCGCGCTCCACGAGCACGGGCTGCGGGTCCCCGACGACGTGGCGGTGATCGGCTTCGACGACGTGCAGGCGGGGCGGTTCAACGTGCCCACGCTGACCACGGTGGCGCCCGACAAGACGGCGATCGCCGCGGAGGCGGTCGCGATGCTGATCGCGCGCATAGCCGAGTCCAACGCCCCGGTCGCGGACGGCGCCGAGGACCCGACGGCTTCGCCGAACGGCCGACGCCAGCCACCGAAGGAACTGGTGGTCCCTCACCACCTGATGATCCGCGAGTCCACCGCCGGCTTCCCCGCGCCGCGCGAGGCCCCCGTCTCCCCCGTCTCCGGCGGCGTCCCCGGCCCGCGCGCGGCCCGCTGAGCCTCCCCGACCGGCTCCGGCCGATCCCCTCGGCCCCCGGCCCCGATCCGCCGGTGGCTTACCAGTAGGACGGGCACTGGTTGGTCACGTGGTCAGGTGAGTTTCCGCGCGGTACGCCCGCCGCATCCTCCGCGTGGGGGCGGCGGCCCGGCGGCCCCGCACCGGTCGGCGGCGGAGGTGCCTTGCGCGGGAGGCTACCCGTTCGTAACATCGCGGAACGGGGTGGCGCCGCGGCCACCGTTCGCCGACGGCGGGGAGCCCGATGACCAGCAGCGACACGGCGTTTGGGCCGCTGACCGGAGTGCGGGTCGTGGAGCTGGCCGGCATCGGCCCCGCGCCCTTCGCCACGATGCTGCTGGCGGATCTGGGTGCCGACGTGGTCCGCGTCGACCGGCCGGGCGGGCAGCCCATCGGCATCGACCCCGCGCGGGACGTCACCAACCGCAACAAGCGTTCCGTGCTCGTCGACCTGAAGGCGCCCGAGGGCGCGGCGACCGTGCTGGAACTGGTGGCGGCGGCGGACGTGCTGGTCGAGGGGTTCCGGCCCGGCGTCGCCGAGCGGCTCGGGGTCGGCCCCGAGGAGGCGCTCGCGCGCAATCCGCGCCTGGTCTACGGGCGGATGACCGGCTGGGGCCAGGAGGGCCCGCTGGCCGCGAGCGCCGGGCACGACATCGGCTATCTGGCGACGGTCGGCACGCTGGGCCTGATCGGTGAGGCCGACCGGCCGCCGGCGATCCCGGCCAACCTGCTGGGTGACTACGGCGGGGGCTCTCTCTACCTGGTCAGCGGGGTGCTCGCCGCCCTGCTCCATGTCGCGCGCGGCGGCGAGGGCCAGGTGGTGGACGCCGCGATCGTCGACGGCGCCGCGCATCTGGGCACGATGCTCTGGGGCCTGCTGGGCGCCGGCGCGTGGCGGGACGGGGCCCGCGGCGCCAACCTGCTGGACGGCGGCTGCCCCTACTACGCCGTGTACGCCACGGCCGACGGCGGCTGGATGGCGGTGGGGGCGTTGGAGGATCGTTTCTACAGGGAGTTCGCGCGGCTGCTGCCGCTGCCCGAGGGGGCGCCCGACCGTGCCGACATCACCCGCTGGCCGGAGCTGCGCGCGCTGATCGCGGCGCGGTTCGAGGAGCGGGAACGGGACGAGTGGGCGGCCCTGTTCGAGGGGACGGACGCCTGTGTCGCACCGGTGCTCTCGCTGCGCGAGGCGGCGCTCCACCCGCATCTGGCGGCCCGCGGGACGCTGGTGACGGCGGACGGGCTCACCCAACCCGCGCCGGCGCCCCGCTTCTCGCGCACGCCGGGGGCGCTGCGCCGGGCGCCCGCGCGCCCCGGCGCGGACACCGCGGAGGTGGCCGCCGACTGGGGCGTCGCGGCGCTGCGCGCCGGGGACGAGGGCGAGGTCCGGGGGTGAGGGCGCCGCGGTGCGGCCACGGCGCGAGGAACGAGTTGACCAGTTGAACGGTTGACCAGCTGCACGCTTGACCAGTCGAACGGGTTGACCAGTCGAACGGGCGGCACGGGTGGGCACAGGTTGGCACGGTGCGACGGCGGCGACGGTGGGTACGGCACCGGCCGGCGAGCCGAGAGAGACGGGGAGCTGCGAGATGCGTCGGGAGATCTTCGAGACGGAGCACGAGGCGTTCCGCGAGAGCGTGCGCGCCTTCGTGGAGCGCGAGGTGCTGCCGCACCACCAGCGGTGGGAACGCGAGGGCGCGGTGGACCGCTCGCTGTGGCGGGCGGCCGGCGCGCAGGGCCTGCTCGGCCTGGCGGTGCCCGAGGAGTACGGGGGTGGCGGCTCGCGGGACTTCCGCTTCCCCATGGTGCTGGCCGAGGAGCTGGCCCGGGTCGGGGCGACGGGTCCCGGCTTCCGGGTGCACAACGACATCGTGGGCCCCTATCTCACGGAGTTGGCCACCGACGAGCAGAAACGTCGTTGGCTGCCCGGTTTCTGTGCGGGTGAGACCATCGCGGCCATCGCGATGACCGAGCCGGGGGCGGGTTCCGATCTCCAGGGCATTCGCACCACGGCGGAGGACCGGGGCGACCACTATCTGCTCAACGGCGCCAAGACGTTCATCTCCAACGGCATCCTCTCCGACCTGGTGGTGGTCGCGGCCAGGACGACGCCCGAGGGCGGGGCGAAGGGGCTGAGCCTGCTGGTCGTCGAGCGCGGCATGGCCGGCTTCGCGCGCGGGCGGAACCTGGAGAAGCTGGGGATGCACGCCCAGGACACCGCCGAGCTGTCGTTCACCGATGTGGCCGTGCCCAGGGAGAACCTGCTGGGCGAGGTGAACGGGGGCTTCTCCCATCTGATGGCGCGGCTGCCCCAGGAGCGGCTGACCATCGCGGTGGGCGCGATCGCCGCGGCCGAGGCGGTGCTGGCCGAGACGGTCGGCTATGTGAAGGAGCGGGAGGCGTTCGGGCGACCGCTGGCCAAGCTGCAACACGTGCGGTTCCAGCTCGCCGAGTTGGCCACCGAGACCGCCGTGACCAGGACGTTCGTCGACCGCTGCGTGATGGAGCACAACGCGGGCGGGCTGGACACCGTGCACGCCTCGATGGCCAAGTGGTGGGCGACGGAGCTGGCCAACCGGGTGACCGACCGCTGCCTCCAACTGCACGGTGGATACGGCTACATGACCGAGTACCGGGTGGCTCGGGCGTTCGCCGACAGCCGCGTCGGCACGATCTTCGGCGGGACCACCGAGATCATGAAGGAGATCATCGGCCGCTCGCTGTTGAAATGACCGGCCGACCACTTTGACCAGTTGAGTCGCACCGGTCGTCTCCTCGTCCGATCATTCCCTTGACCACTTCATCACCGGCCACCACCGTGCCTCACCGGTCCTCGACCGTCCGGCCCCACCACCCGTCCCGACCACTCGTCCCCACCACTCGTCCCGACCCCCTCCCCGTACCCCGCACCTCCCCAGAAAGGGGCTCCGACGTTGAGCAACGACGCCTATGTCTACGAGGCCGTCCGCACCCCCCGCGGGCGCGGCAAGGCCAACGGTTCGCTCCACGAGGTCAAGCCGGTCGACCTGGTCGTCGGGCTGATCCATGAGATCCGACGCCGCTTCCCGGAGCTCGACCCGGCGGCGATCGACGACATCGTGCTCGGCGTGGTCACCCCGATCGGGGACCAGGGCGCCGACATCGCCCGCACCGCGGCGCTGGCCGCCGGACTGCCGGAAACGGTGGCCGGCGTCCAGGAGAACCGCTTCTGCGCCTCCGGCCTCGAAGCGGTCAACCTCGCTGCGGCGAAGGTCCGTTCGGGCTGGGAGGACCTGGTGCTGGCCGGCGGCGTCGAGTCGATGTCGCGGGTGCCGATGGGCTCCGACGGCGGCGCCTGGGCGCACGACCCGATGACCAGCTACACCACCGGGTTCGTCCCCCAGGGCGTGGGCGCCGACCTGATCGCCACCGTCGAGGGCTTCGGCCGCGCGGACGTGGACGACTACGCCGTCGAGTCCCAGAACCGGGCGGTCGCGGCCTGGAAGGACGGCCGCTTCGCGCGTTCGGTGGTGCCGGTGCTCGACCGCAACGGGCTGCTGGTGCTGGACCGGGACGAGCACCCGCGCCCCGGCACGACGCGGGAGTCGCTGGCGAAGCTGAGGCCGTCGTTCGCGGCCGTCGGCGAGCAGGGCGGCTTCGACGCGGTCGCGCTCCAGAAGTACCACTGGCTGGAGCGGATCGACCATGTCCACCACGCGGGCAACTCCTCGGGCATCGTGGACGGCGCCTCGCTGCTGCTGGTCGGCTCGCGGGAGGCCGGCGAGCGGTACGGGCTGCGGCCCCGCGCCCGGGTCGTGTCGGCCGCGGTCTCCGGTTCCGAGCCGACGATCATGCTGACTGGCCCGGCGCCGGCGACCAGAAAGGCCCTGGCCAAGGCCGGGTTGACGGTCAAGGACCTGGATCTGGTGGAGATCAACGAGGCGTTCGCCGCCGTGGTGCTGCGCTTCGTCCGGGAGCTGGGCATCAGTCACGACATCGTGAACGTCAACGGCGGCGCCATCGCGCTGGGGCACCCGCTGGGCGCCACCGGCGGGATGATCGTGGGCACCCTGCTGGACGAGTTGGAGCGCAGGGACGGCCGGTACGGGCTGGTGACGCTGTGCGTGGGCGGCGGGATGGGGGTCGCGACCGTGTTGGAACGTCTCTGACCACCCGCCCCGCCCCCGTTCCCTCATTCCGCACGACCGAGCCGTCCCAGCCGTCCCAGCCGACCGAGCTGTCCCAGCCGTCCGAGGAGTAAGCCCCATGTCCACCACCCCGCCCGCGCCCGCCACCCCGCCTGGGCCGCAGGAGTCGGCGCAGCCCGCCTCCTTCACCGCACCGGAACGCGACACCGTCCGCCTGGAGTGGGACGCCGAGGAACGGGAGGGCGCCGGGCGCGTCGTCACCCTGGTCCTGGACGATCCGATGCAGTCGGCGAACACCATGAACGCGGCGTTCATCGACTCGCTGGAGCACGCCGTCGCGCAACTGGTCAGTTCACGTGACCAGTTGCGCGGAGTGGTCGTTACCTCCGCCAAGGAGACCTTCTTCGCCGGCGGTGACCTCAACGACCTGCTGGCCGCGACCCCGGAGCTGGCCGAGGACGTCTTCCAGCGGAGCCTGCGGGTCAAGCGCGCCCTGCGCGCCCTGGAGACGCTGGGCCGCCCGGTGGTCGCCGCGCTCAACGGCACCGCGCTCGGCGGGGGCCTGGAGATCGCGCTGGCCTGCCACCACCGGATCGCGCTGGACGCGCCGAAGGCCAGGTTCGGGCTGCCCGAGGTGACACTCGGCCTGCTGCCGGGCGGCGGCGGGGTGGTCCGCACGGTGCGGCTGCTCGGACTGGCCGACGCACTGGTCAAGGTGCTGCTGGAGGGCAGGCGCTACCGGCCGCGGCAGGCCGTCGAGGTCGGACTGGTCGACGAGATCGCCGCCGACCAGGCCGAACTGCTGTCCCGCGCGCGGGCGTTCATCGAGGAGCACCCGGAGTCCGCGCAGCCCTGGGACGTCCCCGGCTACCGCATTCCGGGCGGTGCGCCGAGCCATCCGAAGCTCGCCGCGCAGCTGCCCGCGTTCCCCGCGCGGCTGCGCCAGCAGTTGAACGGCGCGCCCTATCCCGCGCCGCGCGACATCCTGGCGGCAGCCGTCGAGGGCGCGCAGGTGGACATGGAGACGGCGGCAGTGATCGAGGCGCGGTACTTCACCGAGCTGGTGGTCGGCCAGACGGCCAAGAACATGATCCAGGCGTTCTTCTTCGATATGCGCGCGGTCAACTCCGGTCGTGCGCGTCCGCAGGGCGTTCCCGCCCGGTCCGCGAGCCGGGTCGCGGTGCTGGGCGCCGGGATGATGGGCGCGGGCATCGCGCACGCCTGCGCGGTCGCCGGCCTCGACGTGGTGTTGCGGGACGTCACGGCCGAGGCCGCGGAGCGCGGAAAGGACGCCGTGCGGGACGTGTTGGACCGCGCGGTGAAGCGCGGGCGGCTGAGCGCCGAGGGCAGGGACGAGGTGCTGGGGCGGGTCACCGCGACCGCCGAGGTCGCCGAGGTCGCCGGCGTGGATGTGGTGATCGAGGCCGTCTTCGAGGACCCCGAGCTGAAGCGGAAGGTCTTCCAGGAGGTGCGGGAGGTGGTGGCGCCGGACGCGCTGCTGTGCTCCAACACCTCGACGCTGCCGATCACCCAGCTCGCCGAGGGGGTGCACCGCCCGGAGGACTTCGTCGGGCTGCACTTCTTCTCGCCGGTCGACCGGATGCCGCTGGTCGAGATCGTGGTGGGCGCCCGCACCGGGGAGGCGGCGCTGGCCCGCGCGTTCGACCTGGTGCGCGCGCTGGGCAAGACGCCGATCGTGGTGCGCGACGGGCGTGGCTTCTTCACCTCGCGGGTCATCGGGCACTTCCTGACGGAGGGGCTGGCCATGGTCGGCGAGGGCGTGGCGCCGGCCACCGTCGAGCAGGCCGCGGCCCAGGCCGGTTATCCGGCGAAGGTGTTGGCGCTGCTGGACGAGTTGACGCTGACCCTGCCGCGCCGGATCAGGCAGGAGAGCCGGCGGGCGGTCGAGGAGGCCGGCGGGGTGTGGCCGGAGCACCCGGGGGACGCGGTGCTGGACCGGATGGTCGACGAGTTCGGCCGCGCCGGCCGCTCGACCGGTGCCGGGTTCTATGTGTACGAGAACGGTGAACGGGCCGGCCTGTGGCCGGGGTTGGCCGAGCACTTCGGGCCGGCGGCGGGCGTCGAGGAGGCGCCGCCGTTCGAGGACCTGGTGGACCGGCTGCTGCTGGCCCCCGCGTTGGACGCGGTGCGCTGCCTGGAGGAGGGGGTGCTGACCTCGGTCGCCGACGCCAACGTCGGTTCGCTGCTGGGCATCGGCTTCCCCGCCTGGACGGGGGGCGTGTTGCAGTACCTCAACGGCTTCCCGGGCGGCGTGAACGGCGCGGCGGCCCGCGCGTCCGAGCTGGCCGCGCGGTACGGCGAGCGTTTCGCGCCCCCGGCGCGGCTGGTGCTGCTGGCCGCCGAGGGCGGGCGGTTCACGGACGCGCCGGCCGCGTCCTGAACGGCCTGAACGGGGGGACTCGCCCGCCGCGCCGTCGCCGTTCCCGCCCCCCTGTCACCGCCGCCAGCGCCGCCAACGCCGCCAACGTCGAGGTTTCGTGACGTGCCCGGCACGTGGCCGTCGCCGGGGGGCGCGTAGCGTCGGGGGCGCACTTGTGACACCCGTGACGGGAGATGGCATTGATACCGAAGGAAGCCGGAGGCGGACGCCTCGGCCTGGCGACGTTCCTCGACATACTGGTGGCGACGTTCGGCGGCTTTCTCATCGTCAGACAGCTGGAGGACGGCTCGGTCGACCTCGGGGAGCATGTGCTGACCGTCGCCGGCTACATCGTGGCGGTCGGCTTCGTCAACCAGGTGTTCGGCATGTGGGTGCTGCGGGGCAGCGTCGGCAAGTTGCTGACCGGTCTGGTGGTGATCCGCGCGAAGGACGGCGGGCGGGTCGGGCTGTTCCGGGCCGTCGGCCGGTGGCTGGTGGGCTATGTGCTGCTGGTCGTGATGGTGGCGTTCGGCGAGGGGGACACCATCGGTCAGGCGGCCGGCGTGCGCACGGTGCGCCGCGCTGACCTCCGCGCTCCCGCGCCGGCGCACGCGCCCTACGGCGAGCCGGCCCCGTACGGCGGTCCGGCGCCGGCGCCCCACGGCGGCCAGCCGCCCTCGCCCCACGGAAACCCGCAGCCCCACGGCACCGCGAACCCGTACGGCACCCCGAACCCGTACGGCGGTCAGACCCCGTACGGCGGTCAGCCGCCGGGCCGGCGCTGAGACGACGGGCCCCGAGGGGCCGGACGGGGGCGCGCACCGCGACAGGCGGTGCGCGCCCCCGTTCCGCATCCCACGCCCCGTTTCGCGCCCCCGTCTCACGCCCCCGCGCGGATCTCCGGTGTCGTCGGCTCCACGCGCAGCAGCAGCACCGCCCGCTCCGGGACGCGCAGCGTCGTCCCGCCCAGATGGGTGGAGTCGGGCGGCGCGTCCTGGAGTTCGCGCGAGGTGTCCAGCAGCAGCCGGTAGACGGAGCCCCACGGCGGTCCGGGCAGGGGGAAGTCGGTCGGCTCCTCGCCCGCGTGCAGCACGACCAGGAAGCTGACGTCGGTCACCGGCCGCCCCTTCGCGTCGCGCTGCGGGATGTCCCGCCCGGAGAGGTACATCGCCACCGTGCGGCTCGGCGAGTGCCAGTCCTCCCCCGTCATCTCCCGGCCGTCGGCGGTGAACCAGCCGAGGTCCCTTATCCCCGCGGGCGCCTGCCGGCGCCCGGAGAAGAACGCGCGCCGGCGCAGCACCGGATGCTCCCGGCGCATCCGGATCAGGCGCCGGGTCAGGTCCAGCAGCGGACGCCAGTGGGGGTCGGCCGGCAGCGACCAGTCCACCCAACCGGTCTCGTTGTCCTGGCAGTAGCCGTTGTTGTTGCCGCCCTGGGTGCGCCCGAACTCGTCGCCCGCCACCAGCATCGGCACCCCGGTGGAGAGCAGCAGGGTGGTCAGCAGGTTGCGCAGTTGACGGCGGCGGAGCGCGTTGGTCGCCGGGTCCTCCGTCTCGCCCTCGGCGCCGCAGTTCCACGAGCGGTTGTCGTCGGTGCCGTCGCGGTTCTCCTCGCCGTTGGCCTCGTTGTGCTTGCGCTCGTAGGAGACCAGGTCGCGCAGGGTGAAGCCGTCGTGCGCCGTGATGAAGTTGACCGAGGCGTAGGGCCGTCGGCCGCCCCAGGCGTAGAGGTCGCTGGAGCCGGAGAGCCGGTAGCCGAGGTCGCGCACGTCCGGCAGCGCGCCCCGCCAGTAGTCGCGGACGGTGTCGCGGTAGCGGTCGTTCCACTCCGTCCACAGCGGGGGGAACGCGCCGACCTGGTAGCCGCCGTCCCCCACGTCCCAGGGCTCGGCGATCAGCTTGACCCGCCGCAGCACCGGGTCCTGGGCGATCACGGCGAGGAACGGGGAGAGCATGTCCACGTCGTGGAAGGAACGGGCCAGCGCGGCGGCCAGGTCGAAGCGGAAGCCGTCGACGCCCATCTCCTGCACCCAGTAGCGCAGCGAGTCGGTGATCAGCCGCAGCACCTGGGGCTGGACGACATGGAGGGTGTTGCCGCAGCCGGTGTAGTCCGCGTAGTGGCGCGGGTTCTCGGCGAGGCGGTAGTAGCCGGGGTTGGCGATGCCGCGCAGGGAGAGGGTGGGGCCGCCCTCGCCGGCCTCGGCGGTGTGGTTGTAGACGACGTCGAGGATCACCTCGATGCCGGCCTGGTGCAGGGCCCTGACCATGTTCTTGAACTCGCCGACCTGTTGGCCCCTGGTGCCGGAAGCGCTGTAGGAGGCGTGCGGGGCGAAGTAGCCGATGGAGTTGTAACCCCAGTAGTTGACCAGTCCCCTGCGCAACAGGTGGTCCTCGTGGGCGAACTGGTGAACCGGAAGCAACTCGACGGCCGTCACGCCGAGTTGGACGAGGTGTTCGATCGCGGCCGGGTGCCCGAGGCCGGCGTAGGTGCCGCGCAGCTCGGGCGGGATGCCGGGGTGTCGCATGGTGAAGCCGCGCACATGCAGCTCGTAGATGACCGAGTCGGGCCAGGGCGTCTTGGGCCTGCGGTCGTCGATCCAGGCGTCGGCGTCGTGCACCACCACGCCCTTGGGCACGTGCGGCGCCGAGTCGTGGTCGTCCCGCACGGTGTCGGCGCGCTCGGCGGGCCGGTGGTGCCGGTCATGGGCGTAGACGGCGTCGGGGAGGGCGAACTCGCCGTCCACGGCGCGGGCGTAGGGGTCGAGCAGCAGCTTGGCCGGGTTCCAACGGGCCCCGGCCGACGGGTCCCAGGGGCCGTGGACCCGGTAGCCGTAACGCTGTCCCGGGCGGACGCCGGGCAGGAAGCCGTGCCAGATCTCGTGGGTCAACTCCTCCAGATGGCGGCGGGTCTCGCGCCCCTCGTCGTCGAAGAGACAGATCTCGACGGCCTCGGCGCCGCCGGCCCAGAGTGCGAAGTTGGTGCCCTCCGTGCCGTCGGGGCCCACCCGGAAGCGGGCGCCGAGGGGCTGGGGGTGGCCGGGCCAGACGTCGGTCCTCGCGTGCTCAGGTACCAGGGACACGGGGCGCCCTCCATATATGTCTGTGACCCGATGGTTCCCGGTTCGGGGGTGTCCGCACGCGTGGGTGGCGCCGTGTTCTCCCTCGGCTCCGCCACGGTGCCGCCCCCGGCCCGGGATCACGGCATTTTGCCATGAAATGCCCCAATAACCCGCTCGTGACCGCGCGCACGCCGGGCGCGGAATCACGCGCCCCGGCGCCCAAAGGCGCGCACCGGCCTGAACTGCGACGGAACGGTGACAGGACCGAATCCGTCACACCGGTATTGCTGTGATTATCTGATCACCAATTCCGGGGTCCTGAGGGGAGCAACAGGCGTGCTGACGGGGAGTGGAAGACGGCGCGGGAGAACGGGTGCGCTGCTGGGGGTGTTGCTGCTGGCGTTGACCGCGTGCGGAGGCGACGAGAACGCGAAGGAACAGCCGGAGGGGGACGGGCCGGCGCCCGTGGCCCTCACCATCGCGCCCGAGGACGGCGCCCAGGACGTGCCCACCCAGGGCGAGTTGGCGGTGACCGCCGAGGGCGGGACCCTCACCGGGGTCACCGTCGCCGGCCCCGAGGGCGAGGAGGTGCCCGGCGCGCTCACCGAGGAGGCCGACGCCTGGGCGCCCGACGAGGCCCTGGCCAACGACACCGAGTACTCCGTGACGGCGGTCGGCGAGAACGCCGAGGGCGACGAGGAGACCTCGACCGCCACCTTCACCACCGTGGCCGCCGACGCGACCTTCTCCAGCTACTGGAACATCCCCGACGGCTCCGAGGTCGGCGTCGGCATGGAGCTGTCGGTCACCTTCGACACCCCGATCCAGAACACCGCCGAGGTCGGCGAGGCCGTCCGGATCACCACCGACCCGCCCGTCGAGGTGCGCGGCCACTGGTTCGGTGACCAGCGGATCGACTTCCGGCCCGAGGAGTACTGGGAGCCGGGCACCGAGGTCGAGATCGGCTTCCGTCTGCGCGGGGTCGAGGGCGCGGACGGGGTCTTCGGCACGCTGCGCGAGAACGTCTCCTTCACCGTCGGCCGCGGCCAGGTCAGCACCGTCGACGCGGCGGCGCACACCATGACGGTCACCCGGGACGGCGAGGAGATACGCACCATCCCGATCACGGCCGGCGCCCCCGGCAACGAGACCTGGAACGGGAAGATGGTGATCACCGAGAAGCACAAGGAGACCCGGATGGACGGGGCGACGGTCGGCTTCGGCGGTGAGTACGACATCCCGGACGTGCCGCACGCGATGCGCCTGTCCACCTCGGGCACCTTCATCCACGGCAACTACTGGGCCTCGTCCGGCACGTTCGGCAGCGCGAACGTCAGCCACGGCTGCGTCGGGCTGGGCGACGCGCAGGGCGCGGGCGACCCGGGCACCCAGGGCGCGTGGTTCTACGAGAACTCGATGATCGGCGACGTCGTCGAGGTGATCAACTCCGACGACGACGTGATCGCCCCGGACAACGGGATCAACGGCTGGAACATGGACTGGGCCGAGTGGGGCGCCGGTCAGTGATCCGCCGGAGCCATCCCGGCGTCGGTGAACGTGCCCTAGCCTGAGCGGCATGACGGTACATCTGGAAGTGGCGGACGGCGTCGGCACCCTGCGTCTCGACCGTCCGCCACTCAACGCGCTGGACATCGCGCTCCAGGACCGGATCCGCGCGCTGGCCACCGAGATCGCCGGCCGCGAGGACATCCGCGCCGTGGTGCTGACCGGCGAGGGCAAGGCGTTCGCCGCCGGAGCGGACGTCAAGGAGATGGCGTCCATGGACCAGGCCGCGATGATCGCGCGCGCCCGGGACCTCCAGGACGCCTTCACCTCCGTGGCGAGGCTGCCGCAGCCGGTGGTGGCCGCCCTGCACGGCTACGCGCTGGGCGGCGGGCTGGAGTTGGCGCTGACCGCCGACGTCCGCTTCGCCGCCGAGGGCACCAGGCTCGGCCAGCCGGAGATCCTGCTCGGCCTGATCCCCGGCGCCGGCGGCACCCAGCGGCTGCCCCGGCTGGTCGGCCCCTCCCGGGCCAAGGACCTGATCTTCACCGGGCGGCAGCTCACCGCCGACGAGGCGCTGGCCATCGGCCTCGTCGACCGGGTGCTGCCGGCCGACCGGCTGCTGCCCGAGGCGCACGCCTGGGCGGCCGGGCTCGCGGCGGGACCCGCCACCGCGCTGCGCGCGGCCAAGGAGGCCGTCGACACCGGGCTCGACGCGGGCATCGACACCGGACTCGCCGTCGAACGCACCTGGTTCGCCGGCCTCTTCGCCACCGAGGACCGGGCGGAGGGCTTCCGCTCCTTCGTCGAGGACGGCCCGGGCAAGGCGCGCTTCCGCCGCGGGAGCTGAGCCGGACACCCCCCGGTGCGGGGGCAGTTCTCCCGAAACGGCCCCCGCGCCCGGCCCGCGCCGCCAT
Source organism: Streptomyces sedi (assembly GCF_006335015.1). GTDB lineage: Bacteria > Actinomycetota > Actinomycetes > Streptomycetales > Streptomycetaceae > Streptomyces > Streptomyces sedi. The sequence continues at coordinate 49,125 of NZ_VDGT01000025.1, forward strand.
GATGGGGCACATGGCTGCACCGGCGGACGTCCCCACGAGCGATCTCGAAGCGACCGAACTCCCCGACCGGGACGTCACCGCAGCCCGCCACCGGCTGGAGGACCCCTCCCTCGCCGAGATACTGCTCCCCTCCGAACCGGCGTCCGCCGGGCGCGCACGCCGGCTCACCCGCCGCCAGCTGGGCGGCCGTTGGCTGCTGCCGGAGGAGCTGACGGAGAACGCCGTGCTGCTCGTCTCCGAGCTGGTCGGCAACGCCGTCCAGCACGCCGGGGCCGCCGAGTTCGGCCTGCGGATCAAGCGGCGCAGGGGCTGGGTCCGCGTCGAGGTGCGCGACCCGTCCCGCGCGCTGCCCGCGCTGCTGCCCGTGCGGGACATGGAGGTCATCAGCGGGCGGGGCCTCTTCCTCGTCGACACCCTCGCCGACCGGTGGGGCGTGGACCTGCTCGCACACGGCAAGTCCACCTGGTTCGAGATGCGCGTCCCCCACCGCTGACCCCCTCCCGGCCCCCTACCGCACCTGCCTGCGGCGGGTGCTGGCGCGGCGCCGCCGGTCGTTGCACAGCAGGCAGCGGCCCCAGCCGGGCGGCAACGGGTCCTCCGGGTCACCGTGCAGCGGGTCGACAGCGCCCCTGGGATGCTCACGGCACCCGGTCTCCCCCGGCCCCTCGGTCAGCGCCTGCGCGGCCGACAGCGCCCGGCGCAACGCGTCGACCAGCACGGCGGCCTGCTCGCCTGACGGCGGCTCCTGGTCGAACGCGACGTCGGACGCCGTCGACAGCGCCGCCTGGAGCTCGCGCAGCTCAGCCTGTTGACTCATGGGGCACACAGTAGGCGCCCCCACTGACACCGTGCGCCGGACGTCGCCCCCGCTTCCCTCCCCGGACGCGTCCCATCCATGGAATCCGCAGGTGGACGCGGGTTCCGCCGGCCGTCTCAGCCGCTGGTCCTAGGGCAAAAACCCATGGGCGTTGTCAGTGGCAGCTCGTAGTCTCAAGGAGATGTCTCCCACAGCCTCCTCCCCCGCCGCGCCCACCGCCCCCAGACGAAAACGCTCCGTCGTCCGCGCCCTGCTGCGGCTGTGGCCCTACGTGTACCCGGCGCGCGTCCGCGTCTTCAGCGCCGCCGCCATCGCCGTCGTCGCCGCCTCCATGGGGCTGGCGATGCCCCTGGTGCTCAAGTGGATGGTGGACGGCCCGGTCGCCGACGGGGACACCGGCGGCGTGTGGCTCGGCGGGCTGGTGCTGCTGTTCGTCGGGCTGGCCGAGGCGCTGCTCTTCGGGCTGCGCCGCTGGCTGACCGCCCGCCCGCTGGCCCGGGTCGAGGCCAACATGCGGGACTCGCTCTACCGCCACCTCCAGCGGCTGCCCGTCACCTTCCACGACCGCTGGCCCACCGGGCAGCTGCTGTCCCGCGCCACCGGCGACCTCCAGCTGCTGCGGATGTTCCTGGCGTTCGGCCTGACCTTCCTGATCGTCAACAGCGCCACCATCCTCATCGGCTTCGGGGTGCTGCTCGCCCAGGACTGGACGCTCGGCCTGGTGCTGGTGCTGCCCGTGGTCCCCCTGATCGTGCTCTGCGCCCTCTTCGAGCAGCGGTTCTCCGCGGTCGCGCGCCGCGCGCAGGACCAGATGGGCGACCTGACGACGGTCGTCGAGGAGTCGATCCTCGGCATCCGCGTCATCAAGGGCTTCGGCCGCCACCGCAGCCAGGCCCGCGCCTTCAGGCTGCTCTCCGGCGAGCTGCGCGACACCGAGATGCACAAGGCCCGCCTGCTGGCCGGGATCTGGCTGGTGATCCTCGCGCTGCCCGAGCTGTTCCTCGGCGCCGCGCTGGTCCTGGGCGTCTCCCAGGTCGCCGACGGGCAGCTGACCGCCGGCACCCTGGTCGCGTTCATGGCCACGGCGATGGTGCTGCGCTGGCCGGTGGAGTCCATGGGCTTCCTGCTGGCGCTGTGCAACGAGGCGGCCACCGCGACCGACCGCTACTTCGAGGTGCTGGACACCGACATACCCGACGAGCCGAGCGGATCGGCCGCCGAGGCGTCGCGCGCCGCACCCGAGGATCCGCCGGGCGACGGGCTGCGCCTGACGGACGTCGTCTTCCGCTACCCCGACGCGCCGCCCGACACCCCGCCCGTGCTCGACGGGATCACGCTCCATGTCCGCCCCGGAGAGACGATGGCGCTGGTCGGCGCCACCGGCAGCGGCAAGACCACGCTGCTCGCGCTGCTGCCCCGGCTCCACGAGGCCACCTCGGGCCGCATCACCCTGGACGGGGTGGACACCGCCACCCTCTCCCGTGCCGAGGTGCGCGAGCGGATCGCGATGGCCTTCGAGGAGCCCACGCTCTTCTCCGCGTCCGTCGGGGAGAACGTGCTGATGGGCGGGGAGGACGCCGACGAGGCCGCGCTGGCCAGGGCGCTGCGGGTCAGTCAGGCCGACGGCTTCGTCCGCGCGTTGCCCGAGGGGCTGGAGACCGAGGTCGGCGAGCAGGGCCTGAGCCTGTCCGGCGGCCAGCGGCAGCGGCTGGCACTGGCCCGCGCGGTGGTCGGCAGGCCGAGGTTCCTGGTGCTGGACGACCCGCTCTCCGCCCTCGACGTGCACACCGAGGCGCGCGTGGAGGCCGCGCTGCGCGAGGTGCTCGTCGGCACCACGGCGCTGGTCGTGGCGCACCGGCCCTCCACGGTGCAGCTCGCCGACCGGGTCGCGCTGCTCTCCGAGGGCCGGGTCGCCGCCGTCGGCACCCACACCGAACTGCTGCGCGACAACGCCGAGTACCGCCGGCTGATGACCGGCGAGTCCCAGCTCTCCGGGGGCCGGGGCCGGCCCTCCCCCTCCGGCGGTCCGCTGACCGCCCCGTCCCGATCCGCGTGAGGCGCCCGCCCATGACCACCTCCGTTACCGGCCAGGACACCGACCACGACGACGAACGCCGCCCCGACGACGCGCCCCTCGCCGACGGGCCTGACGAGCCGATCGAGCCGATCGAGCCGGTCGGCTCGTCCGACGACTACACCGACGACCGGCTCCCGACCCCGAAGGGCGCCTCCCGACGGCTGCTGCTCTCCCTGCTGCGCCCGCACCGCGCGCGGGTGGCGCTGGCCGCCGTGCTGCTGCTCGCCCAACAGGCCGCGGTGCAGGCGGTTCCGCTGCTGGTCGCCTACGCCATCGACTCGGGCGTTCCCGCGCTGCGCGACGACGACAACGGCCCGCTGATCGCGGTCGCCGTCGCCTACCTGCTCTGCGCGCTGGGCGCCGGGGTGCTCCAGTCGTCCTTCATCCTGGTCTCCGCCAGGGTCAACCAGAGCGTGCTGCTCGACCTGCGGGGCCGCATCTACCGGCACGCGCAGGCGCTGAGCCTCGACTTCCACGACCGCTACACCTCGGGCCGGCTGATCTCCCGCTCCACCAGCGACGTCCAGTCGCTGCGCGAGCTGCTGAACGAGGGCCTCCAGGAGATGCTGCTGATCCTGGTCTCCGTCACCTACATCGGCGGCCTGCTCTTCTATCTCGACGTCGGCCTCGGCGCCGCCGCCCTGGTCTCCTTGGTGCCGCTGGCGCTGGTGGTGCGGAGCTACCGGCGGCGTTCCGCCGAGAAGTTCAACGAGCGCTCCACGGCGATCGCCGCCGTGATCGTGAAGTTCACCGAGACGGTCAACGGCATCCGGCCGGTGAAGGCGTTCCGCAGGGAGAAGGCCAACGACGCCTCGTTCGACCGGCTCAACCGCCACCACGAGCGGCTCAACGGCGACACCATCATGGAGATGTGCCGCTTCGTGCTGTTCACCCGGCTGATCGGCGCCGTCGCGGTAGCCTCCATCGTGCTCTGGGGCGCGCAGCGGGTGCGGGCCGGCGACATGGAGCTGGGCGCGCTGGCCGCCGGCGCGCTGTACATCCGGCGGCTGTACGACCCGCTGGACCGGTTCGCCATGCTGCTCAACAGCTACCAGGCGGCCGTCGCCTCGCTGCACAAGATCTCCGGGCTGCTGGGCCAGCGGCCCGACGTGCCGGAGCCGCGGGACCCGGCGCCCCTGCCCGAGCGCCCGACCGAACGCCCGGGGCGCGAGGTCGTCTTCGACGACGTCCGCTTCGCCTACCGCACCGGCGGCGACGTGCTGCCGCGCTTCCGGCTGACGCTCGCCGCCGGCGAGACGACGGCGCTCGTCGGGGCGACGGGCGCGGGCAAGTCGACGCTGGCGAAGCTGCTCGCCCGCTTCTACGACCCGACCGAGGGCCGGGTGCTGCTGGACGACACGGACCTGCGGAGGCTGACCACGACGGAGCTGCGGCGCGGCGTGGTGATGGTGACGCAGGAGGCGTTCCTCTTCTCCGGCACCATCGCGGAGAACATCGCGCTGGGCAAGCCCGACGCGACCCGTGAGGAGATCGAGGCCGCCGCCCGCGCGATCGGCGCGCACGACTTCATCGAGGAGCTGCCCGACGGCTACGACACGGACGTCCGCAAGCGCGGCGGCCGGATCTCGGCCGGCCAGCGGCAGCTGGTGGCCTTCGCCCGGGTGCTGCTCGCCAACCCGGCGGTGGTGATCCTCGACGAGGCGACCTCGTCGCTGGACATCCCGGGCGAACGCGCGGTGCAGGACGCGATGGTGACGGTGCTGCGCGACCGCACGGCGCTGGTGATCGCGCACCGCCTGTCCACGGTGGAGATCGCCGACCGGGTGCTGGTGATGGAGCGGGGCCGCGTCGTCGAGGACGGCACCCCGGCCGACCTGGTCGCCGGCACCGGCCACTTCTCCGAGCTGCACCGCGCGTGGCGCGAGTCCCTGGTCTGAGCCGCCGGGACACACGGGTGGGGCGCACCGCACGGGGAACGGCGAGTCCCCGTGCGGCTGCCCGTCTCGGTGCCTGGCACCGCATCGTGCGCGCGGTGGGCCAGGGCCTCATCGAGGCGGCCGGTGCCCTCAGTGCCCCTGCCCCTGCCCCCGCTCCTGCCGCGCCTCGGTCGCGTCACGGAACGCGGCCAGCGCGGCCCGGCGGCGACGCCGCTCCGCGATGTCCGCGTCCATCCGCTCCAGATACGCGGTCATCGTCCGCAGCACCTCCGGGCAGGGCTCGATCCCCGGTCCCGCGTCGGTGACGCACGGCAGCATCTCGCGGATGGCGTCGGTGGTCAGCCCGGCCGCCAACATGCCGCGGATACGGGCGACGACAAACGGGGCGTCGGGCCCGTACACGCGGTATCCGCCGCTGTCGCGGCCGGGTCGCAGCAGGCCCTGCTCCTCGTAGTACCGCAGCAGCCGGGCCGCCACTCCGGTCCGCCGTGACAGCTCGCCTATCAGCACCGACTCTCCTCACCGCGCCCGCCGCTTGACCTTCACACTCATGTGAGGGGTCAACGTATGAGGCATGCGCGTTTCATTCCCCGCCCTCGACACCACCGTCACCGGAACCGGCCCAGGACTGCTGCTCGCCCACGGAGCCACCGGCAGCATCGAGGACAACTTCGCCTCGGTCCTGACCCCCCTCGCCGCCGACCATACCGTCGTCGCCCCGGACTACCCCGGCTCGGGCGACACCCCGGTCGCCGGCGCCCCACTGGACCTCGACGCGCTCACGGACGCGGTCGTCGACTCCGCCGTGCGGCGCGGCGTCGACCGGTTCGCGGTGCTCGGCTTCTCGCTCGGCACGCTGGTGGCGGTGCGCGCCGCCGTACGCCATCCCGAGCGGGTGACCGCGCTCGTACTGACCGCGGGGTTCGCGCGGCCCGACGACCATCTGCTCGGCCTCCTCCCCGGCTGGCGGGCCGAGGTGCCGCCCGCACTCCACCCGCACATCGACGCGATCCCCACCCTGGACGTCACCGGTGACCTGGCCGAAGTCGCCGTCCCGACGCTGGTCGTCGCGACGACCGCCGACAGCATGGTCCCGCCTGCCGGCTCCCGCGCCCTGGCGTCCGGTATCCGGGACGCGCGGTACGCGGAGATCGACAGCGACCACGTGGTCATGGTCGAGCGGCCGGAGGAGTGGCTGGAGCACGTCCTCGGCTTTCTCCGCTCCCTCTCGCTCTCGGAGGGGAAGGACGGTGAGGTGGCGTGAAGCTGCAGGTCGTCCTCCCCAACGAGGCCGCGGGCGCCGACCCGCGCCGACTCGCCGACCTGGCGCGGCAGGCCGAGGACCTCGGCTACGACACGGCCTGGCTCCCCGACCACATCCTGCCGCCCGGCGCGTACGGACCGGTGTACGGAGGGGTCTTCGAACCGCTGGTGACCATGGGCTGGCTGGCGGCAGCGACCACCCGGATCCGGTTCGGCACCTCCGTGCTCGTCCTGCCCCTCCGCAGCCCCTTCGTGGTGGCCAAACAGGTCGCGACCCTCCACGAGCTGACCGGCGGACGGATCGTCCCGGGCGTGGGGATCGGCTGGGACGAGCGCGAGTTCGCCGCCGTCGGCGCGGACTTCGCGAGCCGGGCGGCCCGCACGGACGAAGCCATCGCGCTGCTCCGGCACCTGTTCCGGGCCGGCCGGGGGCCCTTCGAGGGGCGCTGGTACGGCTTCGAGACGGGCGTCTTCGAGCCCCGCCCCGACGGTCCGGTGCCGGTGATGACCGGCGGTGTCAGCGACGGCGCCCTGCGTCGGGCGGCCCGGTACGCCGACGTCTGGCAGGGCGTGCGCCTGGACCCGGCGGCGTTCGCCGAACGGCTGGCGTATCTGCGGGCGCGGACGGACGGCCGCGCGGTGTCCCCCGGCACCCGGATCGACTGGCACGGCCCGGACAGCACCGTCGGCGAGGCCGCCCGCACCGCCGAGGCCTTCCGGGCCGCCGGAGCCGAGCACCTGGCGGTGCACTTCGGCGACCCGGACGGTTACGCCCGACGGATGGAAGCCTTCGCCCGGCACGCTCCCGACTTCCTCCCGCCACGGTGACCCGGTGCCCCGGTGCCCCGGTGCCCCGGTGCCCCACGGCAGCGTCCGGGTCCCGGCCGGCGGGCTCAGCCCTCCGTAGCCGACGGCGGGGCGCCGGGCACCGCGGAGTCGGGGGCGAAGCCGGCGAAGGCCAGGCCGATGACGAACCCGCCCGCCTCCTCCAGCTGGCGGGCGCGGTCCAGCGGGCCGAGCACCGCCGGCGTCCCGCCGACGTCGCGCGCCAGCTCCCCGACGACGCCCAGCGCCGCCGGATCGTCGCCGCACATCGCCACCGTCACCCCTGGCCGGCCGTCCTCCGGGGGGCTCGTCCACTGGTCGGCGGGGAAGAGATGGAACGCCTTGACCACGCGGGCGTCCGGCGCCAGCGCGGCGATCCGCCCCGCCATGGACGCGCCGCGCTCGGTGAGCAGCACGCCGACGCCGTGCGCGACGGCGTTCGTCGGGTCGATCAGCGGGGTCCCCGCGAGCGAGCCCTCCTGCGCCCCCGCCCGTTCCAGCATCTCCTCGACGCCGTCCCAGGCCACGGCGAGCAGCACGGCGTCGCGCCCGGTGGCCGCCTCGCGCGGCGTGACGGCGCGCGTTCCGTGGCCCAGCCGTGCGGCGAGGGCCTCCGCCCTGTCCCGTGACCGTCCGCCGACGGCCACCTCGTGGCCCGCGCGAACCCAGCCCTCCCCGAGGGCCGCGGCCAGTGTTCCCGTTCCCAGAATGCCGATGCGCATCCTCGTTCCCTCTCCGCTGTCAGTCGCTCGGAGGCCCACGCTAGAAAAGGCGTTACGCACCGGACGGTGCGTGACGGGCACGGCATGATGGACGACGAGATGACCGAGCACCGAGACCACCCCGACGAGTGGGTCGCCGACTGCCGGCTGCGCGCGGCCACGGATCTCCTCGCGCACGCCTGGGACCCCGTCGTCCTGGCGGCGCTGCGCGCGGGGCCGCGCCGGCGTCGCGAGCTGCGCGCGGCGATCGGCGGGATCAGCGACAAGGTCCTGACCGACACGCTGCGCCGGCTGCTCGCCCACGGTCTGGTCGACCGCCGCGCGCACGCCGAGGCGCCCCCACGGGTCGAGTACGCCCTGACGCGGCTCGGCGAGAGCCTGGTCGAGGGCCCGCTGGCCGCGCTCGGACGCTGGGTGACCGAGCACGGTGACGCGCTGCTGCGGGCCCAGGAGAACGCGGCGCCGCGCCCCCCGGAGCCGGCGTGAGCCCGTTCCACGCGCCCTCGCCCACCCGCCGGGGCCGGCGGGTGGGCGAGGGTCGGGGAGGGGCAGGGGGTCAGTGGGGCAGGGCCGCGTCCCCCGCCTCCGCGACGAGGCCGAGCTCGGCGCGTGAGGCCAGCAGGGGGTGCGCCGGCAGGACCCGGACCGTGTAGCCGTAGGGGCCGGGCCGGTTGAGGGTCAGCTCGCCCTCGAAGGTCCAGCGGCCCGCCAGGTCGGGACCGCCGGTGGCCTTCAGCGGGACATAGCCGGGCTCGGCGAGCGTGTCGTCGACGTCGACGCGGCCGGTCACCGCCTGCACCTCGACCGCCGACGGCTCCAGGCCACCGAGCGCGACCCGCACCCGCAGCGAGACCGTGCCGCCGAGCGTCGGCGGCTCGTTGCCCGGCTCCACGTGCTCGACGGCGACGCCCGGCCACTCGCCGGTGACGCGTTCGGCGAACGCCGCCAGCTCGCCGGCCGCCTCCGCCGTCATCGCCCGGTGGCCGGCGGCGGCCGGCGCGTAGTAGGTGGTGATGTACTCGCGCAGCATCCGTTCGGCCAGCACCCGGGGGCCCAGCCGGTCCAGCGTCGCGCGGACCATCTCCAGCCAGCGCCCGGGCAGGCCGCTGCCGTTGACGCCCCGGTCGTAGAAGCAGGGCGCGACCTGCTGCTCCAGCAGGCCGTAGAGGGCGGCGGCCTCGATGGCGTCCCTGCGCTCCGGCTCGGCGGCGGCGACACCGTCGGCGGTGGGGATCTCCCAGCCGAAGTCCGGGTCGAACCACTCGTCCCACCAGCCGTCGCGGACCGAGAGGTTCAGGCAGCCGTTGAGCGCGGCCTTCATCCCCGAGGTGCCGCACGCCTCCAGCGGGCGCAGCGGGTTGTTGAGCCAGACGTCGCAGCCGGCGTAGAGCGAACGCGCCATGCTCATGCCGTAGTCGGGCAGGAAGACGATCCGGCGGCGGACCTCCGGGTCGTCGGCGAAGCGGACCAGCTCCTGGATGAGGCGCTTGCCGCCGTCGTCCGCCGGGTGGGCCTTGCCCGCGACCACGATCTGCACCGGCCGCGTCGGGTGCAGCAGCAGCGCCCGCAGCCGGTCCGGGTCCTGGAGCATCAGCGTCAGCCGCTTGTAGGAGGGAACGCGGCGGGCGAAGCCCAGGGTGAGCACGTCCGGGTCGAAGACCTCGTCGACCCAGCCCAGCTCGGCCTGGCCGGCGCCGCGCTGCCGCCAGGAGGCGCGCAGCCGCACCCGCACGTCGTGCACCAGCTGCTCGCGCAGCGAGCGCCGCAGCTCCCACAGCTCGGTGTCGGAACGGCCGCCCTCCGCGGTCCTGCGGGTGGCGTCGGCGGTCCAGGTCGGGGCGTGCACCCCGTTGGTGACCGAGCCGATCGGCGCCTCCCGCTCGTCGAACCCGGGCCAGAGCCCCGCGAACATGCCCCGGCTGACCTCCCCGTGCAGGGTGGAGACGCCGTTGCAGCGCTGCGCGGTACGCAGCCCGAGCACCGCCATGTTGAACGGGGCAGGCTCGCCCTCGTTCACCGGCTGCCCGCCGGGGGCCGCCGCGCCCAGCGGCTCGCGGCCCAGGCCCAGCAGCGCCTGGAGGTCGAGGGACGCCAGCTCGCCGCCGTCGCCGAAGTGCCGGGCGACCAGCTCCTCGGCGAACCGGTCGATGCCGGCCGGCACCGGCGTGTGCGTGGTGAAGATCGTGCCGGCCCGCACCGCGCGGAGCGCGGCGTCGAAGCCGATGCCCAGCTCGCCCAGCTCCCTGATGCGCTCGGGGCCGAGGAAGCCGGCGTGCCCCTCGTTCATGTGGAACACCTCCGGCTCCGGGTGCCCCGTCAGCCGGCAGTAGGCGCGCACGGCGCGCATCCCGCCGATGCCGAGCAGCATCTCCTGGAGCAGCCGGTGCTCGCTGCCGCCGCCGTAGAGGCGGTCGGTGACGTCCCGTTCGGCCGGGCCGTTCTCCGCGACGGACGAGTCGAGCAACAGCAGCGGCACCCGGCCGACCTGGACCTGCCAGATCTGCGCGGTCAGCGTCCGCCCGCCGGGCAGCGCCAGGGTCACCCGGGCGCGGCTGCCGTCGGCTTCCAGCAGCGGGGTCAACGGCAGCTCGTGCGGGTCGATGACCGGATACTGCTCCTGCTGCCAGCCGTCGGGCGACAGGCTCTGGCGGAAGTAGCCGTGCCGGTAGAGCAGGCCGACGCCGATGAGGGGCGCGCCCAGGTCGCTGGCGGCCTTGAGATGGTCGCCGGCGAGGATGCCCAGGCCGCCCGAGTACTGCGGGAGCGCGGCGGTGATGCCGAACTCCGGAGAGAAGTAGGCGATGGCGCGCGGCAGTTCGCCGCCGGCGCGGGCGTCGGTCTGCTGGTACCAGCGGGGTTCGGTGAGGTAGTCGCGCAGATCCTCGACGGCCATGCCGAGGCGGCGCTGGAAGCCGCGGTCGGCGGCGAGCGCCTCCAGCCGGCCTGCCGTGACGGTGCCCAGCAGCCGCACCGGGTCCTCACCGCCGGAGTGCCAGCCGTCGGGGTCGACGGAACGCAGCAGCTCGCGGGTCTCGGGGTGCCAGGACCAGCGCAGGTTGCGGGCCAGTTCCTGGAGGGGTCGGAGGGGTTCGGGAAGGACGGGGCGTACGGAGAAGCGACGGATGGCCTTCACCCCTCGACCGTAGCCGTGCCTCGGGGGCGGTTGTGGGGGATTCCGGCCGATTCAGCACGAACGCCGCCGACAACCACCCCCGGGGACCAGCCGCCGCCCTCCGGGCGGTGCCGGTGGGCGACCACGGGAGTGGGGCTGGCGGGTGCGTCGTCGACCGCGGCGGGGTGGGGGTGGCGGTGGGCGACCACCGAAGTGGGGCTGGCGGGTGCGTCGTCGACCGCAGGCGCGGCGGGGGTTACTCGCGCCGTTCCCCGCACCCCTGGCGCCGCGCGGCTCGGCGCCGGCGACCGCCGTTCCCCGCGTCGCTGACACGGCCGCGGGGCGCGGGGAACGGCGGCGGGGGTTATTCCTTGGTGTCGGCCGTCTCGGGGACGGCCACCGGCTCGTCGTCGGGGATGATCCGTTCGGCCAGTTCCCTGACCGGCTGGATCGTCCCGTCGGCGATCTCCGCCGCGTAGTGGCAGGCCACGCGGTGGCCGTCGGCCAGTTCGGTGAGCGCCGGCCGTTCCGTGTCGCACCGCTCCGGCTGCCGCCAGGGGCAGCGGGTGTGGAAGCGGCAGCCGGTCGGCGGGTTCGCCGGGGACGGCAGGTCGCCGCGGAGCAGGATGCGTTCGCGGTTGTCCTCCACCTCCGGGTCGGGCACCGGGACGGCGGACATCAGCGCCCGGGTGTACGGGTGCCGGGGCTCGGCGTAGAGCAGGTCGCTGGGCGCCTCCTCGACGAGCGCGCCCAGGTACATCACGCCGATCACGTCGGAGATGTGCCGCACCACCGCCAGGTCGTGGGCGATCACCAGATAGGTGAGGCCCATCGACTCCTGGAGCTCCTCCAGCAGGTTGATGACCTGCGCCTGGATGGAGACGTCCAGCGCGGAGACCGGCTCGTCGCAGATGATCAGGTCCGGCTCCAGGACCAGGGCCCTGGCGATGCCGATGCGCTGCCGCTGCCCGCCGGAGAACTCGTGCGGGTAGCGGGAGAGCGCGTCGGCCGGCAGCCCGACCCGCTCCAGGACCTCGACGATCTTCGCGCGGCGCTCGGTGCGGTCCGCGCCGATGCCGTGGGCGGCCATGCCCTCGGCGAGGATCGACTCGATGTTCTGTCGGGGGTTCAGGCTGCCCAGCGGGTCCTGGAACACCATCTGGAGGCGGCGCCTGCTGCGGCGCATCTCCTCGTCGGGGAGCGCCGCCAGGTCGGTGCCGTCGAAGACGACCTCTCCCGAGGTGATCTCGTTGAGCCGCAGCACGGCCCGGCCCAGGGTGGTCTTGCCGCAGCCGGACTCGCCGACCAGGCCGTAGGTCTGGCCCGCGTCGATGGTCAGCGAGACGCCGTCCACGGCGTAGACGTGACCGACCGTCCGGTCGAAGAACACCCCGCGCTTGACCGGGAAGTGGACCTTGACCTCGTTCAGTTCCAGCAGGCTCATTCGGAGGTCTCCTCCTTCTGGGTGACCGGCTCGGTCGGGGAGTCGCCGGCGCCGACGTCGGCGAGGGTGACGGTCTCCAGCCGTTCGCGCACCGGGTTCACACAGCGGACGTGGTGGCCCGCCGGCGCCTCGGTCCCGGCCAGCGGGCCGAGTTCCGGGGTCCCGTTCAGGCACTCCAGGGTGTAGTGGTCGCAGCGCGGCGCGAACGCGCAGCCGTCCGCCCAGGCGATCTGGTCGTTGATGGAGCCGCGCACGGGGTTGAGCGGCTGGCCGCGCGGGGCGTCCAGCCGGGGGATGGAGTTGAGCAGCCCGTGCGCGTAGGGGTGGGCCGGCTCGGCGAAGAGGTTCCGCCGGTCGGCGGACTCCACGACCTTGCCGGCGTAGAGCACGTTGACGTCGTCGCAGAGCCCGGCGACCACACCCAGGTCGTGGGTGATCATCAGCAGGGCGGTGCCCTCCTGGTCGACCAGTTCCTTGAGGAGTTCGAGGATCTGCGCCTGGATGGTGACGTCGAGCGCCGTCGTCGGCTCGTCGGCGATCAGCATGCGGGGCGCGCAGGCCACCGCCATGGCGATCAACGCGCGTTGCCGCATACCGCCGGAGAGCTGGTGCGGGTACTCCTTGAGCCGCCGCGTCGGGTCGGGGATGCCGACCCGCTCCAGCAGCGCGGCGGCCTCGGTGCGGGCGGCCTGGCCGCGCATCCCCCGGTGCCGGCTCAGGATCTCGGTGACCTGGACGCCGATGGGGACCACCGGGTTCAGCGAGGAGAGCGGGTCCTGGAAGATCATCGCCAGCTGGGTGCCGCGCAGGTCGCGCATCGCCGAGGGGCGCAGCGACAGCAGGTCGGTGCCCCGGTAGTCGGCCCGGCCCTCGACGCGCACCCCCTTCTTCGGCAGCAGGCCCATCAGGGCGAGCGAGGTGACGCTCTTGCCGCAGCCCGACTCGCCGACCAGGCCGACGACCTGGCCCTCGTCCACGTCGAAGGAGACCCCGGAGACGGCGGTGCTCGCGCGGCGGCCTTGCCCTTGGAAGGTGACCTTCAGTTCGTCCACGGAAAGCAGGGGCATGGGATCAGCTCCGCAGTTTCGGGTCGAGCGCTTCCCGCATGGACTCGCCCAGCAGGGTGAAGCCAAGGGCGGTGATGATGATGCCGAGTGCGGGGCAGATGGCCATGAACGGCGCCTCGTCGAAGAACCGTTCGGCCTGCGCCAGCATCACGCCCCACTCGGGTTGCGCGGCGTCGGGGTTGCCCAGGCCCAGGTAGGACAGGGCGGCGGCCTCGATGATGGCCGTGGCCAGGGCCAGCGTGGACTGGACGATGACCGGGCCCAGGGAGTTGGGCAGCACGTGCCCCATCACCACGCGCCGGCGGCGCACGCCCAGCGCGCGGGCGGCGAGCACGTAGTCCGCGTTCGCCTGGGAGAGCATCGAACCGCGCAGCAGCCGGGCGAAGATGGGCACCTGCACGACGCCGACGGCGATCATCACCGTGGTGAGGCTCTGCCCCATGACCGCCGCGATGCTCACCGCGAGCAGCAGCGAGGGCATCGCCAGCATCATGTCGATGAAGCGCATCAGCACGGTGTCCAGGCGCTGCCCGGCGCGACCGCCGAAGGCGAGGGCGGCGCCGGAGACGCCGCCGATCAGCGCGCCGACGACGAAGCCGAGGACGGTGGAGATCACGCCCACCATCAGCGTCTGCCGTGCGCCGACCAGCATCCGGGAGAGCTGGTCGCGGCCGAGGTGGTCCAGGCCCAGCCAGTTCTCGCCGCGGGGGCCGACGAACTCGCCCCGGTTGGTGAAGACCTCGTCCCGCCAGAGCTGGGAGGTCGGGTTGTGCGGCGCGATCCACGGCCCGATCAGCGCGATGACCACGAACAGCGCCATGATGGCGACGCCGATCAGGGCCATCTTGCTGGACCGCAGCCGGCGGAACGCCTCCACCCACAGGCTGCCGCCGGTGGTGGTCTCCCGCTGGGCGGTGAGTGCGGCGAGCCGGTCGATCTTGTCGGTCTTGGTGGACATCAGTTCACCCGCACTCTCGGGTCGATCAGCCCGTATGTCAGATCCACCACCAGGTTGATCAGCATGTAGAGCAGGGCGATGAAGAGGATGAAGCCCATCAGCACGGGGTAGTCACGGTCGGAGATCGCCTGCCGGATGAAGCTGCCGATACCGCCGAAGGAGAACGCCGACTCCGTCAGCACCGCGCCGGAGAGCAGGCTCCCGGTGAGCAGGCCGACGGTGGTGACCACCGGCAGCAGCGCGTTGCGCAGCACGTGCCGGCCGCGCACCACGCTCTTGCGCAGTCCCTTGGACTCGGCGGTGCGGACGTAGTCCTCGCTGAGCACCTCCAGCACGCTGGCGCGGGTGATCCGGACGACGACGGCGAGCGGGATCGAGGCGAGCGCGAGCCCGGGGAGGATCAGGTGTTGGATCGCGTCCCAGGAGGCGTCGAACTCGCCGGTCAGCACCCCGTCGAGGACGGCGAACCCGGTCACGTCCGTGGCGTCGATGCCGGTGGTCAGCCGGCCGCCGCTGGGCAGCCAGCCGAGGTTCACGGCGAAGATCGAACGGAGGATCATCGCCAGGAAGAAGACGGGGACGCAGATCCCCAGCAGCGATCCGGAGACCGCGGTGACGTCCAGCCAGCTGCCGCGGCGGCGGGCCGCGAAGTAGCCGAGCGGGATGCCGATGATGACGGCGAACAGCAGGGCGGTGACGCCGAGTTCGAAGGTGGCGGGGAACCGCAGGGTGAACTCGTCCCAGACCGGCTGGCCGGTCTTGACGGAGTTCCCCAGGTCGAGCTCCAGAAGGCGACGCAGCCAGCGGCCGTACTGCACGAGCAGCGGTTCGTTGAGACCGAGTTGCTCCTCGATCTGGCGGCGGGCCGCCTCGTTGCCGCGCTCGCCGAGCAGGGCCCAGGCGGGGCCGCCGGGTAGTCGGTGGATCCAGATGAACAGAAGGACCGTCAGGCCGAACAGCGTGGGTATCAGCTGCAACAGCCTGCGGACGACGAGACGGAGCACCTAGGGGCTCCCCTTTCTCTCTTCGCTACCGGGGAAGGCCGCCGCCCGGCCACGGGTCCCGTGGCCGGGCGGCGGAGCGACCCCTTGCCCGCTGGGGCTACTTGAAGGAAACCTCTGCGAAGTTCTCCTGGGTCAGCGGGGAGACCGTCGGCAGGTTGACGTCGGGCGAGAAGGCGATGGACGGGGGCGAGCTGGAGATCGGCACGCCGGGCAGGAACTCCATGATCGCCTCGTTGGCCTCCTGGTACATGGCCTCACGGGTCGCCACGTCGGGCTCCGTGCGGACCTCGCTCAGCAGGTCGAAGATCTCGTCGTTCTGGAAGCCCCACTCCTTGGTGTAACCGTCGAACCAGGTGCCCAGGAAGTTGTAGGCGTCGTTGAAGTCACCGGTCCAGCCGAGCAGGTACACGTCGCACCCGCCGGACCTGGTGGTCTCCTGGTAGTCCGGGTTCCAGGTGAGCGGCTTGGGCTCGACGGTGATCCCGACGGCCTCCAGGTCGGCGCGGAGCAGCTCGTAGATGTCGGCGGGCGCCGGCATGTACGGGCGGGTGACCTCGGTCGGGTAGCAGAACTCCAGCGTCAGGTCCTCGGCGCCGGCCTCGGCCAGCAGCTCCTGGGCCAGCTCGGGGTCGTGCTCGTAGGTCCGCACGTCCTCGGAGTAGCCGGCGACGGTGTCCGGGATGAACTGGGTCGCCGCGACGCCGCCCTCGGGCAGCTGGGTGTCGACGATGTTCTGCCGGTCCAGGGCGTGGGCGAGGGCCTGGCGGACCTGCACGTCCTCCAGCTCGGGCTGGCGCTCCTGGATGATGCCCATGTAGAGGATGTTGAAGACGCCGCGGATCGGGACCTGGAAGCCCTCCTCCTCCAGCGTGCTGACGTCCGCGGGCGCGACCAGGTCGTAGCCGTGGATGTCACCGGCCTGGAGCGCCTGGCGGCGGGCCGACTCCTCGGGGATGGTGCGGAAGACCAGTTCCTCGACGCCGGCGTCGGTCTCGCCCCAGTAGTCGTCGAAACGCTCCAGGGTGACCTCGCCGTTGCCCTTGTTCCAGTCGGTGACCTGGAACGGGCCGGTGCCGGCGACGGTGCCGGCCTCCTGGCTGTAGCCGGGGAAGGTGATGTTCTCGCCCTCGCCGCTGGGGTCGTCCTCGGCGTAGGCCTCGATGGCCTTGGGCGAGTGGAGGGAGAACGCCTGGAGCGAGAAGCCGCCGGGGTAGTTGGCCGAGGGCTCCGCGACGGTGATGGTCGCGGTCAGCTCGTCGGGCGCCTCGCAGCCGACGTAGTTCGGCTCGGGAACGTCCTCGCTCTCGTTCTCGGCGAAGCCGCCGAAGACGGCCTGCCAGTAGTAGGAGAGCGTGGTGTTCTGGTAGGTGCCGGCCCAGTTGAACCAGCGGTCGTAGTTCTGGCAGACGACCTCGCCGGTGAGCGCCTCACCGTCGTGGAAGGTCACGCCCTCCTCAAGCTCGAACGTCCACTCGGTGCCCTCCTCGTTGGAGGACCAGTCGTGGGCGAGGCCGCCGACCAGCTCGGTGCCGCCCGGCTCGTGGTCGATCAGGGTCTCGAACGCCTGCCTGGTCACGCGGAAGGTCTCTCCGTCGCTGCCCAGGGAGGGGTCGATGGCGGCCGGGTCGCCGGCCGCACCGAAGACGAACACCTCCGAGTCGCCACCGGAGTTGTCGTCGTCGCGCTCGCTCGCGCAGCCGCTGGCGACCAGGCCGATCGCCAGGGCCGCCACGAGCGTCCTCGCGGCGCGGGGTCTTGCTATGCGCATTGATCCACCTCAGAGGGGTCGGGGCGTGTGCCCTGTCCGGTGGACCGCACATTACTGCGCGGGAATTTCACTGTGAACATCGTCAAGCTCGGCGATACCGAGCTGAGACGTGGCGCGCGGGCCGCGCGCGCGGCGTTCTCCGTCCCCGGGGGCCGTACGGGGCGCGGCTCGCGCGGTCGTCCCGCGCCGGCGTGAAGTTCCCCGCCGGGCGCGGCAACCTCGCGCGCCCCGGCGACCACCGGGAGGGGAGAGACCCGCACTCCCCCACGAGCGAGGAGATCCCGTGCCTTCCCGCACACGCGCACGATCCCCCAGGCGCCGCAGGGCGCTGCTGGCCGCCGCCCTCTGCGGCGCGCTGGCCTCCGGCGGCATGGCCGCGCTGGCCCGGGCCGACGAGACGCCCGCGGGCGCCGCACCGGCCGCCTCGGCGCCGGCGGACGGTCTGGGGCGCGGCCTGGTCAGCGTCGGCAACGACCGGGGCAACCTGGTGAGCTGGCGTTCGCTGGCGGCCGACCCCGACGACATCGCCTTCCACCTCTACCGGGACGGCTCCCGGGTCACCGAGGAGCCGCTGACCGGGCTCACCAGCTTCCTCGACGAGGGTGCGCCGGCCGACGCCGCGTACTCCCTGGCCACCGTGGCCGACGGCGTGGAGACGATGGCCGCCGACGAGGCGCTGGCCCTGCCGGCGGCGTCGACCGACATCCCGTTGGACCGCCCCTCGGGCGAGCACGTGCCCAACGACGCCTCGGTGGGCGACCTGGACGGGGACGGCGAGTTCGAGATCGTCGTCAAGTGGGACCCGGAGAACGCGAAGGACAACTCGCAGGCCGGGGTGACGGGCAACGTCTATCTGGACGCCTACACCCTGACCGGCGAGCAGCTGTGGCGGATCGACCTGGGCCGCAACATCCGGGCCGGCGCCCACTACACCCAGTTCCAGGTGTTCGACTACGACGGGAACGGCACGGCCGAGGTCGCGGTGAAGACCGCCGACGGCACGGTGGACGGCGCGGGCACCGTGATCGGGGACGCCGGCGCGGACCACCGCAACAGCGCGGGCTACGTGCTGTCGGGGCCCGAGTTCCTGACCGTGTTCGACGGGGCGAGCGGCGCGGCCGTGGACACCGTCGACTACGCGCCGCCGCGCGGCAACGTCGGCGACTGGGGCGACGACTACGGCAACCGCGTCGACCGCTTCCTCGCCGGCACCGCCTATCTGGACGGCGAGGGGCCCTCGTTGATCATGGCGCGCGGCTACTACACCCGTTCCACGGTCGCGGCCTGGGACTTCGACGGGCAGTCGCTGAGCCAGCGCTGGTTCTTCGACAGCGACGTGTCGGGGAGCCAGTACGCGGGGCAGGGCTCGCACAGCCTCTCCGTGGGCGACGTGGACCTCGACGGCCGGGACGAGATCGTCTACGGCGCGATGGCGATCGACGACGACGGCTCGCCGCTGTGGACGACCGGCACCGGGCACGGCGACGCCCAGCACCTGGGGGACTTCGACCCGACGCGCGAGGGGCTTGAGTACTACAAGGTCTCGGAGAACAGCGGTTCGCCGGCCTCGCTGCTGATCGACCCGGCCAACGGCGACGTGCTGTGGGAGACCCCCGGCGGCTCGGACAACGGGCGCGGTGTGGGCGGCGACATCTGGGCGGACAACCCGGGCGCCGAGTTCTGGTCCAGCGCCGACGGTTCGCTGCGGGACCTGTCGGGCGACGAGATCGGGCGGAAGCCGTCGAGCACCAACTTCCTGGTGTGGTGGGACGGCGACGCGACCCGCGAGCTGCTGGACGACACCCACATCGACAAGTACGGCCCGGACGGCGACGAGCGGCTGCTGACCGCGGAGGGCGTCGCGTCCAACAACGGTACGAAGGCGACGCCGGCGCTGTCGGCGGACATCCTCGGCGACTGGCGCGAGGAGGTCGTCTGGCGCACCTCGGACAACAGCGCGCTGCGGATCCACTCGACGGACATCCCCACGGACCTGTCGTTCCCCGCGCTGATGGAGGACCGCCAGTACCGCACGGGCGTGGCCTGGCAGAACACGGCCTACAACCAGCCGCCGCACCCCGGCTTCGCGCTGGACGCCTCCACCGCCTCCACCGCCTCCACCGCCTCCACCGCTTCCACCGCCTCGACGGCCTCCGGCGTCCTCCCGCCGGACGGCACCCACCGCCCCTCCGCGGAGGACGACATCTCCCACCGGTAGCCCGCCCATCCGGTGATCCCCGCCGAACCGGGGTATCACCGGGGAAACCGGGGGAATGTGCCAGCGGCTCATTCCCCGATTCGCCGTACGCCGGCCCCCGCCTGTTTCCCGCAGGTGGGGGCCGGCTTTCCGTTGTGCGCTTCCGCGAGGGCGCCGCGCGGCACGCGGGCCGTGTTTGTTCCGGCCGTAATGCCGTGCCGTGTATACGACATCACCTGACCTTCGGCGGCGACTCCAGAGTTTTCCCGACCGGATACGTGACGGTCATCGGGGAGCGGATTGTGCGGGGCCCCCGCGTGGGCAGGCTTGCCACACGGCAACCCCCACACGAGTGAACGCGCACCGGAGCGGCCATGCCCGAATCCCGCCATTCAGCGGTTCAGCGGATACAAAGGACGAAGTTCCCTCCCGGTGAGGGAAAAAGCCCGCCCCCGACGCATCCAGGTGATCCCCACATGATCGGTCGTATCCCTGTCCTCGACGTCCAGCCGCGCGTTGACTGCGGGCGCCGCCCGGTGAAGGCCGTTCCGGGCGAGACGTTCTCGGTGACGGCCACCGTCTTCCGCGAGGGGCCGGACGCGGTCGGCGCCAACGTCGTGCTGCGCGACCCCGGCGGTCGCGGCGGCCCGTGGATCCCCATGCGGGAGCTCCAGCCGGGACTCGACCGGTGGGGCGCCGAGATCACCCCCGACCGCGAGGGCCGCTGGACCTTCGCCGTGGAGGCGTGGGGCGACCCGGTCACCAGCTGGCGGCGGCGCGCCGCCCTGAAGGTCCCGGCCGGCGTGGACGTCGAGCTGACGTTCCTGGAGGGCGCCGAACTGCTGCGCCGGGCGGCCGGTGGCGTGCCGAAGAACGCCGGGCGGGAGGCGGTGCTGCGCGCCGCCGACGCGTTGGAGGACGTCGAACTGCCGCCGGCGACCCGGCTGGCGGTCGCGCAGTCCGCCGAGGTGGCCGAGGTGCTGACGGCCCATCCGCTGCGCGAACTGGTCAGCGCCTCCCGGCCGCTGCCGCTGGTGGTCGAGCGTGAGCGGGCGCTCTTCGGCTCCTGGTACGAGCTGTTCCCGCGCTCGGAGGGCGCGCGCGTCCGGCCGCACACGCCCCCCGTCTCCGGCACCCTGCGCACCGCCGCCGAGCGGCTGCCCGCCGTCGCGCGGATGGGTTTCGACGTGGTCTACCTGCCGCCGATCCACCCCATCGGCACGGCGTTCCGCAAGGGCCGCGGCGGCGCGCTCTCGGCGCGCCACGACGACGTGGGCTCGCCGTGGGCGATCGGCTCGGCCGACGGCGGCCACGACGCGGTCCACCCGGACCTGGGCACCCTCGACGACTTCGACGCCTTCGTCGCGCGGGCCGGGGAACTCGGCATGGAGGTGGCGCTCGACTTCGCCCTCCAGTGCAGCCCCGACCATCCCTGGGTGAAGTCCCACCCGGAATGGTTCGCGCGGCGCGCCGACGGCACGATCGCGTTCGCCGAGAACCCGCCCAAGAAGTACCAGGACATCTATCCGATCTCCTTCGAGCAGGACTTCCGCGGCCTGGTCACCGAGACGTTGCGGGTACTGCGCTTCTGGATGGCGCACGGGGTGCGGATCTTCCGCGTGGACAACCCGCACACCAAGCCGGTGGTCTTCTGGGAGAAGGTCATCATGGAGATCAACAGGACCGATCCGGACGTGCTTTTCCTGGCCGAGGCGTTCACCAGGCCGGCGATGATGCAGACGTTGGCGCAGATCGGTTTCCAGCAGTCCTACACGTATTTCACCTGGCGCAACACCAAGGACGAACTGACGGAGTACCTGACGGAACTCAGCGGGTCGGCCGCGTCCTCCATGCGGCCGAACTTCTTCGTCAACACCCCGGACATCCTGCACGCCTATCTCCAGAACGGCGGCCGGCCGGCGTTCCAGACCAGGGCCGTGCTGGCCGCGACGCTCTCCCCGAGCTGGGGGATGTACGCGGGCTACGAGCTGTGCGAGAACACGCCGGCGGCGCCGGGCAGTGAGGAGTACGCGGACTCGGAGAAGTACCAGCTCCGTCCGCGCGACTGGGCGGGCGCCGAGGACTCGGGGGAGAGCATCACGGGGCTCGTCTCGCTTCTCAACGCGCTCCGGCGGCGCCACCCCGCGCTGCGGCAGCTTCGGAATCTTCACTTTCATCGCACCAACAACGAGCACATCCTGGCCTACTCCAAGCGGACGCGGACACCTCAGGCCGACTGCGTGCTGATCGTGGTCAACCTCGATCCCCACCACACCCACGAAGCGACGGTCTCGTTGGATATGGAGCAACTCCATGGGTGCGGCCTCACGCCCGCGCAGGAAGGTGGCGCCGAGCCCTTTCCGGTGTGCGACCAGCTCACCGGGACGACCTACTACTGGGGCAGGGACAACTATGTGCGGCTTGAGCCGGGCCGTGCGGATGCGTACGCCTCCTCGGCCCACGTGCTGGCCCTGCGACCGTCCTCACAGACCGGAGGGTCACCCAACGATGAGCGTCAATGAGCCGGTCCTCGACACCTTCGAGGACACGCCAGCCCGCGACCGCGATCCCGAGTGGTTCAAGCGCGCGGTCTTCTACGAGGTCCTCGTCCGCTCCTTCCAGGACAGCAACGGCGACGGTATCGGTGATCTGAAGGGGATCACCGCGAGACTCGACTATCTCCAGTGGCTGGGCGTGGACTGCCTGTGGCTGCCGCCCTTCTTCAAGTCCCCGCTGCGCGACGGCGGGTACGACGTGTCGGACTACACGGACGTGCTCCCCGAGTTCGGGGACCTCGCGGACTTCGTGGAGTTCGTGGACGCGGCCCACCAGCGGGGGATGCGGGTCATCATCGACTTCGTGATGAACCACACCAGCGACCAGCACCGCTGGTTCCAGGAGTCCCGCAAGGACCCGGAGGGCCCCTACGGCGACTACTACGTCTGGGCCGACGACGACAAGGGGTACGCGGACGCCCGGATCATCTTCGTCGACACCGAGTCGTCGAACTGGGCGTTCGACCCGGTCCGCAAGCAGTACTACTTCCACCGTTTCTTCTCCCACCAGCCGGACCTCAACTACGAGTCCCCGGCGGTCCAGGAGGAGATGATCTCCGCGCTGAAGTTCTGGCTGGACCTGGGCATCGACGGCTTCCGGCTGGACGCCGTGCCCTATCTCTACGCGGAGGAGGGCACCAACTGCGAGAACCTGCCGGCCAGCCACGGGTTCCTCAAGCGGGTACGCGCCGAGATCGACGCGCTCTACCCCGACACGGTGCTGCTCGCCGAGGCCAACCAGTGGCCGGAGGACGTCGTCGACTACTTCGGCGACTACGACAAGGGCGGCGACGAGTGCCACATGGCGTTCCACTTCCCGGTGATGCCGCGCATCTTCATGGCCGTGCGCCGGGAGTCCCGCTACCCGGTCTCGGAGATCCTCGCCAAGACCCCGCAGATCCCCGGCGGCTGCCAGTGGGGGATCTTCCTGCGCAACCACGACGAGCTGACCCTGGAGATGGTCACCGACGAGGAGCGCGACTACATGTACGCGGAGTACGCCAAGGATCCGCGGATGCGCGCCAACATCGGCATCCGGCGGCGGCTGGCGTCGCTCCTGGACAACGACCGCAACCAGATCGAGCTGTTCACCGCGCTGCTGCTGTCCCTGCCCGGCTCGCCAATCCTGTACTACGGCGACGAGATCGGGATGGGCGACAACATCTGGCTCGGTGACCGGGACGCGGTCCGCACCCCGATGCAGTGGACCCCGGACCGGAACGCGGGCTTCTCCTCCTGCGACCCGGGCCGGCTGTCGCTGCCGACGATCATGGACCCGGTCTACGGGTACCAGGTCACCAACGTCGAGGCGGCGATGAGTTCGCCGGCCTCGCTGCTGCACTGGACGCGGCGGATGGTGGAGATCCGCAAGCAGAACCCGGCGTTCGGGCTCGGCACCTACACCGAGCTGCCCTCGTCCAACCCTGCGGTGCTCTCGTATCTGCGGGAGCACGGCGACGACCTGGTGATGTGCGTCAACAACTTCTCGCGGTTCTCCCAGCCGACCGAGCTGGACCTGAGGCCGTGGACGGGTCGGGTGCCCGTCGAGCTGATCGGCGGGGTGCGCTTCCCGCCCATCGGGGAACTGCCCTATCTGCTGACCCTGGCGGGTCACGGGTTCTACTGGTTTCGGCTGCGTAAAGCCTCGGAGTCATAAGGCGTAGAAGGGCGCCGCACGGGCTTACCCCCAGCACGCTGGGGGAAGCCTCCCCCCGGCAGGGCATTGGCCAGGGCCTCCCTCTCCGTTACGGCCCTCACCCGCACGGCCGTTCCTGCACGACACGTCCCGCACGACCAGGCAACTCACGCCTCGATCCGGGACACTTCGTGACATATCCCATGCCCGGGGAAAGGATGATATGTCGGATAGTTCCGCGCCCCGGACCGCTCGGGCATCCGGCTCGCAGGGTCAGTCCGCGCCCCCGCGGGCGCAGGGCAGCGCCCTGTTGCGTTCCCTCAGTGGGCCGCTCGCCAACTGGCTTCCGGAGCAACGCTGGTTCGCGGGCAAGGGGCGGCCCCTCGGCGAGCTGGCGTTGATCTCGGCGACCGAGCTGCTCCCCCTCTCCCCCACGGGCACCGCCCCCGGCCTGCTCCACCTGCTGGTGCGGGCCGGGGCGCGGCCGGGCCGCTCGCCCGAGTCCGCGGCGGGCGACTGCTACCAGCTGCTGCTCGGCGTCAGGACCGCGCTCCCCGACGCGCTCGGCCCCGCGCTGGTCGGCCGCCCCACCGAGGGGCCGCTGCGCGGGCTGGCCGTCTACGAGGCGCTGCACGACCCGCGGCTGGCGGGGCTGCTGCTGGAACGGCTGCGCACCCCCGGCCGCCTCGGCACCCTCACCTTCGGCCGGGCGCCGGGCGCCGCCATCCCCTCCGGCCTCGCGCCCCGCGTGCTCACCGGCGAACAGACCAACTCCTCCGTGGTCTTCGGCGACGCCCACATCCTCAAGCTCTTCCGCCGGGTCTCCCCCGGCGTCAACCCGGACCTGGAGCTGCCGCTGGCGCTGGCCAGGACGGGGTGCGCCCGGGTGCCGGCGCCGGCCGCCTGGTTCGAGGCGCACTGGCCGGGCGGCCCTGAGGAGCCCCTGACGCTCGGGGTGCTCCAGCCGTTCCTCGCCGGCTCGACCGACGGGTGGCAGCTGGCCCAGCGCTCGCTCGCCGAGGGCCCCGACTTCACGCCGGCCGCGCACGCGCTCGGCCGGGCGACGGCCGAGGTGCACGCCGCGCTGGCCGAGGTGCTGCCGACCGACCTGCTGACGGGACGTCGGCTGGAGGGCATCGCGCTGGGCATGATGGAACGGCTGGACCAGGCCGTCGAGGTCGTCTCCGCGCTGCGTCCCTACCGCGACGGGCTGCGCCGTTGCTATGCGGCGCTCGCCGACCACGCGGCGCGCGGCGGTGGCGCCCGCGTCCAGCGGCTGCACGGCGACCTCCACCTCGGCCAGGTGCTCACCGCCGACGGCCCGGTCGGCGAGGCCGGCGCCCACTGGACCATGATCGACTTCGAGGGGGAGCCGGCGAGGCCGCTCGCCGACCGCAGGGAGCCGGGGCCGCCGGTGCGGGACGTGGCGGGGATGCTGCGCTCCTTCGACTACGCGGCCTGCCAGCACCAGGTGGACGGGGACTCGCGGGCCGCCGAGTGGTCCCGCGCCAACCGGGCCGCCTACTGCGCCGGCTACGCGGACGGCGGGGGCGAGGACCCGCTGGCCGAGCGGGAGCTGCTGCTCTCCTACGAGACCGACAAGGCGGTCTACGAGGTGCTGTACGAGGCGCGCCACCGGCCCTCCTGGCTGCCGGTCCCCATGATGGCGATCCGGCGGCTGGCCGAGGCCGCCGCCTGAGCGCGCCCTCTCCCCGCTCCGACTCCCCACCCCCGCCGTTTCCCCAAGGAGACCCGCACCGTGAAGCTTTCCGCACGAGACCGCGCGCTGTTGCTCGAAGGGGCGCACTACGACCCGCACGCGCTGCTGGGGGCGCATCCGGTCGCCGAGGGGACGCTCGTTCGCGCGCTGCGCCCGCTCGCACGCCGGGTCTCGGTGCGCGTCGGCGGCGCGGACACCGCGTTGGAGGCACTGGGGGACGGCTTCTTCGCCGGCGTGCTGCCCGGCCCGCCGCCCGAGGAGTACCGGCTGGTGGTGGCCTACCCGGACGGCTCCGGGTCGGTGGACCACGACGCCTACCGCTTTCTGCCGGCCCTCGGCGAGCTGGACCTCCACCTGATCGCCGAGGGCCGGCACGAACGGCTGTGGGAGGCGCTCGGCGCGTGCCCGATGGTCCACCAGGGGGTGGCCGGCACCCGTTTCACGGTCTGGGCGCCGAACGCGCGCGGTGTACGGGTGGTCGGCGACTTCACCCACTGGGAACGGACGGCGCTGCCGATGCGCTCGCTCGGCGCGAGCGGCGTGTGGGAGCTGTTCGTCCCCGGCGTGGACGCCGGCGCGCTCTACAAGTACGACGTCCTGGGCGCCGACGGCGCGCACTCCCTGCGCGCGGACCCCCTCGCGCGCCGCACCGAGTGCCCCCCGGCCAACGCCTCCGTCGTGCACCGCGGCGAGTACGTCTGGGGCGACGACGCCTGGCTGGCCTCCCGCGCGCGGCGCCGGCCGCACGCCGCCCCGATGTCGGTCTACGAGCTGCACCCCGCCTCCTGGCGCCCCGGGCTCGGCTACCGCGAGCTGGCCGAGGAACTCCCCGCCTACGTGAGCGACCTGGGCTTCACCCACGTCGAGCTGATGCCGCCCGCCGAGCACCCGTTCGGCGGCTCCTGGGGCTACCAGGTGACCGGCTACTACGCGCCGACGGCCAGGCTCGGCACCCCGGACGACTTCAAGCACCTGGTGGACGCGCTCCACCGGGCCGGGATCGGGGTGCTGATCGACTGGGTGCCGGCGCACTTCCCGAAGGACGAGTGGGCGCTGGCCCGCTTCGACGGCACCCCCTGCTACGAGCACCCCGACCCGCGCCGCGCCGAGCACCCGGACTGGGGCACGTTGGAGTTCGACTACGGCCGCCGCGAGGTGCGCAACTTCCTGGTGGCCAACGCCGTCTACTGGTGCGAGGAGTACCACGTGGACGGGCTGCGGGTGGACGCCGTCGCCTCCATGCTCTACCTGGACTACTCGCGCGAGGACGGCGAGTGGCTGCCCAACGCGCACGGCGGCCGGGAGAACCTGGACGCCGTCGCCTTCCTCCAGGAGATGAACGCCACGGTCTACCGCCGCTGCCCCGGCGTCTTCACCGTCGCCGAGGAGTCCACCGCCTGGGACGGCGTCACCCGCTCCACCGACCACGGCGGCCTGGGCTTCGGCTTCAAGTGGAACATGGGCTGGATGCACGACTCGCTGAAGTACCTGGCGGAGGACCCCGTGCACCGGGCGTGGCACCACCACCGGATGACGTTCGCCATGCACTACGCCTACTCCGAGAACTACGTGCTGCCCTTCTCCCACGACGAGGTGGTCCACGGCAAGGGCGCACTGGTCAACAAGATGCCGGGCGACTGGTGGCGCCGCCGGGCCGACCTGCGGGCGGCGCTGGGGTTCATGTGGTCCCACCCGGGCAAGCAACTGCTGTTCATGGGGCAGGAGTTCGCCCAGGGCGCCGAGTGGTCGGAGACCGAGGGCCCGCAGTGGTGGGTGCTGGCCGACGACTACGTGGCCACCGGCGACCACCGGGGGGTGCGCGACCTGGTGCGCGAGCTGAACGCGCGCTACCGCGCGACCCCCGCGCTCTGGGAGCGCGACACCGACCCCGGCGGTTTCGCCTGGGTCGCGGCCGACGCCGCCGCCGACAACGTGCTGGCGTTCCTCCGCTTCGCCGCCGACGGCTCCCCGCTGCTGGCCGTCAGCAACTTCTCCGCCGTGGTCCGCCCCGACTACCGGCTCGGGGTGCCGGGGGCGGCCGACGCCTGGCGCGAGGTGCTGAACACCGACGCGCTCCGCTACGGCGGCGGCGGGGTCACCAACCCCGAGCCGCTGAAGGCCGAGACGGCCCCGAGCCACGGCCAGCCGGCCAGCGTCACCCCGACGCTGCCGCCGCTGGCCACCGTCTGGTTCGCCCCGGCCCCCGACCCCTACGAGCGGCCGTCCTCCCGGTAGAACGGGTCGACGACCTCGCCGACGCCGCGTGCGGTGTCGTAGGAGTAGACCTCGCGGCCCTCGACGAAGACCCGCAGCGCGCGGCTCATCACGTCCAGCGGGTCGCCGGACCAGATCACCACGTCGCCGTCGAGCCCCGGCCGCAGCGCGCCGACCCGGTCGTCGAGGCCGAGGATCGCGGCCGGGTTGGTGGTGATGGTCGCGAGCGCCCGGTCCCGGTCCAGGCCCTCCTTGACGCTCAACGTCACCTGGTGGACCAGGAAGTTGATCGGCACCACCGGGTGGTCGGTGGTGATCGCCACCCGCACGCCGGCGCGGTCCAGGATGCCCGGGTTGGCCAGGGTGCGGTGGCGCACCTCCACCTTGCTGCGCGAGGTGAAGAGCGGCCCGCTGATCACCGGGATCTCCCGGCGGGCGATCTCGTCGGCCAGCAGATGGCCCTCCGTGCCGTGGTTCAGCACCAGCCGGTACCCGAACTCGTCGGCCAGCCGGATCGCGGTGGCGATGTCGTCGGCGCGGTGGCTGTGCTGGCACCACGGCAGCTCGCCGTCCAGCACCCGCACCAGCACCTCAAGGGTGAGGTCGCGTTCGAACGGCTTCCCCTCCTCCTCGGCGCGCGCCCGGCGCGCCCGGTAGTCCTGCGCCTTGGTGAACTGGTCCCTGATCACCGCGGCGACGCCCTGCCGGGTGGAGGGCAGCTGCTTCTTCTCGCCGTAGACCCGCTTGGGGTTCTCGCCCAACGCGCTCTTCACACTGACCGGTTGGCGCACCAGCATCTCGTCGACGGTCCGGCCCCAGCACTTGACCGCGACGGTCTGGCCGCCGATGGGGTTGCCCGAGCCCGGCTTGATCACGGCGCTGGTGACCCCGCCAGCCAGGGCGTCGGCGAAGCCGAGGTCAGCCGGGTTGATGGCGTCCAACGCCCGCATCCGCGCGCCCACGGGGTCGGTCATCTCGTTGGTGTCCTGGCCGGCCCAGCCCTCGGCCTCCTCGTGGACCCCGATGTGCCCGTGGGCCTCCACGAACCCCGGCAGCACCCACCGCCCCGCCGCGTCCACGACCCGCACCCCGTCCGGCACCGCCACCTCGGCGTCGGGCCCGACGGCCGCGATCCTCCCGTCAACCACCAGCACCGTGCCCCGGGTGATGGGTTCGCCGTCCACGGGCACCACATAACCGGATCTGATCGCTATGTCCATGCCGCCCGAACCTATCGCCTTGCCGGCGGTTCCGGGAGCGACGGCCTTGCCGGCGCTTCGGGGAGCGACCACCGTCCGCGACTGATCGGTGCTCTGTCGCCCTCACCACGGCGGCCGGCCCCCTCGGGGGCGCGGGGAACTGCGCGAATGTTGGGTGGCGGGGCGCGGTCGACTACTCACGTGCGTGGCCTGGGCCGGTTGTCGACGTAACCCCGGCGGCCGGTTGCCCGCGCAGTTCCCCGCGCCCCTGTCACGCCGGTGGGCGGCTTGGGGGCGCGGGGAACTGCGCGAATGCTGGGTGGCGGGCCGCAGTCGACTACGGAGCTTCATGGGTGGGTGAGTTGTCGACGTGACCCCGGTGCGTGGTTGCCCGCGCAGTTCCCCGCGCCCCCCAACCCCCTCAGGGGCGCGGGGAACTGCGCGAATGCTGGGTGGCGAGGCGCGGTCGACTACTCACGTGCGTGGCCCGGGCCGGTTGTCGACGTAACCCCGGCGGCCGGTTGCCCGCGCAGTTCCCCGCGCCCCCACCCCCGCCGCGTCCCTCGTTCCTCACGGGGCCCGCCGGCCCGAGGCTTCGCGGCCAAGGTGGATCAGGCGCAGGCGGAGCCTGGTCGCGGCGGCGACCTCCGCGGTGGTGGGGCCCTCGTCGAGCATCGCGGAGAGGAAGGCCGAGACGGCCAGCACCATCTGGTCGACCAGCAGCCCGGCGAGCATCTCCAGTTCGGGCTCGCTCCAGCCGCCGGACTCCTCGTCCAGGGCGAGGACGGCGGCCACCTCCCGCACGAAGCGGTCGAGTTGGGCGGCGATGGCCAGGCGCACGGCGCGGACGCCCCCGTGCCGTTCGCGCACCAGGAAACGCAGGTGCGCGGGGTGGGCGCGGACGTGGCGTTCGATCAACGCGACGGTGTGGTCGATGCGGTCCTCGGCGTCGTCGTGCTCGACGAGGGTGGCGCGGACGAGGGTGTGGAGGTTGCCCAGGGCCTGGTCGACGAGGGCGACGCCGAGGTCCTCGATGTCGCGGAAGTGCCGGTAGAAGGCCGTGGGCGTGACGCCGACGGCGCGGGTGACCTCGCGCAGGCCGAGGCTGGAGAGGCTCTGCTCCTCCAGCAGCCCGAGCGCGGCGTCGAGCATCGCCTGGCGCGTCTTCAACTTCTGGGCCTCGCGGGCC
This sequence comes from Streptomyces sedi, assembly GCF_006335015.1. Taxonomy (GTDB): domain Bacteria; phylum Actinomycetota; class Actinomycetes; order Streptomycetales; family Streptomycetaceae; genus Streptomyces; species Streptomyces sedi. The sequence goes on from NZ_VDGT01000025.1 coordinate 78,790, forward strand.
CCGATCACTGTGGTGCGGCTCATCGGATTCAGTAAACAACTGTTTCCTCGAACGCACCAGGACCGCTACACTCGAACTCGGTGCACAACTGTTTCTACAACCGTTCACCGAAACCGTTCCACCACAAACCGTTCCACCGAAAACTGTCTCACCGCATCCGAAGGTGGCCGATCGTGCTGTTCCTCGTCCTCGCGCTCGCCGGTCTCTCCGTCCTGACGGGCGCCGCCGCCCATCTGCCGGTGGATCTCACACTGGTCGCGGGGTTCGGCATCGCGACCTGGCTGGCGCTCTTCGCCGTCAGGGAACGGCTCGCCGCCCGTGGGGATTCGACGAGGCGGCGGACCGTGGACGACACCGCCGTGGCCGCGTTCGTCGCCGGGCTGACCGGGCTGCTGGTCGGCAACCTGCTGCTCGGGCCGCTGGCCCTCGCGTTCTCCGCCGCGGCGCTGCTGCGCGGCACGCGCCGCCGGGGCCGCGCGCTGCTGGGCGCGGCGTTGGGCGTCGCTGACCTGGCGGTGCTGGCCACGCTGGTCTCGCTCAACGGCACCCTCTTCTGGTCGGCCGCGGGCTGAGCCGCCGGCCGTGACCGGCCCTGGCTAGGGTGACGGCATGAGCGCGAGTGGGCTGGGGTACGCGGACGTGCGGGCGGCGAGCGAGCGGATCGCGGGGGTCACGCGACCCGTCGCGCTGGCTCACGGGGGTGAACGGACCTGGTTCGCCCTGGAGTTCCTCCAGCACACCGGGTCGTTCAAGGCGCGCGGGGCGCTCAACTTCCTCAGTGAACGGCGCGCCGCGGGACGGCTGCCGGCCGCCGGCGTGGCGATCGCCTCCGGCGGCAACGCGGGACTCGCCGCCGCCTGGGCGGCGGCGCGCGAGGGGGTGCCGGCGACGGTGTTCACGCCCACCACCGCGCCCGCCGTCAAGGTCGCGCGGCTGCGCGCGCTCGGCGCCGAGGTGCGGCAGGTCGGCACGGAGTACGCCGAGGCCGCTGAGGCGTGCGCGGAGTTCGTCGCCGAGAGCGGCGCGCTCGCCTCCCACGCCTACGACCAGCCGCTGGTCGCCGCCGGCGCCGGGACGCTGGTCGAGGAGATCGTCGCGGCCCGCCCCTCGGTGACCACCGTGGTCGTCGCGGTGGGCGGAGGCGGGCTGCTGGCCGGCGTCGCGGCGGCGGCGGCCGAACACGGGCTGGACGTGGTGGGCGTGGAGCCCGCGCACTGCCGGGCGTGGCACGCGGCGCTGGAGGCCGGGCGGGTGGTGGACGTGCCCGTGGCCTCGGTCGCGGCCGACTCGCTGGGCGCGCGCCGGGTCTCGGCCGACGCCCTGTGGTGGGGCCGGCAGCCCCATGTGCGGGCGGAGTTGGTGGAGGACGAGGCGATCGTCGCCGCCCGGCTCCGGCTCTGGCGCGAGCACCGGATCGCGGTGGAGCACGCGGCGGCGACGGCGCTGGCCGGAGCGCCGGAGGGGACGGCGGGCGAGGTCTGCGTCGTGCTCTGCGGCGCCAACACGGACCCGTCCGACCTCGCGGGCTGAGGCGCCGGGACCGCTCAGTCCTCGTCCTCGTCGTCCTCCGGGTCCAGCTCGAAGACGAAGTAGAGGCTCAGCGTGTGGGGCTCGTCCTCGCCGAGCATGTTGTCCCAGGAGACGTCCGTCACCCGGACGTCGTGCTCCGCCACCCAGCGGCTTGCCCTGGCGAACGCCTCGGAGGCGGTGACGCCCATGAAGAGCTTGCAGGCGACGGGGTAGACCTGGGTGTCCTCGTCCGAGTCGTCGAACCCGGCGGGGAGTTCGATGCAGAGGTCGGGATCGATGGCCATGCGGCTGCCTTTCCGGTCACGGGACGGTCGGGCCTGTCACGACGGGGCGCGCCCGGGACCTGGACACCGGGAAAGACGGGAAGGCGCGCTCCGGGGTTGCCCGCGCCCGCGCGCACGGGGGCGCACGTGCGGGCTCACGGCGGCGCGGTCCAGCGCGCCGAGGCGCGCCGCCACGCCTCGTCCCAGGCGGCGGCGCGACGGCGGTCCAGGAGGCAGGCGGTCGCCGCGTAGGCGCCCCTGCCGGTGACGGCGACCGCGCCGCCGCCGGCCGCGCCCCAACCCACCGCGCGGTAACGGATGGCGTCCTCGGTCATCGGCGGCTCCGCGACGTGCCCCTCGCCGTTCACCCAGATCCGGGTGCGGGCCCCGGCGGCCAGTCCGGGCGGCACCTCGGCGGTGCCGGTGCGGACGGTGCCGTCCGGCGCGGTGTATCTGACCTCGGCCGGGTAGCGCGTCTCCCGCGCCTCCGCCGAGCCCGGCTCCGGATGGCGCGGCGCGTCGGCCACCAGCGCCGCTTCGAGATGGCGTCCCTCCCCCGCCTCCCGCCGCGCGGCGGCGGTCAGCGCTTCGTGGACGGAGAAGCCGACCGTCCAGGCCACCAGCGGGGCGGCGACGGCGACCGTCGACGCCAACAGCAGTCCCACCCATGCCTGGACGAGGTCCGCACGGCGGCGGAGCGGGTTGCGCCGCCACCGCCACCAGCGGTCGGCGGGCGGGGGTTGGGCGCGCGGGATCGGTTCTGACATGGTTCCGTCCCTTCGGGCGGGGGGCGCGGGGCGTGGGGAACGGGGTCCGTTCCCCACGCCCCTCCGGGAGGGGGCCCGGAGGGCGGGCGGCCCGGCGGAAAGGGTCCCCAAAAAGAAAAAGACCCCGGCGGCGGCCGGAGCTGACGGTGTCGGTGGGTGTCCGAGGGTCAGCCCGCGCGCTCCCGGCACGGGACGCACAACCGGGCGTGCGGCAGGATCTCCAGGCGTCCCGCCGGGATCGGCGCGGCGCACCCCTGGCAGTCGCCGTAGGTGCCGGCGTCGAGCCGGGCGAGCGCGGCGTCGATGTCCTCCAACGCGGAACGCACGGCGCCCCGTTGCGTCACCGTCAGCGCGTCGTTGGCCGCGCCGTTCGCGGACTCGTCCAGAGCCCGCGACTGCTCCAACCGGGTCGCGCGCTCGTGGGCGAGCCGCTCCCTCACCTGCCGTTCGTCCAACCGTTCGGCCGGGGGCCTGGACGTCTCCGGTGCCATAGCGAACTTGGTCCCTTCGCCACACAATCGTATGGAGGAGCGGTCCGGCGCACCGGTCCACTCCTCCCTGAAATTCCCAGTGTCACCCGCCCCCGCGGGGTCCGCCATGGGGCGCGGACCCCATCTCGGGTGGGTAGCGTGGTGTAGAAGGGGCGCGGCCGGAGGGCCGCCCCTCCGCGTGAATGAGGCCCGGTCGCCATCGACCCGCCGCGACGCACGAGGCAGGCTTGGCCGGGGACGACGCCGTGTCGTTCCCGGCACACGCGAGGGCGGAACGAGGAGGCGCGGGTCCGGTGTCGCTCTTCTGGCGGATCTTCGCCCTGAACGCGGTGGTGCTGGGCGCCGCCACGGCGCTGCTGCTGTGGGCGCCGGTGACCGTCTCGGTGCCGATCCTGCTGCCCGAGGCGGCCATCCTGCTCGGCGGCCTCGCGGTGATGCTGATCGCCAACGCGGCGCTGCTGCGGATCGGGCTGGCCCCGTTGGAACGGCTGTCGCGGCTGATGTCCACCGTCGACCTGCTCCGGCCGGGGCAGCGGCTGCCGCCCCCGGCGCGCGGCGGCATCGCCGAGCCGGTGCACGCGTTCAACTCCATGCTGGACCGGCTGGAGGCCGAGCGCGCCCTGTCCAACGCCCGCGCGCTCTCCGCGCGGGAGACCGAACGCCGCCGGGTCTCCGCCGAGTTGCACGACGAGGTGGGGCAGAGCCTGACCGCGGTGCTGCTCGGCGTCAAGCGCGTCGCCGACCAGGCGCCCGAGCCGCTGCGCGGGGAGCTGCGGCTGGTGCAGGAGACCGTGCGCGACAGCCTGGACGAGGTGCGCCGCCTCGCCCGGCGGCTGCGGCCCGGGGTGCTGGAGGATCTCGGCCTGGTGGCGGCGCTGACGTCGCTGGCCACCGACGTCGCCACCCACACCGGGGTGAAGGTCGCGCGCGACCTGCGCGCCGGGCTGCCGCCGCTGGGCCCCGAGGCCGAGCTGGTGGTCTACCGGATCGCCCAGGAGGGGCTGACCAACGTCGCCCGCCACGCCGAGGCCACCCGCGTCGAACTCGCGCTTCTGAGCGAGGGGTCGGGAGTGGTGCTGCGGATCGACGACGACGGGCACGGCCTCGGCGACGCGCCCGAGGGCGCCGGGATCAGGGGGATGCGGGAGCGCGCGCTGCTGGTCGGCGCCGCCCTGGACATCGCCCCCGGGCCCGACGGCGGCACCCGCGTGCTGCTGACCGTGCCGACCACGCGAGAGGGCGACCGACCGTGACCGAGAACCGCGCCGCCATGACGCGCATCCTGCTCGCCGACGACCACGCCCTGGTGCGCCGCGGGGTGCGGCTGATCCTGGAGGGCGAGCCCGACTTCACGGTGGTCGCCGAGGCCGGCGACGGCGCCGAGGCCGTGCGGGCCGCAGCGACCCACGAGGCGGACCTCGCCATCCTCGACGTCGCCATGCCGCGCATGACCGGGCTCCAGGCGGCCCGCGAACTCGCCCGCACCCGGCCGGCGCTGCGCATCCTGATGCTGAGCATGTACGACAACGAGCAGTACTTCTTCCAGGCGCTGAAGGCCGGGGCCTGCGGCTATGTGCTCAAGTCGGTCGCCGACCGCGACCTGGTCGAGGCCTGCCGCGCGGTCCGGCGCGGCGAGCCGTTCCTCTACCCGGGGGCCGTGACCGCGCTGATCCGCAACTACCTGGACCGGGCGCGCGACGGCGAGGAGGTGCCGCAGAGCCTGCTGACGCCGCGCGAGGAGGAGGTGCTGAAGCTGATCGCCGAGGGCCACACCTCGCAGGAGATCGCCGACACCCTGGTGATCAGCGTCAAGACCGTGCACCGCCACCGGGCGAACCTGCTGCACAAGCTGGGGATGCGGGACCGCCTGGAGCTCACCCGTTACGCTATCCGCGCCGGCCTGATCGAGCCCTGACCCCGACGGGCCCGCGCCGTCGGACCGTTGCCGCCCCGGACGCCTGAGGAGGCCGCCATGCCCCCGTGGCACGTCGCGGCCCTCCGGCGGCCCCGCGCGCGGCGCTGGCTGGCGCCGCTGGTCCTACTGCTCGCCGTCGTCGGCCTCTTCGCCCAGCCGGGGACGGTCCACGCGGCGAGCGCGCCGCCCGCGGCGGCGGCCGAGGCGCCGGCCGACCGGGCCACGGGCTCGGCCGGCGCCGAGCGGCCGGAGGCCGTCGCGCCGCCGCGCGTGCAGCAGGCGGCGCAGGGCGAGGCGCAGCCGCAGCCGTGGGTGCCGCCCGCGCGCCCGGTGCCGCCGGTGGCGCACGCCACGGCCGCCGGGCCGGCGCGCGCCGGGCTCCCCGCCGCGCACCCGCCGTTCGCCGCGCCGCGCACCGGACGCGCTCCGCCCCAGGGCAGCTGACCCACCCCAGGTCCGTCCGCCCCCACGCGGCGCACGTTCGCCGTGCGCCGCGGTATGCCCGTTGGAGCCGTTCCCTTGTCCCGTGCCACCCGGGTGCGCTGCGCCCTGTCCCTGCTCGTGCTCGTCCTGTCGGCCGTCGTGGCCGTCGCCATCCCGCCGCGCCTCGGGCTCGACCTGCGCGGCGGCACACAGATCGTGCTGGAGACCCGCGACACCGAGGACGCGCGGGCCGACGCCACCGCCACCGACCGCACCCTTGAGGTGCTGCGCCAGCGCGTCGACGCGCTCGGCGTCGCCGAGCCGACCCTCACCCGCTCCGGCGAGAACCGGATCATCGTCGAACTCCCCGGCCTCCAGGACCCCGCGGAGGCCGCCGACGTCCTGGGCCGCACCGCCCAGCTGACCTTCCACCCGGTGCTCGGCGCCGCCGCGCCGGACGAGGAGGGGAACGAGGAGGGCGAACGGGTCCTGCCCGACGAGGACGGCCGACCGCTGCGGCTGGGGCCCGCCGAGCTGACCGGCGCCCAGGTCTCCGGCGCCGAGGCGCTGCTGGACACCCAGCGGGCGGCGGGCTGGTACGTCACCGTGGACTTCGACGGCCGGGGCGAGGCCGCCTGGGCGGCGGCGACCGGCCGCGCCGCGTGTGCCGCGCCCGGCGACCCGACGCGCCGCGTCGCCATCGTCCTGGACGACGAGGTGATCTCCTCCCCCTCCGTCGCCCCCTCGGTGACCTGCGGCACCGGCATCACCGGCGGCACGACGCAGATCAGCGGCGACTTCACCGCCGACGACGCGCGTGAGCTCGAACTGCTGGTCAACGGCGGTGCGTTGCCCGTGCCCGTGGAGACCGTCGAGCAGCGCACCGTCGGCCCGACCCTCGGGGAGCGCGCCATCGAGGCCAGCGCCTGGGCCGCGCTCATCGGCGCCGCGCTGACCTCGCTCTTCATCGTCGTGGTCTACCGGCTGCTCGGGCTGCTGGCCGCGTGCGCGCTGGCCTGCTACGCGTTGATCTCCTACGCGGCGCTGGTCGCCCTGGGCGCGACCCTGACGCTGCCGGGGCTCGCCGGGTTCGCGCTGGCCATCGGGATGGCGGTGGACGCCAACGTGCTGGTCTTCGAGCGCGCCCGGGAGGAGTACGGGGCGCGCCGCGCCACCACCGTGCGCACGGCGCTGGCCGCCGGCTTCCGCAGGGCGTTCAGCGCGATCGCCGACACCAACGTGACCACGCTGATCGCCGCCGCCCTGCTGTTCCTCCTGGCCTCGGGGCCGGTGCGCGGCTTCGGCGTGACGCTGGGGATCGGCGTGCTGGCGTCGATGTTCAGCGCGCTGGTCATCACCCGCGCGCTCGCCGGGCTCACCGTCGACCGGCCGGGCGGCGGCCGGCGGGCCGCCGGTTCCGGCGTGGCGGTGCCGGGCCGGGTGCGCACCTGGCTGGAGCGGCGCGGGCCGCGGCCGATGCGCCGGCACCGGCTGTGGCTGGCGCTCTCGGCCGTCGCCGTCGCGCTGGCCGCGTGCGGCATCGGGGTGCGCGGACTTGAGCTGGGCGTGGAGTTCACCGGCGGGCGGATGGTCGAGTACGCGACCGAGCGCCCGGTCGGCGCCGAGGAGGCGCGGGACGCGCTGGCGGACGCCGGCTTCCCCGGCGCGGTCGTCCAGACCACCGAGGAGGGCGAGGTCGCGGTGCGTGTCCAGGAGCTGTCGAACGAGGAGGAGGCGGAGGTCGGGCGGGTGCTCGACGGGCTCGGGGACGGCGCCGAGAAGGTCAGGGACGAGATGATCGGCCCCAGCATGGGCGCGGAGCTGCGCACCGCGGCGCTGCTGGCGCTCGGCGCCGCGCTCGCCGTCCAACTGGCCTATCTGGCCTTCCGGTTCCGCTGGACCTACGCCACGGCCGCGGTCGTCTCCCTGGCGCAGGACGCGGTCATCCTGGTCGGCGCGTTCGCCTGGCTCGGCAGGCCGGTGGACGGGGTCTTCCTCGCGGCGCTGCTGACCGTCATCGGCTACTCGGTCAACGACTCGGTCGTCGTCTTCGACCGGCTGCGGGAGCTGCGCGCCACCGGCGAAGGCGCGGGTGGGGGCGCGGGCCGCCGGCCGTTCGCCGAGGACGCCGACGCGGCGATCGTGCAGACCGTGCCGAGGACGGTCAACACCGGGATGGGGGCGCTCTTCATCCTGAGCGCGCTGGCGCTGCTGGGCGGCGGCACCCTGACCGACTTCGCCCTGGCGCTGCTGATCGGGCTCGTCGTCGGCACGGCGTCCTCGGTCTTCACCGCCACGCCGCTGGCCGTCGCGCTGCACGGGGGCGCGCGCGGACAGAAGCCGGACCGGGACCGCGAAGGGGACGGCGGCCGGGAGCCGGAAAGGGAACGCTCCGCGGCGCGTTGAACGCCGGTGCGCGGCCGGCCCCGACGTCGGGGACCGGCCGCACACCACGCCGCCCGGGCGTCAGGACGCCCGGGGAACGGTCAGAAGACCGCCTCGGTCTCGTCCATCCGGTTCTGCGGCACCCGCTTCAGCTCGGCGGTCGCGTCCGCCAGCGGGGTCATCACGATGTCCGTGCCGCGCAGCGAGGTCATCATGCCGAACTCGCCCCGGTGCGCGGCCTCCACGGCGTGCCAGCCGAAGCGGGTGGCCAGCACCCGGTCGTAGGCGGTGGGCGTGCCGCCGCGCTGGATGTGGCCGAGGATGACCGGCCTGGCCTCCTTGCCGAGCCGCTGCTCCAGCTCGGCGGCGAGCCGGGTGCCGATGCCGGTGAACCGCTCGTGGCCGTAGGGGTCGATCTCGCCGCGCTCGTACGGCATCGAGCCCTCGGCCGGCCGGGCGCCCTCGGCGACGCAGATCACCGCGAACTTCTTGCCGCGCTCGAAGCGGTCCTCGATCATCTTGCACATCGCGTCGACCTCGAACGGCCGCTCGGGCACGCAGATCCCGTGGGCGCCGCCGGCCATCCCGGCCTCCAGCGCGATCCAGCCGGCGTGCCGCCCCATCACCTCGACGACCATCACCCGCTGGTGCGACTCGGCGGTGGTCTTCAGCCGGTCGATCGCCTCGGTGGCCACGCCGACGGCCGTGTCGAAGCCGAACGTCCGGTCGGTGGCGGAGATGTCGTTGTCGATGGTCTTCGGGACCCCCACCACGGGGATACCGGCGTCCGCCAGCATCCGCGCCGCGGTCAGGGTGCCCTCGCCGCCTATCGGGATCAGCGCGTCCAGGCTGAGCTTGTGGCGGAACTGCTCCGCGTTGTCGCACGCCTCCCGCAGCCGGGAGCGCTCCAGCCGGCTGGAGCCCAGGATGGTGCCGCCCCTGGCCAGGATGCCGCTGACCTCGTTGATGTCGAGCGGACGGTAGCGGCCTTCGAGCAGCCCCTTGAACCCGTCCTCGAATCCGATCACCTGGTCCTGGCGATCGACCACGGCACGGTGCACAACCGACCGGATCACCGCGTTGAGACCAGGGCAGTCGCCGCCCGCAGTGAGTACTCCGATGCGCATTTTGGGACCGCTCTTTCCTCGTCGGCACTGTTGGGGATGAGGGTGGGATGAGGGTGGCCGGCCTCGCCTTCGGGGCCGTCCGGATTGTTTCACGAGAGGCTGGGTGACGACGAACGTCGCCGGCGACGGCCCGGGGAAGCCACCGCGCCCGCCGGGCGAGCGCCGGGTTACGGTCAGGCGGAGGAGCGGCGAGGAGAGGGAGGGGAACGTGCCAGGCAGCGTGTATGTGACCGGCATCGGCAGGGGCGACGGCCGCCAGCTGGTGGAGCTGGGCGTCATGGAGCTGTTGACCAGGACGGTCGACCGGGTCGGGCTCTTCAGGCCGCTCGCGCACGACGGCCGCTCCGACCAGGTGGTGGAGCTGCTGCGGGCCCGCTACCGGCTGAGCCAGCCGGCCGACGAGATACTCGGCCTCGACTACCAGCGGGCCGCCGCGCTGCTGGCCGAGCGGGGGATGGACGAGCTGGTCACCGAGCTGGTGCGGCGCTACCACCGGGTGGCCGACGCCTACGAGGTGGTCCTGGTGCTGGGCACCGACTACGCCGACACCCAGCTGCCGGCCGAACTGACGCTCAACGCCCGGCTGGCCAACGAGTTCGGCGCGCCCGTGCTGCCCGTCGTCGCCGGCGTCGACCAGGACGGCGAGGCGATCGCGGCCGAGGTGCGCAACGCGCACAACGCGTTCGCCGCCCTCGGCTGCGACGTGCTGGCGATGGTCGCCAACCGGGTGCCGGCCGCCGAGACGGAGGCGGCGCTGGAGGCGCTGGCCGGGCGGCTGCCGGTGCCGGTCTCCGTGCTGCCGGACGACCCGACGCTGGCCGCGCCGACGGTGGCGCAGGTCGCGAGGGCGCTGGGCGCGGAGACCGTGCTGGGCGACCACGCGGGGATGGCCAGGGACGTGCGGGACTTCGTCTTCGGCGGGGCGACGCTGCCGACGTTCCTCGCCGCGCTGACCGAGGGCGCCCTGGTGATCACCCCGGGGGACCGGGCGGATCTGCTGGTGGGGGCGTTGGCCGCGCACTCGGCCGGCTCGCCGCCGATCGCCGGGGTGCTGCTGACGCTGGGCGAGCGGCCGGACGAGGCGACGACGCGGCTGGCGGCGCGGCTGGCGCCGGGCACGCCGGTGCTGTCGGTGGCGGCGGGCTCGTTCGTCACCGCGACGGAACTGTCCGGGCTTGAGGGGCAGTTGACGGCGGCGACGCCGCGCAAGGCGGAGCTGGCGCTCGGCCTCTTCGAGACCCATGTGGACACCGCGGCGCTCGCCGAGCGGCTGGCGGTGGCGCGCGGGGACCGGGTGACGCCGATGATGTTCGAGCACGGCCTGATCGAGCGGGCCCGCACCGACCGGCGCCACGTGGTGCTGCCCGAGGGCACCGAGGAGCGGGTGCTGCGCGCCGCCGAGGTGCTGCTGCGGCGCGGGGTCTGCGACCTGACGCTGCTCGGCGAGGAGCCGGCGGTCCGCCGCCGGGCCGGCGAACTCGGCCTGAACCTGCGCCTGCTGGGCGCGGACGAGGCGGCCGACGGCGCCGGGCCGGTGGCCCGCGTGGTGGACCCGGTGACCTCGCCGCTGCGGGAACGGTTCGCCGAGGTCTACGCGCGGCTGCGGGCGCACAGGGGCGTCAGCGAGGAGCTGGCGTACGACGTGGTCTCGGACGTCTCCTACTTCGGCACGCTGATGGTCAACGAGGGCCTGGCCGACGGCATGGTCTCCGGCGCCGCGCACTCGACGGCGGCCACCATCAGGCCGGCGTTCGAGGTGATCCGCACCAAACCGGACGCGGCGATCGTCTCCTCCGTCTTCTTCATGTGCCTGGCCGACCGGGTGCTGGTCTACGGGGACTGCGCGGTCAACCCGGACCCCGACGCGGCCCAGCTGGCGGACATCGCGGTCCAGTCGGCGCGCACCGCCGCCGAGTTCGGGGTCGAGCCCCGGGTGGCGATGCTCTCCTACTCAACGGGCACCTCGGGCTCGGGCCCCGACGTGGACAAGGTGCGGGAGGCCACCGGGCTGGTGCGGGCGGCCAGGCCCGAGCTGCTGGTGGAGGGCCCGATCCAGTACGACGCGGCCGTCGAGCCCTCGGTGGCGGCGACCAAGCTGCCGGAGTCCGAGGTCGCCGGCCAGGCCACCGTGCTGGTCTTCCCCGACCTCAACACCGGCAACGCCACCTACAAGGCCGTGCAGCGCTCGGCCGGCGCCGTCGCCGTCGGCCCGGTGCTCCAGGGGTTGCGCAAGCCGGTCAACGACCTGTCGCGGGGCGCGCTGGTGCAGGACATCGTCAACACGGTGGCGATCACCGCCGTCCAGGCCCAGGAGGCCGCCGCCCGGACCCGAAAGGACTCTTCGGCGTGAACGCCACCCAGGTACTGGTGCTCAACTCCGGTTCCTCCTCGCTGAAGTACCAGCTGCTGGAGATGGCCGACGGCGGCCGGCTGGCCTCCGGGCTGGTGGAGCGGATCGGCGAGGAGGGGCCTGGACGGCTGGTCCACACCCCGGCCGGCGGGGAGCGCAGGGAGCGCGCGCTGCCGGTGCCCGACCACGCGGCGGCGCTGCGCGCGGCCGGCGAGGAGCTGGCGGCCGACGGCACCGGGCTCGACTCGCCCCGGCTGGCGGCGGTCGGCCACCGGGTGGTGCACGGCGGGCGGTCGTTCACCGAGCCGACGCTGGTGGACGACCGGGTGCTGGCGGAGATCGAACGGCTGGTGCCGTTGGCGCCGCTGCACAACCCGGCGAACCTGGCCGGCATCCGCACCGCCCGCGCCATCAACCCGGGGCTGCCGCAGGTCGCGGTCTTCGACACCGCGTTCCACACCACCATCCCCGACCACGCGGCGTGCTACGCGATCGACGCCGACGTGGCGGCCGAGCACCGGGTGCGCCGCTACGGCTTCCACGGCACCTCGCACGCGTTCGTCTCGCGGGGGACGGCCGCGCTGCTGGGCCGCCGGCCGGACGAGGTCAACGTCATCACGCTGCACCTGGGCAACGGCGCCTCGGCGGCGGCGGTGGCCGGCGGGCGGTGCGTGGACACCTCGATGGGGCTGACGCCGCTGGAGGGGCTGGTGATGGGCACCAGGTCCGGCGACGTGGACCCCGCGGTCGTCTTCCATCTGCACCGGGTGGCGGGGATGTCGGTCGGCGAGATCGACGAGCTGCTCAACTCCCGTTCCGGGCTGCGGGGGTTGTGCGGGGACAACGACATGCGCGAGGTGGTGCGGCGGATGGACGGGGGCGACGAGCGGGCGCGGCTGGCGTTCGACGTGTACGCGCACCGGCTGCGTTCCTACATCGGCGCCTACTTCGCGGTGCTGGGCCGGGTCGACGCGGTGACCTTCACGGCCGGGGTCGGGGAGAACGCCTCGCGGGTGCGAACGGCCGCCGTCGCCGGCCTTGACGCGCTGGGACCCGCCGTCGACGAACGGCTGAACACCGCCGCCGATCGCGGCCCCCGCCTGATCTCCCCGGAGTACGCTCGGGTCGCGGTCGCCGTGGTGCCGACGGACGAGGAACTGGAGATCGCCACCCAGGCGTTCGCCCTGGTCAACGACTGAACTCCGCTAGCCTGAGCCCGCACATTATTCCAACATGGAACAAAACGATAGGATCGCTTCCATGCGCCGCTCCAAGATCGTCTGCACCCTGGGTCCCGCCGTCGACTCCTTCGAGAACCTGAAGTCGCTGATCGATGCCGGCATGAACGTGGCTCGGTTCAACTTCAGCCACGGCAGCCACGAGGAGCACGAGGAGCGCTACCACCGGCTCCGCAAGGCGAGCGAGGAGACCGGGCGTCCGATCGGGGTGCTGGCCGACCTCCAGGGTCCGAAGATCCGTCTGGAGACCTTCGCCGGCGGACCGGTGGAGCTGACCCGGGGCGACGAGTTCACCATCACCACCGAGGACGTCCCCGGCGACCGCACGATCTGCGGCACCACCTACAAGGGGCTGCCCGGCGACGTCGCCAAGGGCGAGTCGATCCTGATCAACGACGGCAACGTCTCCCTCCAGGTGCTGGAGGTGGACGGCCCGCGGGTGCGCACCATCGTCATCGAGGGCGGCGTGATCTCCGACCACAAGGGCATCAACCTGCCCGGCGTGGCGGTCAACGTGCCGGCGCTCTCCGAGAAGGACGTCGAGGACCTGGAGTTCGCACTCCGGCTCGGCGCCGACCTGGTGGCGCTCTCCTTCGTCCGCAACGCCGACGACGTGCGGGACGTGCACCGGGTGATGGACCGGGTGGGCCGCCGGGTGCCGGTGATCGCCAAGGTCGAGAAGCCGCAGGCCGTGGAGAACATGGAGGAGGTCGTCCTCGCCTTCGACGGGGTGATGGTGGCCCGGGGCGACCTGGCCGTCGAGTACCCGCTGGAGCAGGTGCCGATGGTGCAGAAGCGGCTGATCGACCTCTGCCGCCGCAACGCCAAGCCGGTGATCGTGGCGACCCAGATGATGGAGTCGATGATCACCAACTCGCGCCCGACCCGCGCCGAGGCCTCCGACGTGGCCAACGCGATCCTGGACGGCGCCGACGCGGTGATGCTCTCGGCCGAGTCCTCGGTGGGGCGCTATCCGATCGAGACCGTCAAGACCATGTCGAAGATCGTGGTCGCCGCCGAACAGGAGCTGCTCTCCCGCGGCCTCCAGCCGCTGGTGCCGGGCAAGAAGCCGCGCACCCAGGGCGGTTCGGTGGCCAGGGCGGCGGCCGAGATGGCGGACTTCCTGGACGCGCGGGCGCTGATCGCGTTCACCAAGTCGGGAGACACCGCCCGCCGTCTCTCCCGCTACCGGGCGGTGCAGCCGATCCTGGCCTTCACCACCGAGGCGTCCACCCGCAACCAGCTGACGCTCAGCTGGGGCGTGGAGACCTTCGTGGTGCCGCTGGTCAACCACACGGACGAGATGGTCGAGCTGTGTGACGCCGAGCTGTCCCGGCTCAACCGCTACGAGACCGGCGACACCATGATCATCACGGCCGGCTCGCCCCCCGGCGTGCCCGGCACCACCAACATGGTCCGCGTCCACCACCTGGGCGGCCACGGCGGCGCCTGAGCCCCGGCGGCCGGTCGCCGCGCACACGACTTCCCCGCCGTCTTTCGAGGGTTCGAAAGACGGCGGGGAAGTCGTGTGCGGGGACGGGGAGTCGGGGCCTCCCCCGCCGCTCGTCAGGGAACGGTGGGGCCGTCGGCCGTGGTGTAGCTGTGCATCCCCTCCATGGAGAGGGTGCCGCCGAACTGCCCGGCCTGGGTGACGAAGACGTCGGTGAAGTGGGCGATCGGCAGGTCGAGCGGCGGCTGGTGCTCGGCGTCGAAGGTCACCGGGATCACGCCGAAGAGATTGCCCTCAAGACGCTCGGTGTACATCGTCACCGTGCCCTCCCTGAAGGTCGAGTTGGAGCCGGGCGCGGTCGCCACGTGGTAGCGGACGCCGTTCTGGGCGTCGACGATCTGGTGCAGGTCGCCGATGTCCAGCTTGTCGGCGGTGAACTTGAGTACCTGCTTGACCGTCCCGTTGGCCGTCGTCACGTTGACCACGCCGTGGTAGCTGAGCCCGCGCAGGGTCAGATAGGTGGCGTCCAGGTACCAGGGCTCGTCCGGCAGCGTCAGCGCGGTCTGCTCGTTCTCGCCCGGCACCTGCTCCTCGGTGGGGCAGGGGAACGGTTCGCCGGCACCGGGGATCGCGCCGGCCTCGGCCTCCCCTTCGGCGGCCTCCTCGTTCTCCTCGCTCTCCTCCTCGCGCGCGGCTGCCTCCTCTTCCTCCTCCCTGGCGGCGGCCTCCGCCCGTTCGCGCTCGGCCCGTTCGGCCTCCTCGCGTTCGGCGCGCTCGGCCTCCTCCGCCTCACGGCGGGCCGCTTCCTCCTCCTCGGCGGCGGCGCGCTCGGCCTCCTCGGCCTCCCGCTCCTCCGCCTCGCGGCGTTCGGCCTCCTCGGCCTCGGCCGCCTCGGCTTCCTCGGCCTCGCGCTGCGCCTCGGCCAGCTCCTCGCGCTCGCCGGGGGTCAGCAGGTCCCAGACGCCCTCGCCCAGGTCGGCGAGCCCCTGCCCCAGGCCCAGCGGGTCCCAGGGGTTGAACTCGTCCTCCTCCTCGCCCTCGTCGTCCTCGGGGGCCTCGCCGGCCGGCGGCGCCTCGTCGGCCGACTCGTCGGGGGCCTCGGGCGCCTCGGAGGTCCCGCCGGCCGGCGGCGCCTCGTCGGTCTCCTCCGAGCCCTCGGACTCCTCGCCCTCGTCGTCCCCGGCGTCCTCCGGGTCCCCGGCGTCCTCCGGGGCCTCGGTCTCGCTCTCCTCGGCGTTCCCTTCGGCGTTCTCCTCGGCGAGCGGCTCGTCGGGCATCTCGACGCAGGACTCGCCCGCGAACGGGTTCTCCGGCTGCGAGTCGGCCTTGGCCAGCGGGGAGGTGAACCCCATGCCCAGCAGCGCCGCCGAGGGCATCGCGGCCAGGGCTATCGCCTTGCCCACCGGCATGTGCAGCCGGCGGATCAGTGACCGCCGCGAGGCGATCCGGGCCGCCTCGCCCGCGGCGGATATGTCTTCAGTCGGCACGTTGGTTTCCCTTCCCCGTTCCCTCCCCGGACGCCGGCGCGGTGCTCCCGAAGGAGGCCAGCGCGCTGCCGGTGCCGGGCGTCGGAACCGGAGGCTCCCGGTCAGCGGTGTCGTCCGCCTCGTCCGCGTCCGAGGCGACGGGCTCGCCGGGCACCCAGGCGATGCTCATGCCACCGCCGACCATGCCGAAGACGAACCCCACGAGAAATCCGCCGAAGTTGGACACCACCAGTGAGACCAGCGACAGCAGGATGGCGGCGACACCGGCGAATATGCGCGCCTGCGGCTGGAACCATATGGTCAGCCCGAGCACCACCAGCAGGATGCCGATCACCAGCGAACCGGCGCCGGCCGTGGTGGCCATCCGGATGGTCAGCTGCCCCAACGTCAGGTTGGCGTAAGGAAGATAGGCGATGGGCAGCCCGGCGATGATCGTGAACAGCCCGGCCCAGAACGGCCGCCCCCACCGGAAGCGGCGGAAGGCCAGCCTCCCCCGGGTGACGAACGACTCGGTGGGCGCGGCATCGATGTTGGTGCTCACGGCACGTACTCCCCTTGGCGCGGTTCAGTGGCGGGACGCACGATACGGCGGTGGCCCCTGGGGCAGAGGCAGCACCTCCGCCCTGCCCCAGGCGCGGTTCAGACCGTCAGAAGCACTCGTTCGCGCCTCGGTGCAGGGACAGGTCCAGGTCGCTGAGCTTGAACGTCCCAGCGGAGGTCGCCCATGCGGTCTGGCGGACATCGGTCAGGACCGCGCCGTCAGCCTGCTGGGCGAACGACCCGGGCAGCGTGCCGGCCTCGGGGGTGGGCCCCTTGGTCGTCTGGTCGGCGGCGACACCGATGTCGATGTTGGTGAAGGTGGCGTCCGCGTTGAGCTGCTCCAGGTCGATGAAGAGGTTGTCCGCCTCGACCGGGTTGTCCGGGTTGGAACCCGCGCCGATCTTGACGGTGACGTCCCCGAAGAACGGGACCGGCAACACGACCGACTGACACAGGTTGTTGATGGTGGCGTGGTCGAACGCGGAGACCGCGACCGGCCGTTCCTCACCGCCGGCCGGGGTGACCATGGCTCCGTACTGAACGAAGCCATCACCGTCCAGCTTGTCGACGCTGACCTTGAACTGCTGCCCCGAAACGGCGAACGAGGCGGCGAGTGCCCCCTGGGAGAGGGCGACGCCTATCGCAGCGGTAGCGGCCACGCTCGGCACCATGACCAGACCGAAACGCCGCCATCTGGTGCCGCCGCGAGCCTGTGACTCCATGACTTCCTCCTTCTCGGACGAACATCTCCCTCGGAGCCGGCGATCGATGAGGTGTACCGCCCGGGAACCCCGGTGGGGAGAGGTGCGTTGTCCCCGACAGATGAGCTGAGGGGGACAGCCACTGGCCGCCGGGAGACGGCCTTCGGTTGCGTGGCACACCGGCGTCGCCCGGGGGCGGCGTCGCACACCACGGCCGACGCGTGGCCGAGTCGGCCCCGCCGATCGTGGTCTATCTCACGGCAGGACACAAGAGGTTCGTTACTTGCCAGTAATGGCGATATGCCGGAGCGGGGTGAAACGTGTCCGTTCACCCACGCAGGGTGTCGACGCGAAAACCACCCATAGTCTGCCGAAACACCCGTAACCCGCGCGCCCCGAAAGGTTGAGCGCACCGAATGTGACGGCGGCCACGTTTACCAAGTTTTGGTAAAACGCAGCCGCCGGGGAACGGTTGAGGACGGTACGGCTCAGAAGAGCACGCGGGCGAGCGCGGAGCGCGCGGCGACCACCCGCGGGTCCTCGTGCCCCACGACCTCGAACAACTCAAGCAACCGCACCCGTGTCGCCTCCCGGTCGTCACCGAAGGTGCGCCGCACGGTGGAGATCAACCGGCTGAAGGCGTCCTCCACATGACCGCCCACCAGGTCCAGGTCGGCGGCGGCGAGTTGCGCCGGCACGTCGTCGGGGCGGTCGGCCGCGTCCTTGCGCACCTGCTCGGGCACGAGGTCCTGCACGCGCGCCAGCAGCCGGGCCTGACCGAGGCCGAGCGCGGCCTCCAGGTTGCCCGGGTCGGCGGCCAACAGGGACTCGTAGGCCTTGATGGCGCCGTCCAGGTCGCCGTCGTCCAGCGCGCCGTGCGCGGCGGCCAGCGCCGGGTCGACCGGCGGCTCCTCCGGCTCGGCGGCGCGGGCCGCGGCGGCGGCCTCCGGGTCGACCTGCACGCCCACGATCCCGAACCGCTCCTCGGCGGCCTGGATCAGCTGGTCGAGCACCTCGCGCACCTGCGCCTCGGGGGCGACGCCCTGGAAGAGCGGCAGCGCCTGGCCGGCGATCACCGCGAAGACGGCGGGGATGCCCTGCACCCCGAACTGCTGGAAGAGACGCTGGTTGGCGTCGACGTCGATCTTGGCGAGAACGAACTTCCCCGCGTACTCCGCGGTGAGCCGCTCCAGCACCGGACTGAGCTGCTTGCACGGCCCGCACCACTCGGCCCAGAAGTCGATGACCACCGGGACCTCGGCGCTGCGCTGGACGACCTCCTGCTCGAAGGTCGCCTCGTCGACGTCGATCACCAGGGGAACGGCCGCCGCCTCCCCCTCCGGCTGCGCCGCCCGCTGCGCGCGGGCCTGCTCGGCCTTCTGCTTGGCCTCGGCCGCGGCCTTGACCGCGGAGAGATCGACGGCTCCGCTCATGGACATGTTGCGTGGCTGCATGGGACCAGTCTCCCCCCTCCGGCACGCGTTCGGGAACGCGGTGTCCCCGTTCGGGAACGCGGTGCCACCCCCGGCGGGACGGCACCGCGCCGCCGGGGGTGTGCGCCGGCGTTCAGGGGGCGCTCAGAAACCCGCCGGCTCGGTGTAGCCGCCCCACACCTCGCGCAGCGCGCCGCAGATCTCGCCCAGCGTCGCCTCCGCCCGCACCGCGTCCAACATCGGCGCGATCGTGTCGCCCTCGCCCCGCGCCACCCGCACCAGCTCCGCCAGCCGGGCCCGCACCGCCGCCTCGTCGCGCTCCGCCCGCCGGGCGCCGAGCGCCCGCACCTGCTCGCGCTCCACCTCGTGGCTGACCCGCAGGATCTCCAGCTCGTCGGTGACGGACGCGGTGTGGCAGTTGACGCCGACGACCCGCTTGTCCCCCTTCTCCAGGGCCTGCTGGTACTGGAAGGCGGACTCCGCGATCTGCCCGGTGAACCAGCCGTCCTCGATGCCGTTCAGCAGCCCCGAGGTCATCGGCCCGATGGCGTGCTCCCCGCCGCCCGAGGTGGCCAGCGCCCGCCGGCCGCGTTCGGCGATCTCCTCGAAGATCCGCTCCGCGTCGGCCTCGATCCGGTCGGTCAGCGCCTCCACGTACCAGGAGCCGCCCAGCGGGTCGGCGACCGAGGTGACCCCGGTCTCCTCCATCAGCACCTGCTGGGTGCGCAGCGCGATCTCCGCAGCCCGCTCACTCGGCAGCGCCAGCGTCTCGTCCAGCGCGTTGGTGTGCAGCGAGTTCGTGCCGCCCAGCACCGCCGCCAGCGCCTCGACCGCGGTGCGCACCACGTTGTTGTACGGCTGCTGCGCGGTCAGCGAGACGCCCGCCGTCTGGGTGTGGAACCGCAGCCACTGCGCGCGCTCGCTGGTCGCGCCGTAGACGTCCCGCATCCAGCGGGCCCAGATCCGGCGGGCGGCGCGGAACTTGGCGATCTCCTCGAAGAAGTCGACATGCGCGTCGAAGAAGAACGACAGCCCGCGCGCCACGTCGTCCACCGGCAGCCCCCGGCTGAGGCCCAGCTCCACGTAGCCGAAGCCGTCGGCGAGGGTGTACGCCAGCTCCTGCGCCGCCGTGGCCCCCGCCTCCCTGATGTGGTAGCCGGAGACCGACAGCGGCTTGTAGGCCGGGATGCGGGCGGCGGTGTACTCCATCAGGTCGCCGATCAGCCGCAGATGCGGCTCGGGCGGGAAGAGCCACTCCTTCTGGGCGATGTACTCCTTGAAGATGTCGGTCTGGAGCGTGCCGTTGAGCGTCTCGACGGGCACCCCCTGCCGTTCGGCGGCGACCAGGTACATGCAGAAGACGGGCACGGCAGGGCCCGAGATGGTCATCGAGGTGGTGACCTCGCCCAGCGGGATGTCCCGGAAGAGGATCTCCATGTCGGCGGCCGAGTCGATGGCGACCCCGCAGTGGCCCACCTCGCCCAGCGCCTTGGGGTCGTCGGAGTCGCGCCCCATCAGCGTCGGCATGTCGAAGGCGACGGAGAGCCCGCCGCCGCCGTTGCGCAGGATGGTGCGGTAGCGCTCGTTGGTCTGCTCGGCGTTCCCGAAGCCGGCGAACTGGCGGATGGTCCACGTCCTGCCCCGGTAGCCGGTGGGGTGGAGTCCCCTGGTGAAGGGGTACTCCCCCGGCCAGCCGATCCGCTCGAAACCGGCGAGGTCGTCGCCGGGGGCGGGGCCGTAGACGGGCTCCACGGGGTCCCCGGAGAGCGTGGTGAAGTCGGCGTCCCTGGTGCGGGCCGCGTCGTACCGGGCCTGCCAGCGTCGGCGGCCCGCTTCGATGGCGTCAGCGTCCATGGGACCAATTTACTTGGACGTCCAACTATCTGTCCAAGGAAGTACCCGGCCGGTTCCCCACCGGCCGGGAGGGTGGCCTCAGGCGCCGACGGCGCCCTCGGCGACGGCCGCCTCGTCGTCGTCCTCCAACAGCGGCCGGGTCTCGGCGGTGATCCGCGGCTCCAGCCAGAAGGAGACGAACGGGATGGAGCCGGCGACCAGCACCCACAGCAGCTTCCCGAACGGCCAGCGGGCCTTCTGCCCCAGGTCGAACGCGAAGACCAGATAGACGATGTACAGCAGCCCGTGCACCTGTGAGACGACCAGGGTCAGCCCCTCGCCGGTGTCGAAGCCGTACTTGAAGACCATGCACGTGCCGAGGACCAGCAGCATCACCGCAGTGACATAGGCCATGACCCGGTACCGGGTGAGCACACTCCGCTTCATGCCGGCGAGCCTATCGGGTCATACCGGTCACGCCTCGCCCGGGGCCGCGAAGTCACCGGCCGCCACCCGCAGCGGGCGCAGCATGGCGAAGACCTCCCGGCACTCCTCGTCGTCGTAGGCGCCGAGCCCGAAGTCGGCGGCCATCAGGTCCCTGGTGGCCTCGTCGCAGACCTCCCGGCCGCGCTCGGTGATGGAGGCCAGCACGCCGCGTCCGTCGTTCGGGTTCGGCCGCTTGGTGACCAGCCCCGAACGCACCAGCCGGTCCACGGTGTTGGTGACGGAGGTGGGGTGCACCATCAGCCGCTCGCCGATCTTGGACATCGGCAGCTCGCCGGCCCTGCTGAAGGTGAGCAGCACCAGCGCCTCGTAGCGGGCGAACGTCAGGCCGTGCGGCCTGACCACCGAGTCGACCTCCGCCAGCAGGATCTGGTGCGCCCGCATGATCGAGGTGATCGCGGCCATGGACGGCACGGAGCCCCATCGCTGCTTCCACAGGTCGTCGGCTCGCGCGATGGGATCGAACGGGAGACTCAGCGGCTTCGACACGAGGGCGACCCTACCCGGCACGCCGGTGACGGATGCGGCCGTTGTGGTGAATCTCCCGGGGGCGCGGGCCAGTTCCCGCGCGCCCCGTCCGGGGGCGGTGCGCGCCCGGGAACCGTCCGCACGCTCCGTCATGCCTCGACTACGACAGGTCGCGGGTCGTGGCACCATGACGCACATGCCCGGCCCCACCACCGCAGTGTTCCGCGCGCCCGACCGGCCCCTGTCGCTCCCCCTGGCACTCTCCTCGCTGACGCTCGCCCTGCTCGCGCTCGGCTGCTCCTCGGGCGACACGACGCCGCCCGGCGGCGAGAGCGGCTCCGAGGGGCAGCTCATCAACGACACCTCGGAGTTCTGGGTGGACTCCGACTCGCCCGCGGCCCGGCAGGCACGGGAGTGGGAGGAGTCCGGCCGCGCGGACGAGGCCCGGTTGGTGCGGCGGATCGCCGACCGCCCGCTGTCGCACTGGCCGCCTGAGGGCGACCCGGCGCCGCTGGTCAGGGACGTCACCGAGGCCGCGACCGAGGCGGGGCGGACGGCGCTGCTGGTCGCGTACAACATCCCGCACCGCGACTGCGGCCAGTACTCGGAGGGCGGCGCGCCCAGCGACGACGCCTACCGGGACTGGATCGACACCCTCGCCGACGCCGTCGGCGACGCCGAGGCCGTCGTCGTCCTGGAACCGGACGCCGTTCCCCACACCCTCGACGGCTGCACGGCGCCGATGTACGTCCAGGACCGCTACGCGCTGCTCTCCGAGGCCGTCGACCGCCTCAAGCGGCAGCCGGGCACCCGCGTCTACCTGGACGCGGGCAACCCCGACTGGGTCACCGACGTCGGCCAGCTCGCGCGGGCGCTGCGCGACTCCGGCGTCGAACGGGCCGACGGCTTCGCGCTCAACGTCTCCAACTTCCAGACCACCGAGGCCAGCACGGAGTACGGCCGGGAGCTGTCAGGGATGCTGGACGAGGCCCACTTCGTCATCGACACCAGCCGCAACGGCAACGGTCCCTGGGAGGACGGCGGCGACGAACGCTGGTGCAACCCGCCCGGGCGGGCGCTGGGCACGCCGCCGACCACGGAGACGGGGGACGACCTGGTCGACGCCTATCTGTGGGTGAAACGGCCCGGCGAGTCCGACGGCGAGTGCCGCGGAGGGCCACCGCCGGGCCAGTGGTGGCCCGACTACGCGCTGGGCCTCGCGGAACGCGCGGAGGGGTGAACGGGAGCGACCACCCACTAGCCGGTGCCGCACCGTGGTCGACTGACCCCCGCCACGACCAACCCAGGGGCGCGGGGAACTGCGCGAGCAACCGACCGCCGGGGCGAGGACGACACCTCACCCAGACCGGCAAGGTCAGTAGTCGACTGACCCCCGCCACGAATGCACCGCGCAGTTCCCCGCGCCCCCAAACAGGCCGCCACCTGCCGAAGGCGAAACCCGCACCCAACCCACCACGCCAGCCCAACCCAGGGGCGCGGGGAACTGCGCGAGCAACCGACCGCCGGGGCGAGGACGACACCTCACCCAGACCGGCAAGGTCAGTAGTCGACTGACCCCCGCCACGAATGCACCGCGCAGTTCCCCGCGC
>NZ_VDGT01000026.1 GCF_006335015.1 Streptomyces sedi
TGGCTACGTCCCAGAACTGCACTACGCCGGTGCCGTTGTCGAGGTTGCTGCCGCCGCTGGCGAGGGTTTTGCCGTCGGGGCTGAATGCGACGGTTTCCACGCCGTTGTCGTGTGTGAGGGGTTCGCCGCGTGGTTGGCCGGTGGCTACGTCCCAGAACTGCACTACGCCGGTGCCGTTGTCGAGGTTGCTGCCGCCGCTGGCGAGGGTTTTGCCGTCGGGGCTGAATGCGACGGTTTCCACGCCGTTGTCGTGTGTGAGGGGTTCGCCATGTGGTTGGCCGGTGGCCACGTCCCACAGCCGCACCAGACCGTGGCTGCCGCTGGCGAGGGTTTCGCCGTCAGGGCTGAAGGCCACCGAAGTCACCATATCGCTGGCCGAGGGGAGATCAGCCTGTGGTTGACCCGTTTCCACATCCCATAGCCGCACTACGCCGACACCGTCAACGAAATCGACGCCGCCGCTCGCAAGCGTGCGCCCGTCGGGGCTGAAAGCCAGCGAAGTCACTTCTTGTTCTGTGGGCAGAAGACCGACAAGCTTTCGGTCGGCGGCCCGGAGGAGGCTCGCGCGAGCTTCAGCGGTCGGCGAGGTGCGGTAGGCGCTGACAGCCATCAGAGACGCCAGCTCGGGGTTCGTATCGAAGAGAGCTTGCGATTGGGCAGCGAGTTGGCGGGACTGTGCTTCATTTCTCGCAGCGAGAGCGTCGTTACGGGCGGCATCGGCCGCCTGCTGTTGCCAGAACGCGAATCCCGTCGCGATGAGGGCCAGGGCGAGCAGCGTGGCGAGAACGGTGTTGAGACGTCGGGTGCGGCGCTCGCTCGCCTGCTGATGGTGCTCGCTCGCCGCCAGGAAGTCGTCGATCCCCGGGGGTAGGCGGCCAGTCCAGTCACGTCCTTCCGCGAGCGCGGTGCCGGACAGAAGGTCCGCCGAGAGGCCGGACTCGGTGTGGCGGTGATGTTGTTCCGTGGCGCGGTGGAGCCAGGTCTGGAAGCGGCGATCGCGGTCGACCCAGTCTCGCAGGGTGGCCCAGTCGCGGAGCAGCGCGTCGTGGATGAGTTCCGCGGTGGGCTCGCCGGGGGAGCCGTCGGGGCCGAGCGCGGTCCTGGTGGTGATGATGCGGTCCCTGCTCAACGCGGCCAACGTCCCCTCGAAGACCACCTCCGAGGGGACGGGGCCCTCGGCGTGGCGACCGGCGCTCGCCAGCTCCTTCAGCCGTGACAGGGGAACGTGCTGGCGGGTGGCGGGGATTCCGAGGATCTCGTCGGAGGGGCGGACGAGTGCGGTCAACAGGCGTTGCGCGGTGGGGCGGTGGCCCGCGGGCAGGGCGTCAAGCGCGTTGTCGCACCAGGCCGTCAGCGCTCCGGTGGCCTCGCCGATGCGCTGGTAGGCGCCGTGGGTCAGGCGGCCGTCGACGCGGTGGTCCCAGAGTTGGACCAGGGCCAGTTGCAGTGGTGGGAGCAGAGTGGCGGCGACGCGTCCGTCGGGGTCGGTCGCGCGCAGGTCCTCGATGACGCGTTCAGGCAGCCCGTCTTCGAAGTGGGCGCCGGCGTCGTGGGCGGGGCGCGTGATGATGTCCCGCAGATCGGGGATGGTGACAGCGGCGGGGAGGTTGACTAGTCCAGGTGTCGCGGCCTTCAGCAGTTGAGGGCAGAGCTCGGCCAGCCGGGGGTAGAAATCGTTGCGTACCGCCAGCAGCAGGCTGACCTTTGGATGCGCCTCCAGCGTGCCGAGCAGGTCGTCGATGGCGGCCAGTCCCGCGCCCGTCTGGTCGGCTGAGGCCGCTGGCTGAGTGAGGAGTTCTTCGAACTGATCGATCACCACCAGCAGGCGCCCCGATCCCTGATCGGCAGTCAGCCGGTGCTCCACCGCCGGGCCGATTCCCGCTGTGGCGGCGCCCTCCAGACCTGCGCGTTCCAGCTCCGACGGAAGATCCTCGCCCGGCCGGGCCACCACCCGCGCCCAACCGTCGCTGCCTGGCAGCCTGCTTTCGTCCAGCGCGGGCAGGACCCCGGCCCGCACCAACGAGGACTTCCCCGCACCGGAAGGCCCCAGTACCAGCACCAGGCGATGTCGGCGTAACCGCTCCACAACGTCGTCCACCACGGCCTGCCGGCCGTGGAACCAGTCCGCGTCCTGCTCGGTGAACGGTTCCAACCCCCGGTAGGGCGCAAGCTGTTGCTCGGCCAGCCCCGGCACCACGTCGCGCAGGACTTCAGCGGGTGTGGCGTAGGCGATGCCCACGCCCCGGCTGTAACGGTCCGCCGGGGAGATCGCCGTGACCATGCCCACCACCAGACCGGTCATCTCGTCCCTGACCGGCCCGCCGGAGAACCCCGTCGTCAGATCGTTGGCCCCGGTCAACTGCAACAACCTGCCCGCACGCTCGCCAGGCAGCAGGTCCCCCGCCGTGCCGTATCCGTAGTGCCCACCGTCCGGGGCCTGAGCCGGAAAGCCGAACGACGAGACCCGGCGCCCGCTGCACCCCGCCGCCGAACCCAAAGGCGCCCGGCCCGCACTATCCGGTACCCGGACCAGCCGAACAGCGGCCACGTCCTCCGCGTCAGGCGCCCGCCACGCCTCCGCCGACACGACGCCCTCAACCCTTGGTGCCCGGGGCAGGTGCGGGAAGCGCACCGTAACCGATTGCCCGGGGCCGCTGCCGGCCGCTCGCACCACGTGCGCGCAGGTCATCACGACCTCTCCGGCAGCCAGGAAACCGGCACCGGCCACGCTCCCGTCCTGCGCCACCACCTGCACCATCGCGTCGAGCAGCCGGGAACCCGACGCCTCCACGCCGCACTCCCCGCCCGTCCTCGGCTCCTGGCCGTCCCCCACCGTCTTCGCCCCTCCTACACCCCGTTCCCGTCCCCGGGCCCGCGCTGCCACAACACCCGCACCCGTAGATGGGCTGTCGCCTCACCTTTGCTGACGACGACTCCGACCTGAGCCGAGAGATCCACCCCGAACTCCACCTCGACCTCCGCTGGCCCCGCCTCACGCAACTGAGTCACCACCGCACCCGCCAACTCCCGCACCGGTGCTAGGGCCTCCTGCAACGTGCGGGGCAAGTCCCGCATCGCGTCCCCCACTCGCCCGGCCTTCACCGGCCCCGCAGCGTCCGACTCCCCGACTGTCTCGAACAGAACCTCCCCGCCGCCCTCCAGTGGAATCCGCCCCACCGACGCCATCAACGCCCCCTACCTCTCTTGGCCGTGTCCTACGGCATTCTGCCCACAAGTCCCTTCCCCTGTTCTCGGTATCCAGGAAAATTGACGCCTGACGATCCATACGGTGATAGCAAAGGATTTCCCGGCCCGGCTATCAGACCTTCGCTTGCACGGCGAGCGGACGTAGGGAGGCGGTTCGGCCTCACGAGCGTCGCGACGCGCGTTCGCAGTGGTCACCGTCGCCCTGCCACGATGGCCCTCGACGCTCGGCAGCGGGCGCCCTCAGATCCTCGGTTCCCGCACCCGCGGTGCGAGCGCTCTCGGGCGTTCTTCGGTCCGGCGGTCGTCGTCGCCGTAGGCGTCCGCGAGTTGCATCTCCAGGTCCGGGCGGACGGGTGGGAGGCGGTACTGGGGGTCGCGGGAGGTGATGCGTCCATGGGTGGTGGCGGGGGTGGTGACGCCGGCGACGTGGGGTGGTGTCCAGTGCTCGGCCTCGGAGAGCAGCGCGTGGACGATCGAGTCCAGCCGGGCGCGGGGGAGGTCCGTGCCGAGGGTTCGGGCGGCGCGTTCCAGCTCGGTGGTGGCTCGTTCCTGGGCGGTCGCCGCGGAGTGGAACACCTCGCAGAGTCCGTCGAGTTGGCGTGCGGTGATCGGATACCACCTGGTTCGGGTGGGCGAGGGAACGGGACGGTGCTCGGGGGCGTCGCTGACCAGGTGCGGCCTGGCGCGGCGCAGCAGGCGCGGCGCCTGGTGGGCCAGGAAGCGGGCGGCTGCCAGCGGTTGGTGGAGCACGCGCAGCAGCCCGCCCGGCGTCCCGGCCCCGGCGTCGGTCAGGAGGTCGGCGGCGGGCCGGGCCAGGGGACGTGGGTCGGTGGGCTGCCACCGTTCCCCGTAGAGGAGTTGGCCGACGCGGACCCCCAAACCCCAGGCGGTCTCGGTGGCCGGGTGGGGTGCGGTGCGGGGCATGGGGTTGGCGCGACCGGAGCGGACGTCGTGGTGGGTGTAGCGCGGGAGGCGCGGGGTCTCGCGCGGGTCGGACAGGTCGACGACGCGGGCGAAGGCACGGGCGACGAGCCCCCACTGCCGGGCCGACTCCCGGAGCGCGTTCGCCGTGTGGCCGAGCCGCTGCCCGGCGGCGGGGTCGGCGGATTCGGAGACGTGGAGAAGCAGCCGGCCGGTCAGGAGGTTGACGAGGGTGAGGTGGCGGGCGATCTGGTGGAGGTCGCTTCCGCTGAGCGGTCGGCCGTCGGCGCGGGTGGCCTGGAAGACGGCCCGGATCAGTCGGTCGCTGTTCTGCGGCAGGTCAAGTGGCCGTACGCCGTCGGGTTGAACGGTCGGGGTCGGCGCGGTGGGCAGCTCCGCGTACTCGGGCATCACCGGGCGGCCGGCGTCTCGGCCGAGGACCACGGCCTGGTGCAGTGCCCGGCGGGCACCGGCGAGCAGCTCGGCCACGCCCGGGTCGGCGGTGCGTTCGGCGAGGTGTCCGGCCAGCCGGCCGGCCTCCCAGGCGAGGTCGGTGATCCGCAGCAGCACGTAGCGCTGCGCGCCGGCCTGCGTCTGAAGGGAGAGGTACGGGGTGAGTGGTTCGCCGTCCGGGCCCCGGTGGCTCGCCAACACCTCCTGTGCCAGGCGCAGTCGCACCCGCGCCTCGGCGAGGTGGCTCCCGGCCGCGCCGCCCGGGCTGCTCAGCGGCGCGCAGCGGGTGAGCGCCAGCTTCAGGCGGTCCTCGGCGGCGGTCAGGTGCGGGGTGAGATGCGCCCGCGTGCGCCCCATGACGGTGGCCGGGCGCGGCACGCGGACCGTGCTTCGGGTGAAGTGGTCCGGGGCGGTGCGCAACGCGGCGACGAGCCCCGTCAGTTGGTGGATCAGGGTGCGCACCTGTCCTCGGGGCGGCAGGGCGGGGAGGGCGCGGACGGACGCCCGCGTCGCCTCGACGGAGGCGTCGAACGCCGAGCCGAGTGTGAGGGGCATCGGATCAGTCCGAGACGAGGGCGCGCAGCGACCGGGCGGACTGGTCGGCCAGTTCCCCGGCGCGACGCAGAACGTCCCCGGAGAGGGGGAGTTCGGCAGTCGGGCAGCCGTCGGCCAGCGCGGTGAGCGCGGCGCTCGTGTCGTCCAGGAGCGTGGCGCAGCGTTGGGCGCTCGCGGCCGAGGGGGCGGGTGGCGTGATCGGGCGGCCGTGGACGGGGAGCGGGAGCAACGCTCGTCCCTCCGCGCAGAGTTGACCGGCGACGACGGCCTGGAGTTCGTCGAGGCCGTCCTCCCAGGCGGCGGCGTCGGCCAGACCGAGGCCGACATCGAACGCCTCCCAGGCGGCGGCGAGCATCTCCTCCGGCCGGGGGCTGGCCAGGGCCCGGTTCAGATCGTCGAGTGCGGCGGACATGGTCATGGCGCTCCTGGGTTTCAGATGGCGGGTGGTTCGGGGCGGTACGGCGCGGGGCGCGGTGAACGGTCCTCGCGGTAGGCGTCTTCGAGGCGCGCGTCCACCTCGGCGGGCGCGGGGCGGGGAGGCTCGGCGGCCCGCCGGGCGTCGGCGTGGGCTCGGAGCAGTTCGGGGGCCAGCTCCTCCAGCGCCCGGCGGGCGGTGTCGCGTTCCTCCGCCGCGTGGCGTGCGCGTTCCCGGGCGACCTCGGCGCGTCGCACCAGCCGGGGGTCCGCCGAAGTCCCGACGGTCGCGGCACGGTTGGCCGCGTCCCGCGCCTCCTGAGCCGTCAGCACCGCTTGGCGCTCGGCGGCGTGGAAACGGTCGGCGGCTGCCTCGGCGGCCTCGACGTGTGCCCGCGCCGCGTGGCCGCGCGCCTCGACCAGGTCCGGGGAGACGTCGCCGTTCTCCGGAGCGGCGGTCAGGTGCCAGCGTGCGAGGGCGCGGGAAGCGGCGCGGTGGTCGGCGGCCCGGACCGGGTCGTTCGGGGCGGGGCCGAGCGCGTCGGTCTCGTGGCCGTGGTCCCAGAGGGTGCGGTACAGGTTCACGGCGTGGGCGGCGCGGTCCCACAACGGGCGCTGCCGATGGCCGGGTTCGGGGCGGGGGCCCAGAACAGCGAGCCAGCGGGGCGGTCGGGCGGCCAGACGGGCGGCGGCCAGGGGCGCGGGCGCGTCGTCGGGTTGGGCCGCGCGCCAGAGGCCGCGCAGGTGGCGGTGGTCTTCGTCGGGCGCGGGCCCCGTGGGGTCGGCGCCCCGGTGGTTGGCGAGGTCGCGGTAGGCCGCGGCGGCGGCGAGGCGGTCGCGCCAGGCGAGTTGGTTCGCGACATCCGGCGGCTCGGGGCCGTAGTCGGCGGCCCAGCCCCGGCCGGCGCGGGCCTCGTCGAGGGCTGAGGCGGCCAGTGCCTCGGCGCGGTCGGTCAACTGCCGCGCCAGGGCGTGGGCGTAGTCGCGGAGTTCGTCTCGTCCGTCGGCCGGGCGGGCGGCCGGGAGGCGCAGGCCGAGGGCCGCCAGCAGGTCGTCGCCACGGGCGACGGGCGGGGCGAGGTGGGTGGCGGCGGTGGCCGGACGCGGCGCGTGCTCGCGTCGGCGGTAGCCGTCGGGGGAGCCGCCGTCGTCCGGGTCCAGGGCGCGGCGGTTGCGGGCGTGGAGGATGGCCGCCATGTCGTCGACCGGCTTTCCCTCCGCGTCGACGAAGTCCCGTTCGTGGTAGGTGCGGCGCAGGAGCCGGTCGGTGTCGACGCCCTCGTCGGCGAGCTGGTCGAGCTGGGCGCGGAGCGCGGGCCAGGCGGGTGCGGTGGTCAGCTGGTCGGCGGCCTTCGCGCCGAGGAGGCGGGCCAGCGCCTCGGCGGTGTCGGCTTCGGCGAGGTCGGTGAGGACCTGGCGCAGCCGGGGTTCGTGGGTGCGGAGGGCCTCGCTCTCGTCGAGGGCCGCGCGTTGCCGGGCGGTGGCGGTGCGCGGGGTGCCGTCGCGGGCGACGATCGCGGCCCAGAGCTGTCGCCCGGTCAACTCCGGGCCCAGCTCGCCGGTTTCGGGGTCGGTGGCCGGTTGGCGGACGAGATAGCCGTGGTTCTCCAAGGCGCCGCGGGTGAGCGCGGGGTAGGCGCCGTTGCGGTCCATCCCGGCCAGGAGCAGGGCGTGCGCGGTGTGGACGGTGACGCCCTGGGCGCGGCTGTGGGTGAGGGCGTAGCCGAGTTCGGCGGAGGTGGCGCGGTAGTCGGCGGGCAGGGTGAGCACGCCGCCGGTGCGGGTGTGGCGCACCCGCAGGCCGCCCTCGTCCGTGACGGCGACCACGGCCCAGACGTCACCGTTGCGCACATACTGCCGATGGCGGTTCTCGCAGGTCAGGCGACGGTCGTTAACGCGGGTGACGAGCTGGTCGCCGACGCCGGCCGCTTGATCGTCGGCCAGGGGAACGGTCCGCCGGTCGTCGACCAGGCCGGCGGCGATCCGCTCGGCGCGCACGGTGTGGGAGAGGCGCGCGGCCAGCGCGTTGGTCGGGGCGATCAGCACGCTGGCCAGCCCCTCGCCGACGTCGCGTCGCCAGGCGGCGCACACCTCCCCGACGACCTGGTCGAGCGCGCCCTCGTGGAGCCGGCCGCGCTCGGCGTAGGTGCGCCAGGCGGCGTCACCGTCGCCCTCGGAGACGGCGCGGGCGGCCTCGATCTCCCAGGTGCGGGGTCGGCCGTCGGCGTCGCGGAACCGGCGGATCTCCGTCAACGTCAGGCAGTCGGCGTCGCTGGCGAGGGCGTCCAGCACGCCGGCGGGGCCGGGGGCACCGAGTTGGCGCGGGTCGCCGATCGGCAGCAGCCGGCCGCCGGCCGCCTCGACCTGACACAGCAACGCGTGCAGCGTCCCGGTGTCCGCCTGCCCGGCCTCGTCGACGATGACGACGGCGTCGGCGGGCACCGTCCACTCCGGGGTGCCCGGGGCGTGCACCTCGGACATGTGGCGCCAACGGGCCAGGTTCTCGGCCCGGACGCCGGCGCGCTCGGCCAGGGCGTCCGCCTGCATCTGGCCGGACGCCAGCCCGAGCACGGGGATGCCGTGGGCGTGCGCGACCTCGCGGACCAGCGCCATGATCGTGGTCTTCCCGGTCCCCGCCCGGCCGATGACCGCCCGCACCCGCACGTCCCCGGTGAAGACTCCGCGCACCACCCGGCGCTGCTCCTCGGAGGGGGCGAAGCCGCGGACCGCCGCGCCCTCGTCCAGCACCCGGTCGACCTGTGCG
Organism: Streptomyces sedi; assembly: GCF_006335015.1. Classification (GTDB taxonomy): domain Bacteria; phylum Actinomycetota; class Actinomycetes; order Streptomycetales; family Streptomycetaceae; genus Streptomyces; species Streptomyces sedi. The sequence continues at coordinate 8,315 of NZ_VDGT01000026.1, forward strand.
GCGGTCAGCCGGCGCACGGGCGCGGGCCGGCGGGCGGCGTCGACCAGCGCGGCCTCCTTCGCCTTCAACGTGTGGCTGGTGTACCGGGCGGCGTCGTGCGCGACGAAGACAGGTGAGCCGTCGGCGCGCAGGTAGCGGGCGGGGATCGGCACGGATTCCGGTGCGGAGATCAGCTCGCAACGGTCCGGGTGCAGGACGTGCTCCACGACGCGGGCGATGTCCGCCTCCCACCCGGGCGCGAGATGCCGGCCGGCGGCGGCCAGCTGACGGTACGTCTCGGCCTCGACGTTGGCCCGCGTCCACGACTCCCGGTCGCCCTCGACGGTGGCCAGCACCCGGGCGGCGACCACCGGCAGCGGAACGGTCTCCCGCCGGTGCGCGCGCGAGGCGCGGCGGGCGCGGCGGAGCCAACGTTCCGGGTGGCGCACGCCCAGCCGACGAGCGCCCGCACGCCACCGCGCGCGCTCTCCCTCACGGTCGTGCGCCTGCTTGTCGGGGCGCGCGGTGAGCGTCGCGCGCTGGGCCAGTTCGTACTCCTCCGCCCTGCTCGGCTCGCGCCCCCGCAGCTGCCGGAACTCGGCGAGCAACCCGGCCAGCTGCCGTTCCGTCTGCGCCCGGCGCGCGGAGAACGCCCGCACCACCGCGTCCGGCACCCCGAGGAACTCCCGCACCGGTCGCCTGTCCGGCCGCACGGTGTCCGCGCGGGGCGCCGCGAGCACCCCGAACTCCCGGTGCATCCCGCGCTCGATCTCCGCCGTGTACCGCGCCGAGAGCGACACCACCAGCCGGTGCAGCGGTCGGGCGTCCAGCGCCAGCCAGCGACCGTCCTCCGTGTGCACCTTCGCTGAGATCGCCACGTGCCGGTGCCAGTCCGGATCGCCCGCCCGACTGGACCGGTGCTCGAACGCGGCGGCGATCAGCCCGCGCCCCGCGACCCGCACCACGCCGCCCGGCCCGCTGCGCGTCCAGCACGCCTCCCGTTCCAGCTGGTCGAACACCGAGTGGAACGCCGCGCGCTCCACCGCCTCCAGCCGCTCGCGCGTCGCGTCGTCGGCCGTTCCCCACAGCAACGCGAAGCTCTTGACCGGTGAGCACACCATCTCCCAGCCCGAGCGCGCGGTGCGGTTGCCGACCTTCTCCGCCTGCTCCCGCAGCTGCTCCCGACGGGCGGCCGAGGCCGCCGGCTCGGCGGCCAGCAGGGCGGCGAAGTGCTCCTCGGCGGTGGGGTAACGCGGCCAGAGCCGGCCCAGCGCGGCGCCGGTCGCGGGGTCGACGCCGTCCTTGAAGACCGCGTTCGCCGCGTCCTCGGCGACTCGGCCGGTCAGCCCGAGGTCGGTGGCCTGCCGACCGAGCCAGACGCCCGGGGTGTCGCCGCCGGAGGACCAGTAGGCGGCGGCCTCCTGACGGCCCAGCGGAACGTCCCCGGAGGCGACCGTCCGCATCAGGTAGTCGATGCCCGAACCCGCGCTGATCGGATGCAACGTGATCACGGCAGCGCACCCCGGACGGCCAGTCCGGTCACCATCAGAAGCGATGTGGTCACAGTAAGAGATCGTACGAGGTCGCGGGCGAGTTCGCCGGAGTGCAAACGGTGTGCCTGAAGAAGATCGTCCAAAAATCGGATGCTCGGTGGATCGGTTCTTTCTCTGCTGGCTCTCCCATCTGGTACTTCTCCGAGTCCTCGCCTTCGGTGCTCCCTCTCTCACGCTTCGATGGATGTGAGTGCGTGCGGTCCGCACGGGGGAACGGGTCGGCGAACGGGTGAGCGCGGGCGGCCATCGCGGGGAGCGCGGCGAGCCGCCACGGTTCGTGTGATCATCCGGCGACAGCATGGGCGCCATGGCATCGCGAAACGACAAGGCTGTTCAGGAACGCCGACGCCGACTTCGGGAACGACAGGAGCGCGAACGCCGCGAGGTGAAGCGCCGACAGCAGACTCAGATGGCCGTGCTCAACGACCTGGACGCAGCCGTCGAACGCGTCACCGCCGCACGCGCCGCACTGGCCGCCACCGTCGTCCGGGGCGTCGAGACGTTCGACTCGGTCGACGCGCTCGCCGAGGTCACCGCCTTCGACCCGCGCGAGATCCGCGCACTCCAACGCGAACACCGGCGCCGCCACGTCCCCGCGCAGATCGAAGCCGGCAAGCCCACCGTCACCCCGGCCGACGCGTAGCGTCCACGAGTTCGGCGCGGGCCTGAGCGACGAGCCGCTCCGCCTGACGGCGCGAGACGGACAGCTCCTCCGCGAGCTGTTCGGGGCGCGGCCACCGGCCCTCGACGAGCAGCTCCCGCACCCGCTCGCGCCGTTCCTCCGCTCGCCGGTGGCGGGGGTCGCCGGAGCGGTCGCGCGGCCGGCTGTCCCGCGCCCCCTCCGGGCGCCCTCCGCCGGCCCCGCGCCCCGGGCGCGCGGCCAACCAGGCGGGGAGTGTGCGGCGACGGAAGTGCGGCACCCCGAACACGAACTCGTCGGGTTCCGGCCCCCGCCCGGTCGAGACATAGCTGGCCCAGGTCGCGGCCGTGGGACGTCGCTCCTCGGGGAGCGCCAGCCGGGCCTCCTCCAGGTCCAACAGATCGTCGGGGTGCGGGGCGTCCGGCAGCGGCGGCACCGGCCACCCCTCGACGGCCGCCACCAGCTGTTCCTCGTCCCAGATCCGCTGCCGCGCCCCGGGCCGACTCACGATGCGCGGCAACCGTTCCCACGCCCGTCGGTTGCGGAAGGTGCCCAGGCTGACGCCGAGAAGTTGGGCGGCGCGCGCGGAGTCGGCGGGCGTGCGGCCGGCTGGGATCAAGGGGGCCTCCGTCACCTCGCTGGCGAAGTTCTGGAAGCCATGATCCGCGAGAACCCGGCGCGAGACGACCCGCCCCCGCCGGCCGCCGCCCAGGACGGTCAGCCCTTGACCAGGCGCGGCCGGGGCCTTTCCGGTCCGGCGAGCAGGTAGAGGTGGCCGACCGTGCGGGCCACCAGCTCCCGTTCCTCCGCTCCACGCTGGAGGAGGCGGAAGAACAGGCCGGTGGCGCGTTCGTGGACGCGGCTGTCGGTGTGCCGGAGGGTGACCATGTAGGCGAGGACGTGGATACCGAACGCCTTGGACTCGACGAGGGCGCGCAACGGCTGGCCGGTGAGGTCGGCGATCAGCCTCAAGTGCTCCATCAGGTAGGCGGTCGCTCGTGCCACCTCCTTCTCGTCGTGCTCTTCCCGATGGTCCGGGTCGGGAACGGGGCGCAGATGGTCTGCCATGGGAACGCCTTTCGCGAGGGTGGTGGTTCGTGGTGGGGCGGCCGGGGCCAACCGGCCGGACGGAACGAGACGCGGTCGCCGCGTCACGTCGTGTGACGGGGCGGTAGGGTGAAGCATCTGCGTATCTCACCTTTGGGTGGGTGCGTGGTTCGTGGGAACGGCGGCCGGGCCAGCCTCTTCGGAGGTCCGTCCTGGTGGCGGACGGCCGCCGTTCCGTCAGCTCGACTCAGCTCTGTGCCTGCGGCACTCGATCGACGCTGACGCGGCGTTCGATCTCGCTGAGGGTGTAGCCCTCAGCTGCCAGGAAGCCGAGCCATTCACGGAGTTCGGTACTCGGGGCGTGCCAGGCGCGGTCGCCCATCACCTCGCTCTCCCAGGCGGCTGCCACCTGAGCCAACAGGGGACGCCAGCGGCGGGTCCTTCCCGTGCGTGCGACCACCTGCCGCAGCTTGTCCACCGACCCGCGGTCGGCCTCGGCGACGCCGAGGAACCGGGCGATCAACTCCGAACACCGCCGCTGCCCGAATCGGCTGTAGAAGCGGGGGTTTTCGAGCACCGTCGACAGCACGAGCTGCCACGTCGCGTCGGACGCGGTCTTCCGCGCGCACAACTCGACCAGGAACGACCAACGCACTTCACGGGCCGCACGCCACGCCTGCTCGTTCTCGCTCAGGTGCTGGCGCCTGGCCGCCTCCGCCGCCCGATCCTCCGATCGGCGCCCCTCGTCCTCCCGCGCCCGCTGGTTGAGGAGGTGGCCACGGCGGCGCCAGTCCGAGCAGACGAACACCGGCTCTGAGTCCGGACCGAGCGCCGCCGCGTGCCCCGGGCAGCTCGCGGCGTGCGCCTCCGGTGTCAGAGGACGCCGCAACCCGGTCGTCAGATCCGCCAACGGCCGTGCGGGACCGCTGGACCACGAGGGTCGGTGGGCGACAACCGGGACCTTGGCGGCGGCCAACTCCGCCTCCACGCGCTCCCGTTGCTGGCGTTCGGCTTTCTCCTGCCGCAACCGCCCCAACGCGTGGGCCCAGTGGCCCCGGCCGTTCTTCCCCTCTCGCCGATCGTCCGCCTTGGCCGCCGACAGCGCGTCCAGGGCGCCCGGCACGTCGTTCACCTCGGCGAGCTCGGCGGCCTCGACCAGATCGAACGACGCGGCCAGTGCGGAGGCCAGCTCCCGATCACCCAGCCCCGCCGCCCCGTTGGCCGCCCGAACCTCGGCCGCGCGATAGCCCAGGGCCTTCGCGTAGCGTGCCCGCCTGCCGTCGCTCATCTCCATCAACGACAACTGGACCAACGCGTCCACGTCATCGCGCTCGCCCGCCGCCGCGCGGTGGGTGTTCTCCACCATGCTGGCCATCAGCGCCTCGTCGTCCGCCCCGGCCAGATCCTTCCGTACCAGGCAGGGCACCAGGGCGTACGGACGCCCGCGCTTCCGCGCCTCGGCCGCTACGGCCAACGCGGCCCTCAACCGGCGCTGGCCCCACACCACTCCCAACCCGGCTCCGTCCGCCTGCGGACGGACCAGCAGCGGCACCTGCACCCCCACGGCGCGCACACTTGCCAACAGGGCCGCGTCCGGCTCGGTCGCGTCACCGGACTCCCGCTTCTTCCGGTGGTTGAACGCGTCGACCACGAGGTCGTGCGGGTCCAGATACTCCAGCCGTCCGACATCACGCCGAACGGTCAGTTTTTCCCGCTCCTCGTTCTTCGAGGCGCTTTTCTTCGCCGTCTTCGTGGAACTCATTCTGTGTCTCCGTATCTCGACTCACATTTCCTACGGGAATGCGAGGATTCGCTCTCTTCTGTGCGCTCGGTCAGCCGAGGCGGTATCAGAACTCAGGACTCCTCGTGCCGCATGACGGCCAGTACCGGCTCCCCGGAATCACCCGGGGCCGATCTCCACGACCAGCAGCACCCGCTGCGTGGGAGGTGAGGCACCGCACGACGCGACGGCCCCGCTTGGCGCGTCCGACGCGTGGCGCAGCCGGTCATGACCAGCAGATCCGGCAGCCGTCCGGTCTCGTCCTTGGGCGTGTCGTCCCCGTTGCCTCAGGCGACGCGGTCGCCGTACACCTCGGCGATCAACGCCACCGGGACCCGGAATTCGGCCTCCCGGGCGAGACGTTCGTCAACGGCTCCCAGAAAGCAGTCCGCCAGTGTTTCGTCATGCGGGTGCCGGCCTTCGGGTTCCTGTGCGGGCTTTTCGAGGTCCGGATCGGGATGAGTAGACATAATTCTGCCCTTCGGGTCGGCGTGTGGTTCGTGGCGCTTCCCGGGGCCAACCGGTTGGCGACATGCACAACATTACCAATTCTTACGCACCATCTGGCGCTGAATTCACCCCGCTGAGGAGTGAATGGCCGTGGTTTTTCTGGCCGAGTTGGGAACTGTCCCGCGTGCTTAGCGCTAATTTGCGGAAGTGGCCGACGCGCGGGATATGTCGACTGGGAATATGTTCACGCGGCAGCGTGGTCGTTGACCTGCTGAGACCCGGATACCTCGTGTGGGCGCCGTCTGCCGCGCCACTCCTCGGGTAGTCCAGCGCTGGGTTGGGCCCGGGACGGCGCTGCGCCGGGGCAGGCCCGGCGCAGCCGGGTGCGCGCCACGCCCGCCCCCACCGGCCGACCGGCCTCCGGCATCGACGCGGTCATGGCGCCCGGATGGCACGGCCGCAAGGGCCGATCCCCGCTCGACAACGACCACGGATCCCGGGAGCCGCCCTCCCCTCCCAGCCGCCTTCTTGCGGCCATCCGCTGAACCCGCACCCGGCCGACCACCCGCCACGTAGACCGCCCACCGTGGTCGCGTTGCCAGCCCTCACCGGCGATGGTGAGCAGCGTTGGTTGGTGGGTGGTAGGAGGAAGGGCGCAGACTTCGTTGCGGCTACTCGCGGAGCCCGGCACGGCTGCCCTTTCTCCCGCAGCCAGCCGGACCACTTCCGCTCGCGCGGAGAGCACTGCAGATCGCCGTGGCCAAAGGCACCAACCGCGGACCACCTCCGCTCGCGCGGAGAGTACCTCTCCCGGGCCGGCGCCCGGGTCGTGCGGGTCGGACCACCTCCGCTGGCGCGGAGAGCACGCCTCACGGTAGAGGTTCCAAGCCTCCGCCCCCGGACCACCTCCGCTCGCGCGGAGAGCACGGTGACACCGTCGATGGCACCCGCGTACCTCCCGGACCACCTCCGCTCACGCGGAGAGCACCCTACCCGGCGCCGCAGAGGACGGCAGCAGGGCGGACCACCTCCGCTCGCGCGGAGAGCACGGTCGGCATCACGCCTCCAGAGGGACGGTCGCCGGACCACCTCCGCTCGCGCGGAGAGCACCGAGCCGCCGGCCGCCCCCAGCACCTCGGCGGCGGACCACCTCCGCTCGCGCGGAGAGCACGCGCCTCTACGCCGAATGGCACCGGGCTACCAAGGACCACCTCCGCTCGCGGAGAGCACCAGGGCGCGTTCGGCGGCCCGCTGGGTGGTGACGGACCACCTCCGCTCGCGCGGAGAGCACGGCGACAGCGATTTCGTCGGTTACATGGGCGACGGACCACCTCCGCTCGCGCGGAGAGCACACGCGGGCCGCTTTGAGTTGCGCGCCCAGTCGCGGACCACCTCCGCTCGCGCGGAGAGCACTCAGATACGTGCGTCCGGTGGACGTAGCGGGCCGGACCACCTCCGCTCGCGCGGAGAGCACGCGTCGCAGAAGAAGTCGCAGTGTGAATCAAGCGGACCACCTCCGCTCGCGCGGAGAGCACGGATGCCGGTGGCCTCGGTGATGGCGCGCTCCAGGACCACCTCCGCTCGCGCGGAGAGCACGGTCGCCCCGCCCATTCCGGTGGCCAGCCGCGCGGACCACCTCCGCTCGCGCGGAGAGCACACTACGCGTCGGTACGCCCGTAGCGCAGATGACGGACCACCTCCGCTCGCGCGGAGAGCACGCCCGGCGCCCCGGACCCAGCCGCGCCCCAGTCGGACCACCTCCGCTCGCGCGGAGAGCACTCCAGAATCCGCCGTACCTCAGGGTAGAGGCGCGGACCACCTCCGCTCGCGCGGAGAGCACTTGGCGATAGCGGCGTTCCACGTACCGAGGTACGGACCACCTCCGCTCGCGCGGAGAGCACGGCGGCCTGCTCGGCGTCGTCCGGGTGCACGTCGGACCACCTCCGCTCGCGCGGAGAGCACGGCACCACCGGACCCGACCGCGCCAATCGTCCCGGACCACTTCCGCTCGCGCGGAGAGCACAGGGCCCGCACCGAGCGAACCGGTGCGGGCCTCGGACCACCTCCGCTCGCGCGGAGAGCACGGGATGGAAGACGCGAACGAAGAACCCCGCGCCGGACCACCTCCGCTCGCGCGGAGAGCACCGAAGCCGGCCGGCCTTGATGAAGTAGAGAAACGGACCACCTCCGCTCGCGCGGAGAGCACATCTCGCCTCCGTGGTGTTCCGCCTGCTCCAGCGGACCACCTCCGCTCGCGCGGAGAGCACGGCCAGCCACTCAGCGGCCTGGACCCATCCCGCGGACCACCTCCGCTCGCGCGGAGAGCACGCGGCGAGCGTCTGCCTCGTCCTCTTCACCAGCGGACCACCTCCGCTCGCGCGGAGAGCACGCCACGTTCAGCAGCTCCTCGGCGCGGGCTGGAGGACCACCTCCGCTCGCGCGGAGAGCACCAGCCGTCCGCACGGCCGACCAGGCGTGCCCGAGGACCACCTCCGCTCGCGCGGAGAGCACCAGACCGGTGCCGAGCTGGCGGCCGAGAAGCGCGGACCACCTCCGCTCGCGCGGAGAGCACCATACCTCCGTCAGCACGGCCAGGCTGTAGCTCGGACCACCTCCGCTCGCGCGGAGAGCACACATGTTCCCCGGCCGCGATGCCCTCCAGCACCGGACCACCTCCGCTCGCGCGGAGAGCACACAGGAGCGTGAACTGCGCCAGCACGCTGGTGCGGACCACCTCCGCTCGCGCGGAGAGCACCAGGTAGCTGATGAGCGCCACCCACGTCGGGGCGGACCACCTCCGCTCGCGCGGAGAGCACTCCGAGCCATCAGCCCTGCGCCTTCCTGTTCTGCGGACCACCTCCGCTCGCGCGGAGAGCACGCTGCCCGTTTGAGCGCGCGGTTCGACCCGGGCGGACCACCTCCGCTCGCGCGGAGAGCACGGGCGCCGAGTAATGCTCGGCGCCCCCTTCCTCGGACCACCTCCGCTCGCGCGGAGAGCACATCACCATCACCGACGCCGCCAGCGACGGCGCCGGACCACCTCCGCTCGCGCGGAGAGCACGAGGAGAAGCCACTCAGTGCGTCAACCAGCTACGGACCACCTCCGCTCGCGCGGAGAGCACGGAAACGCACTGGATTTGGTGCCTGGTGCCGACGGACCACCTCTGCTCGCGCGGAGAGCACGGCCATGCGCGGCATCCTGCCCAACGCGGCCAAGGACCACCTCCGCTCGCGCGGAGAGCACGAACATCTGCGACAGAGCGGGAAGCAGGGACCCGGACCACCTCCGCTCGCGCGGAGAGCACTTGTTGCCGGCGACCGTGGCGAAGCCCACCAACGGACCACCTCCGCTCGCGCGGAGAGCACACGCCCCGGTAGCCGGCGGCCGTGGCTCCGGACGGACCACCTCCGCTCGCGCGGAGAGCACGTTCTGGGCCATGCTGTGCGCCATCTCGCGGCCGGACCACCTCCGCTCGCGCGGAGAGCACCCTTTTTGACCTGCGGCGTTAGAGGCGGTTTGCCATTCCTTTACCGTCGGCGACCGCACGCCTCTGGTCGGTCCTGCTACTCATGCCCGTGAGTCTAGGCGCCGTTTGATGCGCCGTGCCGGGTTCCAAAGTGTGGGTGGCGTGCGTCGTCGGCGAGGCCTGTCGTACACGGGGGCTATACGGCAACGACCGTGCGATAGGGATGTTTTCTGGACGTGAGCGGCAGGAGTCGATTTTCCCTGGCGTTTGTCTCGAAAACGACGGTGGTGAACACCGCCTCCGGCGCTCGTTCGCAGCGATTGGGCACTTCACGGCTGGTCACTAAGAGTCCGTGTGATCGTTCAGGTGGTGACGGCCGCATGGTGATCTTTCCGTGTATGGCCGGAAGTTAGTCGCTGTCGAGCCCCCGTAGGCGTCCGGAACCCGCTTCGTAGGGCTCGATTGTCAGTGGGGCTTGCTTCGATACCCCCGTGACTGACGAGCGACTCAGAGTGGCGACGTGCGCAGCGCTGGACTCCCGGCTGTGGGGCAAGGAGCACGGTCTGGACAGGCCATACCCCGTGGTGTGTCACCTGCTGGATACGGGGGCGGTCTACCGCGTGCTGTGGGGGACCGTGTTGGGCGAGACCATGCGGGCCCGTATCGCCGCGGCGCTCGGTCTCACGATTGAGGAGGCGCGCGAAGTCACGGCGTTCTGGGCTGCCTTGCACGACCTCGGGAAGATCACCCCACCGTTCCAAGCCCAGGTCCCGGCCGCGTTCGGCCGACTGAGCGGGGAGTCGTTCTACCGCTTCAGTCCGGGGATCGAGAAGCGGCGCGAGTTCCGGCACGAGATGGCCACCCACTGGGCGCTGGTCGGTCTGCTGACCGAGATCGGCTACCCGGAGCACACGATGAGCCGCAGGTCCGTTGCCCACCAGGTGGCTCAGCTTCTCGGCGGTCACCACGGGCATTTCGGTGGCGTGATCCAGCGGAAGGATCTGCTGCTGGACAGCCGGCGCCGACCTGCGTTGGGTGAGGAGGGCTGGCGCGAGCAACGACGCGCCCACCTTCGCGAAGTGCGGCGGGTCCTCGGGGCCGACGCAGTCCCTACCGCAGGGCTGCCAGCCGAGTTGGCCGTCGTCGTCGCCGGGCTCGTGGTCGTTTCCGACTGGTTGGCCAGCCAGACATCGAGCGTCCGCGCACTTCTCCCCCCACCCGACTGGGCCGGCACGCCGGAGCAGTTGGACGCGCACTTCGCGCGTGCCGTTCTCCAGGCCGAGGACGCCGTCGGCAGAAGTCGCCTCGGCCGAGCGCGCTTCGACGAACGAAGCTTCGACGCGGTCTTCCCCTTCTCGCCGAACCCTCTCCAGCGGGACATCGTCGAGCAGTTGCCGGCGTTGGTCGAGGAACGGGGACCGGGGCTCGTTCTGGTGACCGCGCCCACCGGGGACGGGAAGACGGAGGCCGCTCTGTTCGCCGCGTCCGTCCTGGGGCGCGCCGCTGACGCCCGGGGCCTGTACTTCGCGTTGCCCACGATGGCGACGGCCGACGGGATGTTCCCTCGCGTGCGGAAGTACGCCAAGGCCGCGCTGTCGGGCGAACGCGCGCTCACCCTCCTCCACTCCATGGCGTGGCTCAGCCCCGTCTACGCCGACGACCCCGCCGACGAGCCGGATGGGGTCGACGCCCCGACCGAGTTGGGGGAGGTCAGCGCGACGCTGGCCACGGTCATCGAGTCCGACGGCTGGTTGCGTGGCGCCAGGCGGCCGATCCTGGCGTCTCTCGGTGCCGGGACCATCGACCAGGCCCTGGCGGCGATGCTGCCCGTCAAGCACAACGCGCTCCGGCTCTTCGGGCTGTCGGAGAAGGTCTTCATCGTTGACGAGGCGCACGCCTACGGGCCCTGGATGCAGCAGCATCTGGTGCGCCTTCTCGAATGGCTCGGAGCGATGAGGACGCCGGTCGTGCTTCTCTCGGCGACACTCACCGGGCAGGCCGCCGGCTCCCTCGTGGAGGCCTATCGCCGGGGCGCCGGCTTCACGGAACCGCTGGAGTTCGAACCCTGTTACCCGGGCTGGCTGTTCGCGGACGTGCGAACGGGTCAGGTCACGAAGCCACGGCCCACGGGAACGCTGCGTGGTCGAACCCTCGACGTCGATCTCCGGATGGTCGCCTGGGACGTCAGGGAGCCGCACCTCAACCCCACCCGGCAGGGCGGGCGTCGGGCGGTCCTTCGCGAGGTACTCGCCCCGATCTCGGCTGAGGGCGGCACCGCGCTGGTCTGCTGCACGACCGTCGCCGAAGCGCAGCAGACGTATCGCGACCTGTGCGGGGCGTTTCCCGAACTGGCGGAACGGGACGGCGGCATCCGCCTGCTGCACTCACGCTTCCCCGCCCACGAGCGCCAACGAATCAGCGAGGAGTGCGAAGCGGCCTACGGCAAGCTCCGCACCGACCAGGGCGACTCCCCGGTGGAAGCCCGGCCGGGCTCGATCCTGGTGGCCACCCAGGTCGTCGAGCAGTCGCTCGATCTGGACTTCGACCTCGTCGTCAGCGATCTGGCGCCGTTGGCCCAGCTCCTGCAACGCGCCGGCCGCTGCTGCCGCCACGCCCGAGGGCGGTCCGGCCGGCCCACTTGGCTCGCCGACGAGGACCGCCCACCTCTGGTGGTTCTGGCCCCGGCCGGCAGCACCAGCGCCTCGGGACTCCCCGGCGCGATGACCGCGGTCTACGACCCGAGCCTGCTGGTCCGCACGGTGACCCTGCTCGACCAGCTCCCCGACGGCCGGATCGCCGTACCCGACGACGTTCAGCACCTCGTCGACGAGGTGTACGCGGAGGATTTCACGCATGGGCTGGATGAGGCGGCGCGGAGCGAACTCAAGGGAATGGATCTCGATCGGAGCGCCCGCGAGATGGTCGAGAAGAGCATGGCGGCGACGGTCGACGTGGTCTCGCCCGACGGCGTGTATGGCGATCTCGGCCGGCTGAGCAAGCGGGACTTGGGCGTCACGGAGGATCTTCTGACCACCCGCCTCGGCGCGGACACCGGCCGGGTGCTCTGCCTCTACAAGCAGTCGCCGGACCGCTTCACCCTGGACCGGGAAGGGACGGTTCCCCTGCCACGCGACTGGGACAAGCGGCCATCGCGCGACTCGGTGCGTCAGCTCATACGGTTCGTGACCCCGGTCCCGGGCAAGTGGGCGCGCGAGGCGGACGGCCTGAAGAAACGGCCGGAGAGCTGGGAGAAGCAGGCGCTGCTTCGGGAGTTGGTACTGCTCCCCATGACGTCGTCCGCCGCAGGCGGCGTCTGGAGCGTTGAGGTCGGGAGCGGCGTTCTCTCCAGCTCGCACGTCGGGCTTGAGCTGAGTGGTTGAGCGACGGCAGTGCCTACGCATCCGCCGTCGCCCGTCCCCCGTCGTCGGAGTTCTGGAACCCGCCACCTTCATGAGGAGAAAACGATGTCCCCGGGCAGATACAGCCTGCTCAACGCCCCTTGGATTCCCGTGCGTTGGGTCCCACCCGCGGAGGGTTCCGCGACGGATGACCTACCCGAACACGTCGGGTTCGCCGAGCTGTTGCGCCGTGCCCATGAGATCGCGGGGTTGGCCGTGGTGGACCCGCCGGCGCACTCCGCGCTGTTGCGGGTGCTGTACGCGCTGACCGTGCGTGTCACCGGCCTCGACAGGGTGGACACCTCGGAGGACGACTGGGCCGACCGGCGTCAACAGGTGTGGGAGGACGGTCGGCTGCCGGTCGACGGGATCGCGGAGTACGCCGACCGCTATGCGCACCGCTTCCTCGCGTTCGACCCCGAGGGGGGACGTCCGTGGATGCAGGACCCGAGGCTGGAGAAGCAGTGCGACCCGGCCAAAACCGCCGGGGTCAACAAGCTGGTCGTGACGCGGCCCGCGGGCAACAACCATGCCTGGTTCCGCCACAACTCGGACGCGAAGCCGGATCTGCCGACGGTTTCGGAGGCCGTTCTCAACCTGCTGGTGTGGCACTACTGGGGGCCCTCAGGGCGGTGCTCCGCCCGAGAGGTGGACGGGGAGAAGACCGCCAGCGCGACGGCGGGCCCGCTTCGGACCGCTCTGTCGTACCACCCGGAGGGGGAGACGCTCTTCGAGACGCTGCTGGCCGGGCTCGTGCCGCCTGACCCGCGCGACCGGCTCGACGAGGACTACTGCCCTTGGGAGTTGGCGGAGCTGCCGGACCCCGCCGCGGTGCCGAGGGAGCCGGTGGGGCCCTGCTCCCGGCTGACCTGCCGCTCCCAGCACGCGCTGCTGCTCGTACCGGACGACGACTCGCGCGACGACCACGGCACGCCCACCCTGGTGCGCGACGCGTACATCACCTGGGGAAACCGGGCGGGACGCATGGCGAGGGACGACGACTTCCTCATCTGGCAGATCAGCCAGCAGGGCAACCGCTACCCGCGCCCGGCGGACTCGCGGCGCGCGCTCTGGCGAGACCTGGACGCGTTGCTGCTCGCTGAGCCGGGGGGTTCGGCTCGGGCCAAGCGGCCGAAGGTGTTCGACTCGGCCGCCGAGATGCCCGAGGAGGTCGAACTCCGGGTACGCGCCCTCGGATTTGAGCAGGACGGCCAGGCCAAGGACACGCAGTTCGTCGACGGCTCCACGCCGCCGGTTCTCGGATTCGTGGAGGAGAGGCTCCCGCAGATCGCTTACCCCGTCGCCGAGCTGAAGGAGTTGGGCGAGCGTTACGGCTTCCGTATGGACCGGGCGCTGAAGCGGGCCTGGAAGACGTACATGGACGATCCCAAGGGCGACGCGGACGCGTGGACGACGCCTGCCAAGGCCCGGTACTGGCCCGCGGCGGAGGACCAGTTCTGGGCCGTCTTTCGGGAGTTGAGCCGCGATCCCGCACGGATCGATACGGGCTTCGACTTCGAGGGCGCCCGTAGGGCCTTTCTCCGGCTCGCGGAGAACGCCTACGACGAGGTCACGCGCAGCGTCACGGGGAGCCAACGGGGCGCCAAGGCGGTGTTCGAGGCACGTGTCGGACTGCGGCTGCCTTCCGGGAACAGACCGACGCAGGGGCTGACAGCCGACAGGAGCTGAGCGGGACCCACAAGATCAAGATGGAGGGGAGACAGACCTTGACCACCACCGAGTCGCCAAAGCTCGATCGGGCGGCGAAGCACCGTCAGAGGCTCGTCGCGTACGTGAACTGGATCGACCGCACCTGTTCTGAGAATCCGGGCGCCCGGGTCGCGCTCCGAGCCGGGCTACGGCAGAACATCAACAACCGCGCCACCTTCGCGATGAACCGCTACATCGCCCCATGGCTCCCGGAGAACGCCCCCGACGCCACCCAGCGGGCCTACTTCACCGTCGCCGCGTTGATCGCTTCCCGTCCCCGGGCCGCGCAGGACGAGGACGACGAGGACGAGGCCCCGGAGGGAGCGAACGCCGAGCGCCCCGACAGCGGCCCCGGCTCCACCGGCGCCGGCGACGAGGCCGAGTCCGCTGCGCCGGCCGAGCCCGAGGAACCCGAGCGTTGGGGACCCAGCCTGGGCAGCGCCTTCGCCGAGGCCGTGGCGGAAGCCCCCGGCAGGGACGGGGAGATGAGGGAGAGCGCGGCGGAGAGCCGTTTGAACATGCTCACCCGGCAGGGCACCAACGGCATCCACCGGAGCCTGCCCGCGTCCGTTCTCTATCTCCGCCAGCTCGACGTTCCCGTCGACTGGGCCCAGCTGCTGGCCGACCTCATCGCCTGGCCGGACCATTCCGGGCGCATCGCCCGGCGCTGGCTCCAGGACTTCTACCGCCGGCGTCACCGCGACGCGCACCAGGCCGGCGGGGACGGGGAGACCCCGGGGAACTCCCCCGAAGAGCCCCCGGCATAGTCCGGCCCGACGCCCCTGGCTCGCACCCGGTGCCCGCCTTCCAGACCTTTCGAAGCCATCAACAGCAGCATGGAGAAGACCGTGTCCGCAATGCCTCGTCCTGCCCGTTTCATCGACATTCACGTGATTCAGTCGGTCCCCTTCGCCAATCTGAACAGGGACGATACGAATTCGGTGAAGACCGTTCAGTACGGCAACGCCCAGCGCACACGGGTGAGTAGCCAGTCCTGGAAGCGCGCGGCGCGGGAGAAGTTCCAGGAGGAGATCGGCGAACGAGCCCTTCGCACACGCCGGATCGGCGAGCGCGTCACGCGCGAGTTGGCGGAGGCGCGTGGCTGGCCGCTGCCCCTCGCCGAGCGCGCCGGCGCCCACGTGGCCGCCGGCAGCAGCATCAAGTTCGAGCTGGCGAAGGAGAAGCCGAGGGAGGGAGCGGAGGGCGGTACGGCGAAGAAGGACACCAAGACGGTCGTCCCCAACAAGGTGTTCACCAACGCGCTGGTGTACGTCCCGGAGACCGCCGTGCGGGAGCTGGCGGACATCGCCGAGGAGCACCGCGAGAAGCTGGAGTCCGCCAAGGACATCAAGAAGCCTGCCGACAAGAGCGTGCTGCCCCAGGCGGCGATCGACGGTGTGCTGAAAGCGCGCAACGGTGTGATCAACCTCTTCGGCCGGATGCTCGCCGAGGTCGACGACGCCGGCGTGGACGGGGCCGTTCAGGTCGCGCACGCGATGACCACCCACGAGACCGACGTGGAGTTCGACTACTTCTCGGCCGTGGACGACATCAGCCAGGAGTGGAACGACGCCACCGGCAGCGGTCACATGGGGCACGGCCAGTACAGCGCCGGCACGTTCTACCGTTTCGCCACCCTTGATCTGGAGGAGCTGGCGGGCAACCTCGGCGACGACCCCGCGAGCGTGCGCGAGCTGACCGGTGCGTTCCTCGCGACGTTCGTCGAGTCGTTGCCCGGTGCCAAGAAGAACTCCACCGCCCCGTACACCCCTCCCGGGCTCATCCATCTCGCCGTCCGCGCCGACCGGCCGCTCTCCTTCGCCGCCGCCTTCGAGAAGCCGGTGACGTCCTCGCGCGGTCAGGGCTTCGAGGAGCCCTCCGTCGCCCGGCTGACGGCCTACGCGGCGCAGGCCAACAAGATGCTGGGCAGCCGTCGGCTGCTGACCTCCGGCTGGACCAGCATCGGGCACGAGGACGCGAAGCACGTGGGGGACCGGTACGACGGCATCGAGGAGCTGGTGGAGGCCACGCTGCTCGGTGCCCTGGGCGAGAAGACCGGCGAGGTCTCCTCGTGACCAGTTCGGAAGCCGAAGACCGGCCCGGTCTGCTGCTGCGGCTGGCCGGTCCGCTCCAGTCCTGGGGCGAGAAGAGCCACTTCACCGAGCGGGACACCGCAAGGTTCCCGACCCGTTCCGGCGTCATTGGGATGCTCGCCGCCGCGCTCGGCCGCAAGCGTGGCGAGCCGCTGGACGACCTGACCGCCCTCTCGCTGACCGTGCGCGAGGACCGGCCGGGCGTGATGACGACCGACCTGCACACGGTGGGAGGCGGCCTGCCGAACCGCGACACCGTCACCACCGCCGAGGGCAAGAAGCGTGGCGGCGCGACCGCCACGCTGCTCAGCCACCGCGACTACCTCGCCGACGCGGCGTTCACCGTCGCGCTGACGAGCACCCTCGGCGGGCCGGACGCGGAGGCCCTGGACCGGTACGCCGAGGCACTCCGCGAGCCACGCTGGCCGTTCTACCTCGGTCGGCGCTCCTGCCCGCCCGAGGGTCCTGTGCTGCTGGCGCGGAGCGACCGGGCGCTGGAGGAGCTGGTCGGGCTGCCGGTCTCGGCCGAACGTGCCAAGGGCGCCGGTCCTTCGCACCTCGTCTTCCTTTCCGACGAGCCCCTGGACGCGCTGCCGGTGCCCGAGGAGTGGGAGTCCTCTCCGGCCGACGAGTCCGCGCGGCCGACCAGCACGATCAACGACGACCCCCGTTCCTTTCACCCGAAGCGGCGGACCTACCGGGTGCGCCCGCTCTACCGCCGCACCGTCGCCGTTCCCGAGGAACGGTTCGCCGGGCTCGGCGCCCCCTACCTCGCCGCGCTGGAGAAGCACCTGGCGGAGCATCGGGTGCCGTCCGAGGAGGGGATGACCCCGTGACCGTCTGGCTCAGCCGACTCATGCTCAACCCGCTTTCCCGCGCGGTCCAAGCCGACCTGGGGAGCAGCAAAGCGGCGATCAACCTGCATCGACGCGTGATGTCCCTCTTCCCGGAGACCGAGGGCGACGACGCGCGCGCCCAGTTCGGCGTGCTGTTCCGCGTCGAGGACGCGCCCCAGGGGTACGCCGTCCTGATCCAGAGCGCCCACGAGCCCGACTCCGCCCGCCTGCCCGAGGGCTACGGCGCGTTGCGGAGCAGGCCCCTCGACCCGCTGCTCGACGCGCTCAAGCCGGGACGCCGGATTCGCTACCGTTGCGTGGCGAACGCCGTGCGCCGCCCCGGCGCGACCACCCGCGAGCTGTACCAGCTGAAGGCCGTCGTGCCGCTGAGCGGGCGGGTCGCCGACGAGTGGTGGCAACGCAAGGCAACCGCGGCCGGCCTGGAGGTCGAAAGCGTGCTCTCCCACCCGGTCGACACGGTGCGCGGCCCGCGCGGCACCTCGGGCGAGGCCGCGAAGCAGCACATGCGGCACCACCGCACCCAGTTCGACGGTACCGCCGTCGTCACTGACGCGGACCAGCTGCGGCAGCACATCGTCGCCGGCGTCGGGCGCGCCAAGTCCTACGGCTGCGGCCTGCTGACCGTCGCGCCCGCCGGGAGCGTCGGATGACCGCCACCCCACCGCGCGACCCCGGTCAGACTCCCGGCCAGGCGCGGCGCCGGCTGGCCGCACCCACCGTCGCGATGCTGCCCCGCGTCGCCGACTCCCTGTCGTTCCTGTACCTCGACGTCGTGCGCGTGCAGCAGGACGACACCGGCGTCTGCGCCGAGATCACCAGCGCACGCCACGGCACCGAGACCGTCTACCTGCCGACGGCCGCGCTGAGTTGCGTGCTGCTCGGCCCCGGTACGTCCGTCACCGCCCGGGCCCTGTCCACCCTGGCCCGCCACGGGACCACCGTGCTGGTCGTGGGCTCGGGCGGCGTCCGCTGCTACGCGGCGACGCTGCCGGACTCCCTCACCACCCACTGGCTGGAGCGCCAGGCCCGATCCTGGGCGAACGACGAACAACGCCTGGGCGTCGCCCGCGCGATGTACGCGAAGCGCTTCGGGAGCGGAACGGCCCCGGCCGACGCCTCGCTCTTCCAACTGCGCGGGTTCGAGGGCGCGCGGGTCAAGGCGCACTACCAACTCCTCGCGAAGCAGTACAAGATCGGCCGCTTCCGCCGCAACTACGACCCGGAGTCTTGGGAGGACCAGGACCCGGTGAACCTCGCGCTCTCGGCGGCCAACACCTGCCTGTACGGGATCGTCCACGCGGCGATCGTCGCGCTCGGCTGCTCCCCGGCGCTCGGTTACGTCCACAGCGGCAATCAGCAGGCGTTCGTCTACGACGTGGCCGACCTGTACAAGGCGCAGCTCACGATCCCGCTGGCGTTCTCGCTCCACGCGTCGACGAACCCCGAGGCCCAGGCCCGCCGCTCCTTCCGCGACGGGCTGCGGCTGTTCAAGCTGCTGCCGCGCGTCGTCGCGGACATCCAGCAACTGCTGGACCCGTCGGGGGAGTACGAGGCCGAGGACCCGGACGAGCAGCTTGTCGACCTCTGGGACCCGATCGCGGGCGCCATCCCCGGCGGGATCAACCACGGGTTGGCGACGTGAGCCCCGGTGGCGGGGCACCGGTTCCCGGGCCGGAAGGAGGGCCGTCTCCGTGGCATCCATGATCGTGATCTCGGCGACGGCGGTCCCCGACCACCTTCGCGGCGCCCTCAGCCGCTGGCTGCTGGAGGTGACCCCGCAGCTCTACGTCGGCACGGTCTCGGCCCGCGTCCGCGACGAGCTGTGGACCTCGGTCAGCGCCAGCATCGCCGGCGGCACGGCGGTCCTCGCCTACCCCGACGCCAACGAACAGGGTTTCACGCTGCGCACGGCGGGAACGCGTCGCCGACACCCGCTGGACTTCGACGGGTTGACGCTGATCGGCTTCCGGAAGGAGCGTCAAGAAACGGCAAAGCCGTTCTGACGTCGCAGGTCGCGAAGGGTGCTCTCCGCGCGAGCGGAGGTGGTCCGACCTGCTCTACGGGGTGTGGGCGGACGCGGTCGTGCTCTCCGCGCGAGCGGAGGTGGTCCGGCGGTCCTACACGCGCTGGCCGATATCGACTTGTGCTCTCCGCGCGAGCGGAGGTGGTCCGTCGCACAGCGGCCTCCTGCGCCTCCTGCCCCTGTGCTCTCCGCGCGAGCGGAGGTGGTCCGGCGAGCAATTCGTGGGAGGCGGGCATGTGGATGTGCTCTCCGCGCGAGCGGAGGTGGTCCGAGACCGGCATCCGCGTGCCGACGGACGACCTGGTGCTCTCCGCGCGAGCGGAGGTGGTCCGGAGGATCCGGCAAATCCACCATCATCGCCCACGTGCTCTCCGCGCGAGCGGAGGTGGTCCGACGATCGATCGCCTCGCCACAGCCTTGGGGGCGTGCTCTCCGCGCGAGCGGAGGTGGTCCGCGCGTGGTGGCGCCTTGGCTGTCGCAGCGTGCGTGCTCTCCGCGCGAGCGGAGGTGGTCCGGTGGAGGAGAGATCTCTGCGACTCACGCAAGCGTGCTCTCCGCGCGAGCGGAGGTGGTCCGTCCCATGAGACTTACAAGACATGGGGTACCCAGTGCTCTCCGCGCGGGTGGAGGTGGTCCGCCGTCCGTCTCCCGCTTCAGCCCGCCGATCTGGTGCTCTCCGCGCGCGGGGGGACAGGTGCGGCAACGACACCCTCAACCGCAGCGCGGGAACACCCCGCTCGCGCGGGGAGGCCCCGCTCCGCCTCGGTAGGTGCCGGCTCGGATGCGGAACACCCCCGCTCGCGCGGGGAGGACCCCCGGGCCGACCGCCCCGGCGACTACGCCCGCGGAACACCCCCGCTCGCGCGGGGAGGACGTCCACTCCTTCCCCCGTGAGGCCCGTTCCTGCGGAACACCCCCGCTCGCGCGGGGAGGACCTACGGATCGTCCGGTGCAGGCTCGCCATCCCCGGAACACCCCCGCTCGCGCGGGGAGGACCCGGAACGCTGCTGGGGCACCCGCTCAACCGCCGGAACGCCCCCGCTCGCGCGGGGAGGACCAACTATGAGTGATGGCCCGAAGGCGTGTCGCCGGAACACCCCCGCTCGCGCGGGGAGAACCCGCCCACCAACTGGCGGCCGCCACCACCCAACGGAACACCCCCGCTCGCGCGGGGAGGACGCTCGGACGACGGAGCGCTGGTGCTGGTCGACCGGAACACCCCCGCTCGCGCGGGGAGGACCAGCCGCTGCTGGGGACTCATGTCCCGTATCTCGGAACACCCCCGCTCGCGCGGGGAGGACATCATCACCTGATGCGGAGTATGTCCGTTTCCCGGAACACCCCCGCTCGCGCGGGGAGGACCGCGCGGCGGTGCCGAAGGCGCGGACAGTCAGCGGAACACCCCCGCTCGCGCGGGGAGGACGTCGGTGGTCAGCTGGCGCCGCCGGTGAACGTCGGAACACCCCCGCTCGCGCGGGGAGGACGTACCGATAGCCCTCGGGAGGACCTGATGAGTCGGAACACCCCCGCTCGCGCGGGGAGGACATTGGGGCCAGCGGGGATGTCTCGCTGCACAACGGAACACCCCCGCTCGCGCGGGGAGGACGCCAGACACTACGACGCCCGCCCGCGTCAGGACGGAACACCCCCGCTCGCGCGGGGAGGACCCTGGGATTCGGGGAGGTGGATGGTTCCGATCCGGAACACCCCCGCTCGCGCGGGGAGGACCGGAGCGCCGCGCTCCAGGAGCCGGTTGGCCTCGGAACACCCCCGCTCGCGCGGGGAGGACGATAGAGGAATTCTGCGACCCAGTAGGGGTCGCGGAACACCCCCGCTCGCGCGGGGAGGACACCGCGTAGGTCCAGGAAGCGCCCTGGTGGGGCGGAACACCCCCGCTCGCGCGGGGAGGACCCGGCCGTGCGGCGCTCCTCCTCCTGAACGGCCGGAACACCCCCGCTCGCGCGGGGAGGACCGGGAATGGCCCCGGATCACGCGCCGGTCGAACGGAACACCCCCGCTCGCGCGGGGAGGACGCCCTTCTCCGGGACTTCGACTCGTAGCCAGGCGGAACACCCCCGCTCGCGCGGGGAGGACGACAGGATCTCGGCGGCCTTCCTCAGCGCCGCCGGAACACCCCCGCTCGCGCGGGGAGGACATCGAGGAAGCGGCGGCCGTCTCCCCGTTCAGCGGAACACCCCCGCTCGCGCGGGGAGGACCTCGGCGAGGGTCATGAGGCCGGTGAGGGTGTCGGAACACCCCCGCTCGCGCGGGGAGGACTGCACCGCCTGGTGGACGAGGGCTTGGTCGCGCGGAACACCCCCGCTCGCGCGGGGAGGACACCGCCAGCCTGACCCTCGGTAAGAAGACCGACGGAACACCCCCGCTCGCGCGGGGAGGACGGGGATCGAAGAGCGTGCCGGGGGAAGGGGTGCGGAACACCCCCGCTCGCGCGGGGAGGACGCCGCTTCGACGGTCCGACGCAGCTGCTCGATCGGAACACCCCCGCTCGCGCGGGGAGGACGGCCGGGCCGCTCGCTGCCGCACCGACACCACCGGAACACCCCCGCTCGCGCGGGGAGGACCCTTTTTGACCTGCGCTATCAGGAGGGCTTTGCCGTTCCTTTGCCTGCCGTGTGTGAAGGGGAAAGCGCGTGTCTCGCAGATGGGGAGGGCATGGTGGGGCCTCGTCGTGGGTGTTGGGGGACCGTTCGTTCGAGGTTATCGCCACCCGCTGACACGTGAGGGCGGAACGTTCCCGAGGAGCCAACGCTCCACCAGCACGCCACGTCGGAGGAGATACGGCACGTCCCGACGTTCACTTCAGCGGTTGCGCGCAGAGCCAGGTGAGGTGGGTGGGCTATCAGGGGCGTCTCGCTCACGGAGTGGGTGGCGCGGGGCATCTCGGTGGCGGGGCGGAGAAGGAGGTAACCGCCGATGAGGGGGCAGGGGCGGGGGTAGCGGGCCCGGGCATCGAGCACATCTCGAAGTGAGAGCTCTCCGCGCGGGCGGAGGAGGTCCGCGGCATCGGGACAACGTCACCCAACAAACGCAGTGTTGTACGCGCGGGCGGAGGTGGCCCGGACCACCCCGACGACTGGCTGAGCGACGAGGAGTGCTCCCCTCCGCGCGGGCGGAGATGGTTCGAACGGCTCTGGCTTCTCCTCGCGATAGGCAGCGTGGTCTTCGTGCGGGCGCGGAAGGCGCTGGGGGCCGATGGCCAGCGTCGGTGCTTGCCGATTCCGTCGGCGAAGGCCGTCAAGCGCCAGCCGGCAAGACGTCTTCTCCCCCAGGCGTTCCCCAACTCCCGGCAACTGCCACACCGCCACCGCAAAGCGGCAGCTCAACGCCCCTGCCGCGCCGGAAGGCTGAGCCCGCTGTAAATCTGCCGGCTCAGCCTTCCCAGGTTCGAATCCTGGCGCCGCCACAGTGCGAGAGAGGCCCTCTGACCAGCGAATACGGCTGGGCGGGGGGTCTTTTTGCTGGGGCTGGGCTGGGGGTGTTCGAACGGGCGGCGGTCGAACAGCGCGACTGCCCGCGCTCGCGCCGGGAGGACGTGACCGTGACCGACGTGGAACCGTTCGTCTGGGACGCCGAACACCCCGCTCGTGCGGGGAGGACGCATGGCAGAGACACTTTGCGCGCGGCGGGCCCGTGCGGAGGCGGGGGCCGATAGCTGGACACGGGGGCGGTCTACCGCGCGCTGTGGGGCACCGTGGTGAGCAGGACCGTGCGGGCCCGTATCGCCGCGGCGCTCGGTCTCGCGGTCGAGGAGGCGCGCGAAGTCACGGCGTTCTGGGCGGCCCTGCACGACATGGGGAAGATCACCCCGCCCTTCCAGATGCAGGTCCCGCCGCGTTCGATCGGATGAGCGGGGAGTCGTTCTACCGCTTCAGCCAGGGGAGCGAGAAGCGGCGCGAGTTCCGAACGAGATGGCCACCTACTGGGCGCTGCTCGGTCTGCTGGCCGAGGTCGGCTACCCGGAACATGCGATGAGCCGCAGGTCCGTTGCCCACCAGGTGGCTCAGCTTTTCGGCGGTCACCACGGGCATTTCGGTGGCGTGCTCAAACGGAAGGACCTGCTGCTGGACACGTCTTGAGTCAGGTCGACCCGTCGGGTCGACTCCCTCTCCGGGGCCGAACTCGACAGCCGGTTCTTCGCCATTGTCACCGACCAGGTCGGGACGCCCGCCGAACTCGTTGACGAGAACGGCGACATAGCCTGGCGCGCCCGCGCCACCCTCTGGGGAGTCACGGCTTGGCCGGCCGAAAGCCACGCGTATACCCCGCTGCGCTTCCCGGGCCAGTACCACGACCCCGAAAGGGGACTCCACTACAACCGCTACCGCTACTACGACCCGGCGGTGGCACGCTTCCTGTCACCCGACCCGCTCGGCTTGGAACCGGCCCCCAACCCGTTCACGTACCCATACAACCCGCACGTCTTCGTCGATCCGCTCGGCCTGTCGCCCTACGGTGGCTTCCGAGGCCGGATGAGAGCCTGGTTCGGTGGTGACAGGGTCCGACAGGAAGCTGTCGATCAGCAGATGCGTGCGGCCCGTACACCGACACGGCTAGGAGATCTGGAAGGGATCGAACTTCCCGACATAGGAACTGACCCTATGAAGGAGGGGATCATGCGCAGCATGGGTGACGAGCAGCTTCTCGAAGCCATCAACGCCCCGGACGGCATCGGTCACGTGGTCACGCTGGGGGAGGGCTCGGTCTCTCAGGGAAAACATCGGATCAACGAGGCGCTCTCACGGATGAACAACCCACGGCATCCGGGGATTACGCCCGACACGGAGATTCTGGTGCTCGGCGACAGATGGGGCGACGCTTCGTGAGATTCCGACGCATTCGTATGCATTTCGAGCGACGTATCCCATCCCCCGTAGGCTGGCCGGTTCCTGCCCACCCCAGGCGTGCGACCCCACTGGAGATCGCAGAGCTGATCGAGAAGGCGAAGAGGCGAGGTGACAGCCGTATCGGACGCGGATATGTTCCGGTGAGCCAGGATGCCTGGTGTGCGATCACTCCCATTCAGTACGAAGAGTCACCGGACCCAGCCTGGATCTGCGTTTTTTGGCAGTATGGTGGACGGGAGAGCTACCGTTTGGGAATCTCTCATCAAGATTTCTCGCTTTTGGACTTGCTTTCGCGTGATGAGCAGGTGCAGGCGATGCAGCGGCTCATGCTCAGGGCGTCCCTGGGGAAGCGCAAGTCCAATTGATGGCTGCGTGGAATCTGCGATTCTTCCCCTACTGAGGTTTTCTCGGTGAGTTCGACCGTGTTCGAAGCGGGTGAGGACGGGTCAGGCGCGGGTGACTTCCCCGATTCGGCTGAGGGTGAGGGTGAAGGTGACGTGTTGTAGGGCTTTCCAGCGGGTTTTGAGTAGGGCCGTGGCACGTTCGCCGAGGGCCCGGAGTCGGGTGAGGTGGTCGTTGAGTAACATGAAATTCGGTGTCATTCGAACGCGCTTCGAGCGGCGGGTTCCATCGCCTTTCGGTTGGCTTGTTCCCGCTCGCCCCAGACGTGTATATCCGCAGGAAATGGCCCGGTTGATCGAGAAGGCGGAGGGGCGTGGCTACAGCAGGCGCGCTCGGGGGTATGTGCCGTCTCCGGGCAAGGGTGAATGGTGCGCCGTCGTGGCCATACTCTACGAGGCCACACCCGAGCCGGCTCATGTCTGTCTTGTGTGGCCCAAGGGTGCCGAGGAGAGCTATCGGCTTGACGTTTCGCTGAAGGATTACGCCCGGTTGGACAGGCTCTCCAGGGTCCAACAGGCAGAGGTTATGCAGAGGCTCATGCTCAGGATGGTCGGGAAGGGTGCGCCCAAGAGCTGAAGTTTGCTGAGTATTATTCCTGTCGGCTCTGGGTTTCTGGAGACTAGTGGGATCCCGGTGTTGAGCTGTCAGTCCGAGGTGCGGATAAGTGGGATCGGGTGGGCAGCGGTTCAGCGGCCTGCGGGTGCGAATCCGCCACACGGAGCAGTGCATCTTGACGGTTCTGCGTTGCGGGTGGTGTGCCCCTGGGGGTAGGTGGGCGTTTCTCTGGAGCCGTTCTCCGTGAAGTAGAGCAGCTTCGAGTGTGTGGTTGTCGAACGTTGTCCCCGCCTGGTTCCCGGTTCGAATCCTGGCGCCGCCGCAGCAAAGAAATGACCCCTGGCCTGCGGGAACGCAGTCAGGTGTCGCTCTTCTGGTCGCCAGGACCTTCGAGGTCGAATGCATCTTATGTTCCCTTCTGTCACACCCGAATTCGCCTGCTGACCAGCGCGTGTGGGGTGTCTGTGGAAAGAAACGGGGCCTCGATCGCTGGGTGTCAGGCCGCGAGTCGGGCGGCAATCTCGGCGTTCTCGGCGTCGTCGGTGTCCTTGATGAACCTTGTGTAGACGTGGAGCAGCGCCGCGACGCTGTGGCCGGCGCGCTTGGCGGCGGTCTGCGGGCCCTACTCCCTGCTGGCTCCTTCTCGCTCCTCTCGTCTCCCGGCGAGAACGTCACCGACCGCATCGCCGCATCGCCGCATCGCCGCGTTGGCTAACGCCCTGCGCCGCGGGGCGTCCGACCCGCACCGCCCACCGCACGAGTGGGTTCGCGTCCGGGGGCCGACCTCCTGACCGTCGGGTCGCTTCCGTGCCGGCGTGGGTGGTTCAGCCGCTGGTCTCGCTGAGTGCGGTGTAGGCGGCTTCGGCGCGGCGGCCTGGGGTGGCGTCGGTGGGGGCGTGGGCGAGGAAGCCGTCGGTGGTTCCGGTGTAGCGGATGCGTCCGGCTTGCAGGACGGTGACGTGGTCGGACTCCTCGGCGAGGTCGGCGACGTCGTGGGTGGAGAGCAGGACGGTGACCTCGTCGGTCAGGGCGGCCAGGACGTCGCGGAAGATGCGTCGTTGGCGGGGGTCCATGCCGGCGGTGGGTTCGTCGAGGAGGAGGACGCGGGCCTGGTGGACGAGTGCGGCGGCGACGCCGACGCGGCGGAGTTGTCCGCCGGAGAGGCGTCGTGCGCGGGTGTCGGCCTGGTCGGCGAGGTCGACCCTGGCCAGGGCCGTGGCGGAGGCGGTCCAGGCGTCGGTGCGGTTCATGCCCTTCAACCAGCCGGTGTAGGCGACCTGTTCGCGTGCGGTCAGGGCGGTCATGGCGGTGATGTGCTGCGGCATCCAGGCGACGGCGCCTCGGTAGGCGCGGGCGCGTGAGGGGAGGTCGCCGAGGTGGACGTTTCCGGTGCGGGGGCGGGTGACGCCGGCGGCGAGGCGGAGCAGGGTGGACTTGCCGGCGCCGTTGGGGCCCAGGAGAACGGTCACCCCCGGGGGCAGCTGGTAGTCGAGGTTGCTGAGTACCGGGCGGGCCCAGGGGCGGTAGGCGTAGGTGCAGGCGCGTAGGTGGAGAGTCATGGGCCCTCAGTTCGGGGACGGGGTCTCGGTCGGGCGGACCGTGCCGTGCAGGAGGAGGCCCGAGGCCAGGGCGAGGCAGGCGGCGAGGGCCGCGGGCAGGTCGCCGTTCGGCTCGGGCAGAACGGTCCAGAACGCCGCGTGCCCGCCCCGGGAGAAGCCGGCGAAGATCACGGCGAAGATCCACAGCACGGGGGCGGCGATCGCGGCCTGGCCGACGAACACCCGGGCGCACAGCAGGAGTCCGGTGAGGAAGGCGACGTTGCGCCCGGCGGCCACGGCGTAGGTGTCGCCGGTCAGCAGGTGGACCGCGCCGCCGACGGCCAGGGCGAGGGCGCAGACGCCGAGGACGAGCCCCGCGTCCAGCGCCCGCACCCGCCGGGTCGCCGTCTCCTCCGCCTCGGCCAGCCGGGAGCCGAGGGAGAGTTCGAGCGCGGCGCAAAGGGGGATGGGGGCCATCAGCACGAAGAGCACGGGGTTGGCCGAGCCGCTCAGGATCGAGGGCAGTTCGACGGTGGCGTCGCCCAGCACCGCCACGGCCGCCGCGAAGGCGCCAAGCCCCCACGCCAGCACGGAGAACGCGCGCCGTCCCTTCAGCCACCACCACATCAGACGTTCCCCGCGTTCTCGCCCGGGGCGCAGGCCGACGCCACTGCTTCCCGATACCAGTCGGCCTGCTCCGGGGGCGGCAACGCGTCGACGGCGGCGGCTCGTTGCTCGATGTCGGCGAGTACCTGGGCGCCGTCCTGGTAGAGCGGCAGCTCGTCCTGCTGGCGGCGCAGGTAGGCGTCGGCGCTGCCGGCGACGCCGGCGGCCCACAGCATGACGGTGCGCGCGGTGGTGCCGTCCGGTTCGGCGCAGGGGAAGAGCACCACGGTGTCGACGACGGCCAGCCGGGTCGTCTCGGCGGCGTGCAGACTGGTCAGGGGCAGGCGCCAGGTGCCGGCCGCGCGCACGCCGGAGGCGGTCAACCGGTCCTCCACCCGCGCCGGCGGCTCGACCGCCACGCCGGCGTCCGCCAGCAGCCGGAGCGTTTCGTCGATGTCGGCGCGCACGGCGGGCAGGTCCTCGGCGGTCGCCGCCGGCATACACACGACGGGTGCGTCACCGGCGCAGCTCGCCGGCGCGTGACCGGAGGAGGTCGGGGGAGAGTGCCCCCACTCCCGCACCATCGCGTAGGCGCCGACGGTGCCGCCCAACATCGCGACGCAGCCGGCCACCGCGCACAGCACCCGCCACGTCGGCCGCCAGACGGGCGTGGTCAGCAGAGTGAGACCCACGGCGAGTGCCCCCGCGAACAGCACGGGCGCGGCGACGGACGCCGGCGTCGGCAGCTCCCCGAAGCCCAACTCCTCCGGATACTGGCCCGATATGTGCCGCAACCAGAACGGCTCATAGGACCAGGCGGCGGCCACCGCGTAGAACACCGCCAGCGCGAGCACCGGCGCCACCACCACCCGGGGCAGCACCAGCCCGGCCGCGAAACCGATCAGCGAGTGCGCCACCGAGACCAGCCACGCCATCCCCGGCAGCACCAGACTCGCCAGGCTCGGCGCCTGCCCCTCGCGCACCAGGGCGAGCGAGACGGCCAGCGCGACCATGACACCCGACAACAACCACACCGGCGCCAACTCCCGCACGACCACCCCGACTCGGGAACGCGCGGGCCCCAACGCCCAGACCCCGTCCCGCCGCAGCCGGCCGCTCTCCCACGCCCCCAGCGCCGCCGCCGTCGCGTAGACCAACGGATACACGCTCAGCAGCACGGACGAGACGGTGCGCGGCGCGTACCCCAGACGCGGGTCCCCGGGGCGGTGGTCGGCGACGTAACCGCCGAAGAAGTACAGCACGATCAACGCCAGCGCCAACGGCGCCAGCCACAGCGCGGCCGAGGCGCGCAACCAGGTTCGAAGTCTCATCAGGGTCCGGTCGTGAGAGGAGATGACACCTTGCGTGGCCAACGCTTCACAGAAGCTACACGCCGCGGCACGCGGCGGTCATCCCCTGCTTCTGCTCGCCGGTCCACGGCTGTCCCACCACGGCATCCACATGCGACCCCGCGTCAGATCCTCGGTCCCGGCACCCGCGGCGCGAGCGCGCGCGGGCGTCGTTCGGTCCGGTGGTCGTCGTCGGGCGCGGGCCCCTCCGTCCAAGCCACCGTTTACGCCATGGGAGGGATCAGGCGTTTTGAAGAACCCAAATGAACGGCAGCGCGGGACGGCGGAGCCATGCGGGGTGGCGATCGATGTGCCCGTCGATCGATTCAAGATACTGTTTCAGTTGGCTAAAGAGCTGCCGAATGTGAACGGCGATGCGATCAGAACAAGCGCGTGTTCGCGCGAAGATGCCGAAATGGTGGTGCGCACTTTTCGGTCCGTCAGGGGTGTGCTCAATGATTCGGTGGTGAACGTGCGGATCTGCGTAGCCGCGGATGTGGTGTGGACCGACACTTGAAGCGCTGCTGTCCAGGGTGCAGATCTCTGTGTCGACGGAGGATGCTCGTAAGTGGCATCCGCTGCTGAATCTGGTGCGCTGCACGCTGGGTAGCCGGGAGCTGTTTCTCAGAACTGGATATCGTAGTGATGAGTTGGTCGATGCGGTCGATATCCTCTTGGACCTTTGATGTCTCTGTTTCAGTCGCAGACGGCAGGGGTGCTATGGAGTGTCTCGGGGCTGATGGTCGCGGGTGAGTTGATCTTGCTGTGTCTGGTGTGGTCACCGCGCCGCAGCCCTCCTGGCAGGATCTGGCGGCGCAGCCGCCCCAGGGCCGCACCGTGACGCCCGCTCACGGCGAGAGGCGTGCCGTCGTCGGGGTGGGGGCCGGGGCCGGGGCGGTGCCGCCGTGGTGGCGGAGGTAGGCCAGGACGGCGCGCACGCGGCGGTGGCCGCTGTCGCCGACGGACAGGCCGAGTTTGTGGAAGACGTTGCCGATGTGCTTGTGCACGGCGTTGTCCGTGATGACGAGCCGTCGGGCGATGGTCGCGTTGTCGTGCCCCTCGGCCATCAGCGAGAGGACCTCCCGCTCGCGCGGGGTCAGGGCGTCGACGGGGTCGCCCCGTGCGGCGAGGAGTTGCGCGATGACGTCGCGGTCCATGGCGGTGCCGCCGCCGGCGACCCGGCGCAGTGCGTCGGTGAACTCCTCGACGCGGCTCACCCGGTCCTTGAGCAGGTATCCGATGCCGCCCCCGGCGTCGGCGAGGAGGCGGCCCGCGTACTCCTGTTCCACGTACTGCGAAAGGACCAGGACGGGGAGTCCCGGGTGGTCGCGGCGGGCCTGGACCGCGGCTCGGACGCCCTCGTCGCGGAAGGTCGGGGGCAGTCGCACGTCCACGATGGCGACGTCCGGGCGGTGCGTCCGGACGGCGGTGAGGAGGCCGGGCCCGTCGGTCACGATCGTGACGACCTCGAAGCCCTCGGAGGCGAGCAGAAGCCTCAGCCCGGACGACAGCAGGACGTTGTCCTCGGCGATCACTACGCGCACGGCAACTCCACGGTGATGACGGTTGGCCCGCCCGGAGGGCTGTTGACGTCCATGGTGCCGTCCAGAGCGGCGGCGCGGCGCCGCATTCCGTCCAGGCCGGACCCCCGGGTGGCGTCCGCCCCGCCGGTTCCGTCGTCGACGATCTCCGCGCGCAGCAGCGGACCGTGGCGGTCCACGCGCACGGACGCGCTGGTGGCCCCGCTGTGCCGGGCGATGTTGGCCAGCGCCTCGGTGACGACGAAGTAGGCGACGGCTTCGACCGCCGCGGGAACCTCACCGAGCGGGCCGACGTCGATGCGGGTCGGCACCCCCGACCTGCTGGTCAGGGCGCCGAGCGCGCCCGAGAGGCCCTGGTCGGCCAGTACCGGGGGGTAGATGGTGCGGATGACGGAACGCAGCTCGGTCATCGCGTTCTCGGTCTCGGCGTGGGCGTCCCGCACCAGGACGGCGGCCCCCTCGGGGTCGCGCGGGAGGTTTCTGCCGGCCACCGCGAGCCGCATCGCGATGGCCACGAGCCGGGCCTGCGTCCCGTCGTGCAGGTCCCGCTCGATACGGCGCAGTTCCGCGCTGTGCGCCTGGAGGACGTCCGCGCGCGTCCTGCTGAGTTCGGTGACGCGTGCGACGAGGCGCTCGGCGGGCGACGCCGCCAGGACCGCGAGGCAGCAGCGGGCGTGGGCTCGGGCGAGTGGCGGGAGGACGAGGG
The DNA here is from genome assembly GCF_006335015.1 of Streptomyces sedi. Taxonomy (GTDB): domain Bacteria; phylum Actinomycetota; class Actinomycetes; order Streptomycetales; family Streptomycetaceae; genus Streptomyces; species Streptomyces sedi. The sequence goes on from NZ_VDGT01000026.1 coordinate 38,874, forward strand.
CGGCCAGCGCCGCCAGGACCACGACGTTCGTCAGGCCCAGGGGCAACGCGGTACCCCAACTGGTGAGGGGCGTGCTGACCACGGGCAGCCACGGCGTCGTGGGAAGAGCCCACCACGACGCGGTGAGGACGGGAACGCTGAGCAGACAGCCCAGGAGGAGCAGCGCGAGGGCGCCCGCCGGCAGTCCGGTGACCAGCTGGGTCGCGAGCCACCTCAGGACGCGCGGGGTGGGGTGCGGGCGCGGCTCGACCGGCCGCCCCAACAGGCTTCCCGCGCGCCGGCGATGGAACTCGACCCAGGGCCGCGCCAGCGACGGAACGCACATCAGGGGCGCGGCGGCGAGCGTCACCGTCGCGGTCAGCAGGTTCTCCAGCAGGTAACGCCCGCCACGCCAGGTGACGCGCCACCGGTCGTGGGCCGCGTTGAGTACACCGAGCACGCGCGTCGCTTTCCGTGGTCGTACGGGAGTGGTCGTACGGGAGGGGAGGGCTCCCGGCACGGACTGTAGGGGGCCGCGCGGCCGGTGGCACTACAGGTGGCTGTACCTCTCGTTCGGGAGCCCGTGGTAGCGATCGGCGACCGCGCGTCTCCCTAGCGTCGGGGCATGGCACACACACCTTCACCCGCTCGTCCCGCGTCGCCGCGCCGTCGCCGCGCCTCGGGCCGTTGGCTGGCCTTCGCCGCGGTCGCCCTCACCGTCGGCGCGGCCGTCGCCACCCGACCGCCGGCCGATCCGCACGGCGCGACGGCGTCGGGGTACGGACAGGACGACCTGCGCCGGGACGCCGACGCCCTCACGGCGCTGGGTGTCACCGGTGTCCAGGCACGGGTGACGACCGGCGCCGACCGGGACCTGGTCGCCACCAGCGGCGTCGCCGAGGTGGGCACCGACCGCCCGGTGCCCGACGACGGCTACTTCCGGATCGCCAGTACCGGCAAGGCGCTGGTGGCCACCGTGGTCCTGGGACTGGTCGACGAGGGGCGACTGGCGCTCGACGACACGGTGGACCACTGGCTGCCCGGTCTGGTGGACGGCAACGGCAACGACGGGCGCCGGATCACCATCCGTCACCTTCTCCAGCACACCGCAGGTCTGCACGACGATCTCCCGGGCTTCGCCACCCCGGAGGAGTACCGCGAGCACCGGTACGACACCCACACGGACCGGGAGATCGTCGCGCGGGCGATGCGGCACCCGCCGGACTTCGCGCCCGGGGAGGGGTGGGGCTACTCCAACGCCGGCTATGTCCTGCTCGACATGGTCATCGAGGAGGTCACGGGCCGCCCGTGGCACCGGGAGGTCGAGGACCGGATCCTGCGGCCACTCGGCATGGACCACACCTACCTGCCGGGCGAGACGCCCACCCTCCGCCGCCCCCACGCCCGCGCCTACGAGGTCTACCCTTCCGGCGAACGGGTCGACGTCACCCGCGTGATCGTCCCCGACCCCGGTGGCTACGTCTCCACCACCGCTGACGTCAACCGCTTCTTCCGGGCCCTGCTCGGCGGCGAGCTGCTGACCGCGGCGCGACTGGCCGAGATGCGGGACACCGTACCGGTCGACGAGGAAACGCGGGTGCTCTGGCCGGGCGGGCGCTACGGCCTCGGCCTGGTCAACCGGCCGTTGTCGTGCGGCGGCGACTACTGGAGCCACGAGGGCGGCGAGAGCGGCTACATCACCCTCAACGGGGCGACCACCGACGGCAGCCGCGCCGTCACCGTCTCCATGACCACCGCCCTGGGTGGCTCGCCCGACGACCCGGTCCGCCAGGAGCGGGCCGCGAGTCGCCTCGTCGACCGCGCGCTCTGCGGCACCGCCGGCCCCGCCGGTCGGGACGGCTGACGGGCGTGCCACGCGACTGACGGGCGCGCCACGCGACGTCCCGGCGGTCCCCGGGAGGCCGTGTGCTCTGCTGGGGGGATGGACATGCGGGGTGACGAGGAGGCGGGGGAGCGCGGCGAGTTGGTGGTGCGCCCGCAGGCGCTGCTGCTGACGCTGTTCGGCGACCACGTGCTGGACCGCGGGGTGGCCGTCTCCACGGGCAGTGTGGTGGCGGTGCTGGAGCGGCTGGGCGTGGGGGAGCACGCGACGCGCACCGCCGTGGCGCGGATGGTGCGGCGCGACCTGCTGGGAACGGTCCGCCGGGGCCGCCGGGTCTTCCTCGGGCTGACGCGGCACGGGGGAGAGGTGCTGCGGGACGGGCGGCACCGTCTGACGACCGACGTGGTCGACAGCGACTGGGACGGCCGTTGGACGCTGCTGTCGTTCTCGGTCCCCGAGGCGCGGCGGGCCGACCGGCACGCGTTGCGCAAGCGACTCGGCTGGCTGGGGTTCGCTCCGCTCCGCAGCGGGGTGTGGGTGTCCCCCGGGGCGGCGGACGTCGAGCGCGTCCTCGCGGAGCTGGATCTCCTGGACCACGCGGAGGTGTTCCGGGCGGAGGCCGCCGGCTGGACCGACCCGGCGCGGATCGTCCGCGAGGCGTGGGACCTGCCCGCCATCGAGGCCGACTACCGGGCGTTCCTGTCGCGTTGGGAGGACGGGACGTACGACGCTCTCGACGTGCTGTGCCGCCGGGTGCGCCTCACCGCCGAGTGGCTGCTGCTCGTGCGGCAGGACCCGCGGCTGCCCGCCTCGCTGCTGCCGGCCGGCTGGCCGGGGGTGGTCGCCCAGCGGCGCTTCCGCGCCCTGCACGGCCGTCTCGTCGCCCCGTCCGTCGCGTGTGCGGAGAGGGAACTCGCGGTCGTCGCGACCGGGTGAACGAGGGGCGGCCCCAAGGTTCGTCAGATTATTGACGACCGATACATGTGCGCCTAACTTCGGGTGGGGGCACTCACCTAGGAGGCACCGATGACGCGTGCAAGAGCCGCGTTCACCGCATTCGCCAGCACCCTGTTACTCATCGCCGCGGCCCTCGCCTTCCCCTCGACGGCACAGGCCGCACAGCTCGTCGAGGTCACCGACTTCGGCGAGAACCCCGGAGGCGCGCGCATGCACCTCTACGTTCCCGACGTCACCCAGGACAGCCCGCCGGTGGTCGTGGCCATGCACGGCTGCGGGGGCGACGGGCCGGGCTTCGCCCAGTCCAGCGGCTTCAACTCCCTGGCCGACCAGTACGGTTTCCTCGTCATCTATCCGACGGCGACCCAGCAGACCGCGTTCGGCACCTGCTTCGACGTGTGGTCGCCCGCGTCCAAGACCCGGGGCGGCGGCAGCGACCCCGTCTCCATCGCCTCGATGGTCGCCTACACCCACCAGCAGTACGGCGCCGACCCGTCGCGCACCTTCGCGACCGGCAGTTCCTCGGGCGGCATGGAGACCAACGCGCTGCTCGCCCTCTACCCGGACGTGTTCGCGGCGGGCGCCGCGTTCATGGGCGTCCCGTTCGGCTGCTTCCTCAACGAGGCGGACTTCCCGCCGTGGAACAGCCAGTGCGTCAACGGTGCCAAGGACGAGACCCCGGGGACCTGGGGCGACGCGGTACGCGCGGCCTACCCGGACTACGCGGGCCCCCGCCCGCCGGTGCAGCTGTGGCACGGCACCGAGGACAACCTGGTGCCGTTCTCCCTGCTGCGTGAGGCGACCGAGCAGTGGACGGACGTGCACGGGCTGAGCCAGACGCCCAGTTTCACGGACGAGCCGCAACCCGGTTGGGAACGCGCGCACTACGCCGACGCGGACGGCACCGTGTGGGTGGAGTCGATCACCGTCCGGGGCGCGGGGCACACCCTGCCGGCGGGCGGCATGGCCGCCGAGGCGGTCGCGTTCTTCGGCATCTCCGGCGGCTGAGGCCGGCGCGGTGGCCCGGGCGCCGGGCGAGAGGGCGCCCGGGCCACCGGGGGCGCGTCGGCCCGCCGGCGGCTCACGGCCCGCCGTGCCGCTCGCGGACCGCGGACCTTCTGACCTTGCCGCTCGGGGTACGCGGCAGTTCCGCCACGAGCACCACCGACCTCGGCGACTTGTAGCGGGCGAGACGGCCCGAGAGGTACGCCGAGATTCCGGCGAGCGTGGGCGACGCGCCGTCGCGTGGTACGACCACCGCCCGCGGGACCTCGCCCCACAGGGGATCGGGCACGCCCGTCACGACGCAGTCCGCTATCTCGGGATGGCCGAGCAGAACCCTCTCGACCTCCGCGGGGTAGACGTTCTCCCCGCCCGAGACGATCACGTCACCGAGGCGGTCCACGACGCGCACCCGCCCCCGCGCGTCGCCGCGGGCCGCGTCGCCGCTGCGGAACCACTCGCCGTCGAAGCACGCCGCCGACCGCCCGGCCGCTCCCCAGTAGCCGGCCATGACGTTCGGCCCGGAGACCTGTAGTTCCCCGATGTCGCCGGGTTCACCCGGCCGCCGGTCGGGGCGGACGATCCGCACGTCGGTGAAGAAGTGCGGCACGCCTCCGGGCGCCCCGCCGGTGCCGGGGTCGCGGCCGGTCAGCAGCACGCCGGGGGCGGCCTCCGTCATGCCGTAACCCTGCCGGACGGCGAGCCCGCGCTCCGCGTAGGCGGCGACGAGTTCCGCGGGGATCGGGGCGCCCCCGCACAGCAGCGAACGCAGCGAGGACAGGTCCGCGCCCGGCCACTCGTCCGCCCTGGCCAGCAGCTCGAACATGGTCGGCACCCCGAACAGGAAGGTGATCCGCCGCGCCGCGACCACGTCCAACACCTCGGCGGCGTCGAACCGTTCGAGAAGCACGCAGGTGCCGCCCTTCAACAGGACGGGAAGCGCCAGCATGTTGAGCGCCGCGGCGTGGAAGAGGGGCGCGACGGCCAGCGCCCGTTCCCCGGCCGTCAGGTCGAGGTCGACCAGAACGTTCAGGGCGTTCCAGGTGACGTTGGCGTGCGTCAGCACCGCGCCCTTCGGGGTGCCCGTGGAGCCGGAGGTGTACATGATCAGGCACGGCTGGTCCGGTGACACGGGCTCGTCCACGGGGTCGGCCGCGGCCTCCGCGAGCATCGCCTCGTAGTCCGGCCCGATCCGCACCCGCCACCGGGGGCCCCGCCCACGGGGAGCCGCCGCGCGGACCAGTTCCGCGTGGGAGGGGGCGTACAGCAGGGCCTTCGCCCCGCAGTCCGCGAGCTGGAAAGCCGTCTCGGGCGGCGCCTGGCGGGCGTTGAGCGGGACGAAGACCGCGCCGAGCGCGGCGACGCCGAAGAGCGTCTCCAGGAAGGCGGGGTCGTTGGGACCGAGATAGGCCACCCGGTCGCCTGGCCGCACGCCGCGGGTTCGCAGCGCCCGCGCGAGACGTGTGGTCCGCTCACGCAGCTCGGCGAAGCTGGTGTGGCGGCCCCGGTGGACGAGGGCCGTGTGGTGCGGGGCGCGACGGGCGCACCGCGCGGGCCACGAGCCCAGTCCGTGGTCACGCATCGCATGTCCTTCCTCGCGGCGCGGCCGGCCCCCCTCGAAGACGGGCCCCCGGCCCGTCGGGCACTCCCGCGGGCCCGCGAGCCGTTCGGCGCGGCGGGCCGTCGCGCGGGGCGTTCCGTGTGGACCGCCCCGGGGCGGGGGCTACTCCCACACGAAGGTCGACACGCTCTGTCCCGGCAACTCCGCCGTTAACGAGCCGCCGTTGACGCTCTCCTGGCCCTGGGCCGCGACGGTCCTGCTCGCGTCCGTCACCCAGGACGACACCGTCGAGGCGCCGCTCCCCACGACCGAGAAGGGCTGACTCACGGCGGAGCCGCCCTTGTTGACCGCCACCACGACCACCCGCGAGCCATCGCCCCGGTACGCGGAGGTGAACACGTCGGCCTCCGGGGAGGGCGTGGCGTCGACGCGCACATGACCGGGACGCACGAACCTGGCGAAGTGCGCCATGTTGGCGCCGCGCTTGCTGATCTGGCCGTCCTCGCGCATCGGGCCGTAACCGCGCCGGATGTACCACCACACATAGGCCTGGAAGTCGGCGTCCACCATCGCGTGGTGGATGTGCTCTCCCACGTCGAGCGCGTGCGGCCACAGGTCGGCGGAGTCGCTGCTGTTCGGGTGGTAGACCTCCGTCATCCACAACTCCTTCCCGGCGCCGCGCTGTTGGAAGAGCGGGTAGGGGAAGTCGCCGTACGGCGTGCCGTAGAGGTGGGCGCCGAGGATGTCCATGTTGGCCAGCGCCTGGGAGTCGTCGAGGATCGGGTCGGAGATGTTCTTCAGGTACTGGAAGGACTCCGGCGCGATCACCCGGGTGTCGATCGAGCCGGCGTGCTCGCGCATGAAGCGGAGCAGTTCATCCGGAGTCCACCATGTCCAGTCGTGCGCGTAGTCCGGCTCGTTCTGCACGGAGATGGCGTACAGGTCCACTCCGTTGTCCCTCATGAACGCGGTGAAGTCGTTGAGATGCTGGGCGTAGGCCCCGTACATGTCGTGGCGCAGGCGCCTGGCGTCCTGCTGGTCGCCTCGGACGAACGTCTCGACCATGTGCGCCGGCGGGTTCCACGGCGAGGCGAAGACCGTCGCGCCCAGCTCCTGGGCGCGGCGGGCCGTCGCCACCTCGCCCGCCCAGTTCGACGAGGTCTCGTCCACCGGCATCCGCAGCATCGAGAAGCCCAACTGCCCCTCGCCGGCCCCGAAGGCGGTCTCCCGTTGGGCGGCCGTGAGGTCGCCGATCCAGGGGGTGTGGTTCATCCCGCCGAAGCCCCGGATCGTCTGCCGCTCGGCCGACGGGTCGATCACGACCTCGCCGGCCGCCCGCGTGGCCGCCCGCGCCCCCGAGGCGGCCAGCACCGGCGCCGCGACGGCGGCGACGGGCAGCGCGCCGAGCGAGGCGAGCACCGTTCTGCGGCTCGGTCGCCTCGGACCCCCGCCGCCGTCCCCGGTTCCACCCTGCTGTGCCGTCATGACGCCCCTTTCCGGACGCGAGGCCCGTTCGCTCGTCCCGACCCGCCTGGTGCTTCACCCGCTGCCTTCACCCCGCAGACGCTTGGGAGCGCTCCCAAACGCGCCCGCGGGTCGGCCCTCATCCGTCCTGCCGCAGCCGCATGTTCGGTATCACGAATAGCGTGCGGGGTCCCGGATGTCTGGCACGCTAACGACAGCCCGGCGGGCGGTCAATACGCGGCGCAGGCGCTTTCTGCTGGCGGCACGTGGTCGTTCTCCGGAGCGATTTGGTCACGCGGGGGAAGCGCCGTCTCAACGGGGCGCGGGAGGGGTGGCCCGCCGTTGGGCGGGTCTGTCTTTCCGGCCGCGATTGACGCTCGACTGGCATGAGTGGTTGACTACTCACATGCAGAGGGAACGTGCTCGCCAACTGTCCACCGCGGAAGAGCGCCGCCAGACGGTGTTGCGCACCGCGCTGAGCGCCTTCGCGGCGCGCGGCTACTGGGGTACCACCACGACCGAGGTGGCCAGGGCCGCCGGCATCTCCCAGGCGTATGTGTACCGGCTCTTCCCCAGCAAGGAGGCGCTGTTCGTCGCGGTCGTCGAGCACTGCTTCGTGCGGGTGCGGGCCAGTCTGGAGCGGGGTGTCGCCGAGGCCGAGGGGAGTGGTCCCGAGGTCGTGCTGTCCGTCATGGGGGACGCCTACTCCCGGCTGATCAGCGACAACGACCTGATGCTGATCCAGCTGCACGCCCAGGCCGCCGCCGTGTCGGAGCCGGCCGTGCGGGAGGCCGTGCGGCAGGGGTACGCCCGGCTTGTCGAGTACGTGCGTGGCGCGTCCGGTGGCGGCGAGGAGCAGGTGCAGGAGTTCTTCGCCCGCGGGATGCTGTGCCATCTGATCGTCTCCGCCGGGGCCGACACGGTCGACGCCCCGTGGACGCGCACGTTGTCGATGGGCATCAGGCACCACTGAGGGCCCCTCGTCTCCCGGCCTCGGCGGGGCGCTTCGCGCGGCCCGCCCTTCTTTTGCACCTTCGAGTGAGTGGTTAACCACACATGGATGATTCGCAGCGGGTGGCCACCCGCCCGGGCGCCGCGCTCGCGGTCCTGGCGGGAGCGCAGTTCACCGTCATGCTCGCCACGTCGATCGTGAACGTGGCCCTGCCGCAGATCCGCGCCGGCGTCGGGCTGTCCGACAGCGGGACGACCTGGGTGGTCAACGCCTACGGACTGGCGTTCGGCGTGCTGCTGTTGGCGGGCGGACGCGCCGCCGACCTGTGGGGCCGCCGCCGGGTCCTGCTGGTGGGCACGGCGGTGTTCGTCGTCTCGTCACTCGCTGCCGGGCTCGCCGCCTCGCCCGCCGCGCTGATCGCCGCGCGGGCGGCACAGGGGGTGGGGGCGGCCGTGATCGCGCCCTCCGCGCTGGCTCTGGTGATGAGCCTGTTCCCGCCCGGCCCCGCCCGGGGCAGGGCCCTGGGCGTGTGGGGCGCGGTCTCGGGAGCGGGGGCGGCGGCCGGGGTTCTGCTCGGCGGCGCCCTCACCGAGGTGTGGGGCTGGCCCTGGATCTTCCACGTCACCGCGGCGGGCGCGTTCCTGGTGCTGGTCGCCGTCGCCCTCCACATACCGCGGGTGCCCGCCGTGGACGCCGGGCGGTTCGACCTGGCCGGCACCCTCACCGTCACGCTCGCCCTCACCGCCGCCGTGTGGGGGCTGACCACCGCCCGCGTCTCGGGCTGGACGGACGCCCGCGTGCTCGGCGTCCTCGCCCTCACCGCCGTCCTCCTCGTGGCCTTCGCCCTCGTCGAGCGCCGCCACCGTGCTCCGCTCGTCCCGCCGAGGCTGTTCGCCGGGGGGCAGGTCGTGGCAGGCAACGTCCTCATGGCGCTGCTCGGCTCGGTGTGGATCGCGCTGTTCTTCTTCCTCCCCCTCTACCAGCAGCAGGTGCTCGGCTCCGGCCCGCTGGCCACAGGGCTTGGCCAACTCCCGCTCGCCGCCGCGAACATGCTCGGCTCCACGCTGTCCCCGCACGTGGCCAGGCGGGTCGGGGCCGGGGCGGCGGTGGCGGGCGCCCTGCTCGTCGAGGCGGGTGGGCTGCTGTGGCTGTCGCGGATCAGCCCCGACGGCGGCTACGTCGCCGACGTCCTCGGCCCCAGTGTGTTGATCGGCCTGGGGCTGGGCGCGGCGTTCGTCCAGCTGACCGCGCTGTCCGTCGGGGGCGCCCCGCCGGCGGACGCCGGAGTGGCAGGCGGCCTGGTGAACACGACCCGGCAGGTCGGCGGCGCGGTCGGCCTCGCCGTCCTGGCCACCCTCGCCGGCTCCCGCACCGCCGACGTGGCGACACACCTGCCGCGGGTGGAGGCGCTGACCGCCGGCTACCGCCTGGCGTTCGGCGTCTCGGCGGCGGTGATCGCCGGCGCGGCACTCCTGGCCCTCCTCTCCCTCCGGCGCACCGCGGCCCCCGACCGCCGAGCACACGACCGCGACCGCCGAGCACCTGCCCCCGACCGCCGAGCACACGACCGCGACCGCCGAGCACCGGCCCCCGACCACCCACCACACACCGATGACCGCTGACCGCATCCGCCCTGACCGCGTATCCGGAAACGAAAGGCATCCCTCATGACCAGCAAGCCCTACCTGACCGGCCACTTCGAGCCCGCCGTCGACGAGATCTCCGCCACCGCGCTCTCCGTCGACGGCACCCTCCCGCCTGAGCTGACCGGCCGACTGGTCCGCAACGGCCACAACCCCAAGCCCGGCGTCACGCCGACCCACTGGTTCAAGGGCAGCGGCATGGTGCACGGCATCCGGCTGCGCGACGGGCGGGCCGAGTGGTACCGCAACCGTTGGGTCCGCACCCCCGCCCTCGACGGCGCCCCCTACATGACCGAGAACGGCCCCGACCTGACCGCCAGCACCGCGGGCACCCACATCGTCGAGCACGCGGGACGCCTCCTCGCGCTGTGCGAGGCGAACTTCCCCTTCGCGCTCACCCCCGACCTGGACACCGTCGGCGCCTACGACTTCGACGGCAAGCTGCGCGGCGCGATGACCGCCCACCCCAAGACCGACCCGGTCACCGGCGAGCTGCACTTCTTCGGCTCCTCGCCCTTCCCGCCGTATCTGCTCCACTACGTCGCCGACGCCCACGGCCAGGTCACCCACAGCGCCGAGGTTCCGGGCGCCACGGCCTCCCTCAAGCACGACTTCGCCCTCACCCAGCACCACGTGGTGTTCGTCGAGGGCACCGTCACCTTCGACGCCAACGAACACTCCGGCATCCCCTACGGCTGGGACGACCACCAGCCCGCCCGCATCGGCGTCATGCCCCGGGGCCGCGGCGGCGCCGCGCGCATCCGCTGGTTCCCCGTCGAGCCCGGCAGCGCGCTGCACGTCGTCAACGCCTACGAGGACGCCCGGGGCCGCGTCGTCCTGGAGGCGCCCACCGTGGACCGCGAGGGCTTCCGCCTCTCCTGGAACTGGTGGGTCGGCGCGCCCGACCGGGGCGCCGAGCCCGTCGTCCGTTCCCTCACCCGCCGCTGGGTGGTCGACCTGGCGGCGGGCGCCGTCAGCGAGGAGACGGTGGACGACCTGGCGGTCGAGTTCCCGACCCTCAACGACGCGTTCGTCGGCACCGAGAACCGTTACCAGTACGCCGTCTCCTTCCCCGACGCGGGCGGTCGCGGCGGCTACGGCGTCGTCAAGTACGACCGGGCGACCGGCGCGCGGCTCATCCACGAGGCGGGAGACGCGCGGCTGCCCAGCGAGGCGGTCTTCGTCCCGGCCGCCGGCGCGACGGGGGAGGACGACGGCTACCTGCTCACCGTCGTCTCCGACCTGAAGCAGAACGCCTCCCAGCTGCTCGTCCTCGACGCCTCGGGGCTCGACCCGATAGCCACCGTCCACCTGCCGCGCCGGGTCACGGCCGGCATCCACGGCTCGTGGATCCCCGACACCGCCCTGGAAGGCGGCGCCTCCGACTGAACCCGCGAACGCCGAACGGGGGCCGTCCCGGCAGGGGGCGTCCCCCGTTCGGCGCGGGGCGCACCGCCCGACCGGCCGGCGGGTGACCGGCCCCGGCCGGGGCCGGCCCCTGTCGTCGGCGTCGCGTCAGACCGTCTTGACGGAGCCGCCGTCGATCAGCAGGTCCGAGCCGGACATGCTGGCCGCCAGCGGCGAGGCGAGGTAGGCGACGGCCGTGGCGACCTCGGACGGTTCCAGCAGGCGGCCGGTCGTCATGCCCGACATGGCCGGGAGCCGCGCCAGCAGCTGCTCCTGGCTCACCCCCATGGAGCGGGCCAGCTCCCCGCCGTAGCCCTCGGGGCTGTCCAGCAGCGCGGTGCGTACCGCGCCCGGCGAGATGGTGTTGACGCGCAGGCCCTGCGGTCCGAACTCCTCCGCCAGCGCCTTGCCGAAGGCGGTCAGCGCGGCCTTCGCCGTGGTGTAGGGGACGGGGCCCGCGTGGGGCATCCGGGCGCTGTTGGAGGAGACGTTGACCAGCGCCCCGCAGCGGCGCAGCAGGCTGGGCAGCGCCGCCCGGCTGGTCCGCACGGCGGCCAGGAAGTTCAGGTCGAAGGACCGCTGCCACTGCTGGTCGGTGAAGGAGAGGAAGCCGCCGGTCTGGCCCCCTCCGCTGTCGCCGCCGCCGACGTTGTTGACGAGCAGGTCGAGGTCGCCGAGTTCGGTGGTGGCGCGGTCGACGAGCTGGGCGGGGGCGCCGGGGTCCACCAGGTCCAACGGTATGGCCAGGGCGCCGGTCTCCTTCAGCTCCGGGGTGATGGTGCGGGCGGCAGCCGCCACGCGCACGCCTTCGGCGGTGAGTGCTCGGACGATGGCCAGTCCGATGCCGCGGCTCGCGCCGGTGACCACGGCGGCGGTGTTCGTCAGCCGCAGATCCATGGGGGCACTCCTGTCGTGACGAAGAACTAGTCGCGACTTTCGCGACGCCTTAAATGTAGTAGTCGCGTCACAGTGTTGCAAGTTCTCCGTGAGATGCGTCCCGATGTAGTGTGTGCCCCATGGAGGGGCCCATGGAGACGAGGAGGCGCCCGCTGCGCGCCGACGCGGAGCGGACGGTGCGGACGATCCTGGAGGCCGCCGAACGCACGCTGGCCGCCGACCCGGCGGCGACCATGGAGCAGGTCGCGGCGGCGGCCGGGGTGGCCCGCACCACCGTGCACCGGCGCTTCGCCACCCGCGAGGCGCTGGTCGAGGCGCTGGCGGCCTGGGCGACCGAGCAGTTCCACCAGGCGGTGGAGTCGGCCCGCCCGCTCACCTCCCCGCCGTTGGTCGCTCTGCACCAGGTGACCGTCAACGTCCTCCAGGTGAAGATCGGCTGGAGCTTCGCGATGAGCCGCACCGCTCCGTCCGACCCCGAGACGGCGCGGGTCCATGTCGACGTCCTGGCCCGGTGCGACGAGCTCTTCCGCCGCACGCGGGAGGCCGGCCTGCTGGCCCCGGACGCCGACCTGGAGTGGACCCGCCGGGTCTACTACGCCCTGATCCACGAGGCGGCCGAAGAGGGGCGCGAGGCCGTCGACACCGGCGACCTCGGCGCCATCGACCAGCTGGCGGCACGTGTGGTGGACACCCTGCTCCACGGGGTCGGGGCACCCGGTTAGACCGTGACGCGCGGGCCGTTCGTGGCCGCGCCCGTCCGTTCCCGACGCCGGCTCGGTGAGGGCCGCCGCTCGGGCCGGGCTCCGTTCCGCCACCACCCCGCCCACCGGCGGAGGCGCGCCACCCGGAGCGCGTGGCGCCCCCTCGCGGCCCGGGTCTGACCCTCTCGGTGCACCGCGGCCCGCCACCGCCGCCGAGAGGAACGTGACCCGGGCCGTCGAGGCGCCGGCTCGCCGCGCCCGCCCCCGTGCGGCGCGGCTGCCGAGACATGGGCGCCGTGGGTCCGGCGCGTCACCTGCGGTGCGTCACCTGCGGTAGTGCTGAGCCACCGCCCTGAAGGCGGCCTTGGGCTCCCACTCCATGTCGGGGTAGGTCTCTCCCCGGCGCCCTTCGAGGAGCTTGACGATGCCCAGGCCGGCGCGGTCCAGGTCGTCCCTGGGGTCGCCGTCGGGGCGGTGCGGATAGCCCGGCAGGGAGAACAGGAACACGAACGCGCTGTCCACGCCCTCCGTTTCGAAGATCTCCAGCAGTTCGCTCAGATACGCGGCCTGGCCTTCCTCGTCGCGCTCGTACACGCCGTTCAGCCGCACCGGGGCCCTGGTCTCGGGGTCGTGCTCGACCACTTCCAGCACCCGCCCGCCGCGGTCGCCGGCGCCGCGGTAGGCGGCGGTGCCGAAGCCGGTGATCGCGAGCGGCTTGGAGCCCTGGGCCAGGGTGCGCACCGCCTCCCGGAAGCGGTCGGCGACCTCGGCGGAGCGCAGCAGCTCGAACGTCACCATGTCGAAGAGGTCCCAGTCGACGTGCTCGAACTGGATGGCCGCGTAGGTGAGCCTGCCCTGGAAACGCTCGCGGATCCTGGCCGCCGCCTCGCTGAGGAACGCGTTGATGCGCACGCCGAGTTCGCCGATCGCCTCGGCTCGCCGCTCGGGCTGGCTCAGCAGATGCCCGACCCGTTCCTCGGGGCTGTCGCCGGTCAGGAAGCCGTGGTTCATCACGCTCAGCTCGACCCCGGCGACGAACACGACGGTGGCCCCCTGCCGCCGCAGCCGTTCCGCCCGCTCGGCGCAGTCGCGGAAGAGCGCGAGGATCTCCTCGGGCTTCAGCTCCAGCGGATAGGGCGAGAACCAGACCTCCAGGCCGAGTTCGGCGGCAGCCCCGGCGGCCATCTCCAGGCGGGAGGGGTCGCCACCGATGATCTGGACGGCGTCGCAGTGCAGGTCGTCGCGGATGATGGCGAGTTCGCGCCGGACCACGGCGGGGTCGAAGTGCTCACGGGACGTCTGCCCGTGCACGACGAATCCGGTGTCGTAGGTCATTCCTCTTGCGCGCATGGTGACGCCTCTCCGTCGGTCGCGGGTCGGTCGCGGTCGATCCCTGTGGGGGAACGGTCGTTCTCGGACGGGGACGAGGCTGACAGGAAAAATGCGCGCACGCAAGTTTACGTGCGCGTAACTTTGCGCGGGCGTAGCTTCGTGTGGAACGCTGACACCGTGACGTCACCACCGCCGGGGCTGCGGGAGCGCAAGAAGCGGGCCACGCGCGAGGCGCTGCGCGAAGCCGCCCTGCGCCTGGCCGTGGAGCACGGACCGGACCGGGTGCGGGTCGAGGACATCGCCGAAGCGGCCGGGGTGTCGCCGCGCACCTACAACAACTACTTCGCCAGCCGCGAGCAGGCGATCGTCTCCGCCGTGACCGCGGACCGGGAGGCCGGCATCGCGGCGGCGGTCGCGGCGCGGGGCGCGGGAGTGCGGCTGGCGGACGCCGTCACCGAGGCGGTGGTCGAGCAGTACACCCACACCGGCGAGCGCGCGCAGCGGGCGCTGCTGCTGATCACCGCCCGCACCGCGCTGCGCGACGCCTTCCTCGACGCCACCGCCGACATCGAGCCACCCCTCACCGAGGTGATCGCCGATCGCCTGCGCGACGCCGCCGGGGCGCACACCGCCCGCGTGCTCGCGGCAAGCGCCGCCGCGGCGGTGCGCGTCGCGCTGGAGGGCTGGCTCCGGCCGCCCGAAGGCGCGGAGGCCGCCGGCGGGTTGGGCGCCGGCGGGCTGGTCGTGACCTCGGGCTCGCTGCCCGACCAGCTCCGCGAGGCGCTGGCCCCCCTCGCACCCGCGTTCGACGCGGCCGAGCGGCGCACCCGGCGGTGAGGGCCGGGGGGCGCCGGACGGCCGGTCGGCGACGGCGACGGCGATGCTGACGGCGACTCATGCGGAGAGTGGTGGGAGAACGTGCGACAGAAGTACTCGCCTATACCGGAGTTGAACCTTCTCAGGGAGTTCGAGGAAGGACTCGGGCCGGTCTTCTACTCGGACGGTTTCGAGCTGAGTGAGTTCGGCGCGGACGCCGGTCTCCACACATGGTCGGACGACCCCGAGTTCGTCGGTCGTTTTCTCCCCTTCGCGCTGGCCAACGGTTCCGGTTCCTGCTACGCCCTGTGGCGGTGCGACGAGCGGGCCGAACTCGCCTCGCTCCCCGTCGTCTTCGTCGGCGACGAGGGCGAGCTGTATGTGATCGCACGTTGCCTGACGGAACTGTTCCAGCTGCTCGCCCTCGACAGCGAGCCGATATCCGACGTCGGATTCGTCGGCGCGGAGCGCGACATCGAGGAGCACAGCGAGGGCCACGAGGAGTTCGTCGACTGGCTGCGGCGAACCTTCGGACTGGGCCCGCCGGAGGACGTCGACGCGCTCTGGGCCGAACGCGAGGCGCTCGACGACCGGTTCAGGGCGTGGGCGGGGAACTTCGTCGCGTTGCCGGAGCGTTGAGGGAAGCGCTTCCGCAAGACGGGCGTCCCCACGGCGTCGCTCCGGGGCGCCGGTCTGCCGGACGGATTGTCAGTGGCGACTGCGAGACTCACGTCCGGGAGGTAGTCGTGAACCACACCTATTCCGTCGATGACTTTCTCGTGCACTCCGAGCACTGTGCTCAGAAGGCGGAGGACTTGCTCGATCTGGACTGGGACGAGCACTGGGACATCGCGGTCCGTGTGTATCTGCTGGACCGGTGGCTCCGCGAGGACGATTCCGGGAGGCTTGCCGTCAGCACGGCGTTGCGCGTCGATCAGGAGGACGTCGGGCTGGAAACGGACGACTTGGAGGACAGCGGGCTGTTTCGCGGCGGCGCCTCTGACGGCGCGCCGTGGCGGATTCCTCGCGGCTGCCGTTCCGTGCCGGTGGCCGTCGCCGCCTCCACCGTGGGTCGGGCCGTGCTCGCCGGGGGAGAGGCACCGTCGTCCCGGGTCGCACTGCTCGCCGAGAACCTGCGCGAGACGATCGCGGCGGTGGCGGAGGAGGCGGTACTGGTGACGGTGGAAGACCCCGCCACCGGCGCGCTCGCCTCAGGCGAGACGCATGTGGTTCTGCGGGGGACTCTCTGGGCCACACCGGCCATCCGCGTCAGCGTCATACCTCGCGTCTCCTCTGTATCCCGCATACCGGGTGAGCCGCACACCGCCGGCTCGGGCGAGGGAAGGGGCGAGGGGGGACTCGACCCGGCGTGTGTCCTCGTGGGGTGCGCGCTCGGGGCCCGTCTCGCGCCGGAGGAGCACCGGCTTGCGGAGGGGAGAACACGCGCCGTCTGTGCGGGGACGGTGCTGGCCGCGCTTCAGGAGTGTGACGGGCGCGCCGCCTTCAAGGTCGACTGGCGGCCCCACGGGATCGAGCCGGGACGTCACGACGATCCCGTCGCCGTGCGTGCCTGGTGGGAGAAGACCACCTGGCGTGAGCGGTACACCGAGGATCATGTGGAGATCTACTACGACTACGGCGCGGGTGACTGGATCGGGAAACACACCCATCTGGCGCCCACTGCGGAGGAACTGGCGGCCCTGGACGGCGAGCACGCCGAGGAAGCCGAGGACGACTGGCTGGGGGCACGCATCCTCGACCTCGGCGAGCCCGGTGAGACGCCAGTCGGGTCCTGGATCCTGGGCGAGCCCATGAGCTTCCTGGGCCCGCACGCCTTTTCGGCCGAGGTCGAGGCGCTGCGCCGGACTCTGGCAGCCGGCCTCCGGGACGGCGAGCTGTCCGCCGCCCTGCTGGAGGAGCTACTCATCCGACCTGTGGCGAGGGTCGGCGGCTCCCAGCACCAGGTGGCGGTCTGGGCCGACGCGGACGAGGACGGGGCGTTCTGGCCGACCTTCGACGGCGGGCTTGACCGCTACGAGGACGCGCGGCGGCTCCTGGTCGTCGGACCGACCGAAGCGCTCTACATCGTCTTCAGGGGGGAGATGGGCGAATGAAAGCCCCGCTTGGGAGGAACGCAACGAGACCGGCTGGTAGTGACAGTCGAACGTTTTCCTCCCGCGTGTGTCGGTAGGGCTCCTTGCCATGGAAGGTCCACGGAGCGTGGGGCGGCTGGCACTTTTCGACCTGGATGACACGCTCGTCGATCGCGGCCGGGGATTCGCGCGGTGGGCCCGCGAGTTCGCCCTCTCCCGGGGGTGGGGGGAACGCGAGGAACGGTGGTTGCTGGCGAGCGATCAGGAAAGCACGGGCGGCCGGCGGGAGTTCTTCGGGCGGGTGCGGGAGGAGTTCGGGCTGGCCGAGTCCGCCGACGAGTTGTGGGCCGGGTACCGGTCCCGAATGCCGGACCTGGTGGTCTGTCCACCGGAGACGTTGAACGGACTGACCGCCCTCCGGCGCGCCGGCTGGCGGGTCGGCGTCGTCACCAACGGGGCGCACGACAACCAGTCGGCGAAGATCGAACGCACCGGGATCGGCGCTGTCGTCGACGGTTTCTGCACCTCGGGGGAACTCGGGATCCGCAAGCCCGACGCGCGCGTCTTCCGCGTGGCGGCCGAGCGATGCGGCGCGGACCTCGCGCGCGGTGGATGGATGGTGGGCGACCACCCGACGGACGACATCGCCGGGGGCCGCGCGGCCGGCCTCCACACGGTCTGGATCACCCACGGCCGCCCCCGCCCCGCCGGCACCCCGGCGGAGCTGGAGGCGGCCGACGCGACGGAGGCGATCGCCCTGCTCGGGCGGCGGAGCTGAGCCGGGTGAAGAGCGCGAGGGTTTCGCGTAGGCGAGGGCGTTCGATAATCCTCGGGAAGGGTGGATATCCCCAGGCGACGGAGGAGCCGCGTGCCCCACGAGGACCACGTCCCCACGTTCGACGGTACCGAGCGCGTCGAGGTGCGGACGTTGCGGGACGTGCCCGGTGTCATCGCCGTGGCCCACGAGTTGGGGTACGCGCTGACGACCCACCGGGTGCAGGGCACCGGAGGGCCGATCCTGCTGCGCTTCGTCCGCGACGACGGTGAGCCCGCCCGGGCGCGCGCCGCGTGGGCGCGCTATCACTACGGGGTCAACGGCGCCTGGTGGGCGACCGCGTGGCCGCCGCACGCGCCGCCGGGGTCGCTCGCGCCGCGCGAGGCCGCGAAGTACCGGCTCAAGCTCTTCCTGCTGACGCGGTACCCGCTTCGGCAGGTCAGGGCGCGGGTGGCGGCGCTGAGCGCGGCGCTCGTGGCCGTCGCGGTGTGGCTGCTCTTCGTGGCGTGGGTGCTGATCCCGTTCTGCGTGGCGCTGGCCGCGCTGTACGTGGTGGCCAACCCGGTCTCGGCGGGCCGGCGCGCCACGCGGGAGGCGGAGTACCGGACGGTGTTGAGCCGGTTCGAGGCGCAGCGGGTCTACTGGAGTCACGAGGGCGCGGGCTGAGGCTCTGGCGGGTGAACGCTCTGGGGTGGTCGTTCAAGGGCTGGTGTTGTCGGGAGGTGCCAAAGGATGGCCGGTTCTGATTGACCTTACTTGTGAGTAACGACGTATAGCCGGGCGCCCGGTTCCGCACCTACGGTCGTTTCATGCCGAACCTGCCCGATGTCGTCCTGTGGTCCATACCCGCGTTCGTGCTGCTCACCGTCGTCGAGATGGTGAGCCACCGGCTCCACGGGGACGAGGAGGAAGCCGGCTACGAGACGAAGGACACCGCGACCAGTCTCAGCATGGGCCTGGGGAGTCTCGTGTTCGACTTCCTGTGGAAGATCCCGATCGTCGCGGTCTACACGGTGGTCTACGAACTGACGCCGCTGCGCGTCCCGTTCGGGTGGTGGACGTTCCCGCTGCTGCTGCTCGTGCAGGACTTCTTCTACTACTGGTCGCACCGGGGCCACCACGTCATCCGGATCCTGTGGGCGTGCCACGTGGTGCACCACAGCAGTCAGAAGTTCAACTTCACCACCGCCCTGCGGCAGCCCTGGACCAGTCTGACCTCGTGGCCGTTCTATCTGCCGATGATCGTGCTCGGGGTGCATCCGGCGGCCGTCGCGTTCTGCTCCGCGGTCAACCTCGTGTACCAGTTCTGGATCCACACCGAGCGGGTGGACCGGCTGCCGCGGCCGTTCGAGTTCGTGCTGAACACGCCCTCGCACCACCGTGTGCACCACGCCTCGCAGGGCGACTACCTGGACCGGAACTTCGGCGGCATCCTGATCGTGTGGGACCGGGCCTTCGGCTCCTGGGCCGCGGAGGAGCAGCGGCCGGTCTACGGGCTCACCAAGAACATCGACACCTACAACCCACTGCGCGTCGCCACCCACGAGTACGCCGCCATCGCGCGCGACGTGCGCGCGGCGCGCGACTGGCGCGAGCGCGCCGGGCGCGTCTTCGGCGGGCCGGGGTGGCAACCACGCGCCCGGGGCGCGGCGGAGCCGGTGGAGCGCGCCGGGTGAACGTGTGGGGCGGTGTCCCGGCGCGGGTGTGGCGTGGCGCGTTCCTCACCGCCGTGGCGGTCGATCTCGGATCGCTGCTGATCGGGTTCGATCTCGGCCACTTCGTCGCCAAGCCGCTGCTGATGCCGTTGCTCGCGGCCTGGGCGGCGGCCAGCGGGGCGCCCCGACTCCTCGTCGTGGCGCTGCTGTTCGGCTGGGGCGGCGACGTGTTCCTGCTGCTCGACGCGGATGCCGCCTTTCTCGCCGGGATGGGCTCGTTCGCCGTCGGGCACGTCTGCTATCTGGTGCTTTTCGGGCGTCGGAGAGCATCGGTGCCGCTCGGCCTCGGGTACGCGGTGGTGCTCGTGGGCGCCGTGGCCCTGCTCTGGCCGGACCTCCCCGCCGAGCTGCGGATACCGGTGGCCGGCTACTCGCTGCTGCTCGCCGCCATGGCCTACCGGGCGAGCGCGCTCGGTGTGCTCACGGGGATCGGCGGGGCGTTGTTCCTGGTCTCCGACACGCTGATCGCGACGGACATCGCGGAGTGGCCGCAGCTGCCCGCCCCCGACCTGTGGGTGATGGCGACGTACGTTGCCGCCCAGTATCTGCTCGCGACGGGCATCCTCGGGGCAGACCGGCGAGCGGGACAGCCCCCGGACTGAGGCTGGCCCCACCCGGAGGCTGGCCCCACCCGGAGGCGGGGGGCAGCCGGATGGTGGCGGGGGCGGGGCGTCGACAGGATCAGCGGGACCTGGAGCGACGACCGAGGGGTGGGCCGGCAATGGCCGTGAAGAGGGGGAACCGGCTGCGGGCGACGGCCGTCGCCGTGGCCGTGTGCGGCGTGACGGGGACCGTCGCGTGCGGCACCGGCGAGGGGGACCGGTTGCGGTCCGACGCCGAGGCGATCGTCGACACCGGCGTCACCGGGGTGCAGGCCCGCGCCACCGGGCCCGACGGTGCGTCGGAGAGCGTCGCCGCCGGCGTCGCCGACGTCGGCACCGACCGGGAGGTCGCGCCCGACGGCCACTTCCGGATCGGCAGCGTCAACAAGACCCTGGTGGCCACCGTGGTGCTCCAACTCGCCGCCGAGGAACGGCTGTCGCTGGACGACACCGCCGAGGAGTGGCTGCCCGGGGTGGTGCGGGGCAACGGCCACGACGGGCGGCTGATGACCGTGCGGCAACTCCTCCAGCACACCGCCGGCGTGCACGACGGCGACTACCCGGTGCGCGGCGGCTCCGCCGAGCGCTACCGGGAGAGCCGCCACGAGGTGTACACCCCGGAGGAGATCGTGGCCGCCGCGATGCGGGGCGCGCCGGACTTCGCGCCGGGCGAGGGCTGGAGCTACTCCAACACCGGCTATGTGCTGCTGGGGATGGTCGTCGAACGGGTCACCGGCCGCCCCTGGCAGGACGAGGTCGAGGCGCGGATCCTCCGGCCGCTCGGGATGCGGGACACCACCTGGCCCGGCGACGACCCGGGGCTGCCCGAGCCGCACGCCAACGGCTACACCCGCTTCGCCCCGGGGGAGGAACTGGTCGACACCACCGAACTCGTCGACGCCGACGCCTCGGGCGGCTATGTCTCGACCACCGCCGACCTGGACCGTTTCGCCCGCGCGCTGTTCGACGGCACGCTGCTGGAGGAGGCGGAACGGGCCGAGCTGACCGGAACCGTGCCCGTGGGGGAGGACGACACCCCCTGGGAGGAGGCGGGTTACGGGCTGGGGATCTTCTCCCGCGCCCTGTCGTGCGGCGGTACCGTGTGGATACCGAGCGGCGACCAGATCGGCTACCGCACGCGCGTCGGCGTCACCGAGGACGGGCGGAGCAGCGTCGTCGTCTCGATGTCCACCCAGCTCCAGGACTCGGCGGAGAGCGCCCTCGCCCAGGAGGCCGCGGCCACCGAGCTGATCGACAACGCGCTCTGCGCGGAGGACGGTTGAGGCTGGCGCGCCCCGGCCGGTACCCCGTTCCCCCGCTCGCGGGGAGCGGCGACGTACAGGAGAGGCAGACAGGTGACCCGACCACCGCTCCCCAGGACACCTCGGCACGAGTTCCCTCCGGAGCTGCGGCGCCGCCACACGTTGGACCACATCAGGGAGTGCGGCATCGGGGCGGTGGCCCAACACCCGGTGACCTACCGCAGATGGGGGCCGGCCAAGTCGATCGTCGTGACGGTCGGCGTGTTCCTCGGGCTGGGCGTGCTGATGGGGATCGGGGCGTCCAGCGACGGGGAGGTGCCGTTCGTCGTGCCGCCGTTGGCGGCGCTCGGCGCCTGGGCCGTGCTCTACGGACTGCCCATCCTGCTGCCACTGGCCGTCAGGGACATCCGTCGCCAACGCCGGCTGCACCGGGCGGTGTCCGCGATCCCGCGGGTCGGAGGCCACACGCTGCCCGGCGAGGTGGGCGACACCCCCGGCCTCGTCGGCTACGACGCGGGGGTGCTGCGCCTGTACACCGCCCGGGGCGTCGCGCTGGAGGTGCCCTTCCCGAGCATCTACGTGGTGGAGGAGCTGCCGCCCAAGGGCTTCTCCGGGCTGCCCGGCATCGACGTGCTGGCCATGGACGGGACATGGACGGAGTTCCGCGTCACCGACAACGGAAAGCTGCTGACCACCCTGGAACAGGCCGGCACCCCGGTGCTGCGGGCGGTCAACCGCTTCTGATCCCTCGGGCGGCAGCCCGGGGCGGGGCCGCCCGTCCCGGGGGACGGTGACGAACGGCGCGACGGGCCGCGCGTCAAGCCGTTACTGGGACCAGCTCAGCGCGAGGGACCAGACGTCGTCGGCATGATGAGGGCCGCCGTCGCCCGGTGGCGTCCGTGCGACGTGGAGAACGGATGAGGTCTCGGAGATCCGGAACGCCGTGAACCCGTGCATCGAGGAGTCTCCGACCTCCTCCAGGCCGAAGCCGGCTTCCGCGATTCCGGCGGCGAGCGAGGCGAAGGGGACGTGCGTCCGGAACTCTCCGTACTCCTCGCGCAGCCGCCGCGGAACGACGTCCTCCGCCCAGGCGAGCCGGTGGACCTGCAACGACACGGTGGCGCACCGCCATTCGCCCTCCCGCCTGAGGAAGGAAACCTCGACCAGACCGTAGTCACGGCGCATTCTCCCCTTGCGGGCGTCATCCACGTAGTCGCCGCCGAGCACCGGTTCCCACTCCGTCGGCAGGGACCCCGCCCCCAGGCCGCAGACCGTTCCCCGGGTCGCTGTGCGGACGTAGAAGTCGAGGTCGTCGCTCACATCTTCTCCAGGGCCTCGCGCGGAAAGCGGACTTCGGGCTCGGTGGGAACGCACCCCCCGGGTTGATTCTCCGCCCGCCCGCCCGCCCGCCCGCCCGCACCGCGAGGCGCTCGGTGCGTGGTGCAGGGCCCCGGTGCCTTGGGCGGGGCCGCCCGTCCCCCCACGGGCGGGCGGCCCCGCGTTCCGGTGCGGACCCGGCCGTCAGGAACGGGCCGGGGTCTGCCAGAGGGAGCGGTCGGCGAGGGCGTCCCGGGCGCGGTCCTCCAGGGAGTCGCCCTGGTCGGCGCCGGCGGCCTCGCGTTCGGCCAGCGGGGCGTCGTCCGCCGGGACGTCCGGGCGCGGCGCGGAGTCGCACTCGGAACGGGACGGCGGCAGCACGCCGTTGATCAGGTAGTCGTTGACCTTCTCCGTCACGCACTCGTTCAGCCCGTAGAGCCCGTGGGTGCCGCTGTCGCGGACGGATATCAGCTGGTTGTCCAGGGCGTCGGCCATCGCGGGGCCGCCCGCGTACTGCGTCGCCGGGTCACCGTCGGCCTGGATCACCAGCCCCGTCGGGTAGCCGTCGCGCTCCAGCCCCACCAGCGGCTCCGGCGGGTCGAAGCTCCTGAAGGTGCAGGTGGTGGGCGCGGCGCCGACCACTCCGCTGCCGTTGAAGTCGTGGTACGGGTACTTGTCGCGGTACTCCCGCATGTCGTCGTAGTAGGTGGCCAGGTCGCCTGGCCAGTCGGCCTCGCAGGTGACCGTGTCGTACACCCCGGACTCGACCCGGGGGATGCCCTGTTCGGTCAGGATGTTGGCCGCCGCCGCGCCCGCGTCCGGGGAGAGGGGCGCGTCCTCGGCCGACGCCGCGCGGACCTCGGCCACCACCTCGGCGACGACGTCCCACACCGGGCGGGGCTGGGTGCCGAGGGCGAGGAAGGAGTCGAGCGCGTCGCGGTCGAACTCGCGCGGCCAGTAGGCCGGCCAGTCCTCGGGCCGCTCGCGGTCGATCGTCACCGGCGTCTCCGCCAGCTCGGCGGCCAGCGCCTCCGTGGCGGCCAGCACCTCGTCCTCGGAGGCGCCCAGGCCGAAGGTGGAGTCGCGTTCGCCGACCCACTCGGCCCACGCCTCCACGTTGGACCGGACGCCCACGGACTGCTGGAGGAACTGCTCACGCCACAGCCAGTCGGGGTGGATCGAGGAGTCCAGCACGCTGCGGTTCAGCCCCTCGGGGAAGAGGCTGCCGTAGACCGCGCCCAGATAGGTGCCGTAGGAGTACCCCAGGTAGTTGATCTTCTCCTCGCCGAGCGCGGCACGGATCACGTCCATGTCGCGGGCGGTGTTCGCCGTGTTGATGTGCGGGCGGATACCGCCGCCCGCGCGCTCGCACGCCTCCTCGCGCGCCTGCGCGTACTCCGTGTACTCGGCGAACTGCTCGTCGGTGGGCCGGGTGGTGTCCGGCTTCCGCTCCTCCACGGTCTCGCACATGAGCTGGCTGGAGCGGCCGACGCCGCGCGGGTCGAAACCGATCAGGTCGAAGCTCTCCGCGACCTCGAAGTCGCGCGATCCGAGCGGCATCGCGAGGCCGCCCCCGCCGGGGCCGCCCGGGTTGAACAGCAGGACGCCCTGCCGGCGCTCCTCGTCCTTCGCCTTGATCCGGCTGACCTCAAGGCGGAGCGAACCCTCGCCCGGCTCCTCGTAGTTCAAGGGGACGACCACGGTGGCGCACTCCATGAGCTTCCACTGTCCCTGCCACGGGTCGACGATGATGCCGTCCTCCGGCTGCTCCGACGGCGGTGGCTGCTCCCACTCCGGGCACTCGGCCCAGTCCGGCTCCTGCCCGTAGAACTCCGCCAGCTCGTCGTCCTCCGCGCCCTGGGCAGGCGCCCCGACCGCCACCGCGACCAACGCCGTCATCCCGAAGGCCAGCGCGATGCCCGCACCGCGCCGCACTCCTCTTGTCCCGCGCACCACTGGGTGCTCCCGTCCTCGTCCAACAAGACGAGAGCGACGCTAGGGAGCGGGGTGTTACAGGAACGTTCAGAAAGGGGGGTCCGCGCGAGGCAGATCCAGCCGCACCGCGAGACCGCCCTCGCGCGGCGCGTCGAGCCGCAGGGCGCCGTCGTGCGCGGTGGCGACGGCCGACACCAGGGCGAGCCCCAGCCCGTGCCCCGCGCCTCGGCGCTTGACCCGGCCGTCGCCGCGCACGAACGGCTCGACCAGCGAGGGCACCAGCTCGGGCGCCACCACCGGGCCGGAGTTGACCACCGTCAGCCGGGTCGCGGTGCCCTCGACCGACTGCTCCACCCGGGCATGGCCGCCGCGGTGGTTGTGACGGATCGCGTTGCGCACCAGGTTCGACAGGGCCTGGCGTATCAGCACCGGGTCGCCGAGGGCCCAGACGGTCCTCCCCTCCGGGTGGTGCAGCTCGACGCCGGCGGCCTCGGCCTCGGCACCGTGGCGTGCGACCACGGAGCGAGCCAGCTCGACCAGCTCCACCGGCTCGCGCACCCGCACTCCGCCCTCGGCGTCGCAGAGGTCCAACAGGGCGTTGACCGTCTCGATGTTGGCGCGGTTCATCTCGCGCACCCGGCCGGCGAGCGCGCGGAACTCGCGGGCGTCCGTCTCCGGGTCGTCCAAGGCGACGTCGATCATCGTCTGCGTCGTGGCCAGCGGGGTCCGCAGCTCGTGCGAGGCGTTCGCGGCGAAGCGCCGGTGCGTGGCGAAGGAGCGCTCCAGCGAGGCGAGCATCCGGTCGAAGGTGTCGGCGAGGTCGCTGACCTCGTCCCTGGGGCCCTCAAGTCCCACGCGGTGGTCGAGGTTTCCCGTCGCGGCGCGGGTGGCCGCGAGGTTGATCGCGGCCAGCGGTCTGATGATGCGGCCGGCGACGAGCCACCCGACGGCGGCGCCCAGCAGGGCGAGCGCGGCCAGGGCTATCCCCGAGACCAGCAGGAACGTGTCGAGGAAGTCGTCCGCACTCTGGATCTCCACGGCCCCGCCCACGCCCGGGGGCTCCACCCGCTCGAACGAGGAGGCCCCGCCGAAGGTCTCGCTCAGCTGGAAGGCCGGCACGTACCGCATGAAGAGGTACACGATCACGATGAAGACGGCGACCGAGCCCGTGACCATCCCCGCGTAACTCAGCGCCAGCCGCACCCGTATCGGCACCCCGGACCGGAACGGGGGGCGCAGCCACTCTCCCGACGCCCGCCTCTCCCCGGGCGCCGGCCGCTCCAGGGTCCCCGCCGACTCGTGTGCCGTCATCCCGGCCTCCTCACTGCCCGAAGCGGTAGCCGGCGCCCGGCACGGTCTGGATCACCCACGGCCTGCCCAGGCGTTTGCGCAGCGTGGAGATGGTGACGCGGGGGGAGTTGGTGAAGAGGTTGGCGTTGGCGTCCCACGCCTGCTCCAGGATCGCCTCCGCGCTCAGCACCCCGCCCTCGGCCTTCATCAGGACCTGGAGCACCGCGAACTCCTTGGGGCTCAGGCGCACTTCGCGCCCTCCGCGCTCCACCACCCGCCGGAACGGGTCGAGCCGCACGCCCAGCGACTCCAGCACCGGGGGGCGCGCCGGCTGCGCGCGGCGCTCCAGCGCGCGCAGCCGCGCGACCAGCTCGGGCAGCTCGAAGGGCTTCGGCAGATAGTCGTCGGCGCCGATCTCGAAGCCGGAGACCCGGTCCCAGAGCGACCCCGCCGCCGTCAACATCAGTACGCGCAGCCGCGGATGCTCGGCCGCGATGCGCCGGCACACCTCGTCGCCGTGCACCCCCGGCAGGTCGCGGTCGAGGAGGACCACCTCGTAGTCGTTGACCGTGATGGCCTCCAACGCGGCCTCGCCGTCGTGGACCACGTCGGCGACGATCGTCGCCCGGCGCAGCCCGGCCTGGACCGCGTCGGCGAGATACGGCTCGTCCTCGACGATCAGCACACGCATGACTGGACTCCTCGCTCGGCACCGCTCCACCACACCCCGCAAAGAACCCAACCACGCGTCATGTTCCGAAAACGTAAAGGGGGTGGACCCGGGCGGGCGGAGCCGACACCGCCTCAGAACCCCTCCGCCGCACCCGGGTTGCCCGCGAGAGAGCCCGTCCCGAGCCTGCCCCGGAGGGCACGTTTTCCTCCGATGCCCTGTCGGAGCCCTCCCACCCCACGATCGATCAGTGAAGTTTTCCGGAGATCTCGTGAAGGCTCGACGTGCGCAGCTCCTCGGGAGGTTCGCGAGGCGAACGTACTGCGGCGTACGGGTTCGCGTCCCATGTGCGCGCCGTCAGCGCTGCCCGGCACGCCCCCCTTGGCGCCGAGCCTCGCGACCCCCGCCGCCCGCCCTCGTTCCGTCGCAGGTCAGCACGGCGATGTAGGGGAGGCCTGAGGCGCGGGGTGCGTCGGGCACGCGGTGCGGGGTGTAGCCGGCCCCCCTCGCTGAGTGTCCGGAGGGCGCGGCGAGAAGGGGGGCCAGGGCCATCGGACGGCCGCCGCCCGCTCTCCTAGTCTGTGGGCAGTTGTCAGGATCCGGCGACCGCGAGCGGCGGCGAACCGAGGGATCCGCACTCCCGGGTGTGTGAAGTCGGCTCTCCCCGCTCCGCGTTCGGGAACCGCGCGCCGACCCATCTCTCGGAGGAACCGTGATACGCAGAATCGGTACGACCGCCGCCGCAGCGCTGTGCTGCACCCTGGCCGGTGTGGGCCTCGTGGGCTGTGACGACGACGTGGCGTCAGCCGATCCGGAGTCGTCGGAGTCCGCGGACGGCGGCGCCTCGGACGAGGGGAACGACGAGGGGGTCACGCCCGGCGGCGCGGGCGTCGAGCAGATCGAGCTGGACGGCCAGACCGTCAACGTCAACATCCACTGCGCCGGCGAGTCCGCCGAGGGCCAGCCGGTCGTCTTCCTGCTGCACGGCGGCGGCGAGGACGTCAGCAACATGTCCGACCTCCTGGAGACCCTCTCCGCCGACGGCCAGGTCTGCGCCTACGACCGGCTCGGCGCCGGCGGCAGCGACGCGCCGCTCGGCCCGCAGGACTTCGAGGACACCGGCGCCATCCTGGGCGGCGTGATCGAGGAGGTCGCCTCCGGCAAGCCGATCGTGCTCGCCGGGCACTCCATGGGCGGGCTGATCGCCGCCCGTTACGCGCCGGAGAACGAGCAGGTCGCGGGCGTCGTCCTGCTGGACGCCACCGGTCCGCACGCGGCGGGCGACTTCGCCGAGCGCATCCCCGAGGACGTCGAGGGCCCCACCGCCGAGCTGCGCGCCGCCCAACTCGCGGTCTTCGAGGGGCAGAACCCGGAGCAGCTGGTCTTCACCGACGCCGACGTCGTCCCCGCCGGCGACATCCCGGCGCGGGTGCTCCAGCACGGCGTCCAGTACCTCGCGGAGCTGGACCCCGAGTACGGCGAGGGGCTTGAGGAGGACTGGACCGCCGCCCAGGAGGAGTGGCTGAACCTCTCCACCGACAGCGAGCGGACCGTTGTCGAGGGCGCCGGCCACTACATCCACACCGACGTGCCCGACGCCGCCGTCGAGGCGATCGAGGACGTCGTCGCCCGCGCCGCCGGCTGACCGCGCGCCGACCGGACGAGACCGAGCGGGGACGACACCGGCCGGACGACACCTACCGGAGACGAAGCCGACCGGAGACATCACCGGCGGAGACGTAACCGCCCCGACGAGACCGGCCGGACGAGACCGGCCGCCGGGTGCCCACCCCCTCCGTGGGCACCCGGCGGCCGTGTCTCATCGCCCGAAGGCTCCGAACGTCACACGCCGCTCGGGTTCTTCGCACGCGCGACGGTGGCGGGCCGCTCCTCCGTGCCGATCAGCACGGGCGCCGGCTCCTCCTCGGGGCCGCCCTCGCGCAGCCCGAACCTGTCGTGGAACCGGCGCAGCGGGCCCGGCGCCCACCAGGCGTTCCGCCCCAACACCCGCATCGCGGCCGGCACCAGCACGCCCCGGATGGCGACCGCGTCGACGAGGATCGCGAGCCCGGTGGCGAGGCCGAACATCTGCATGAAGCTGATCTTCGACGTTCCGAAGGCGAAGAAACTCACGGCGAGCACCACGGCCGCCGCGCTGACGATCCGCCCGGTGTGGCCCAGGCCCCCGGCCACCGCCGTCTCGTTGTCCGCGCCCTGGTCGTGCAGCTCCTTGATGCGGCTGGTGACGAAGACCTCGTAGTCCATCGACAGGCCGAAGGCGATGCAGAAGACGAGCACCACCATCGAGGTGTCCATCGGCTGCGCGGTGAAGCCGAACACCGAGCCCAGGTTGCCCTCCTGGTACATCCAGGTCACCACGCCGAGCGCGGCGCCCATGCTCACCAGGTTCAACAGCAGCGCCCTGACCGGCTGCACCACGCTGCCGGTGAAGAGGAAGAGCAGCGCGAACGTCGTCAGCACCACCAGCGCCGCGGCGAGCGGGACCCATGAGCCGACCGTGGCGTTGGAGTCGACCAGGGCGGCGTCCGCCCCGCCCACCAGCGGCTCCGCCTCGGCGGGGGAGGGCACCTCGCGGACGTCGTGGACCAGTTCCTGGGCCTCGTCCGACTTGGGGGTCAGCACGCTGACCACGTTGATCCGCTGCGCGTCGTCGCGGCCCAGGCCCGGGTCGCCGGGGCCGGCGGCGGCGCCGTCCGCGTAGACGGCGGCGCTGGTCTCGACGCGCACCACGCCGTCCAGGCCGGCGAGTTCGGTGGCGTAGGAGTCCAACGCGGGGGCGTCCACCGGGGCGTCGACGACGATCCGCAGCGCGCTGTCGTCGTTGCCCTCGAAGTTCTCCTGGAGCGCCGCGGAGACCTGGCGGCTCTCGGCGTTCTCCGGCAGCACCCGTTCGTCCGCCGTGCCGAAGGTGATCCCCAGCAGCGGGCTCGCCGCGACCAGCAGCAGCGCGAGCACCGGCAGCGCGGTGAGCGCCGGGCGCCGCATCACGGCGCGCGCCATCCGGCCCCACACCGACTCGCGGCTCCCACCGCGCCCGCGCCCGACCCACGGCATCCGGCCCCCGTTGATCCGGTGGCCCAACACCCGCAGCAGCGCCGGCAGCACGAAGAGGGTGGTGAGCGCCGCGATGGCGACGACGCCGACACCGGCGTAGCCGAAGGAGCGCAGGAAGTACTGCGGGAAGACCATCAGCGCCCCGAGCGCGGCGGCGACCGTGGCCGCCGAGAAGGCGACCGTGCGGCCCGCGGTGCGCACCGTGTGGCGGACCGCGGCCTCGACGGAGGCGCCGGCGGCCAGCCGCTCGCGGAACCGGCTGACCATCAGCAGCGCGTAGTCGATGCCGAGCCCGAGGCCGAGCGCGGTGGTCAGGTTGGTGGCGAGGATCGAGACGTCGGTGACGGTGCCGAGCACATACAGCTGGGCGAACGTGCCGAGGATGGCGAGCACGCCGACGGCCAGCGGCAGCAGCGCGGCGACCACGCTGCCGAAGACGACGAGCAGCAGCAGGAGCGTCAGCGGGATGGCGATGCCCTCGGCGAGCAGCAGGTCGTCCGCGACCTGCGCGTTCATCTCGTTGCCCACGGCGCCGCCGCCGCCGGCGCGGACGGTGAGGCCGTCGTCCCGCTCGCCGGCGTGTGCGTCGAGGACGGCCTGGATGTTCTCCTCCAACTCGACGTTCTCGCCGGCCACATGGGCCAGCAGCAGGGCCTGGTGGCCGTCACCCGAGCGCAGCGCCGGGCTCTCGGTGCCCCAGTAGGAGATGACGTGGGCGACGTTCGGCTCGGCGGCCAGCTCGGCGGTCAGCGCCCGGCCGCCGCGCGCGGCCTCCGGGCTGTCGACGCCGCCCTCGGGGGCGTCGACCAGCAGCACCAGGTTGGTCTGGCCGCCGAACTTCTCCTCGATGACGTCGTTGGCCCGGGACGACTCGGACGACGGGTCGTCGAAGCCGCCCCCCACCAACTTCCCGAACGCGCCCATGCCGACGGCCCCCAGCAGGACCGTCGCCACGGCGGCGACGACCAGTACCAGCCGGGCCCGGCGGATCGCCAGTTCGGCTATGCGGTCAAACACGGACGGACTCCTTCGTGTCCTTGAACTTGCGTCCTTGCGACGGATGAAAAGCGGGCGAAGTGGGAGGAGTTGACCGTGAGTGGCCGGCGCGGATCGCCGCGCGGGCCGCTCGCCCCGTTCGGTGGTCGGGCTCGGAAGCCCGTGAGGAGGCTCGGAAGCCGTGAGGAGGTGGAGAGGAACGGGAGGGGGAGGTGGAACGCGCCCCTCGTCGCCGGGCATGACGCTAGCGGGGTGCCAGGGAATTTGGCAGTGTGAGAATTTTCTGACGGCCCCAGGGGGCGGGGGTGCCGGGGCGCCGCCGCCGTCGTAGGGTCACCGCATGTCCGCAGAGCAGCACGCGCAGGCGCGGCCCTCCCTGCGGGAGCGGCGCAGGGCCGCCGCCACCCGGGAGATAGTCGAGGCCGCGGAGCGCCACATCACCGAACACGGACCGGCGGCGCTCTCGCTGCGCGCGGTCGCCCGCGACCTGGGGATGACGGTGCAGGCGCTGTACCACTACTTCCCCAGCCGCGACGCGCTCGTCACCGCGCTCATCGCCAGGACCTACGACGACCTCGCCGACGCGGTGCGCGCCGCCGTCCAGGCGCCGCCCGCCGAGGAACCGCCGCCGCCGGGCCTCGTGGTGGCGGCCGAGGCGTACCGCCGCTGGGCGGTCGCCCACCCCGAACGCTTCCAACTGATCTACGGCACCCCGCTGCGCCACTACGAGGCGCCGGTCGACGGCCCCACGACCCGGGCGCTCCAGCGGATGAGCGCGGTCTTCTACGAGTTGATGTTCGGCGGCTACCGCGTCGAGCAGCTCGCCTCGGCCCGGATCGGCCCGCTCTCCGACGCGTTCCTCGCCCGCCTCGACGCGCTGGGCGAGCTGCCGGCGCCGGCGACCGCACTGATGCTCAGCGCGTGGGGCCACATGCACGGTCTGGTGGTGCTGGAGGTCTTCGGGCACACCACGTTCGTCGGGGACGAGCGGGGCGAGATCTTCCGGATGGCGATGCTGGACCTCACCGAGGGGCTGCACGCCCGGATCGCCGGCGACTGACGGCCGCGCACCCGCGGCCGGCGCGCGGCGCCTCGCGGGAACGGGTCGGAGCCGCCGCCCGGCCCGGCGCGGGGTCTCCTCAGGAACGGTCGGAGCCGCCCAGGATGCCCCGCTCGTAGGCCCTGGCCACCGCCTCGGCGCGGTCGTTCACGCCCAACTTGGCGTACACGTGCGTCAGATGGGTCTTCACCGTCGCCTCGCTGACGAACAGCTCCCTGGCGATCTCCCGGTTCGACGTGCCGCGCGCCACCAGCGCCAGCACCTCCCGCTCCCGCGCGCTCAACGGCCCGGCGGCCGGCGTCCTGACGGCCGAGACCAGCCGGGAGGCGACGGCGGGGGAGAGCACCGTGCGGCCCTCGGCCGCCGCGCGCACCGCCGTGAACAGCTCCTCGCGCGGGGCGTCCTTCAGCAGATAGCCGGTCGCGCCCGCCTCGATCGCCGGCAGCGTGTCGGTGTCCGTGTCCCAGGTCGTCAGGACCAGCACCTTCGCGCGCGCCCCGCGCCTGGTCAGCTCCGCGATGGCGTCCACGCCCCCGCCGCCCGGCATCCGCAGGTCCATCAGCACCACGTCCGGGTCGTGCGCGGCGACCCGCGCGACCGCCTCGACGCCGTCGGCCGCCTCGGCGACCACCGTGAAGCCGGGCGCCGAGTCGAACATCGCGCGCAGCCCGTCCCGCACCACCGGATGGTCGTCGACCAGCAGCAGGGATATCACCGGCTCAACGGCCGACCGCGCGGCCTCGTCAGCGCTCATCGCGCACCAACGGTACGCGAGCCGAGACCGCCGTGCCCCCTCCCGTCTCGGACTCGACGGTCAACGTGCCGGCGATCCGCTCGGCCCGCGCCCGCATCCCGTCGAGACCGAACCCGGAGGTGCCGGTGCGGCCCGGCAGCGCCGCCGCGTCGAAGCCCCGCCCGTCGTCCCGCACGTCCAGCGTGACCTCGCCTTCCATGAAGCTGAGCGTCACGCCGACGCGCTCCGCCGAGGCGTGCTTGGCCACGTTCGACAGCGCCTCCTGCGCGATCCGCAGCAGCGTCGCCGACACCTCGCCGTGCGGCTGCCGCGCCCGGCCCGTCAGCGTGAACTCGGCCCGCACGCCCGTCCGTTCGCCCCACTCGGCGACCGTCTTGCGCAACGCCTGCGGCAGCCCGTCCGTGGCAAGACCGACCGGCGCCAGGTTGTGCACCGAGCGGCGGGCCTCGCCCAGGCTGTGGCGCGCCAGGTCGGCGGCGCGCTCCAGATGCTCGTGTGCCGACGCCGGGTCGGGCCCGGCGGCGACCACCCGCAGCTGGGCGATGATCCCGGTCAGCCCCTGCGCGATCGTGTCGTGGATCTCGGCCGCCAGCCGCCGCCGTTCGTCGGCGATGCCCGCCTCCCGCGCCTGCACCAGCAGCTGGTCGTGGAGCGCCGCGTTCTCCGCGAGGGCGCGCTCCAGGGCGGCGTTGGTGCGTTCCAACTCGGCGATCGTCGCCGCCTGCGTCCGCGCCCGCCGCTCCTCCAGGAGCGTGAAGTGGCTGACGACGGTGAGCAGCACGTTGTTGGCCACCACGAGACCGGCGAAGATCGCCCACTGGGTCGCGGAGCCGAACGGCGGCCCGCCGGCCTGCGAGGCCGCCACCGGCAGCGAACAGGCCACAAGACCGACCCGCCACCAGCGGCGGGGCAGCAGCTCGTCGGCGTCGAAGTAGCCGCTGGCGGAGTAGAAGGCGA
The DNA here is from genome assembly GCF_006335015.1 of Streptomyces sedi. GTDB lineage: Bacteria > Actinomycetota > Actinomycetes > Streptomycetales > Streptomycetaceae > Streptomyces > Streptomyces sedi. The sequence goes on from NZ_VDGT01000026.1 coordinate 71,929, forward strand.
AGAACGGGTTGATCCAGGTCAGCGCCACCCCCAGCGCCCAGCGCACCAGGTAGTGGACGAAGGTCGTGCGGTCGGGACCCGGGTGGGCCGGCATCACCCGCACCCACCACAGCTGGAACAGCACGGCGCCCGTGACCAACGCGGCCATGGCGGCCCGCTCCCCGGCACCGGGCGTCAGCAGGTCCAGGGTGATGAGCGCCAGCGGCAGCGAGAACAGGAGCAGCCCGCACGGCTGCCACTTGCGGAAGAACTCGTGCCGCCGCTGGTCCTTCTCGGCCATCGGCGGTCGCGCCCCCGTCCGCGCGGGGGACCCGATGCTCCCGCGCGTGCCTATTCCCACCGGAACCAGCGTACCGCCGCGACCGTCAGCAGCACCGCCCAGCCGGCGACCACCACCAGGTGCGCGGCGTCGGGCCAGCCGCCCGCCTGCGCCTGGTCCAGCGCCCTGGCCGCCGCGCCGAACGGGGTGCGCTCCACGACGGCCGCCATCACGTCCGGCATGGTCTGCACCGGCATCCACAGCCCGGTGGTGAACAGCATCGGGAAGAACACCGCCGAGCCCACCGCGGTCGCCACCCGCGCGGTGCGCACCCGCGCCCCCAGCAGCGCCCCCAGCGCCAGCGCGGCGGCGACGGCCAGCAGCAGCGTCAGCGCGTAGCCGAGCGCGTGGTCCGGCAGCCCCACGTCGTAGAAGACCCGGCCGATGGCCAACGAGAGCGCCGCCGAGACCAGCGCGGCGGCGCCGTGCAGCCACATCTGCGCGGACAGCAGAGCGGAGGGGCGCATGGGCGTGGTCGACATGCGCCGCAGAATGCCGCGCTCCCGGTAGCCGGCCAGCAGCGGCGGCATCGCCTGCGCGCCGACGACGATCACCGCGACCAGCACCGTCACCGGAACGTACACGTCGATCGGCCGCAGCCCCCCGAGTTCCCCCTCGGCCTCCCGGAACGGCGGGACCAGGCCGAGGATCGCCAGCAGCAGCGGCGGAAAGCCCAGCACCCAGAAGAGGGTGCCCGGCTCCCGCAGGAAGAGCCGCGCCTCCGCCCGCAGCACGGCGACGCGGGCTGAGGCGGTGCGTGAGGCTGTGACGGTGGTCATCTCGCGGCTCCCAGTGGTCAGGTCGAAGGGGTTCGGGTGGTTCAGTCGTGCGCGGCGGTCAGGTCGAGGAACGCCTCGTCGAGCGTGGCGTCCGTGACCCGCAGCTGGTGCGCGGTGATCCGGCGCCTGGCCAGCAGCGTGACCACCGCGTTGACCGTCTCGTCCGTGCCGCCCAGCGTGATCCGGCCGTCCCGCCGCTCGACCGAGACGAGCGCGGGCAGCGCCGACAGCTCCTCGTCGTCCAGCGGCGTGGACGGCGTGAACGAGATCACCGTCGACCTGGCCATCCGCGCCACCAGCCCGCTCGGGGTGTCCAACGCGGTGACCCGCCCTCCGTCGATCACCGCGATCCGGTCGCACAGCCGCTGGGCCTCCTCCATGAAGTGGGTGACCAGCAGCACCGTGACCCCGCCGGCGCGGACGTCCTCGATCAGCTCCCAGGTGTCCCGCCGCGCCCTCGGGTCCAGACCGGTGGTCAACTCGTCAAGAACCACCACCCTCGGCGCCCCGACCAGCGCGAGCGCGATGAACAGCCGCTGCTTCTGCCCCCCGGAAAGCCGCCCGAACCTGGTGGCCAACTTGGCGGTCAGCCCGAGCCGTTCGGCCAGCGGGCGCCAGTCCGCGGGGTGCGGGTAGAGCGAGGCGTACAGCTCCAGCGCCTCCCGGACGGTGAGCTTCGGCTGGAGCTCGCTCTCCTGGAGCTGCGCGCCCAGCACCCGGGTCACCGCCTCGTGGTCGGCGCGCGGGTCGAGCCCCGCGACCCGCACCCGGCCCGAGTCCGGGACGCGCAGGCCCTCCAGGCACTCGACGGTGGTGGTCTTGCCCGCGCCGTTGGGGCCGAGGATCCCGAAGATCTCGCCCTCGTCGACGGAGAACGAGACCCCGTCGACGACGTTCCGCCCGCCGTAGGCCTTGCGCAGCTCGCTGACCTCGACGACGGGGCCGACGGCCCCGGCCATGCCGTTGATGCTCATACGACGAGCCTCCCGGACCGCCCCACCCGGCCACATCCCCCGACGGGCTCCGCCCGCCATCAACCGATCGGTTGATGCCCCTCAGCCGGTGCGCTACCGCCGCTACCCGCTGCCGGGCGCCGCCGGGGCACGTGGGGGCGCGCCCCGGCGGGGGAGGGGGACGCAGGTCGGGGTGGGTGTGCCGCGGGGTCGCTCGGGGGAGTGATGCCGGCCATATTGTTTGACCGCAGTTGACGGCCAGGACGTAAGCTGGCATGGCCGGGGACGCTCTGTGTCGTTTCCCGGCTTTCTTCCTGCCTGGCCGCCGTCGGGCCCGCCCGGTCCGTCACTGAAGTCGCCTGCCGTCCGTCGCCCAAGGGACACCATGGAACAGCTCTCGAAGCCATCCGACCCCGAGACCGGCCCGCCCGAACCGGACGGGGAGTCGATACCCAGCACGGTGGTGCTGGTCATAGGTCTGCTGCTGGCCGCCGCCTTCGTGATGATCCTCAACGAGACCGTCATGGGCGTGGCGCTGCCGCGGCTCATGGAGGACCTGGAGATCTCCGCCGCCACCGGCCAGTGGCTGACCACCGCCTTCATGCTGACCATGGCCGTGGTGATCCCCACCACGGGGCTGATCCTCAAGCGGTTCACCACCCGCGCGGTCTTCATGACGTCGATGTCGCTGTTCACCGCCGGCACCGCGCTGGCCGCCGCAGCGCCCGGGTTCCCCGTGCTGCTGGTGGCCCGCATCGTGCAGGCCGCCGGCACGGCGGTGATGCTGCCGCTGCTGATCACGACGGTGCTGACGTTCGTGCCCGCGACCCGCCGGGGCAGCACGATGGGCCTGATCTCCATCGTGATCGCCGTGGCGCCGGCCATCGGGCCGACGTTCTCCGGGCTGATCCTCTCCGAGCTGAGCTGGCGCTGGATCTTCCTGTTCGTGCTGCCGGTCGCCGTCGTCGCGCTGGTCGTCGGCTCGATGAGGATCACCAACATCACCACCCCGGCCGAGGCCCGCTTCGACCTGGTCTCGATCGCGCTGTCGGCCGTCGCGTTCGGCGGCCTGGTCTACGGGCTGAGCAGCATCGGCGAGTCCGCCGAGGGCGACACCCCGCTGCCGCCGGCGGTGCCGATCGCGGTCGGCTTCGTGGCGCTGGCGCTGTTCACCTTCCGTCAGCTGAGCCTCCAGCGCGGTGGCGAGCGCCAGCCGCTGCTGGACCTGCGGCCGTTCCGCAACCGGTCGTTCACCGTCGGGCTGATCATGCTGCTGGTGTCGATGGGCGCGCTCTTCGGCACGCTGATCCTGCTGCCGATCTTCCTGCAGAACGTGCGGGACCTCTCCACCCTGGAGACCGGCCTGGTGCTGCTGCCCGGCGGTCTGGTCATGGGGCTGGTCGCGCCGCTCGCGGGGAGGATGTACGACCGGGTCGGGCCGCGTCCGCTGGTGGTGCCCGGCGCCTTCGTCGTCGCCGGCGCGCTGGCGTCGATGCAGCTGCTGGAGACCGACAGCCCGGTCGGCCTGGCGATCGCGGTGCACGTGGTGCTCAGCGTCGGCCTGGGCCTGCTGATGACGCCGCTGATGACCTCCTCGCTCGGGTCGCTCCCGGCGGAGCTGTACTCGCACGGCAGCGCCATCCTCAACACGCTCCAGCAGTTGGCGGGCGCCGCCGGTACCGCGCTGTTCATCACCGTGATGACCCGCGGTGCGACGAGCGAGGTGGAGAGCGGCGTCGACCCGTTGACGGCGCAGGCGTCCGGCATCCACGACGCGTTCCTGTGCGGAGCGGTGCTGGCGCTGGTCGCGACGGGACTGTCGTTCCTGATCCGCCGGCCCCCGACGCCGGTGGCCGCGCCGGAGGCGGGCGGCGCCGCCGGCAGCGGCAGCGACAGCGACGACGAGGCGGTGCCGGCGCCGCTGCACTGACGGCCACGGCGGCGACCGAGAAGCCCGACCAACCGGCCCCCGGCGCGCGTTCCCGAGACGCGCGCCGGGGGCCGCGCCGTGCGCGCCCGGCGCCCCGGGCCCGCGCCAACCCGGTCCCCGCCCCGGCGGGGTCAGTCCCGGGCGCTGCGCCGCAACACCTGCCGGATGCCCGCGAAGTGGTCGCGCATCGCGGTGACCGCGCCCGCCGTGTCGCCCGCCTCCAGCGCGGCGACGATCGCCTGGTGCCGCGCGAGGGTGACGCGTTCGTCCTGCCGTTCCTCCCGCAGCTCCTCGCGGACCCGGTGGAAGGCGGCCCAGAACGCGTCCAGCACCTCGCTCAGCAGGTGGTTTCCGAGCGAACGGTAGAGCGCCAGGTGGAACGCGCGGTCCGTCTCCGCGCTGACCCGCCCCGTCTCGTCGGCCTCCCGCTCCATGGCGCCGATCAGCTCGCGCAGCCGCCCCAGGTCGGCGTCCGGTATGTCGCCGGCCACGCTGCCGATCAGCCCGGCCTCCAACGCCTCGCGCACCTCCAGGAGTTCGGCGAGGCTCGCCTCGCCCCTGCGGTGCCGCACGGCGGCGCGGAAGACCATGCCGTCCACGAAGGAGTCCAGGCTCAGGCTCCCCACATAGGTACCGAACCCGTGGCGGATGTCCACGACGTTGACCGCCTGGAGCGCCTTCAGCGCCTCCCGCACCGAGTTGCGGCTCACCTCGAAGAGGCTCATCAACTCGCTCTCGGTGGGCAGCGGATCGCCCGGTGCGAGCCGGCGGGTGAGGATCAGCTCCCTGATGTGCCCCTGCACCTCGTCCGACATCATGCGGCGGGCCATGAAGCCCCTCCCTCTCCATCACCTGGACTTGACCTGGCGTTCACAATTCTGCCACCGGTGGCATCGGGAGATGGGACATGGGATGTTCCTACCCCTTGACCCGGCGCGCACCCGGTCCCTACGTTCCTAGGACGTACAACGTAGGACGTCTTGGGGAAAGCGTCGAGAGCGTCCGGCAACCACCGCACAACCTCCTCTTCACAAGCCGCACTTGGAGGCAGAGTGACCCATCGAACCGGTCACCGTTCCGGAAGTTCCTCCGGCCGCTCCCTCGACCGCAGGGCGTTCCTCCGCTACGGCGGGGCGCTCGGCGCCGCCGGCGCCCTGACCGCCGGGCTCGGCGCCTGCGGGCCGCCGTCCACGATCGGCACCGGCGGGGGCCACAGCGGGGGAGCGCTGAACTCGCTCACCGCCGTGATCGGCTACGGCAACGACCAGAGCTGGGACCCGACACAGACCGCCTCCGCGTTCTCCATGGCGGCCAACCACCACATCTACGAGGGGCTGCTGGACACCGACCCGATCACCCGGGCCCCCTACCCCGCGCTCGCCACCGCGCTGCCGGCCGACCCGACCGCCACCACCTGGTCGTTCACCCTGCGACCCGGCGCCACCTGGCACGACGGGGAGCCGGTCACCGTCGAGGATGTGCTGTTCACCTTCGAGCGGGTCCTCGACCCCGAGGTCAACACCCTCGCCCGGTCCTTCTTCGCCAGCTGGCTCGAAGGGGTCCGCGCGGTCGACGAGGCCACCGTCGAGCTGGACTTCCGCTTCCCCTTCCCGGACGCCGCGCCCCGGCTGACCATCGCCAAGATCATGCCGCGCCACGTCTTCGGCGAGGAGGGCGCCTGGGATCGCGCCACCGGCGGCCTCGCCGTCGGCTCCGGCCCCTACCGGCAGAGCGCGCACCACCCGAAGTCCAACACCACCTTCGAGGCGTTCGAGGAGTACAACGGCCCGCGCTACCCCGCCTTCCGCATCATGAACTGGCGCTCCGTCGTGGAGGCGGCGCCCCGCGTCGCCGCCGTCTCGGGGCACAGCGCCGAGGCCCAGATCGCGGAGAACATCCCGTACGCCAACGTTCAGCAACTGCGCGACGAGGGCCTGCAGGTGGAGGGCGGCGCCGGGATGAACCACCTGTTCATGATGTTCAACACGGAGAACCCGCCGTTCGACGACATCCGCGTCCGCCAGGCGCTGCTGCACGCCATCGACACCGAGCAGCTGATCGAGGTCGGCCTCAAGGGCTACGGCCGCCCCGCCACCTCGTTCCTCGATACCGACAACCCGGCGCACCGCCCCGCGGCCACCGTCTACTCCTACGACCCCGACCGCGCCCGCCAGCTCCTCGACGAGGCCGGCGTCACCGACCTGTCGATCAACCTGATGGCGGTCAACGTGAGTTGGGCCGTCGACTGCCTGCCGACCATCAAGGAGTCCTGGGACGCGATCGGCGTGGCCACCACGCTGGAGCCGCAGGAGACCTCCGCGCTCTTCACCAAGATGGACCAGGACCGCGCCTACCAGGCGGTCGCCGCCGTCTCCAACCCCAACCAGTTCGGCCTCGACGCCGACCTCATCCTCCGCTACAACTACACGCGCGGCGGCCTGTGGATGGGCTACACCGGCTGGGAGGGCAGCGAGGCGGCCGACGAGCTGTTCGCGCTGATGGACCAGGCCACCGAGGAGCCCGAGCCCGAGCGCCGGCTCCAGCTCACCCACCGGGCGCTCGACCTGGTCGCCGAGCAGGCGGTGCTCTACCCCGTGGTCCACAACGAACTGCTGACCGCCTACGACCCGCGCGTCATCACCGGCGTCCGCGCCCAGGCGTACCCCGGGATCAACGTGCTCCAGACGGGGGCGGTGGTCTCGTGACGGTGGTCCTGCGGATGGTGGTCCGCCGGCTGTTGCTGCTGGTGCCGCTGCTGCTGGGCGTCATCCTCTTCGTCTTCCTGGTCATGCGGTTCTCCGACATGGACCCGGCGTCCGCGTACTTCCAGGGCACCAACCCCACCCAGGAGCAACTGCACGAGTTCCGCGAGGAGAACGGGCTGCTCGACCCGCTGCCCGTGCGCTATCTGGACTTCGTCGGGGACCTGGTCACAGGCGACCTCGGGATCAGCGTGCTGACCAGGGCACCGGTCTGGGACCAGGTGGTCACCGCGCTGCCGCTGACGCTCCAACTCACCTTCCTGGGCCTGGGGATAGCCGTCGCCGTCGCCCTGCCGCTCGGCGTGCTGGCCGCCGTCTACCGCGACCGGCTGCCTGACCAGTTGATCCGGGTGGTCTCCCTGGTCGGCGTCGCGGCGCCCGGGTTCTGGCTGGCGCTGCTGATGATCCAGTACTTCGCCGTGGACCGCGGCTGGTACCCGACCGGCGGCTATGTCAACCCGGAGGACGGCCCCGACGCCTGGCTCAACTCCATGACGCTGCCCGCCCTCGCGCTCTCGCTGCCGGTGGCCGCCCAGCTGACCAGGGTGGTCCGTACCGCGATGGTCGAGGAGCTGGACCGCGACTACGTGCGCACCGCCGTCGGCAGCGGCCTGCCACCGCTGGTGGTGGTCGGCCGGAACGTGCTGCGGAACGCGCTGATCAACCCGCTGACGGTGCTCGGCCTGCGCGTCGGCTACCTGCTGGGCGGGGCCGTGGTCATCGAGACCATCTTCGCGCTGCCCGGCATGGGCAAGCTGATGATCGACGCGGTGCGCAACGGCGACCCGGCCGTCGTCCAGGGCGTGGTCCTGACCACCGCCGTCGGCTTCGTACTGGTCAACCTGCTGATCGACATCCTCTATCTGCTGGTCAACCCACGGCTGAGGAGCGCCACATGACGCGAAGCGAGACCAGCCGCGCACGGGGCGGCCACAGCCGGCTGACCGGCGCCCTCACCCGCCGGCTGCGCGGCCCCGCACGGCTGCCGGTGCTCTCCCGGGTCGCCCTCGGCCTGCTGCTGCTGGTGGTGCTGGCCGCGCTGCTCGCGCCCTGGCTGGCGCCGCACGACCCCTACGCCCAGGCCGGCACCTCCGAGGGCCCCTCGGCCGACCACTGGATGGGGCAGGACAGCCTCGGCCGCGACATCCTCAGCCGGCTGCTGCACGGGGCGCGCTGGTCGCTGGCCATCGGCCTCGGCGCGACGCTGCTCGCGCTGGCCGTCGGCGCGGTGATCGGCGCCGTCGCCGCCACCTCGCGGCGGGTCGTCGACGAGACGCTGATGCGTTCGCTCGACGTGGTGATGGCCTTCCCCGGCGTCGCGCTCGCCGCCGTGCTGATCTCCGTCTTCGGCGGCGGCGTCACCGTGCTGGTCTGCGCCATCGCCTTCCTCTACACCCCGCCGATCGCCCGGGTGGTGCGCGCCAACGTCCTCGCCCAGTACGGCGAGGACTACGTCACGGCCGAACGCGTCATCGGCGCGCGCACCCCGTTCATCCTGGTGCGCCACGTCGCCGTCAACTGCGCCGCGCCCGTGCTGGTCTTCGCCACCGTGATGGTCGCCGACGCCATCGTCTTCGAGGCGTCGCTCTCCTTCGTCGGCGCCGGAGTGCGGCCCCCGGAACCGTCCTGGGGCAGCGTGATCGCCGACGGCAAGAACCTGGTGCTGCTGGGCGGTTGGTGGGCCACGGTCTTCCCAGGGCTGCTGATGCTGGCGACCGTGCTGGCGCTGAACATCCTCGCCGAGGGCGCCTCCGACTCCTGGGCCGCGCCCCGCCCCCACCGCGACCTGCCCGAGGGCGACCCCGGCGGGACCGTCCCCGCCGCCAGGGCCGCCGGCGACGACGCGCCGCGCGTCCCCCTGCCGCTGCCCGGTCTGGAACGCGCCGGCGCCCGGCTGCGCGCGCTGGCCAGGCCGCCGGTCACCGCCGAACCCGTGCTCACCGTGCGGGACCTGACCGTCCGCTTCCCGGAACGCCACCGCGGCGTCGACGTCGTCTCCGGCGTCAGCTTCGAGGTGCGGCCAGGCGAGGTCCTCGGCCTGGTCGGCGAGTCCGGCTGCGGCAAGTCCCTGACCGCGCTGACCGTGATGGGCCTCCAGCCGCGCGACGCCGAGGTGGGCGGCACCGTCCACTTCGACGGTCGCGAGCTGAACGCCCTCACCCCCCGCGCCCGCAGGGGACTCCTCGGCCACCAGATGGCGATGGTCTACCAGGACGCGCTCTCCTCGCTGAACCCCGCCATGACCATCCGCGCCCAGCTGCGCCAACTCGTCCGCAGGGGCGGCCGGCGCTCCCCGGCCGAGCTGCTGCGGATGGTCGGCCTCGACCCCGAACGCACGCTCCGCGCCTACCCGCACGAGCTGTCCGGCGGCCAGCGGCAGCGGGTCCTGATCGCCATGGCGCTCTCCCGCGAGCCGAGGCTGATCGTCGCCGACGAGCCCACCACCGCCCTCGACGTCACCATCCAGGCGCAGGTCATCGAGCTGCTGCTGCGGCTGCGCGCCGAGTTGGGCTTCGCGCTGGTGCTGGTCTCCCACGACCTCGCGCTGATCGCCGACGTCACCGACCGGGTCGTCGTGATGTACGGCGGGCAGATCGCCGAACAGGGCGTCACCGCCGACCTGGTGGGCGCCCCCGCCCACCACTACACCCGGGGGCTCCTCGGCTCCGTGCTCTCCCTGGAGTCGGGCGCCGAGCGGATGACGCAGATCAGGGGCGTGGTGCCGGCCCCGGCCGACTTCCCCGCCGGCTGCCGCTTCGCCGACCGCTGCCCGCTGGCCGACGACGACTGCGCCGAGCCCGTTCCCCTCGTCGAGGCCGCCGGCACCGCGCACCACGTCGCCTGCCACCACCCGGCGCCCGCGCCGGGCGACGCACAACCCGCGCCCTCCGAGAGCGAGGTCAGCCCGTGACCGACCCGACCCCCCTGATGGAGCTGTCCGACGTCCACCTCGACTACCCGGCGCGCGGCTCCGGGCTGCTGCGCCGCGACCGGGTGCACGCCCTGGTCGGCGCGGACCTGGCCCTCGCGCCGGGCGAGACCGTCGGCGTCGTCGGCGAGTCCGGCTGCGGCAAGTCCACGCTCGCCAAGGTCCTGGTCGGCATCGCCCGCCCCACCGCGGGCACGGTCTCCCACCGGGGCCGCGAGCTGTGGGCGATGGACCCCGCCGAACGCCGCGCCGCGATCGGCACCGGCGTGGGCATGGTCTTCCAGGACGCGTCGACGGCGCTCAACCGCCGGCTGTCCGTGCACCGCCTGCTGCGCGACCCGCTCGACGTCCACCGGCGCGGCACCCCGGCCGAACGGGACGCGCGCGTACGGGAGTTGCTCGGCCTGGTCGGGCTGCCCCGGCACGTCGCCGACGCCCTGCCGGGGCAGCTCTCCGGCGGCCAGCGCCAGCGCGTCGCCATCGCCAGGGCGCTGGCCCTCGAACCGGCGCTGCTCGTCGCCGACGAGCCCACCAGCGCCCTCGACGTGTCGGTCCGCGCCCAGATCCTCAACCTCCTGCTCGACCTGCGCGCCCGCCTCGGCCTGGCCATGGTCTTCGTCTCCCACGACATCCAGACCGTGCGCCGGATGAGCGACCGGGTGGTCACCATGTACCTGGGCCGGATCGTGGAGGAGTCACCGGCCGAACGCGTCTCCCGCCACGCCCGACACCCCTACACCCGGGCGCTGTTCTCCGCGACGCCGGGGCTGCTCGACCCGATCGAGCCCATCCCGCTCACCGGCCCGCTGCCGTCCGCCGTCCGGCCGCCCAGCGGCTGCCCGTTCCGCACCCGCTGCTGGAAGGCCGACGGGCGCTGCGCCGAGTCGATGCCCGAGTTCCGGGACGCGGCGGGCGAGACTCCCGGGGGACACCGCTTCCGCTGCCACCACCCGGTCGCGGCCGAGGAGACCACCCACCAGCTCGTCGCCCAGGCGACCGAGGCCAAGGAGCGTTCATGAGCCTGCCCGCCCGCCTCACCGGGGTCGTGCCCCCGGTCTGCACCCCGCTGACCCCGGAGGGCGAGGTGGACACCGTCTCGCTGGCCCGGCTCGTGGACCACCTGGTGGGCGCCGGCGTCGACGGGCTGTTCGTCCTCGGCTCCACCTCGGAGGCCGCGTTCCTCACCGACCGGCAGCGCGTCACCGTCGTCGAGACCGTCGCCGCCCAGGTCGACGGTGCGCTGCCGGTGCTCGCCGGCGCCATCGACATGACCACGCCGCGCGTCGTCGACCACGCCAGGGCCGCGCTGGACGCCGGCGCCGACGCGGTCGTGGCGACCGCGCCGTTCTACACCCGCGTCCAACGGCAGGAGGTGGAACGGCACTTCCGGGTGCTCGCCGAACGCGTCCAGGCGCCGGTCCTCGCCTACGACCTGCCGGCGGCGGTCGGCACCAAGCTCGGCGCCGAGCTGGTCCTGACCCTGGCGGCCGAGGGGGTACTCGCGGGGCTCAAGGACTCCAGCACCGAACTGGCCGTGCTGCGCGACGTGTTGGCCGGCGTGCGGGAGGGGGCGGCGGGCGAGGGGTTCGCCGTCTTCACCGGCTCCGAACTGGTCGTGGACGCGGCCCTGTTGCTCGGCGCCCACGGTGTCGTGCCGGGGCTGGGCAACGTCGACCCGCACGGCTATGTGCGGCTGTTCGCCGCCTGCGCCGAGGGCGACTGGGCGCGGGCCCGCACCGAACAGGACCGGCTGGCGCGGCTCTTCGCGCTGGTCGACGAGGGCGACCCGGGCCGGATGGGGCGCGGCTCATCGGCGATCGGCGGCTTCAAGACGGCGCTCTACCTGCGGGGTTGGATCGACCACCCGACCACGGCCGTTCCCCAGGTGCCGCTCGACGAGGCGGAGACCGCGCGCGTCGCCAAGCACCTCGCCGGCGCCGGGCTGCTCTGAGCCGGGGGGCCCGAGCAGCCCGGCGCCGGCGGGCGTCAGCCCCTGCCGATCGGGATGCGGCGGAACTCGACCGTCTCGTAGGGCCCTTCGTGGCCCGTCTCGTAGAGCAGGCCCACCGTCCGGCGGTCCAGCTCCACCAGGTCGGAGTAGGCCGCCGGCTGCGCGGAGACCTGCGCCTCGGGGCGGAACGTTCCGCCGCCGTCGTCGCTGCGGTAGATGGTCAACGACCGCCTGGCGTCCGGCTCGGAGGGGCCGGAGAAGAGCAACGGGCCCTGGCGGCCGGGCAGTTGCAGCACGCTGCCCTGGACGACCGGCACGTTCTCCAGCCCGGGCTGCGGCACCAGCGGCCCGTCCAGGCTCTGGCCGCCGTCCGACGAGTAGGCGCCGAGCCGGTTGCCCGGGTCGGTGCCGTTCTGGTCCCGCACGCTGAAGTAGAGCCGGCCGTCGGGGAGTTCGGCGACGCTGGACTCGTTGGCGTTCAGGGCGCCCTCGTAGGACTGGTCGACGTAGCCCAGCTCCCAGGTCTCGCCCCCGTCGTCGCTGTAGAGCGCGTGCGAACCGTAGTAGCGGTCCTCGGTGCCGTCGTCGGGCGAGCCCGGCGCGGGGGAGGTCGAGTGGTTGGACGGCACCATCAGCCGGCCGGCGTGCGGGCCCTTGGTCAACGCGATGGCGTGCCCGGGACCCGTGGCGTACCAGCGCCACTCGGGGCGCTTCGCCGCGTGGGTGATCTCCCTCGGGGTGCTGAAGCTGGTGCCCTCGTCGTCGCTGAACTGCACGAACACCCGGCGGCTCTGCTCGGGCGTCGCCTCGCCGCTGCGGATCTCCTCCTCGCTGACGTCGCCGCCGTTGAAGCAGGTCACCAACACCAGCCGCCCGGTGGCCGGATCGAAGACGGGCGACGGGTTGCCCCGGGTGTCCCCCTCGCCGCTGGCCACCAGCGTCAACTCGCCCCAGGTGCAGCCGCCGTCGTAGGAACGGCGCAGCACCACGTCGATGTCACCGCTGTCGCCCGCGCCGGCCACCCGGCCCTCGGCGAACGCCAGCAGCGTGCCGGAGGGCGAGGTCACCACGGCCGGCACCCGGAAGGTGTCGTAGCCGTCGGTGCCGGCGACGAAGGGCACCGAGGAGAGACAGTCGTCGGTCGGCCCGACGTTGCCGCTGCCGTTGCCGTTGCCGCTGTTGCTTCCGGCGCCGGCGGCGAGCGCCGGCGAGGCCGCCAGCACCCCGAGCACGGCGGTGCCGGTCACGGCCAGCAGCCACAGGGGCGTCCGCTTCCGCGCGGCGCCCCGCCGGGGGCGGGGCGGACCAGGGTTCGGTGTCGGTGTCGGGTTCTCGTGAGACATGACGGTGCCGGCTCCTTCGAACGCGTCGCGCGGGCGCTCAGTCGCCCAACGTCGGACGTAGGACGTCCCACACGGTAAAGCGCGCCCCGCGCGCGGACAAGGGGTGCGCGTGAGCGCCTTGTGGGTGCGCGGTGCGTCCGGATGGCGCCGCGCTGGTTGGGTGGGTGGTCGTCCTGGCCCGTTCCTCGCGCCCCTGTGTGGGCTGGCGTGGTCGGGTCAGGCGCCAGTTCAGGCGCGGCCGGTGACGGCCTGTTTGGGGGCGCGGGGAACTGCGCGGTGCATCCGTGACGGGCCGCAGCCGACGACGGCGCCGCACCGGCCAGGTGGGTTGTCGCCCTGGCCCCGGTGGTCGGCTGGTCGCGCAGTTCCTCGCGCCCCTGGTCGGGGCTGGCGTGGTCGGGTCAGTGCGCGTGAGCGCTTTGTGGGGGCGCGGGGAACTGCGCGGTGCATCCGTGACGGTCCGCGGTCGACGACGGTGCCGCACCGACCAGGTGGGTTGTCGCGGCCCGGGCCGTCGGCGGGCCGCAGTCGACGACGGTGCCGCACCGGCCAGGTGGGTGGTCGCCCCGGCCTCGTTACCCCGCCTCCGCGACCGCCGTCGCGATCGGCGTCTCCCCGCCCACCAGGTCCAGCGTCAACCCGACCGCCGACGGCCTCTCCAGCAGCGCGGCCAGCACCCCGGCCACGTCGTCCCTGGTCACCGACCCGTAGTCGAGTCTGGGCGCCAACCGCACCCGCCCCGTTCCCGGGTCGTCCGTCAGCCGGCCCGGCCGCAGGATGGTCCAGAACAGCCCCTGACGCGCCCTGATGTCCGCGTCCGCCGCGCCCTTCGCGCGCAGATAGGCCGCGAAGACAGGGTCCGTTCCGGCCGGCGGCTCGTCGTCGACGCCCATCGCCGAGACCACCACCAGCCGCCGCACCCCCGCGTGCTCCGCCGCGTCGGCGAAGAGCGTGGCAGCCGCCCGGTCGACCGTCTCCTTGCGTGCCATCCCGCTGCCCGGCCCCGCGCCCGCGGCGAAGACCGCCGCGTCGGCGCCGGCCAGGTGCCGGGCGACCTCCTCGACGGTCGCCTCCTCCAGATCGCAGACCACCGGCTCGGCACCGGCCGCCAGGAGGGCTCCCGCCTGCTCCTGCTTCCGGATCAGCCCGGCCACCTGCTCGCCACGCCCGGACAGCAGCTTCTCCAGCCGCCGGGCGATCTTGCCGTGTCCACCAGCGATGACTGTGCGCATACCCCGACCGTAACGCGCCGCCACGCCCGTTCCCGAGGGCGCGCCCCGGCCTCAACCCGGTTGCTGACGCGGGAGTTCCACTTCGGCCCTGGTCGGCCCGTCCGCCGCGTACTCCCGCACCGCGCTGGTCCGCGCCACGATCCGGCCCCGGTGGAAGACCACCCTGCTGTATCCGAGCGACAGCGCCTCGGCCACCGAACCGCCGCGCACCGCGAGCAGTTCGGCGGGGGAGCCCACGGTCACCCCGGCCGGCGCCGGCAGCCCGAGCGCCGCCCTGGCCAGCGGGCCGACGGCGGCGTAGGCCGCCTCCGGCGTCCGCGCCCCGCCGGCGGCCAGCAGTCGGGCGGCGGCCAACGGGTCGCCGCCGCCGGCCGGTTCGGCCGCCGTCCGCAGCGGTCCGCCGCCGACGGCCACCGTCACCCCCGCGGCGGTCAACTCCCGCACCGGCGCCCGGCGCCCGTTCCTCGCCGTGCAGACCACCCGCACCCCGCCGGCCGCCAGCCCCTCGGCGACCCGGCGCAGCGCGGGCGGCGTCAGCCGGGCGAGGCCGCCGGCCGGGCCCAGGCAGAGCCCGTGCCGTGCGGCGCCGCCGGCGGTGGCGGAGGCCACCAACCGTTCCAGCCAGGCCGGTTCGGCCGCCTCCGTGTGCAGCGCGACCGGCAGCCCCCACGCGTCGGCCAGCTCCAGCACCGCGTCCAGATGCCCCGCCGGGTCCGGGTCGCGGTCCGGCGCGCCCCCGACCGCGCCGGCGCCCATGGCCAGCGCGTCCCGCAGTCGCGCGCGCTGGCCGGCGCCGGCCAGGCCGGTGAGCGGCCCGGGCAGCGGCACGGCGCTCACCTCGGCCAGCCCGGCCAGCGCGCGGCCCGCCTCGATCACGGTGTCCCACGCTTCGAGGCCGCGGTCGATCGCGACATGGCAACGTTGTGCCGTCGCGCCGTGCCCCAGCCGGATCAGCGCGGACTCGGCGACGCGTGCCGGCAGCGGGCGGCGCGGCTCCGGGCCGGGCGCGGTGAGCGCGGTCTCCGGGCGCGCGTGCGGCTCGGCGGGGGCGGGAAGCAGCAGGTAGCCGTCGAGCGGGACCAGGTCGCCGGGGGCGCCGGGCCGCAGCGAGCCGGCCGGTGCGACGGCGGCGACACGGCCGTCGGCCAGCGCCACGTCCACGGTCCGCCCGTCGGCCAGCCGCGGCCCGCGCAGCAGCAGTTCCCCGGCGCCCCTGGCCGGCACCGGCTCCGACATCGCGGACTGGGACATCGCGCTCCCCGCTCGGGCGACGACTGCGGAGCGAGCGTAGGCCCCGTCCGGGGGCCGGGCGGGGAAGCGCCCGGCGGCGGGGGGAAAGTCATAAGAAACGCCCGACCCGCGCCCAGCGGGTCGGCGTGGCAATGGATTTCGCCTTCCGCCGGTGACCGTGTAATCTCTTGAGCGCTCGCCCCAATAGCTCAGTCGGCAGAGCGTCTCCATGGTAAGGAGAAGGTCAACGGTTCGATTCCGTTTTGGGGCTCTGGGGTGCCTGGCTCTCATCCTCCGGGTGGGAGCGGCAAGCCCTGTGGCGGCGTAGCTCAGTCGGTAGAGCAAACGGCTCATAATCGTTGTGTCACCGGTTCAAGTCCGGTCGCCGCTACTCACAGTAGCCGATTGCGGGGTCGGTCCTCCGATCGGCTACTCTCTCTGTGTTCAATAGGTTTCACCCGTCCATCCGTCAAGGAGCACTCACGTGGCTGCCACCGACGTCCGCCCGAAGATCACGCTGGCCTGCGTGGAGTGCAAGGAGCGGAACTACATCACCAGGAAGAACCGGCGTAATGACCCGGACCGCCTGGAGATGAAGAAGCACTGCCCGCGTTGCAACTCGCACACCGCGCACCGCGAGACCCGCTGAGCGGCGTTTCGCGCTCGGCGTCCGTATCACGCGGCACGCGACATCGTTGTGAGAAGCCGTCCCCGGTCATCGCCGGGGGCGGCTTCGCGTCTTTCCACGGCCTTGACCACGGCCGTCGTCCCCGGATGTGAGGAGTCCGCGATGCCTCTCGACCAGTCGTTCGTCGGGCGGAGTTACCCGCCCACCGAGCCGTACGAGGTGGGCCGGGAGAAGATCCGCGAGTTCGCCCAGGCGATCGGGGACGACAACCCCGCCTACGCGGACCCGGAGGCGGCCAGGGCCCTGGGCCACCCGGACGTGATCGCGCCGCCGACCTTCGTCTTCCTGGTCAGCTACCGCGCCGCGTTCGAGGTGATCTCCGACCCGAAGCTGGGCCTGGACTACAGCCGGGTGGTGCACAGCGAACAGAAGTTCTCCTATGTCCGGCCGCTGCGCGCCGGCGACCGGCTCTCGGTCAGCTCGACCATCGAGTCCATCAAGTCCCTGATGGGCAACGACGTGTTGACCGTGCGCGGCGAGTTGCACGACGAGACGGGCGCCCTGGTGGCGACCGCCCACACCAAGCTGGTGGCCAGGAGCGGCGGCGACGACGCGCCCGCCGGGGAGGGGGAGCAGCGATGACCCAGGAGGCCGCGCGCCGTGTCGCGTACGCCGACGTCGAGGTCGGCACCGAGCTGCCCTCCAGGACCTTTCCCGTGGACCGCGCCACGCTGGTGCGGTACGCGGGCGCCTCGCTCGACTTCAACCCGATCCACTGGAACGAGCGCTTCGCCGTCGAGGTCGGGCTGCCGAACGTGATCGCCCACGGGATGTTCACGATGGCCCAGGCCGGCCGCGTGGTCACCGACTGGGCGGGCGACCCGGGCGCGGTGCTGGAGTACGGGGTGCGCTTCACCAAGCCGGTCGTCGTCCCGGACGTCCCGGAGGGCGAGGTCGCGGCGGAGATCACCGTCGGCGGCAAGGTCGCCGTCAAGCTGGACGACGAACAGCGCACCGTTCGGGTGGATCTGACGGCGGTCAGCGCCGAGCAGAAGGTGCTGGGCATGGCCCGCGCCGTGGTCCGCCTGGGCTGAACGCCCCGCCCCCGGCCGGGATGTGGACGTCCCGGCCGGGGCGGGCAACGAGTCGATCACCTGGAGCGAGCCGTGGCGCGACTCGACGAGCTGGTGGCGGCCTACCCGTGGCTGGCCCGCCTCCCGGCGGACGCCCTCCGCCGGCTGGACACCGAGGAACTCGCCGACCCCCACCCCGTGGCGCTGGCGCTGGGGCCGACGGTGGTCGCCTACCGCCGGGGCGCCGTGGCCCGCCCCGGGCGGGTGTCCCTCTGCTCCCTCCTTGGCGCGGCCCCGCTCGGGCCCCGGAGGCTGGCGGAGCTGGCCGAGGCGGAACGGCGGACGCCCGGGATCGTCCTGGTCGAGTACGTGGAGTACGAGGAGCGTGCCGGGTAGCTCCGCCGGCCGGGGGTTGACACATTAGTGATCGACCAATAACTTTCTCGTATGGCACGGGAGAGCGGCCGGATGTCGGCCGAGGAGAGGCGCGAGAGCGTGATCCGCGCGGCGGTGGTCGAGTTCGGCCGCGCCGGGTACGTGGGCACGACGACCGCGTCCATCGCCAGGCGGGTGGGGGTCTCCCAGCCGTATCTCTTCCGGCTCTTCCCGGACAAGCGGGCGATCTTCCTGGCCGCCGCGCGCCACTCCATCGAGCGGTTGCGGCGGCAGTTCGAGGAGGCCACCGAGGGGTTGGGGCCCCAGGAGGCCCACGACGCCATGTGCAGGGCGTACTTCCCGATGATCTCCGACCGCAGCGACCTGCTCTTCCAGATGCAGATGTATGTCGCGGTCAGCGCGCGGGAGGCGGAGGGGGACGAGGAGTTCGCCTCCGAGATCCGCGCCCTGTGGGCGGAGATGTGGGACGGCATACAGGGTCGCCTGGGCGGTGACCCCGTCCTCACCAGGGACTTCTTCGGCATAGGCATGTTGATCAACGTGACCCTCTCCATGGGCTTCCCCGAGGGGCACCGGGTCTGGGACACGTTGAACGTCTTCGACTACTTCTCCGGCGCCGAGGGCGACGGGTCCGGGGCCGCCGGCTGACCCGGCTGGCCCGGGGGAGAGATCCGCGCGGGAGTAGGGCACACGTGTGTCCTCGAAACTTATTGACCGATCACTAATCTTCCGACTCGGAGGGGATCATGGCGCACGACAGCGCGCGGGAAGCGGAGCGGAAGAGGCCACCGGGAGCGGGGGGCGGCGGCAGCGTCGTGTGGACGCTGCTGGTCGTGGGCGCCGCCACCTTCATGGCCGCGCTGGACAACCTGGTCGTCACCACCGCGCTGCCGGTGCTCAGGGACGACCTCGGCGGGAAGCTCTCCGACCTGGAGTGGATCGTCAACGGCTACACCCTGCCGTTCGCCTGCCTGCTGCTGCTGGGTGCCGCGCTGGGCGACCGCTTCGGGCGCAGGCGGGTCTTCGTCGTCGGCGTCGCGCTCTTCACCGCCGCCTCGGCGGGCGCCGCGCTCGCCGGATCGACGGACCAGCTGATCGCGGCCCGCGCCTTCCAGGGCGCCGGCGCGGCCATCCTGATGCCGCTCAGCCTCACCCTGATCTCGGCCGCGGTCCCCAAGGAGCGCCGCGGCGCGGCGTTCGGCATCTGGGGCGCGGTCAACGGCCTGGCGGTGGCCGCGGGCCCGCTGGTAGGCGGCGCCATCACCGAGCACCTCACCTGGCAGTGGATCTTCTGGCTGAACGTCCCGATCGGCCTCGCCCTGATCCCGCTGGCCCACCGCCGGCTCGCCGAGAGCAGGGGCGGCGACGGCCGGCTCGACCTGCTGGGCACGGCCCTGGTAAGCGGCGGCCTCCTCGGGGTCGTGCTCTCCCTGGTCCGCGGCCACGAGCACGGCTGGACCTCGGGCCCGGTGCTGGCCGGCTTCGTTCTCGGCGGGCTGCTGCTGGTCGCCTTCGTCCGCTGGGAGACGCACACCGCCACCCCGATGCTGCCGATGCGCCTCTTCCGCTCCCGCGCCTTCAGCGCGGTCAACGCGGCGAGTCTGCTGATGTTCGCCGGCATGTTCGGCTCGATCTTCCTGCTGACCCAGTTCCTTCAGCTGGTCCAGGGATACTCGCCCACCGAGGCCGGGCTGCGGATGCTGCCGTGGACGGGGATGACCCTGCTGGTCGCGCCGCTGGCCGGTGCCCTCACCGACCGGATAGGCGGGCGCACGGTCGTCGCCACCGGCATGACGCTGATGGCCGTCGGCCTCGGCTGGCTCGCCGTCCTGGCCGAGCCGGGCGTGAGCTATGTCTCCCAGATACCGGCGTTCGCCCTCAGCGGCGCGGGGATGGCCATGTTCTTCGCGCCCGCCGGCGCGATGGTCCTCGGCTCGGTCCGCCCCCACGAGGAGGGCATCGCCTCCGGGGTGAACAACGCGCTCCGCGAGGTCGGCGGCGCCCTCGGAGTCGCCGTGCTCGCCTCGGTCTTCGCCAGCCGGGGCGGCTACGAGACGCACCAGGTGTTCACCGAAGGGCTCGTTCCCGCGCTCTGGGTCGGCACCGTCCTGCTGCTCGCCGCGGCGGCCCTGGTGCTGCTCGTTCCCCGCCGCGACGCGGGGCGCCCGTCGGCGCCCGCCGAGCCGGAGGCACCCGAGCCGGTCGGCGTGGCCGCCTGACGGCGGGCGGACCGTCCGTGGCCGGTGGAGGCGGCCGGTCACGGACGGGACGGTCTCGTATGGTGGCGGGGTGCTGGAGACTTCTGACGCCCCGCTGGCGCCGCTGACCACCCTCCGCCTCGGCGGGCCGGCCGACCGGTTGTTGACCGCGACCACCGACGAGGAGATCGTCGAGGCCGTTCGCCGGGCCGACACCGAGCGCCGGCCGCTGCTGCTGATCGGCGGCGGCAGCAATCTGGTCGTCGCCGACGGCGGCTTCCGGGGTACCGCGCTGCGCATCGCCACCACCGGGGTCCGACTGGACGGCACCCGACTGGAGTTGGCCGCCGGGGAGAACTGGTCGGCGGCCGTCGCCCGCACTGTGGAGGCCGGCCTGGCCGGCGTCGAGTGCCTGGCCGGCATCCCCGGCTCCGCCGGCGCCACCCCGATCCAGAACGTGGGCGCCTACGGGCAGGAGGTTTCCTCGGTGATCACCGAGGTCGTCGCCTACGACCGCGAGACCGACCAGACCGTGACGCTCACCGGCGAGCAGTGCGGCTTCGCCTACCGCCACAGCCGCTTCAAGGCGGAGCCGCACCGCTTCGTCGTGCTGCGCGTCCGCTGCGAGCTGGAGGACGCCGGCGGCCTCTCGGCCCCCGTCCGCTACGCCGAGACCGCCAGGCTGCTCGGCGTCGAACCAGGCGGCAGGGTGCCGCTGGCCAACGCCAGGGAGGCCGTGCTCAAGCTGCGCACCGGCAAGGGCATGGTGCTGGACCCGGAGGACCACGACACCTGGTCGGCCGGCTCCTTCTTCACCAACCCGGTGCTGGACGCCGAGGCCTTCGCCGCCTTCCGCCGCCGCGCGGCCGAGCGGCTCGGGCCGGAGGCGGAGCCGCCCGCCTACCCGGCCCCCGACGGCCGGACCAAGACCTCGGCCGCCTGGCTGATCGACCGCGCCGGCTTCACCAAGGGCTACGGCACCGGCCCCGCCCGCATCTCGGGCAAGCACACCCTGGCCCTCACCAACCGGGGCGAGGCCACGACGGCCGACCTGCTCGGGCTCGCCCGCGAGGTCCGCGACGGCGTCCAGGCCGCGTTCGGCGTCACCCTGGTCAACGAACCGGTCCTGGTCGGCACGTCTCTCTGACCTGCGGTGCCTTTGGGGAGCGGCTCCTCGTGTGCCTGGCTCGCGTGGGTTGCCGTCCTCGGCTCGGCGTGTGGTCGCTCGCGCGGTTCCCCGCGCCCCTTCACCGCCGGTGGGCGGTTCTGGGGGCGCGGGGAACTGCGCGGTGCATCCGTGGCGGGCCGTAGGCGACTACGGTGCCGCACCGGCCAGGTGGGTTGTCGCCTCGGCACCCCCGGCAGGGTCACCCCGCCAGCCACGCGTCGATCTCGACCATGCACTTGTCCCGCACATCCTCCGGCGCCGCCGAGGCGCGCAGGGACTGGCGGGCCAGTTCGGCCAGTTCGTGGTCGGTGAACGCGTGGTGCAGACGGGCGATCTCGTACTGCGCGGCCAGCCGCGAGCCGAAGAGCAGCGGATCGTCGGCGCCCAACGCCATCGGCACCCCCGCGTCCCACAGCTTCCGCAGCGGAACGTCCTCCGGGCGTTCGTACACCCCCAGCGCCACGTTGGACGCCGGGCAGACCTCGCAGGCCACCCCCGCCTCGGCGAGGCGGGTCAGCACGGCCGGGTCCTCCACCGCCCGCACCCCGTGCCCCACCCGGGCCGCGCCCAGGTCGGTGAGGCAGTCCCGCACGCTCACGGGCCCGGCCAGCTCGCCGCCGTGTGGGGCGGCCAGCAGCCCGCCCTCCCGGGCGATCGCGAAGGCGCGGTCGAAGTCCCGGGCGAAACCGCGACGTTCGTCGTTGGACAGCCCGAACCCGACGACGCCCTGGTCCCGGTAGCGCACCGCGAGCCGTGCCAGGGTGCGCGCGTCCAGCGGGTGCTTCATCCGGTTCGCCGCGACCAGCACCCGCATCCCCAGGCCGGTCTCCCGCGAGGTGGTGCGCACCGCGTCCAGGATGATCTCCAACGCGGGGATCAGCCCGCCGAGTCGCGGCGCGTAGGAGGTCGGGTCGACCTGGATCTCCAGCCAGCGCGAGCCGTCCCGCACGTCCTCCTCGGCCGCCTCGCGCACCAGCCGTTGGATGTCCTCCGGCTCCCGCAGGCACGACCTGGCCAGGTCGTAGAGGCGTTGGAAGCGGAACCAGCCCCGCTCGTCGGTGGCCCGCAGGCTCGGCGGCTCCCCGCCGCGCAGCGCCTCCGGCAGGTGGACGCCGTACTTGTCGGCCAGTTCCAGCAGGGTCGCGGGCCGCATCGACCCCGTGAAGTGCAGGTGCAGATGCGCCTTCGGGAGGGACTTCAGATCACGAACACGAGCCATCCCAGGATCTTGCCGTACCAGGCCGGTGCGCCCAAACCCGGTCGCCGCGCCGGTCCACCCGGCGGGGGTCGACCCGAACCCGCGTTCGGGTCGACCCCGGTGTCGCCGCCGACGCCTCAGCGGGCCTCGGCCAGCAGCTTCTGGATGCGGGAGACGCCCTCGACCAGGTCGTCGTCGCCCAGCGCGTAGGAGAACC